>NZ_JAJAQI010000018.1 GCF_020523605.1 Roseicella aerolata | reverse complement strand
CCTACGGCTTCCTCGTGGCCGAGCGCTGCCTTTTCCCCCCTCAATCCCGCTTCACCGCGCGGCGGCTCAAGACACCTGCGCTATCCAAAGGCTTCCAGCCGCGCGGTGCCGGTCCGGCCTGAGCGCCACGTGCCGCACTCAATCGCCAGCATTCGCCGCCGCCTCACCGTCGGCCTTGTCCACCTCCTCCCGCGCTGCCCCTGCTGCCTGCAGAAACAGCGTATACGGCCAAGAAGCAAGTGACACAGTAAGAATAGGAAGGCGGTCAGGAGGATGTCGGCGACAGCGGCCCCGGATCTGGCGGCGCTCGAGGAAAAGGCGGCGGAGGCGGCACGGTTGCTGCGGCTGCTGGCCAATGAGCGGCGCCTGCTGGTGCTCTGCCACCTCGCCGGCGCGGGGGAGATGACGGTGGGGAGGCTGGCGGAGGCGGTTGGCCTCTCCCAGCCGGCCCTCTCCCAGCACCTCGCCCTGCTGCGCGAGGACGGGCTGGTGGCGACCCGGCGCGCGGCGCAGGCGGTGTTCTACCGCTTGGCCGACCCCAGGGCCGCCTGCCTGCTCGGCCTGTTGCGCGACCTCTACTGCCCGCCCGAGGCCTGACACGCGGAAGGACACACCGATGCTGAAGACCATCACCCCGGAAGAGGCCGCCCGCCTGCTGGAGCAGGGCGCGACCCTGGTCGATGTGCGTGAGCCCGACGAGCATGCCCGCGCCCGCATCCCCGGCGCCCGCAACCTGCCGCTCTCCCGGCTGGAGGAGGCGGAGCTTGCCGTGCATCAGGGCAGGCCGGTGCTGTTCCACTGCCGCTCCGGCGCCCGCACCCAGGGCAGTGCCCAGCGCCTTGCCGCCAAGGCCGGCGCCTGCGAGGCCTTTGTGGTCGCGGGCGGGCTGGAGGCCTGGCAGCGCGCCGGCCTGCCGGTGGCCGAGGATCGCCGCCAGCCGCTCGAATTGATGCGCCAGGTGCAGATCGCCGCCGGCGCGCTGGTGCTGCTTGGCGTGCTGCTCGGCGCTCTCGTGGCGCCGGCCTTCTACGCGCTCTCGGCCTTCGTCGGCGCCGGGCTGGTCTTTGCCGGCCTGACCGGCACCTGCGGCATGGCCCGCCTGCTGCGGCTGATGCCCTGGAACCGCGCGATGGCGGCGGGCTGACGGACGCCGGGGGAGGGGGGCAGACGCCATGACCGCCACGCTTTCGGGACTGCAGATGCTGCTCGGCGGCGCCTCCGGCACGCTGGTCGGCTTCACCCTCGGCCTGGTCGGCGGCGGCGGCTCGATCCTGGCCGTGCCGCTGCTGGTCTATCTGGTCGGGGTGCCGGGCGCGCATCTGGCGATCGGCACCAGCGCCGTCGCGGTCGCGGCCAATGCCGCGGCCAGCCTCGCCGGCCATGCCCGCGCCGGCCATGTGCGCTGGCCCTGCGCGAGCGTCTTCGCCGCGGCGGGCGTGGCCGGCGCCTTCGCCGGCTCGGCGCTCGGGCGGAGCGTGGACGGGCAGGCGCTGCTCGCCGCCTTCGCCGTGCTGATGCTGGTGGTTGCCGGGCTGATGCTGCGGCGGAAGGACAGCGGGGTGGACCGGGTGGTGCGGCTGAACCGCGGCAACGCGCCGGCGCTCATCGGCACCGGCCTCGCGGTCGGGGCGCTCTCGGGCTTCTTCGGCATCGGCGGCGGCTTCCTGATCGTCCCCGGCCTGGTCTTCGCCACGGGGATGCCGATGCTGCAGGCGATCGGAACCTCCCTGGTCGCGGTCACCGCCTTCGGCCTGACCACCGCCGGCACCTATGCCGCCGCCGGGCTGGTGGACTGGCCGCTGGCCGGGCTGTTCATCCTGGGCGGCCTGCTCGGCAGCATCCTCGGCGGCCGCGTGGCGCGCCACCTCGCGCGGCGGCGCGGCGCGCTCACCCGGGTCTTCGCCGGGCTGATCATCCTCGTCGCCCTCTACATGCTGGCCCGCAGCCTCGGCCTGATCGGCTGAGCCGCGGCGGGGCGGCCGGGCGCCTGCACCCGCCGCAGCGCCGCCTTCACCGCGCCATCGCGCGGCGTGGGCTTTCCGCGGCCCCGCCGCCCGCCGCGGTGGAGGTCACCGCCAGGGCGGCACCGCCATGGGCGGAACGGGCGCGGGCATGGGCCGGCCTTCTCCCCGGCCCGGCCCCGCCCGCCCGCGTCCTGACGGTCGCGCGAGCCCACGGAGGGCCTCTCACGCGGCGCTGATTCAGATCAAGGCTGCCATGCCGATTCTCCCCTGTAGGGTGGGGCGGCGGAGGACGGCAGGCTGGCGGTCGCCACCGCGCGCGGCCCCCGGACAGCCGCGCCGACCCATGCGGCCCGCCCGCGCGTCATGCGGGAGCGGCCGGCGCCAGGACAGGAGGAACGACGCCCATGCGTGCCAGGGATCTGATGTCCACCGAGGTGGTGACCGTACCGCCGGAGACGCCCCTCGCCGCCCTGGCGCGGCTGCTCGCCGACCGAGGCATCTCGGCCGTGCCTGTCCTGGAGCCGGGTGGCGCTGTCGCCGGCATCGTCACCGAGGCGGACCTGGTCCGCCGCCTCGCCGGCGCGGAGGAACGCCCGCGCGGCTGGTTCGGCACTCTCCTCGCCAGCGCGCCGGAGGATGCCGACCGCTATGCGAGGACCCATGGCACCAGGGTGCGGGACGTGATGACCACCGACCTCGTCTCGGTGGGGGAGGAGGCGACGGCGGAGGAGATCGCGCGGCTGATGGAGGAGCGGCGCGTCAAGCGGGTGCTGGTGCTGCGCGAGGGGCGGCTCATCGGCATCGTCTCCCGTGCCGACCTGCTGGAGGCGATGCTGGCGCCGCCCGAGACGCCGGAGGGCGGCGCCGAGGATGCGCGCCTCCGCCGTGCCGTCCAGGCGGCGATGGCCGGGCAGTCCTGGGCCAGGCCCTATTTCGTCTGGCCAACGGTCGAGAAGGGCGTGGTGACCTTCCACGGCTTCTGCGGCGCGCCGGAGGTCACGCGGGCCCTGCGGGTGCTGGCGGAGGAGATTCCCGGCGTCCGTGGCGTGGAGATGCGGATCGAGGCGCCGCCGCCTGCGCTGTTCGGCGCGGCGTGAGCCGAAGGCCGGGGCGGCGGACCGGGCGCGGCCACACCACCGCCCCAAGGCCGCGGCACGGCGTTCCGACCCGCGACGCAGGCGGGTGTCAGCAGAAGCGCGCCTCCACATCGGTGGAGGAGCGCTGGCCGATGGCTTCGAAATGCCGCGCCAGGAAATCCTCCGCCCTGTCCGCGCCAAGCGCGAAGAGGTGCCGCAGGAAGCCGTGGTCGGCATTCAGCCTGGAGGACGGGTGCAGGGCGGAGAGCTCGGCCTCCGCCTCGATCGTGTGGATGAACAGGCGCGTGTAGCGCGTGCCGTCGAGATGGCCCTGGTCGATCAGCTCCGTCACGAAGCGGATCATCCGCATCTCCCGCATCAGGGAGGAGTTGAAGGCAAGCGTGTTCACGCGGTCGAGGATGGACCGCATGTCGCGCGGCACCTCCGGGATGTTGATGGGGTTGAGCTGCACGATCAGGATGTCGGGGCAGCCGCCCATGTAGATCAGCGGGAAGATCGGCGGGTTGCCGGAAAAGCCGCCATCCCAGTACCAGCTCCCCTCCACCTCCACCGCCTGGAAGAGCTGCGGCAGGCAGGCCGAGGCCATGACCGCGGCCGGCGTCATCTCCGCCCGCCCGAAGACGCGCAGCCGGCCGTTCAGCACATTGGTGGCGCAGACGAAGGCCGCCGGGGCCGGCGCCGCCCGCAGCCGCGCGAAATCGACGACGGAGCCGAGCAGCCCGACCAGCGGGTTCCGGTTCATCGGGTTGAGCTGGTAGGGCGAGAAGATCTTCATCATCAGGTCGGCCAGCTGCCAGCCCGGCGAGAGGGCCATGTTCCCCGGCCCGAGCCACCGGTCCAGCAGGGATGGCTGGAGGGGCGAGGCGCGGGCGAGGTCCGAGACACCCTGCCAGAAGGCGGCCAGGCTCCGCCGCGCCTCCTCCCGGCCGCCGGCCGCGAGGCCGTCGGCCAGCACCGCGGTGTTCATCGCGCCGGCGCTGGTGCCGACGACTCCCTCGATCTCGATCCGGGGATCGCGCAGCAGCCGGTCCAGCACGCCCCAGGTGAAGGCGCCATGCGCGCCGGCGCCCTGCAGCGCCAGCTTGATGCGCTTGGCGGGCGCGGCCGCGGGTTCGGCCATGCCGGCGCCCGGCCGGCGGTGGCGGGCAGGCCGGGGCGCGCTGCGCCGCCCCCTGGCGCCGCCCGCCCCGGATGAGGCGCCGGCGCCCGCCGGGGTCAGGATGCCGCAGCTTCGGACCATGCCCATGCCCTCAGGCCATGGGCGATGTTCCTCCGGCCCCGCCGCTCCCGGCAGCCACGTCTCCGTGCGCCGGAGCACCTCTGCGGCCGGGAGGGTGACGCGCGCGGCGCTGCTGCCCCGGGCTCGGATCGCGGCAGGGCGCGCGGGAATGACCCGCAGCGGGCGAGGCGGGGCAGGTCGGGTCGGTGCACGCCAGGGCCGGCCGCTTGCCTCGGCCCCGGCCGGCAGGGTGCGCCGGAGGCCAGGCGGGGCGGCCACACCGCCCCGCCGCCCCCTACCGGGGCTGCACGGTCGGATCGCCGCCGGGTGTCCCGGGCGGCGGGATGACCGGCGTGGTGCCGGGGCTCGGGTCCGGGACCGTGCCGCGGTGGATGCCCGGATCGACCTCGCCGCGCGGGCGGATGACCCCGCGGGCGATGCCGCCGCGCTCATGGCTCTCGACCGTGTCGTCACCCGTCGGCCCGCCCCCGGCCCGGTCGCGCGGCGATGGCGCGGGGGCCTGTGGCCTGGCCGGGGCGGCCTCGGGCGGCGCGGCGCGGGAGGTGTCCGGCGCCGGCGCCGCGCCCGGCTGGGCCGCGGCCACCCCGGATCCGGCCGCGCAGCCCAGCGCCACGGCCAGGGCGAGGAGCGGATGCCGCGGCGGGCGCAGCCTCATGCCCCCGGCCCCGAGCGCGGCCCGCCGGTCTGCGAGTGCTGGCCGCCCGGGCGCGAGATGCCCGCCATCGCCTCCCCGGCCGGCCGCGGGCCCTCGCCCATGGCGATGTCGCCGAGCGAGAGGATGCCGACCAGGCGCTTGTCGCGGTTCACCACCGGCAGGCGGTGGACCTGGATGTCGCCCATGTTGCGCGCCACCTGCTCGACCTCCTCGTCCTCGAAGCAGTACTTCACCTCGGGGGTCATCACCTCGCGCACCGGCGTGTCCGGGCCCTTGCCCTGCGCCACGGCCCGCACCGCGATGTCGCGGTCCGTCACCATGCCCACCAGCCGGTCACCCTGGCTGACCGGCAGCGCGCCGGCATCGATCTCGGCCATGGTGCGGGCGACCTCGCGGATGCTGTCATCCGGGCTCGCCAGGCGCGGATTGCGCGTCATCTTGTCGCTGACCTTCATCCTCAACCTCCTCCTTCCCGGAGTTCCCCGCCGGACATCCGGCATCGGGCCGCCTATGCGCGCGCCGCGCCCTGCGCGGGCGGCAGGTCCTCGAGCGGCCAGATCTCGCGGACCTGCTGCGGCAAGGCGCCGGCCACCTTCAGCACCTGGCCGCGGTCGAGATGGCGCGAGAGCGTGCGGAGCACCGCGCGCGTGGCATCCCCCGGATCCACCGGCCGGACGCCGCCGAGCTTGTCGGCGATGCCGGCCAGGAACTCGTCGAGTCCGCGCATGCGCTCCGGCTTCCCCGCGGGATGCCACTGGTCGTAGTAGACGCCGCGCACGAGCAGCGGCAGCTGCGCGCCGAGATGGACGGCCAGCTCGAGCGGCACGCGATCGCGCAGCGTGCGCAGCACGGCCGAGAGCACGTGCCAAGCCAGCTGCCGGTCGGGGCCGATCTCGGCCATGATCTCGTCGAGCCAGATATTGGTCGTCTGCAGCGTCTTGTCCCAGACCTCGAGTCCGGTGGCTGCCATGACGTCCTCCCCTTGTCCGTCCGACAACAGCACCCGGGCCGCCGGCATGACGATGCGGCTGCCACGCCGTGGCGGCCGAGGGACCCAGAGCAACGCCGGGGGGCGGCGACGGTTCTTGCCGGCGGCAAAAGAGCCGTGGCCGCCCGGCCTGCGGCGGCATCGTGCGACGGCGGGAGCGTCGGCGCCGCATCACGCCGCAGGCGCGACCGGCGGTCCGGCAAGGCGGCAGCGGAAGGATCCTGCGCCGCGACCCCGCCCGCGCCGATGCGGGCGGCGGGCCTGCCTTCCCGGCCGCGGGCGCTGTCCGGCGGCGCAGGCGTCACGCGAAGCGTGGCGGGGATCACCCCGCCGCGCGTCGCCCACGCCCGGCCGCCTGTGTGGCGCGGAAGCGGCGCCGCAGGGCGGCGGGGAGGGCATCCAGCTACCCTCACGTCCAGGCGCGGAACCGAAACCGGACAAGGGCCGGATCGTTCTTCCGCCACCCCCGGCATGGGCCGGGCAATGACGAATGGACGGAGTGATCGCCATGAAATCCCGTCTTTCCCTTACCCTGCTGACCACCGCCGCGGTGCTGGCGACCGGCCCGGTCCTCGCGCAGCAGCGCGACGGCACGCCCGGCAACCCGCCGAGCACCGAGACCGGCCGCGCCGTGGACCGTGCGCAGGGGCAGGTTCCGCGGCCGGACGGCACCCCCGGCAATCCACCGGGCACCGCGGCGGGGCGCGCCGTCGACCGCACGCTCGACACCAACATCAGCGGCGCCAACCCGCAGGGCACCGCCGGCCCGGCCGGCACCGCCGCGGCAGGCGCGACCGCTGGCACGACCGCCGCGGATACGACCGTGATGCGCGACGGCCTGCGCGCCAGCAAGCTGGTCGGCTCGAATGTCTACAATGAGGAAAACGAGAGCATCGGCGAGATCGATGACCTGCTCATCGCCCGCCAGGGCGGCGGCCAGCCCGTCGCGGTGCTCTCGGTCGGCGGCTTCCTCGGCATCGGCGCGAAGCGCGTGGCCATCCCCTTCGAGCGGCTGCAATACAATGCCGAGCGTGATCGCTGGACGCTGCCGGGCGCGACCAAGGACAGCCTGAGGGAGCGGCCGAGCTTCGCCTATAGCGACGACCGCCGCGGCGGCCCGCGCGACACGGCGACCGGCGCACCCGACGACACGGCGCGGCGCGGCACCATGGGCGGCGGCCCCGCCACGACCGATCGGCCCGCAGCGGCCCCGCCCGCGACGCCGGCCCCGGCGCGCTGAGGCGAGGCACCCCCGGGCGGGATCGCCCGGGGGCATGAACCGGCTCTGCCGCCGATGCGCGACGGCGGAGCGGCATCCGGATGGCGGGGGCCGGGTGCGGCCCTTGCCCCTGGCCCTGCGCCGGGCCGCGGGATGACCGCGAGCGACTCGGGGCCGCTGGCCCGGTCGCCGAGGCGCCGCAGGGCCTTCGCGGCACCGTGGGGCGTGACTGCCGGGCATTCCGGGGCAGGCTTGCCCAGGATACCAGCCCGGGCGGCGGCCACGGGTCACGCGGTGCCCCGCCGGGGAGGCACGGCTTCGGTCAAGCATGAAATATCAAGCCTTTCCGGCATTGCGCGCGCACGGTGCCCCGCGCCGGCAGTGTTGCGGCGGCGCGTCAGGCGCCAGGATCATGGCGGTGCACCGGCCCGCGGGCCGGGATAACGGATGCGCGATCCGTCGGGCGGCGGTTAGGGTGGCGCCAGTGTCGGCAGGAACCAGGGCATATTGCCTTGCATCAGTCTCGCGCCCGTGATTCCTGGGCGCGACCGACCTAGGAGGGACCCCATGTCGAGCACGACCACCACGAAGCCCGCGACCAAGGCTGCGCCCACCACCACGCTGAAGCAGCTGGCCGCCGGCCTCGCCGAGACGCACGACCTGCCGAAGAAGACTGCCGAGGCGGTGCTGAACGGCCTCGTCTCCGAGGTGATGAAGCGCCTGCAGGCCGGCGAGAAGGTTCGCCTCACCGGGCTTGGGGTGCTGCAGGTGAAGAAGCGCGCGGCGCGGACCGGCCGCAATCCGGCGACCGGCGCCGAGATCCAGATCCCGGAGAGCAAGAAGCTCGCCTTCACCGCCGCGAAGGAGGCGAAGGAGGCGATCTGAGCCAGCTCCCCCTCCGAGAAGGGGGATCGGCCTGCCCGCCTGATCCGATGCCGCCGGGCGCGTCCCGGCCCCGAGCACCGGTGACAGCGGATCGACGTCCGGGACCGGATGTCGATCCGCTGAAATTCCCTGTTAAGGCCGGGGCATGCGTCCCGGGCGTTCATGCCCGCCCGCCCGCCCGCGCTCCGCTCCGGGCCCTATCGCCGCCCGATCGCCCCGGCCAGGTCGCGCTCCAGGCTGGTGAGCGCCGCGGCCAGCGCCTCGCTCATCGCCGCCGCGGCCTCCGCCGCGACCACGCGCCCATCCGCCCGGGGGCCGCCGGGCAGGGACGCCGTGCCCTCCGCCAGGAACTGCCCCAGCACCCGGCTTCCCCCCGTGCCGTCCGTCAGCAGCAGCGCGGAAAGCGAGGCGCGGGCCATGCCCGCCGCCGGCTCGGCCTGCAGGGCGGTCAGCTCGCCTTCCAGGATCAGCTCGGGGCGGAGGCGGGAGCCGGGGGCGGTGACGGCGGTGAAGCGGCCGCTCGCCAGCAGCCAGCGGCGCAGCGCCTCCTCCACCAGGTCGGCGGGCGGCGCCGTCCATTCCGCCCAGAATTCCACCGTCACCTCGCCCCGCGGGCCGAGGATGCGCAGGCCCCGCTGGTCCATCCCTGGCGCCGCCCGCAGGGTGCGCAGCAGCAGCACCGGCCCGCGCCGGGCCGGGGCCGGGGAGGGCGGCCGCTCCGGCGCCAGGGCGAAGCGCTGGGCCGGTTGGTAGGGGCGGTCGGGCAGGACGGTGCAGGCCGGCAGCCCGGCCGCCAGCAGGAGCAGTCCGCGACGGGTCATGGCATGCCTCCGGCCGGCAGGCGGGCCGGCGCCGGGGAGTGGCGGCGGCAGGGGTGGCGTGGGCGGGCCGGTCTCATCGGCGGCCCGCCGGGGGCGCCGGCGGCGGCGCGCCGAAGATCGCCTGGGACGGGTAGCGGCGGAGCTGCTCGGTCGTGTCGCGCAGGTTGGCGACCGCGGCGCGCAGGTCCCGCAGGATCGGTGCCAGCTCCGCCTGGATGTCGGTGCTGACGCTGCGGGCGGTGCGCAGCGAGGCATCGAGGGTGTTCACGCTGCCCGGCAGCCGGGCGGCGACGGCGCGCAGCTCGGCCGTCGCCGCGGCGGCATTCGCCAGGACCTGCGCGATCTCCCGGCTGGCCAGCAGCCGGCGGGCATCCGCCGCGGTGCCGCGCAGCTCGGCCGCGGTGCCGGCCAGGTCGGCTTCCTGCGTCGCGGCGCGCAGCACCCGCATCAGCTCGGCCGCCTCCCGCAGCGTGACCGCTAGGTCGCCATCCTTCACCTGGCCGCGGAGATCGGCGACCAGGCCGATGACATTGTCCAGCAGCGCGGGCAGGTCCACCGCCTGCAGCCGCTCCAGCAGCTGTTCCGCGGCGCCCTGCACCTGCGCGACGGTGGAGGGGACGGCGGGCACATAGGGGAAGCGCGGCTCCCAGGGCACCGGCCGCGGCGGGAAGCGCACGGGGTCCACGAAATCGAGCTCCAGATAGTTCACCCCGGTGATGCCCTGCGCCGCGATCCGCACGCGCAGGCCGATCCGGATCGCATCCTCCAGGCTCAGTGTCTCGCCGATGCGCGCATTGTCCACGGCGAAGCGGATATAGACGAGCTGGAAGGCGGCGCCGTAGGGGTCGCCCTGCGGCCGGCGGTACTCGGCCGAGACCAGGCCGATCTCGGAGACGCGGCCGATGCTGACGCCGCGGTAGCGGACCGGCGCCCCCACCTCCAGCCCCTGCACGGATTCGCGGCTGTAGGTCTCGAATTGCTGGTTGCTGCCGGTCAGGCGGTCGGCGGTGAGGAACAGGATGAAGCCGATGCCGAGCGCGAGGCCGACCAGCACCAGCGCGCCGACGCGCAGATAGAGTCCACGGGCCTGCGGCATGGCTAGGCCCGCCCCGCCTGGCGCCGGCGATGCGCGGCGGCCGCGCTCACGCCATCACCTCGCGCCGGAAGAAGGCTCGCACCACGGGGTTGTCGCTCTCCTCGCGCAGCCGGCGGGGGTCGCCCTCGGCGATCATGCCCTTAGCCTCCTTGTCCAGCATGATGCAACGATCGCCGATCGCCAGGATCGACTGCAGCTCATGCGTCACCACCACGAAGGTGGTGCCGAGCTCACGCGCCAATTGCCGGATCAGCGCATCCAGCCCGGCCGAGGTGATGGGATCGAGGCCCGCCGAGGGCTCGTCGAGGAAGAGGATCGGCGGGTCGAGCGCCATGGCGCGGGCGATGCCGGCGCGCTTGGCCATGCCGCCCGAGATCTCGGCGGGCAGCCTGAGCGCCGCATCCGAGAGCCCGACCAGGCCGAGCTTGACGCGCGCCACCAGCGCCCGCGCCTCGGCCGGCAGGTCCGTATGCTCCTCCAGGGGCACCTCGATGTTCTCGGCCAGCGTCGAGGAGCCGAAGAGCGCGCCCGACTGCCACATGACGCCGATCCGCTGAAGCAGCGCCTGGCGCGCCGCGCCCTCCAGCCCCTCGATGCGCTGGCCGAGGATCTCGATGCTGCCCTCGGCCGGTTCGTAGAGGCCGATCATGTGCTTCAGCAGCGTGGACTTGCCGCAGCCGGAGCCGCCGAGGATGACGAAGACCTCGCCGCGGCGGACATCGAAGGAGACCTTCTCGAAGATCGTCCGCCCGTCGAATCGCGCCGCGAGGTCGCGCACGCGGATCACCGCCTCGGCGCCGTTGCTGCCGTCCATCGCTACCAGCCCAGCCGGAAGAAGAGCACGGCGAAGATGCCGTCGAGCAGCACGATGGAGACGATGCCGCCCACCACCGCCGCCGTCGCCGCATCGCCCACCGCCCGCGGGCCGCGCCCGGCGCCGAGCCCGGCGCGGCAGCCGACCAGGCCGATGGCGAGGCCGAAGGCCGCTGCCTTGGCGAGGCCGCCCACCAGGTCGCCGAGCCCCACCCAGGTCTGGAGCTGGTTGACCACGGCGATGGGCGGGAAGCCGAGCGTCATCATCACCGCCGTCATGCCGAGCAGGCCCGAGAGGTCCATCAGCAGCGCCAGCACCGGCATGACCAGCATGGCCGCCAGCAGCCGCGGCAGCACCAGCCAGGCGATGGGGTCGATGCCCATGATGCGCAGCGCGTCGATCTCCTCGTTCACCGTCATGGTGCCGAGCTCGGCGGCATAGGCGGAGCCGGTGCGGCCGGCCAGGATCACGGCGGCCATCAGCGGCCCCAGCTCCCGCAGCAGGGAGATGCCGACGAGGTTCGGGATGAAGATCTCCGCCCCGAACTGCCGCATGGGGATGGAGGACTGGAAGGCGAGGATCAGGCCGATCAGGAAGCCGAGCATGACCGTCAGCCCGAAGGCTCGCAGCCCCGCCTCATCGAGATGCCGCAGCACCTCGGACAGGCGCAGCCGCCAGGGGCGGCGGAGGGTGCCCAGGCCGGCGACCAGCGCCTCCCCCAGGAAGGCGACCTGGCCCAGCATGCCCTGGCCGCGCAGCACCGTGGCGTGGCCGATCCGGCCGAGGAAGGGCAGGGGGGCGGGCGGGTGCGGCTCGGGCCGCGAGAGCGCCTCCCGCGTCCGGTCCAGCATGGCCTGCAGCGGGCCGGCGGGCAGGCCCTGCCAGCGTGCCGCCCCGGCCTCCCGCTCCAGCCGCAGCAGCAGCACGGCGCCGGCGGTATCGAGCGTGGTGAGGCCGGCGAGGTCCAGCACCAGGGGATTCGCGCCGCGCGCCGCGCGCAGCGCCTCCGGCCAGAGCCGGGCGGCGGCGGCGGTGTCGAGCGCGCCGCGGAAGGCGAGGCGCCGGCCACCGCCCTCCGGCATCGCTTCGAGCGTCGCTGCCGCCTTGCCGCCTGTGCTCACGGTGCCGGTCCCGCCGCCTCCCGGGGAGCCGCCCCGAGGGCATGGAACAGCACCGCGGCGGCGGCCGCAACATTGAGGCTCTCGACCAGGCCGCTGCCCGGCAGGGTGAGCCGGGCCTCGCAGGCCTCCAGCGTCGGCGGCGGCAGGCCCTGCTCCTCATTGCCGAGCACCAGGGCGATGGGCCGGTCGCGCGGGATCGCCTCGGGCGGCGCGCCGCCGGCGGCGACGGCCGCGACGGTCAGGAACCGGCTGCGCATGCCCTTCAGCAGGATGGGCAGGTCGCGCGCCCGCAGCACCTCCAGATGCTCCAGCCCGCCCTCCGCGGTGCGGAAGGCGGCGTCCGAGAGATCGGCCTGGCGCTGGTCGCCCGAGAGCAGCAGCGCCCGGGCGCCGAAGAAGGCGGCGGAGCGGGCAATGGCGCCGAGATTGTGCGGGTTGCCGATCCCGTCCAGCACCGGCAGCAGCCGGGCCTCCGGCAGCTTCGGCGGCAGGGCGTGGCCCGGCAGCGGCTCGGCGAAGCGGGCGACCGCGACGGCGCAGACGCCGCCATGATGGGTGGTGCCGGCGATGCGGGCGAGCTCCTGCGGGTCCACCTCCCGGTAGGGGCGGCGGGTGCGGGCCAGATGCTGGCAGAGGGGGCCGACCATCCGGCGCCGCTCCTCCGTATAGAACAGCCGCAGGACGGATTGCGGGCGGCGGAGGAAGAGGGCGCGCACCGGCGCCGCGCCGCAGATGCGGTTCGGCTCCGGCGGCCGGGGGAGGAAGGGCGCGTCAGACGGGCTCGGCATGCGGCGTTATAGGCATTGCCGCCGATGTTGGCACGGGCGCGGCCCGGGCAAGCGCCGGTTGCTTGCGGCGGGCAACGAAGTGCAACGCGGCCGCCCGGACCGGGGGCGCCTCAGCACATCGCCAGCGCCACCAGCACCCGCGCGGCGATCAGGGAGGAGACGCGGGCATTGCTCTCCACCGTCGCGCCGGCGATGTGCGGCGTCAGGATCAGCCGCGGCGCCCCGGCGAGGGGCGAGCCGGCCGGCAGCGGCTCCGTCTCGAACACATCCAGCGCGGCGCCGCCCAGCCGGCCGGCCCGGAGCGCCGCAGCCAGCGCCGCCTCCTCCACCACCCCGCCGCGGGAGGCATTGACCAGCACCGCATCCGGCTTCATCCGGGCGAGCTGCTCGGCCGCGATCAGCCCGCGCGTCGCTTCGGTCAGCGGCACATGCAGCGTCACCGCATCGGCCCGCGCCAGCAGCTCCTCCAGCGGGACCATTTCGGTCCGCATCTCCTCCCACAGGGAATGGCTGGCGGGCAGCAGGGGGTCATGGCCCAGGATGCGCATGCGGAAGGCGTCGGCGAGCTTGGCGACGCGCCGCCCGATATCGCCGAAGCCGATGATGCCGAGCGTCTTGCCGCCCATCTCCCGGCCGGTGATCAGCCGTTCCCGCGGCCAGGCGCCGGCGGCGACTTCCTCCGTGGCGTGGAAGGCGCCGCGCAGGAGCTGGCCGATGGCGAGGATGACGTATTCCGCCACCGAATCGGCATTGGCGCCGGAAGCCGGGATGACATCGATCTGCCGCTGCCGGCAGGCCGCGAGGTCGATGTTGTAGAGCCCGACGCCGAGACGGCCGAGCACCCGCAGTTCCGGCGCCGCGCCGAGCAGCGCGGCATCCACCCGGGTGCGGTTGCGGACGATCAGCGCCTGGGCGCTGGCGAGGGCGGCGTGCAGCGCCTCCGGCTTCTCGCACAGCCTGGGGTCGTAGAGGGTGGGGCGGGCGGCGCGCAGGGATTCGACCGCGGCCTCCTCCATGAATTCGGCGATGACGATCTGGCCCATGCCGTGGCTGTCCTGCCTCTCCGGCCCAGCGCTCGGGGCGGGGCCGGCGTTCCCATCCAGTCTTGCATATAGGCTGACAGGCGGGCCGGGGCACAGCATTGACGTGCAGCCTGCGCCCGGTTTCGCGCGGGAGTGGCAGGCGGGAGCGGTGGAGCAGGGTCGGCTGCGACACGGACGGCAGCGCCGGGGGCGGTGCGGCAACCAGGCTGCGTGGCGGCACGAATCGCACCCTGTGCGCCCCCGGAAGCCGGGCGTGACGCGCGTCGCAGCCGGTCGCACCGCGACCGGCAGCCGCACCCTGTCCGGGACGCGCGTCGCAGCCGGTCGCACCGCGACCGGCAGCCGCACCCTGTCCGGGACGCGCGGCGCAGCCGATCGCACCGCGACCGGCAGCCGCATCCTGCCCTGGACGCGCGGCGCAGCCGATCGCTACGCGACCGGCAGCCGCACGATGAACCGCGCCCCCAGCACCTTCCCGCTGGCGTCGCGGCGGTTCTCGGCGGCGATGCGGCCGCGCAGCCCCTCCACGATCTGCCGGCAGATCGAGAGGCCGAGGCCGGAATGCTGGCCGAATCGCTCGCCACTCGGGCGCTCGGAATAGAAGCGCTCGAAGATGTGCTCCAGCTTCTGCTCCGGGATGCCGGGGCCCTCATCCTCCACCACCACCTCGACCAGCGACCCGGCCGGGCGGGCGCGGACCGTCACCCTGCCGTTCGCCGGGCTGAAGGAGATCGCGTTGCCCAGCAGGTTGCGGAAGACCTGCACCAGCCGGCCCTCGACGCCGCGCACCACCAGGCCGCCCGCCGGTGCCTCCAGCACCACATGCGGGTCGTCCTCCTTGCGCGTGGCCTCGTGCAGCTCGGCCAGGGTCGAGAGGATCGGCGCGACATCCACCGGGACGGCCGCGGTGCGCGACAGCTCCGCATCGACGCGGGAGCTGTCGGAGATGTCGGCGATCAGCCGGTCCATGCGCACCGCGTCGTCGGCGATGATCGCCAGCAGGCGCTTCTGCTGCTCGGGGTTCTCGATCCGGCGCAGGGTCTCGATGGCGCTGCGCACGCTGGTCAGCGGGTTGCGCAGCTCATGCGCCACATCGGCCGCGAAGCGTTCATTGGTGTCGATCCGGGCCCAGAGGGCGCGGGCGGCGGATTGCAGGTCGCGCGCCAGGATGCCGATCTCGTCCTCCCGTCGCAGCAGCGTGGCGGGGACGCTGCCGCTGCGCCCCTCGCCCTGGCGCATGGCGGCGGCGGAGCCGGCGAGCTGCATGATCGGGCTGGCCAGGGTCTGCGCGAGGTAGAAGGAGAGGGCGACGGTCAGCGCCAGTGCCACGCCGAAGATGCCGAGCACGCTGGCGCGGATCTCGAAGAGCCGCCGGTCCACCTCCCGCGCCTCGCGCGTCAGCAGCACGATGCCGACGGACTGGTTGCCGCGCCGCGCCGGCTCGGCCAGCGAGACCAGCAGCCGGCCATCCGCGGTGCGGCGGATATAGGGCGTCACGCCCCCCTCCAGCGCCAGGCGCAGCTCCTCCCGCCGGTCGGGGCCGAGATCGGGCTGCCAGTCGAAGGAGGGGGCGTCCGGGTTCACGTCGATATCGACATTCTGCCGGCCGCCGCGCGGCAGCAGCCCCAGCACCCGGTCATAGAGGCCGGCGATGGTGAGGGAGAAGGCGCCGCGCGGCTCGGGCGGGGCGAGGGGTTCCGTGACCACCGCCCCGCCCGCGCCTTCCCGCACCCGGCTGTCGGCGACGACGAGGCCGGTATTGTCGAAGAGCCGGGCCTGGGTGTTGGGGGAGGGATCGACCAGGCGGCGCAGCAGCGGCCGGGCCTGCTCCGGCACCAGCACGGCGCGATCGTCCTGCAGGCGCGTCGCCGCCTCGGCGATGGCGCCGGCATAGATGCGGGCCTGGGTGCGCATCGCCTCCACCTCGGCCGCCAGCAGCCCGTTCTGGTACTGGTCCAGGTAGAGCATGGCCGCCGCCAGCAGCGCCGGCGGCAGGATGTTCAGCAGCAGGATCCGCCGCAGCAGGGGGGAGACCCAGCGGCGGCGCGGCGGCGCGGTGGCGACGGAGGTCGGGTCGGGCGGCAGGCCGACATCGGGCATGGGGGGTCCTGAGGTCACACCGGGTGTAGGCCCCCCGGGGGGCGCAGGCCATCTTGTCCCGGCGACCGGGCTCCGCCGGGCGGGCAGCGGCCCGCTCAGCTTTCCTTGTAGCGGTAGCCGATGCCGTAGAGCGTCTCGATATGCGCGAAGTCCGGATCGGCCTGGCGGAACTTCTTGCGCACCCGCTTCACATGCGAATCGATCGTCCGGTCATCGACATAGATGTTCTCGCCATAGGCGGCGTCGATGAGCTGGTCGCGGTTCTTCACCATGCCCGGCCGCAGGGCCAGCGCCTTCACCAGCAGGAACTCGGTCACCGTGAGCTGGATGTCGTGGCCCTTCCAGACGCAGGTGTGCTTGGTCTCGTCCAGCACCAGGTCGCCACGGACGATGACGCCGCCGGCGGGCGTGCCGCTGCCCTCGGCGCGGCTCGCCTCGTTCCGCCGCAGCAGGGCGCGGATGCGCTCGAGCAGCAGGCGCTGGCTGAAGGGCTTGGTGATGTAGTCGTCGGCGCCGAGGCGGAGGCCCATCAGCTCGTCCACCTCCTCATCCTTGCTGGTCAGGAAGACCACCGGCATGGCGCTGCGCTGGCGCAGGCGCTGCAGCAGCTCCATCCCGTCCATGCGGGGCATCTTGATGTCGAGCACGGCGAGGTCGGCCGGCCGGGCCAGCAGGCCCTGCAGCGCGCTTTCCCCATCCGTATAGGTGCGCACCTGGAATCCCTCCTGCTCCAGCGTCATGGAGACGGAGGTCAGGATGTTGCGGTCGTCATCCACCAGGGCGATCGTGGCAGGCATGGTGCTCTCCGCCGGGGGCGGCCCCGGTCCTCGTGCAGGCAGTGATGGCGCCAATATGGTACGGGATTGTGGCGCAACCCGGACGGGAGCGAGATGGTGAGCGACAACCCGGCTTTCGAGGCGCGGCGGCTGATCCGCGGCGCGGCATCGGCCACCCTGGCCACCCAGCAGGAGGGGCAACCCTTCGCGAGCCTGGTCACCCCGGCCACCGCCCCGGACCTCTCCCCCCTGCTGCTGCTCTCCTCCCTGTCCGAGCATACCCGGCATCTGCGGGCGGAGCCGCGCTGCGCCCTGCTCTTCCAGGGGCTGCCGGCCGAGGTCAACCCGCAGACCGCGCCGCGCGTGACCCTGACCGGGCTTGCCTCTCCCGTGCCGGAGGCGGAGGTCCCGGCGCTCAAGGCCCGGTTCCTGGCGAAGCACCCCTATGCCGCGCTCTATGCCGATTTCGGGGACTTCGCGCTTTGGCGCGTCGCCCTGGGCGGCGCGCTGCTGGTCGGCGGATTCGCCCGGGCGCTCAGGCTGCGCGTCTCGGACCTCCGGCCCGACCCGGCCGCGACCGCCGCCGTCGCGGCGGCCGAGGCCGACATCATCGCCCATATGAACGAGGACCATGCCGATGCCGTGGCGGCGATCGCCATGGGCCTGCTGGGCGGCCCGGCCGGGCCCTGGCGGATGGCGGCGGTGGATCCGGACGGGGCCGATCTCGGGCTTAACGATAAGGTGCTCCGCCTCTCCTTCGCCGCCCCGGTGGCGGGGCCGGATGGGGTCCGCGCCGAATTGATTCGTGCGACGCGGGAAGCCCGGTCACGATTGGCATGACTCCAGGTTGCAATTCGGCCTGGGGTCACGTTGACCGCATCCGGGGCGCCGCCGTAATTTAGCCGTTGAGATTAAGCACACCGCCGGTTCCGCCCCGGACCCGAAAGATGATGCGGCGCCGGGAAGACCGCGTGAAGGAGTAGTGTATGAGCCTGCCCGAGACCGCCCTCGCCGGCACGGGTGTGACCACCGGGTCCACCGTGCACGCCAACCTGACGGCCCCGGGGCTGGTCGAGCATGCCATCCGCCGCGGCGAGGGCCGGCTGTCCGCCGATGGCGCCTTCATGGCGGTGACCGGCGTGCATACCGGCCGCTCGGTGCAGGACAAGTTCGTGGTCGATGACCCCGAGGTCCACAACGAGGTCTGGTGGGGCAAGATCAACCAGCCCATGGCGCCGGAAAAATTCCGCGGCCTGGCGGCGAAGGTGCGCAACTGGCTCGGCGCCCGGCCGGTGCTCTTCACCCAGGATCTCTATGCCGGCGCCGATCCGGCGCATCGCATCCGGGTGCGGCTGGTCACGACCAATGCCTGGCATGCCCTGTTCGCGCGCAACATGTTCATCCGGCCGCTGCGGGCGGAACTCGACGGCTTCGTGCCGGACTTCACCATCCTGCACGCCCCTGAGTACGAGGCGAACCCGGCCGAGGATGGCTGCCGCAGCAATACCTGCATCGCCCTCTCCTTCGCGGCGAAGACCATCCTGATCGCCGGCACCTCCTATGCCGGCGAGATCAAGAAGAGCATCTTCACCGTCATGAACTGGCTGCTGCCGGCGCGCGGCGTGATGCCGATGCATTGCAGCGCCAATGTCGGCCGCGCCGGCGATACCGCGCTCTTCTTCGGCCTTTCGGGCACCGGCAAGACCACGCTCTCCTCCGACCCGGAGCGCAGCCTGATCGGCGATGACGAGCATGGCTGGTCCCCGACCGGCGTCTTCAACTTCGAGGGCGGCTGCTACGCCAAGGTCATCCGCCTCGACCAGGATGCCGAGCCGCAGATCTGGGCGGCCTCCCACCGCTTCGGCGCGGTGCTGGAGAACGTCGTGGCCGATGAACTCGGCAATCTCGATCTCGACGACGCCTCGCTGACCGAGAACACCCGCTCCTGCTACCCGCTGGAGTTCATCCCGAACACCGTCGCGGGCGGCGTCGCGGGGAAGCCGCGCAACGTGGTCATGCTGACGGCGGATGCCTTCGGCGTGCTGCCGCCGATCAGCAAGCTGACCCCGGCGCAGGCGATGTACCACTTCCTCTCGGGCTATACCGCGCGCGTCGCGGGCACCGAGAAGGGGCTGGGCAAGGAGCCGCAGGCGACCTTCTCCACCTGCTTCGGCGCGCCCTTCCTGCCGCGGCACCCGGAGGTCTACGGCAAGATGCTGGCCGAGCGGATCGCCACCGACGGCGCCGATTGCTGGCTGGTGAACACCGGCTGGACCGGCGGCGCCTATGGCACCGGCAAGCGCATGTCCATCCACCACACCCGCGCCCTGCTGCGGGCGGCGCTGGATGGCAGCCTGGCGAAGGTGGAATTCGTGAAGGACCCCTTCTTCGGCCTGATGATGCCGAAATCGGTCCCGCACATCCCGGCCGAGGTGCTGAACCCGCGCGAGTCCTGGGCCGACAAGGCGGCCTATGACGCGACCGCGGCGAAGCTGGTCGGGCTGTTCGAGAAGAATTTCGAGAGCTTCGCCGGCGCGGTCAGCGACGAGGTGAAGGCGGCCGCGATCCGCGCGGCGGCCTGACCCATGCCCGATGGTGGGCTCGGCCCGGGGCGGCGCGGCGGCGGGGGGCAGCCCCCGCCCACCAATGTCCTGGGCGGCCCGCTGCTGCCCTGCTCCGTCGCGCCGCTGACCGGCTTCTTCCGGGATGGCTGCTGCAACACGGGGCCGGAGGATCTCGGCCTGCATGTGGTCTGCGCCGAGATGACCGCGGAATTCCTCGCCTTCTCCAGGGCGCGCGGCAATGACCTCTCCACCCCGCGGCCGGAATTCGGCTTCGCCGGCCTGAAGCCCGGCGACCGCTGGTGCCTCTGCGCCGCGCGGTGGGAGGAGGCGCGGGCGGCCGGCATGGCGCCGCGCGTGTTGCTGGAGGCGACGCATATCGCGGCGCTGGAGGTGTGCAGCCTGGAGGACCTGAAGGCGCACGCGGTGGACGCTTAGCGGCGCGCCGACGCGCCCTTCGCGGACTTTGCCGCGAGCACCCCCGTCCCCACCCGCGCCGTCAGCGGCAGGTGGTCCGAGGCACGCCGCGCCAGCGGCGTGTCATGCGCCGCGACGCCCGTCACCAGCCCGGGCGGCCAGCCGAGGATCCGGTCCAGCGAGCCCACCGGGCGGAAGGCCGGGAAGGTCGGCGCCGGCGGCGGCGTGCCGAAGACCGACTCCAGCACGCCGAGCGCGCCGCGCCCGACCCGCCACTCGTTCAGGTCGCCCAGCAGCAGCGTCGGCAGGCCCTGTCCCGGCCCCGTCTCCATGGCATGCAGCAGCAGGCCGGCCTGCACCCGCCGCTGCCCCGCGCCGAGGCTCAGATGCGTGCCGATCACCCGCAGGGGGCCATGGCCGAGGTCCAGCACCGCCAGCAGCGCGCCGCGCGGCTCCATCCCGCCGAGGCGGAGGCCGATCGGGCCCGCCAGCACCTCTGCCTCCCGCCGCACCAGCAGCAGGTTGCTGCGCCAGCCCTGGTGGTCCGGCCGTTCCGGCAGGGCGAGGGCGCGCAGGCCGAGCTCCTCGGCCATCACCCGCGCATCCAGCATGGGCGTGCCGCGGCGGAGATAGTGCTGCGCCTCCTGCAGGGCGATCAGCTCGGGCCGGATCTCGGCGATGACGCCGAGGATGCGGTCCGGCCGGAACCAGCCCGCCGGCCCGCGGCCGCGATGGGCATTGTAGGTGGCGACCAGCATGGAGTCCCCCGGATCCCTGCGATGCGCGGGGTCGCTGCCCGGCGGCATGCTCATCCGCCCGACAGCCTGCCGCTGGGGCCGAGGCGCCGCGGCGGCAATGCGGCATCCGGCCAGGCCGCGGGGGCGGGCTGCCGCCCTGCCTTCCTGGCCCGGCGCCGCGCCAGGCCATGCCAGCCCGCGGCGCCCAGCGCCGAGCCGGCGGCCGTCAGCGCCACATCCGTCCAGGTGTCGGTCCAGTCGCCGATCAGGCCGGTGGCCCATTCGAAGAGCTCCCAGCCGATGCCGAGCACCAGGCCGGATCCCGCCCCGGCCAGCACCAGCCGGAACGCGCCGCGCGCCCGCCCATCCGCCAGCAGCAGCGCGGCGAAGACCGCGCCCGCCAGCACCCCGCTCAGCAGATGCACCGTCTCGTCATAGGGGTTGGCGCCGTAGAACCAGTTCAGCCCGTAGCCCGGGCTGGAGAGCAGCGAGGCCAACGCCGGCACCGCATCCAGCCGGCGGGGCAGCGCCCGCAGCCGCCAGGGCAGGCGCCGCATGCGCTCCCGCGGCGGCAGCATCAGGGCCAGGCACCCGCCCAGCGCGACCAGCGTGCCGAGCGCGGCGGAGCGCTTGTCGAGACTCCAGAACCAGGCGGCCACCGCAACCATGGCGGCCAGGCACACCCAGGCGAACCAGCTCTGCCGCCGGCCGTCACGCCGCATCTCAGGGGCCACCAACCCTCTCCCAGCTTGCGGTCCGGCAGGGCGTGGGGGCCGCGGATGCGGGGCGCGTGGCGGGACCGGCAGCGGTGAGCAACGCGCGGACGGGCCGCGGGTGGCCGGAGGGCGGCGATCCGGGGGCGTGAGGGCGCCGGTGTCCGGCCGTGGCGCGGCAAGCCGGGCCTGCGCCGGGCGGGGCGGCAGCGAAGCCCGCGGCGGGCGCAAGATCCGCCGGCTGCGGGTCCGCCCTGCCGGACGCCGCCTGCCCTACCGGCCCTGGTGCTCCAGCCGGTAGCGGTGCGCCCGGTAGGCGCCGAGCACCTTCAGCTCGCGGCTGAAATAGGCCAGCTCCTCCAAGGCCCGCTGCACCGGCGGCTGGTGCGGGTGCCCGTCCACATCGGCCAGGAACTGCGTCGCGGTGAACTCGCCATCGAGCATGTAGCTCTCCAGCTTCGTCATGTTCACGCCGTTGGTGGCGAAGCCGCCGAGCGCCTTGTAGAGCGCGGCCGGGATGTTGCGGACGCGGAAGACGAAGGTGGTCACGCAGTCCGGCGTCGCCGCCGGCGGCCAGGCCGGGCCAGGGGCGCAGACATAGAAGCGCGTGGTGTTGTGCGCCGCATCCTCCACGTTCCGCCGCAGGATCTCGAGCCCGTAGGTCTCGGCCGCCAGCGCCGAGGCGATCGCCGCATCCTCGATGCCGCCACGCTCGGCGATCAGATGCGCGGCGCCGGCCGTGTCGGCCTCGATCACCGGCGTGAGGTTCAGCTCCCGCAGGATCTTCCGCACCTGGCCGAGCGCGACGGGGTGGCTGTGCGCCCGCTTCAGCGTGGCCAGCGTCGCGCCGCGCGGCGCCAGCAGGCAGTGCTCCACCCGCTCGAAATGCTCGCCGACGACGGAGAGGCCGCTTTCGGGCAGCAGGCGGTGGATGTCCGGCACCCGGCCGGCCAGCGAGTTCTCGCAGGGCAGCATGGCAAGCTGCGCCTCCCCGCTGCGGACGGCATCCATCGCCGCCTCGAAGCTCGGGCAGGGCAGGGTGCGCCAGCCGGGATAGGCGGCGCGGCAGGCCAGGTCGGAATAGGCCCCGGGCAGGCCCTGGAAGGCGATGAGGTTGGACATGCGGCCCGCCGTGGACAGGAGGAAGCGGGGCTTCTAACCAACCCCCCGGCAGGGCGCAAACCGTGGGGGCGAGGCATGCGGGCACTGATGGATCCGGTCGCGGGGCGCCGGGGGCCGGGGGCATGAGCGCGGTCGAGCCCGCCTTCGTCGCGGCGGCCGAGGCGGCGGCCGATCTCGCCGGCCAGGTCATCCGTCCGCTCTTCCGCAGCCCGCTGCTGGTCGAGGCCAAGGGCGATGCCAGCCCGGTGACCGAGGCCGACCGCCAAGCCGAACTCGCCATCCGCGCCCTGCTGCGGGAGCGCTTCCCGGAGCACGGCATCTGGGGCGAGGAGTACGGGCCGGAGCGGCCGGAGGCGGAGTGGCTCTGGGTGCTGGACCCGATCGACGGCACCCGCGCCTTCGTCACCGGCCGGCCCCTGTTCGGCACGCTGATCGGCCTGCTGCACCGGGGGCGCCCCGTCCTCGGCCTGATCGACCAGCCCGGCATCGGGGAGCGCTGGATCGGCGTCGAGGGGGAGCCGACCCGCTTCCGCTCCCCGCTTGGCGGCACCGCCCGCTGCCGGCCCTGCCCGGCGGTCGGCAATGCCGAACTGTCCTGCACCAGCCCCGACATGTTCGAGCCCGAGGACCGCCCGGGCTTCGAGCGGCTGCGCGCCGCCGCCCGCCGCGTCACCTGGGGCGGCGACTGCTACGCCTATGGCCTGCTGGCGCTGGGCCTGGTGGATGTGGTCTGCGAGAGCACCATGAAGCCCTGGGACTGGGCGGCGCTGGTGCCGGTGGTGGCGGGCGCCGGCGGGCGCGTCACGGGCTGGGACGGCAGGCCCCTGACGCTCGGGAGCGACGGGCGGGTGCTGGCGGTGGGCGACCCGGCGCTGCTGGAGGAGGCGGTGGGGCTGCTGGGCGGCTGAACCGGATTCCGTTCGGAACCGAAGGCCGATCCGCTGCAGGCCATCGGTCGCCGGGCAGATACATGCCCCTGCGCGATCCGCCCCGGGCGAAGGTTGTCCCGGCCGGTCCGAACCCCCATCCTGCGGTCATGCATCGCCGCGACCTGCTGGCCAATGGCGTGACCCTTGGCCTCGCCCTTCCCGCGCTGACCATCCTCCCCTGGGGCCGCGCCGCCGGCGCGGCCACGCCTGCCGGCAAGGCGGGGCCGGACGGCACCATCCGGACCCATGCCCTTTCCCTGCTGGGCGACCCCGCCCTGCCGGCCGATTTCCGGCACTGGCCCTGGGTGAACCCGGATGCCCCGAAGGGCGGCGAGATCGCACTGACCGCCCTCGGCAGCTTCGACAGCTTCAACCAGTTCATCCTGCGCGGCACCGCCGCCGTGGGCCTCGGCAACCTCTACGACACGCTGCTGAAGGAAAGCGCGGAGGAGGCGAGCACCGAATACTGCCACCTCGCCGGCATGATCGAGGTGCCGGCCGACCGCATGGGCGTGACCTTCGAGCTGCGGCCGGAGGCGAAGTGGCATGACGGCCGGCCGATCACGCCCGAGGACGTGGTCTGGACCTTCAACACCCTCCGCGCCCAGGGGCGGCCCTTCTACCGCGCCTATTGGGCGGATGTGGCGGAGGTGATGGCGGAGGGCGGCCGCCGCGTCGTCTTCCGATTCCGCAACAACGAGAACCGCGAACTCGCCCTCATCCTCGGCCAGATGCCGGTGTTGCCGAAGCACTGGTGGGAGGGCCGGGACTTCAGCCGCCCGCTGCTCGACATCCCGCTGGGGTCCGGCCCCTACCGGCTGGAGCGGTTCGAGGCCGGACGCAGCCTGGTCTACCGGCGCGTCGAGAATTACTGGGCGCGCGACCTGCCCACCATGAAGGGCACCGCCAATTTCGACTCCATGCGCTACGAGTATTTCCGGGACAGCACGGTGGCGCTGGAGGCCTTCAAGGCCGGGCAGATCGACTTCCGGACCGAGAACATCGCCAAGGAATGGGCGACGGCCTATGACTTCCCCGCCGTCCGCCGCGGCCTGGTGAAGCGCGACGAGATCCGGCACGAGCTGCCGACCGGCATGCAGGCCTTCGCCATGAACCTGCGCCGCCCGCTCTTCCAGGATGCCCGCGTCCGCCGCGCGCTGATCGAGGTCTTCGACTTCGAGTGGATGAACGCCAACCTGTTCTACGGCAGCTACGCGCGCACCACCTCCTACTTCTCGAACTCCGAGCTGGCCTCCTCCGGCGTGCCGCAGGGGCGGGAGTTGGAGATCCTGGAGAAGTACCGCGGCAAGGTGCCCGACCGGCTCTTCACCGAGGAATACAGGCTGCCCGTCACCGACGGTTCCGGCAACAACCGGGAAGGGCTGCGCCGCGCGCTGGACCTGCTGCGCCAGGCCGGCTGGACGGTGCGCGACCGCAGGCTGGTCAATGCCCGCGGCGAGAATTTCGCCTTCGAGATCCTGCTGAACGGCCCGAGCTTCGAGCGCGTGGCGCTACCCTATATCCGCAGCCTGGAACGCCTCGGGATGGAGCCGCGCGTGCGCACCGTGGACCCCGCGCAGTACCAGGTGCGCATGGACGCCTTCGACTACGACATGACCGTGGACGTCATCGGCCAGAGCCTGTCGCCGGGCAACGAGCAGCGCGACTACTTCACCTGCGCCAAGGCCCAGGAGAACGGCAGCCAGAACATCGCCGGCATCTGCGACCCGGTGATCGACGAGCTGGTCGAGATGGTGGTCGGCGCGCCGGACCGCGAGGAGCTGGTGGCGCGCACCCGCGCGCTCGACCGCGTGCTGCTCTGGAACGATTTCATGGTGCCGAACTGGCATAGCCGGACCTTCCGCGTGGCCTACTGGGACAAGCTCGGCCGGCCCCCGCGCAACCCGAAATACGCGCTGGCGCTCGACAGCTGGTGGGTGGAGCCGGCGCGCGTTGGCGTGGTGGAGCAGGGCAAGCGCGAAACGCAGCAGCCGCCGCGCCAGTAGCATGGGCGCCTATCTCCTCCGCCGCCTCGCCCTGGTGGTGCCGACGCTGCTCGGCATCATCCTGATCAATTTCGCCGTGGTGCAATTCGCCCCCGGCGGCCCGGTGGAACAGATGCTGGCCGAGCTGAAGGGCGAGGGCGGCGGCACCCTCGGCCGCCTCTCCGCCGAGAGCCAGGGCGAGATGCGCGGGCCGCAGCGCGCGGAGAACACTGGCGGCGGCGGGGAGGGCAGCCGCTATCGCGGGGCGCGCGGCCTGGATCCCGCCATCGTCGCGGAGATCGAGAGGACCTTCGGCTTCGACAAGCCCTGGCACGAAAGGCTGCTGGAGATGCTCTCCGGCTATGCCCGCTTCGACCTCGGCCGCAGCCTGTTCCGCGACCGGCCGGTGGTGGACCTGATCATCGAGAAGATGCCGGTCTCCATCTCCCTCGGCCTCTGGTCCACGCTGATCATCTATCTCGTCTCCATCCCGCTCGGCATCCGCAAGGCGGTGCGGGACGGCTCGCGCTTCGATATCTGGACCAGCGCCGTGGTGCTGGTGGGCTACGCCATCCCCGGCTTCCTCTTCGCCATCCTGCTGGTGGTGCTCTTCGCCGGCGGCAGCTTCCTGCAGATCTTCCCGCTGCGCGGCCTGCTCTCGCCCGGGATGGAGATGGCGCCCTTCTGGGAGCGCGCGGTGGACTATGCCTGGCACATGGTGCTGCCGACCCTCGCCCTGGTCATCGGCGGCTTCGCGGGGCTGACCATGCTGACCAAGAACTCCTTCCTCGAGGAGATCCACAAGCAGTACACGGTGACGGCGCGGGCCAAGGGGGCGGGCGAGCAGCGCGTGCTCTATGGCCATATCTTCCGCAACGCCATGCTGCTGATCATCGCCGGCTTCCCGGCGGCGTTCATCGGCATCCTCTTCACCGGGGCGCTGCTGGTCGAGATCATCTTCTCCCTCGACGGCCTCGGCCTGCTGGGCTTCGAGGCGGCGATCCGGCGCGACTACCCCGTGATGTTCGGCACCCTCTACATCTTCACCCTGCTCGGCCTCATCATGCAGATCGTCGGCGACTTCACCTACACGCTGGTCGACCCGCGGATCGACTTCGAGGCACGGCGGTGAGCGTGGCGGTCGCGGCATGGCAGGGAGGGCGCTGCCCTCCCTGCACCCTCCCGCCAAGGGCCGAAGGGCCCTTGGAACCCATGAAGCATCGCCGTTGGAGGTATACGTCCAACCGGTCCCCGGCGGGAATCGAGCGCATGCGTTCGATGGGGGCAGAGCCCCCTGCAACACCATGACCCTCTCCCCGCTCACCCGCCGCCGCCTCGCCAATTTCCGCGCCAACAAGCGCGGATACTGGTCGCTGTGGATCTTCGCGGCGCTCTTCCTCGTCACGCTCTTCGCCGAGTTCATCGCCAATGACCGCCCGCTGGTCGCCCGCGTGGACGGGCGCTGGTACGTGCCGGTGCTGGCCGATTACGCCGAGAGCGACATCCTGGAGGACGGGCTGCCCACCGATGCCGACTGGCACGACCCGGTCCTGGTGCAGGGGATCGAGGAGCGCGGCTGGATGCTCTGGCCCCTGATCCCCTATGCCTACAACACGGTGGTGAAGGGCCTCGACCAGCCCGCGCCCTCCCCGCCCTCGACGCGCAACTGGCTCGGCACCGACGACCAGTCGCGGGACGTGCTGGCGCGGGTGATCTACGGCTTCCGCATCTCCGTGCTGTTCGGCTTCACCCTCACCATCGTCTCCTCCGTCCTCGGCATTGCCGCCGGCGCGGTGCAGGGCTTCTATGGCGGCGCGACGGATCTGCTCTTCCAGCGCTTCATCGAGATCTGGTCCGGTATGCCGCAGCTCTTCCTGCTGATCATCCTGGCCAGCATCATCGAGCCGAGCTTCTGGACCCTGCTGATCTTCCTGCTGCTCTTCTCCTGGATGGGCCTGACCGGCGTGGTGCGGGCGGAATTCCTGCGCGGCCGCAACCTCGACTATGTCCGCGCCGCGCGCGCCCTCGGCGTCTCCGACACGCGGCTGATGGCGCGCCACATCCTGCCCAACGCCATGGTGGCGACGCTGACCTTTCTGCCCTTCATCCTCAGCGGCAGCGTCACCGTCCTCGCCTCGCTGGACTTCCTCGGCTTCGGCCTGCCGCCCGGCTCGCCCTCGCTCGGGGAACTCCTCTCCCAGGGCAAGAACAACCTCCAGGCGCCCTGGCTGGCCTTCACCGGCTTCGTGGTGCTCGGCGGCGTGCTGACGCTGCTGATCTTCGTCGGCGAGGCGGTGCGCGATGCCTTCGATCCCCGCAAGCTGCCGGGGGGCTTCGGCAAATGAGCGCGCCGGTCGAAACCCCCGCGCCCGCCACGCCGGTACCGCGCGGGGCGCCGCTGCTCTCGGTGGAGGACCTCTCCATCGCCTTCGGCGCCCGCACCGTCGTCCGCGGCGTCTCCTTCGCCGTCCATCGGGGGGAGACGGTGGCGCTGGTGGGCGAGAGCGGCAGCGGCAAGTCCGTCACCGCCCTCTCCACCCTCCGCCTGCTGCCGCCGGCCGGGCACAACCCCTCCGGCCGGATCATGCTGGACGGCACGGATGTGCTCCGCGCCGATGAGCGCGCCCTGCAGCACCTGCGCGGCGGCGTCGCCGGCATCGTCTTCCAGGAGCCGATGACCTCGCTCAACCCGCTGCATACCATCGCCCGGCAGGTGGGGGAGGCGATCACGCTCCACCGCCCGCTCTCGGGCGGGGCGCTGCGGGACCGCATCCTGCACCTGCTGCACCAGGCCGGCCTGCCGAATGCCGAAGCGCGCCTCAACGCCTATCCGCACCAGCTCTCCGGCGGGCAGCGGCAGCGGGTGATGATCGCGGCGGCGCTCGCCAACGATCCGAAGCTGCTGATCGCGGATGAGCCGACCACCGCGCTCGACGTCACCATCCAGGCGCAGATCCTGGAGCTGCTGCGGGACCTGAAGCAGCGGCTTTCCATGGCGATGCTGCTGATCACCCACGACCTGCAGATCGTCCGCCGCCATGCCGACCGGGTGGTGGTGATGAAGGACGGGGAGGCGGTGGAGCAGGGCGAGACGGCGAAGGTTTTCGCCGATCCCCGCCACCCCTATACCCGCATGCTGCTGGCGACCGAGCCGCGCGGCCGCCCCGCCCCGGTGCCGGGGGGCGCGAAGGAGATCGTGACCGGCGAGCAGGTGAAGGTGCATTTCCCGATCCGCCGCGGCGTCCTCCGTCGCACCGTCGGCCATGTGAAGGCGGTGGACGGCGTCAGCCTGACGGTGCGGGAGGGCGAGACGGTCGGCTTGGTCGGCGAATCCGGGTCCGGCAAGACCACCCTCGGCCTCGCCCTGCTCAGGCTGGAGACCAGCCAGGGCGCCATCCGCTTCGAGGGCCGGGACATCCAGCCCCTCTCGCGCTCGGCGCTCCGCCCGCTGCGCCGGCGCATGCAGATCGTCTTCCAGGACCCCTATGGCTCCCTCTCCCCCCGTCTCTCGGCCGGGGAGATCATCGGGGAGGGGCTGGAGGTGCACGAGCCCGACCTCTCCCGCGCCGCCCGCGACGCGGCGGTGGCGGAGGCGCTGACGGAGGTCGGCCTCGACCCGGCCATGGCGGCCCGCTACCCGCATGAGTTCAGCGGCGGCCAGCGCCAGCGCATCGCCATCGCCCGCGCCCTGGTGCTCAAGCCCCGGCTGGTGGTGCTGGACGAGCCGACCAGCGCCCTCGACGTCTCGGTCCAGGCCCAGGTGGTGGAGCTGCTGCGGGCGCTGCAGGAGCGGCACCGGCTCGCCTATCTCTTCATCTCGCACGACCTGCGGGTGGTCCGGGCGCTGGCCCACCGCATCATCGTGCTCAAGGACGGCCAGGTGGTGGAGGAGGGTGAGGCCGAGAGGCTTACCGCCGCGCCGGCCCAGCCCTATACCCGCGCCCTCATGGCGGCGGCTTTCGATTTGCGCGCTCTCCGCGCGACCGACCCCCGCGAGACGGAGGGAGCGGTGAAGACGTGACCGAGCTGGAGCGACTGCGTGAGCTGCTGGACAAGGACCAGGTCAAGCTCGGCGTTCATATCCGCAAGATGAACAGCCCCGGCTCGCCGGTCTATCGCACCATGGAGAATGTGGTGCCGGCTGGCGCCGTCCTCGTCGCCTCCTTCGGCGCCACCGTGCTGACCCATTTCTATGTCGGCGCCGTGGTGCTCGCCATCGGCTGCTGGTGGTGGCTGACGAAGCAGATGCCCAAGGTGAAGGATGGCGTCTTCGACCGCACCGCCGCCCTCGTCCTGTCCGACGAATCGCAGTTCGACTTCTGGTGGTCCCGCGGCGTGCTCAGCCTCTATGCGAAGCTGCCGGATGGGGAGGAGCGTGCCGCCATGCGGCGCAATGACTGGCGCGCCTGGGTGCGCGACCTGCCGGAGGGGCTGGAGACCCTGCCCGCCGGCCACATGATGCAGGAGCAGTGATGGCCATCCTCCTCTCGACCAAGGCCTCCGCCATGGAGGCCTGGCGCGACGCGCTGCTGGAACTCGACCCCTCGCTCGAGATCCGGATGTTCCCGGAAGCCGGCGACCCCGCCGATATCGAGGCCGCGGTCTGCTGGACCTCGCACGACATGGGGGAGCTGCGGCGCTACCCGAACCTCAGGCTCATCGTCTCCATGGGCGCGGGCGTGGATCACCTGCTGCGCCCGCCGGGCCCGCCGCCCGGCATCCCGGTGGCGCGGCTGGTGGACCACCGCCTGACCACGGGCATGACCGAGTGGGTGTTGCTGAACGTGCTGCGCTTCCACCGGCAGGACCCGGACTACCGCGCCCTGCAGGCGGCGCGGGTGTGGGAGGAACTGCCGGCGCCCGAGACCAGCAGCGCCCGCCGCATCGGCATCCTGGGCCTCGGCGAACTCGGCGCCGCCTCGGCGAAGGCGCTCCTCTCGCTTGGCTTCCCCGTCATGGGCTGGTCCCGCCGGCCGAAGGCGATCGAGGGGGTGGAGGGATTCCACGGCCCCGAGGGGCTGGAGGCCATGCTGCCCCGCACGGACATCCTGGTCTGCCTGCTGCCCCTCACGCCCGGGACGCGCGGGGTGATCAATGCCCGCAGCCTCGCCCTGCTGCCGCGCGGCGCCTTCCTGATCAACGGCGCCCGCGGCGGGCATGTGGTGCAGCCGGACCTGCTGGCGGCGCTCGACAGCGGCCAGATCGCCGGCGCCGCGCTGGATGTGTTCGAGCCGGAGCCGCTGCCCGCCGACCATCCCTTCTGGGGACACCCGAAGGTCATCCTGACGCCGCATGCCGCGAGCATCACGATCCCGCGCAGCGCCGCACCGCAGGTGGTGGAGAATATCCGCAGGTCCCGGGAGGGCCGGTCGCTGATCAACCTGGTGGATTTCGCCGCCGGCTATTGAGGTGCGGCGGCCGGGATGGCGGGGCGCAGTCGCGCTCCCATTCCTCACCAACGTTTTCACGCCGGTCGTGCCGCATGAAAACGCCCTAATCGTTATTTGGAGGGTGGAATCGCGCCACAGGGCGTTTCCGCCCTGTGGCGATCCGCCCTGGTGACAGAGCAGGAAGCGACGCCCCGGGCATACCCACCCGGGATCCGGGCGGGGTGTCAGCGCGACGCTGTTGGCGTGTGGACGTTGCCGGCGGCGACGTCCGAGACATTGCGCTCACCCGGCCGGCTGCGCCGGCCGCAAGTCAGGCCCCGTGCCGGTCGGGGTCAGCCGGCGCGACGTGCCTCGCGCGCAGCATCGCTGTTCGCCGCACCCTCGCTGGCCGCCGGCATGTCGCGCAGATGCGTCTCGGCCTCGGACATGATCTGGCGCATGTCGCGCAGGAAGGCCGTCCCCTTCAGCGTCCGCTGCACGATCACGCTGCGGCGGTCCATCGGGTCCACCTTGCGGCGCGCCAGGTCCAGCTCGCCAAGGCGGTCGAGCGCCCGGGTGATGGCCGGCTTGGAGACGTTCAGCTCAGCCGCCAGCCCGCGCACCGTGTGCGGGCCGTCGGTCAGGTAGACCGTCAGGAACACGCCCAATTGGCGCGCCGAGAGGTCCGGACCATCCCGCCGCACGAGGGCGACGACCGTGTCCCGTAGGATGCCGACCAGCTGGTCGGGGTTGCTCTGTACCGCCATGGCTTCAATCCCCTTGCCCCTACGGGCTCTCGCGCTGACCGAAGCGGGACCCTTACCCCCGATCGGTACAATCAGTGTCAGAGGCACTACAGACGGGTAACGCATCCCGCATTAGTGAGAGCCGCGAAAGCCGAAAAGTTCCCTTGGCATCTCGTTGTTGTTACCGGCCCGGCCCCGGTATGCCGCCGAACAGAGTCTCGATCGCCCCTGCCACGGCCCGGATCGCCTGTGCCTCGCCCCCTTCCGGCCGTCCCGGTCTCGCGCTGTCATTCCAGGCGTAGACGTCCAGATGGGCCCAAGCAGTACCGGCGGGGACGAAACGGCGCAAGAACAAACCACCGATGACGGCCCCGGCCATGGGGCGTGCGGCAACGTTGTTCATATCCGCAACGGTGCTGTCCAGCCAGCCATCATAACCGTTGTGGAGTGGCAATCTCCACAGGGGGTCGGCGGCCTTCTCCCCGGCCGTCAGCAGCGCCGCGGCCAGCGAATCATCCGGGGTGAACAGCGCCGGCAGGTCGGGCCCGAGCGCGACCCGCGCCGCCCCGGTCAACGTCGCGCAATCCACCAGCAGCGCCGGCCCGCGTTCCGCCGCGAAGGCCAGCAGGTCGGCCAGCACCAGCCGCCCCTCGGCATCGGTGTTGCCCACCTCCACCGTCAGCCCGGCGCGGGTGCGGAGCACGTCCCCCGGGCGGAAGGCATTGCCGGCCACCGCATTCTCCACCGCGCCGACCAGCACCAGCAGCCGCACCGGCAGCCCCGCGCGCATCACCATCTCGGCGATGCCCATCACCAGCGCGGCGCCGCCCATGTCCTTCTTCATCCGCAGCATGGCCGAGGCGGGCTTGAGGTCGAGCCCGCCGGTGTCGAAGCAGACGCCCTTGCCGCAGAGCGCCACCAGCGGCGCCTCCGGCGCGCCCCATTCCAGCAGCGCGACCCGCGGCGCGCGCGGGCTGGCCTGGCCGACCGCGGCCAGGGCCGGGAAGCCTTCCTGCAGCGCCGGGCCCTCGATGATGGTGCAGCGCGCCCCGTGCAGGGTGGCGAGGTCCTGCATCGCCAGCGCCAGCTCGGCCGGGCCCATCAGGTTGGCGGGCGTGTTGATCAGGTCCCGCACCCGCCAGGCCGCCGCGGCGGCGTGCTGGGACCGCATCGTCCCCTCGGGCGGGATCAGCCGTGCCGGGGCGCGCGGCGCCTCCTTGAAACGGGTGTAGCGATAGGCGCCCAGGCACCAGCCGAGCACGGCCTCCGCCGCGTGGTCCTCGCGCGCGAGGCGCCAGGTGCTGCCGGCCGGCAGGGCCTGGGGCAGCCCGCCGAAGGACCAGGGGGTGGGCGGCGCCTCGCCCAGCCCGAGCACGGCGCCGGAGAGGCCGCCGCCGCCCGGCAGCAGCCGGACCTCCTGCGGCCTCGCCGCGAAGCCGGAGGCATCGAGGAAGCCCGCCGCCTCCGGCGGCAGAACGGCCCGGAACGCCTCCAGCCCGGAGGGGGTGACGCAATGGAGCGGCAGGGAGGCGGCGTCCGACGCCGCGAGACAATCCAGCATGATGCAATGTCCCGTACAGCCGGCGCCCGGGGGCGCGGCGCGGCGCCGCGGCGATGCCCTGGCGCCGGAATACTTCCGGCTTTTTCATGCGGCCTGAGGCGATTCCTGTCCAGGGGCAGCACCCGCCGCCGCGTCCAGGATGCCGGGGCGCTCCTCGACAACCGGAACCGGCCAGGGGGCGTTTTCAGGTACAAAGCTGCGCCACGCCCCTGTTCCGGGCAGCCGGCCGGGATGGCGGCGGAGAAGCTCCGTCCTGAAAAAAGGAAAAGTCAGTCAGTGGAGCTGCGCGTGCCAGAAATGATGCGCCGGGTTCAGAGGCTGGGACAGTAGCAGCGCCTCCGGCCCGGCCAGCGCCGGGTGGAGCGGGCGGGCCTTGCGCGCGCCGCCGGATCGGCCAGCGTCGCCGCGACCAGGCGGCGATCGCCGGACAGCGCCGCGACGCGGTGGCACGCCCGCGCATCCTGCGCGCCGGCCGCGGCAGCGGCGGCGCGCCGCCGGGGAGCGCCCGCAGCGCGTCGCGCGGCAAGGCGCGGCGATCAGCCCAGGCTCGCTGACGCGCGAGACCAGCCGGCGGTGCTGCAGCCATGCAGGGCGCGGCGCAGGCCCGGCGCCGCCGGCGTGAGATCGGTCGGGGAGTCGGGGGTGGGGCCATGCGATGCCGCGGGGGCGGGCATCATGGCCGGCCCCTTGGCCGAAGCGTGCCCGCGGCGTTGGTGGCGGAAGCGAATCGAGCTGGCCGGAGCCGGCGGGCTGGGGCCCCGGGCCGACTTAGAATTATTTACATAAAACACAATATTGCGTGATGAGCGGGGGTCTGCTGCACGAATTTTCAGCGGGTTACATCCTGCCCATGCCTCACAAAGGGATTGTTGACAGGGTCGTGAGCCCGCGCCCCTGACCCGGTCCCTAATCAGGCTGGCTGATGGATGTCCTTCGCCACAGCCTGCATCGCGCCTGGCGCGGCCTCTGGGGCCTGCTGCCCGGGCAGCTCCTGCCGCTCCGCCTGCGCCTCTCCGGCCTGGCCCGGCGCCTGCTCGGGGCCCCGCCGACCAAACGCTACGACCCGGAGGACCGGCGCGGCTATGCCGCCTGGCTCGCCCGCCATGCCCAGCTCTCCCCGGCCGACCGGGCCGCCATCCAGGCCCATATCGCGGCCCTGCCGGCGCGGCCGCTGATCTCGCTCGCCATGCCGGTCCGCGCTGTCGCGGAACCCGCCCTCGACCACGCCATCGCCTCGGTCGAGGCGCAGCTCTGGCCGCATTGGGAGCTCTGCATCGCCCTCGACGCCGCGGTGCCGGAGCCGCTGAAGCGGCTGGTCGCGGAGGCGGCGGCGGCGGAGATGCGCATCCGGGTGGTCGAGCAGCCGGCGGAGGGCGCGACCGGCCTCGGCAACGCCGCCTTCGGGCTGGCACGCGGCGCCTATGTGGCCGCCCTGGCGCCGGATGCCCGGCTGGCGCCGGAGGCGCTGTACGAGGTGGCGGCGGCGGTGACCGCCGCGCCGGACCTCGCCGTGCTCTATGCCGATGAGGACCGGATCGACGCCGCCGGGCAGCGCTTCGGCGCCTGGTTCAAGCCGGAATTCGACCCCGACCTGCTGCTGGGCCAGGACCTGCTCGGCGGCTTCGCGGTCTATCGCCGCGACCTGCTGCAAGACCTCGGCGGGCTGCGGGAGGCGATGGGGTCGGCCGCGGCGCATGACCTGGCGCTGCGCGCGACGGCCAGGGTCGGCGCGGCACGGGTGCGGCATATCCCGGCGCTGCTCTGCCATGGCGGCGCGGCGGCCCCGGCGGAGCCGGCGGCGCAGGCCCGCGCGGTGGCCGCGGCGCTGGCCGAGGCCGGCATCCCGGCGGAGGTGGCGCCCGCGCCGCGCCTGCCTGGCGGCGTGCGGGTGATCCGGCCGGTGCCGGAGCCCGCGCCGCTGGTCTCCGTCATCGTGCCGACGCGGGACCGCGCCGCGCTGCTCGGCCCCTGCGCCGAGGGCGTGCTGCACCGGACCGACTATCCGGCGCTGGAACTGCTCATCGTCGACAATGGCAGCGAGGAGCCGGAGACGCTGGCGCTGTTCGAGCGGCTGCGCGCCGATCCGCGCGTGCGCATCATCGCCGCGCCCGGCCCCTTCAACTACTCCGCCCTGAACAACCGGGCGGCGGCGGAGGCGCGCGGCGAGATCCTGGTGCTGCTGAACAACGATATCGAGGTGATCGAGCCGGGCTGGCTGCGCGAACTGGTCAGCCACGCCCTGCGGCCGGCGGTCGGCGCGGTCGGGGCGAAGCTGCTCTATGCCGACGGCACCCTGCAGCATGGCGGCGTGGTCACCGGCATCGGCGGCGTCGCCGACCACTACCTGCCGAAGGCGGCGCGCGAGGACACAGGGTATTTCGGCTCCCTCGCCCTGGTGCGGGAGGTGGCGGCGGCGACCGGCGCCTGCCTCGCCCTGCGGCGGGAGGTGTTCCGGCAGGTCGGCGGGCTGGACGAGGTCAGCCTCACCGTCGCCTTCAACGACATCGATCTCTGCCTCCGCATCCGGGAGGCGGGCTGGCGCATCCTCTGGACGCCCTTCGCCGAGCTCTACCACCTGGAATCCGCCTCGCGCGGGCAGGATCTCAGCCCCGAGAAGGCGCGGCGCTTCGCCGGCGAGATCGCCACCATGCGCCAGCGCTGGGGAGAGGTGCTGATGCGCGACCCCTTCTACAGCCCCTGGCTGAGCCTCGATGGGGCGCATGCCGCCCTGGCGCGGGCGCCGCGGCGGGTGCCGCCCTGGGCGCCCTGGCTGGGCGCGCCGGTCAGCCCCGCGCGGCCAGCCAGGCCGCCGCGGCCCGGACCGATGGCAGCACCAGCGTCCCGGGCGGCGCCTGCGCCGCGGCCGCCGCATCCGCGGTGACCAGCAGGCAGGTGGCGAGGCCGGCGCGGCGGCCGGCCTCCACGTCCCGCAGGCCGTCGCCGACGATGAGGGAGCCGGCGAGGTCGAGGCCGAGCGCCGCCGCCGCGTCGCGCAGCATGCCGGGGCCGGGCTTGCGGCGGTCCGACTCCCGCCGGTAGGGGGCGATGCCTTCGCTCGGGTGGTCCGGGCAGAATTCGATGCGGGCCAGCGGCGTGCCGCGCGCCGCGAACTCCGCCGCGACCCAGCCCATCAGCGCGTGGAAATCGGCTTCCGTGTAGTAGCCGCGGCCGATGCCCGACTGGTTGGTGGCGACGACGAGGGCAAGGCCCTGCCGCGTCGCCGCGGCGGCGAGGTCGAAGATCCCGTCGAGAAAGACGAACTCCTCCCGCCGGTGCACGAAGCCGCGGTCCTCGTTGATGATGCCGTCGCGGTCGAGGAAGAGGGCGCGGCGCGTCACGGCGCGCGCGGGAAGAGGCGGCGCTCGATCTCCGCGCAGATGATGTGGCCGGCGACCTCATGCGCCTCCTGGATCCGCGGCGTCGACTCCGCGGGGGCGCGCAGCAGCAGGTCGCAGAGCGGCGGCATCTCCCCGCCGCCCTGCCCGGTGAAGCCGGCCGTCGCCATCCCCTTCGCCTTCGCCGCCCGCAGCGCCGCGAGCACGTTGGGGGAGCGGCCGGAAGTGGAGAGGGCGAAGAGCACGTCGCCCGCGGCACCCAGCGCCTCCACCTGGCGGGCGAAGACCCGCTCATAGCCATAGTCGTTGCCGATGCCGGTGAGGATCGAGCTGTCCGTGGTCAGCGCGATCGCGGGCAGCCCCGGCCGGTCGTAGTGGAAGCGGGAGACCAGCTCCCCCGCCCAGTGCTGGGCATCGGCGGCGCTGCCGCCATTGCCGCAGAGCAGCAGCTTGTTGCCCCGGCCGAGCGCGGCGACGGCGAGATCGACGATGCCGGCGATGGCGGCGATGGCCGCCGCATCCCCGGCGAGCCGCTGGAGCGTGGCGGCGGAATCGAGGATGGCGTCACGGATCTCGGCGGTCATGCGGGACCTATCGGTTGGCAGCCTCCTTTAGCCGCTGACCGGCCCCGCGGGAAACGCCCGGGACGGGCGCCGGCGCGTCGCGCCGCGGCCCGGCCGGGGCAAGGGCCGGGGAGGACTGGGCCGGGACGGCCGGCTTCCCCTCCTGCCCCAGCGGGTCAAGGAAGAAGGGCGGCGGCGGCGCCCCCTCCCGCAGCCGCGCCAGCGTCATGGTCGCGGCATCCATCGCCTCCCGGATCGTCACGTCCATGTCCAGGTAGCGGTAGGTGCCGAGCCGGCCGACGAAGGAGACGCCGCGCGCCTGCCGCGCCAGCGCCACATAGTCCGCGAGCATCTTCTTCTCCCCCACCAGCCGGATCGGGTAGTAGGGAATGTCCCCGGCGCCAGCGAGGCGGCTGTATTCGCGGAAGCAGACCGTGCCCTCGAACCGCCCGGCCTCCCAGGGCGCGAAATGCTTGTGCTCGCTGATACGGGTGAAGGGCACGTCCTCGTCGCAATAATTCATCACCGCGGTGCCAAGGTAGTCCCCCTCCGCGCGGATCTCCTCGAAATCCAGCGTGCGGTAGCCAAGCCGGCCGAGCCGGTAGGCGAAATAGCGATCCAGCGGGCCGGTGTAGAAGACATGCGCGAGGTCCTCGCCGATCTCCTCGAAGCGGCAGCCGAGGCGGAGCTCGATGCCCGGCGCGTTCAGGATGCCGGCGACGATGGCGGTGTAGCCCTCCTCCGGCATGCCCTGGAAAGGATGGTTGAAGTAATTGTCGTCGTAGTTGAAGCGCAGCGGCAGGCGCTTGAGGATGGAGGCCGGCAGTTCGGTGGGGTCGAGGCCCCATTGCTTGCGGGTATAGCCGCGGAAGAAGGCGCGGTAGAGCGCATCCCCCACCATGGAGAGCGCCTGTTCCTCGAAATTCGCGGGCTCCGCTATGTCCCGCCGGGCCTGGCCGGCAATGAAGTCCTGCGCCTCGCGCGGATTCATGGTGGCGCCGAAGAACTGGTTGATCGTGTGGAGGTTGACCGGCAGGGAATAGACCCGCCCGCCGCTGATCGCCTTCACCCGGTTCACATAGGGCATCATGCGGGCGAAGCGGTTGACGAAGTCCCAGACCTCCCGGTCCGCCGTATGGAAGATGTGCGGCCCGTAGCGGTGCAGCATGATGCCGGTCGCGGCATCGCGCTCGGTATGGCAGTTGCCGCCGAGATGGGGACGCTCGTCGATGACCAGGACCTGATGGCCCGCCTCGGCCAGGCGGCGGGCGATGACCGCGCCGCTGAATCCGGCGCCGACACAGCAAAAACGCATGAAATTCGTGACCCTCGGCTGGCAGGGCCACGGCTGCGCCGCGGCCCGCCATGCCTCAGCGCCCGGCAGGACGAAGCGGCGCGCGCGCGCGCGAGCAAACTCGCGTCAGTGGTGCAGATGGGCGGATACCGACCGGCGCAGGTCGTGACCTGCAGCCGCCGATGGCGGGCGCAGCCGGAGACAGGCGCCGGCATTCCTGCGGGACAGCATGATGCGGGAGGGTCGGGCTGGGCTGGCATGCCCGGCGGGGTTGCGGCGGCCCGCTTGCGGGCCAGGCCGACTCAGCCGTTGTCGCTGGTGCCCTCGGCCAGGGCGGACAGGGCGGGGAGGTTGATCAGCTCCACCCGGTGATGCACCGGCTCCCGGATCCAGCCGCGCTTGCGGAAGGCGGTCAGGCTGCGGCTCACCGTCTCCAGCGTCAGGCCGAGGAAATCGGCGATATCGGCCCGGGTCATGGGCATCTCGAGCACGGTCCTGGGCGGCCCGCGCCGGCGGCTCGCCTCGACCAGGGAGAGCAGGAAGGCGGCGACCCGCGCCTCGGCCGAGCGGCGGCCAACGGTGACGAGCTGCTCCTGCGTCGCGGTCAGCTCCTGCACGCAGAGATCGAGCATCCGCCGCTCCAGCTTCGGGTAGCGGCGGAGCAGCCCATCGAGCTGCCCGCGCTCCAGCCGGCAGAGGCGCGAGTCGGTCAGCAGCTCGGCATCGAAGGGGTAGGAGGGCAGGGTGGTATAGCCGATGACGTCGCCGGCGAAGCGGAAGCCGACCACCTGCTGCTTGCCGTCCGGCAGCAGCCGGGTGAGCTTGGCGAAGCCCTCGATCAGGGTGAAGACCTTGCCGGCCGGATCGCCCTCGCGGAAGACCATGCTGTGCGCAGGCATCGACGTCTGCTGCGATTCACTCGAGATCTCGTCGAGCGCGGCGATGTCGAGCGGCTGGCACAGGCCCGCAACCCTGCTGCCGCAGCGGTCGCAGACCGGCGCGGTGGCCTTCAGCTCATTGGTCGGGTGCGGCGCGTCGAACGGATTCAAGGCATTCTCCGGTCCTTGCGCCGAAGGTAGCCGAGGGGCACCGTCAGGTACAAGTCACCGCTGCCGATCGCAGGTCACGAATCGGCCCCGCGCCGGGCGCATGGCCGGCGCTGCTCCGGATCCCAGGGCGACGCGGCCCCGCGCGGGGCCGCGTCCTCCCCCCTGGGTGTCAGGCGGGCGTCACCACAAGCGCCGCCGGGTTGACGGTGACGGTCCCCGCCCCCGTGACCGCCGCCGGCTGCGCCAGTGCCGACCAGGTCAGCGGGTTGCCGCCGCTCACCGCATCGAACAGGCCGACATGCGTCAGGGTGCCGGCGGCGGCGGTGAAGGTGAAGCGGATGGCATCCGTGTTCTGCTGCGCGCCGGTGCCGGTGAAGGTCACGCGCTGCCGGGCATAGCCGTTGCCGGCCGGTTCGCCGGTCAGGCCGGTGGCATCGCTGCCGCCGGTGCCCAAGGCCAGGAAAACTTGGCTGGGCAGGGCGGGCACCCGGGCGCACAGGGCGCGGCCGAGCAGGTTCTTCGCGTAATCGGTAAGGTCGGGCATGCGTCTCTCCTCTCAGGGCTGGCGGGGAATGGGGCCGGGGTCAGGCATCCTCGGCATCGGCGAACCAGACCGTGCCGTCCTCGGCCGGCCGGGTGCGGGCGGCGCCGTAGAGATCCGCGCTGCGGACCGCGTGCAGGTCGGACAGGCCGAGTTCCCCGGCGGTGACGCGGTAGAGCAGGCCGGGCAGGGGCGCCTTGCCCGCCTCCCGGGCCTCCCGGCTCGGCCAGCCATGCAGGCGGAACTCGGCGATGCCGGCGCCGTGGTCGATCTGGCAGTGGGTGAGGCGCCAATAGGCGGCGACGAGACCCGTGTTGCGGATCTCGATCGGCTTCAGCAGGGCCATGGGGGCTCTCCAGGGGGGTGGGGAGGTGTCCGGTGGCGCGGCACCGGGCCGTGCCGCCGGACGGGCGGGGGAAATGGCATCGTCCTGCGATGCCGCCCGGGCGCGCCTTCCCGCAGGCGCGCCCGGGCGGTCAGCCGACGATCTCGACCGAGAGGATCCGGGCGACCCAGTTGATGGTCTTGTTCGCCTCCCCCGTGCAGGAGAGCGACAGGCCGCCATGGGTGGAATCGGGCGCGTGCATGACGCGCCAGGCGCTTGCGCCGCCGTCGCTCGCGGTCGGGGCCACCAGCGTCTGCGACACGCCGGTGATGCTGGTCACCGCGCCGTTGGCGCTTCGCTTCACCAGGAAGTCGCGCGCCCACAGGGCGCTGTCGCCGATCGTGCCGGCGCTGCCCCCGGTCTGCCGGGCGGCGACCATGACCCGGACGGCATAGGTCGCGCCGGCCGGCAGGTTGACGAGATTCGTCGCGCCGGGCGCGGCGCCGTCCGCGGTCAGCACGACAGCGGTCGCGTCGGTCGTCTGGCGGCGGAGCACGAACTCGTCGGCCTGCGCATCGCCGGGCACCGCGAAGCTGCCGGCGGACCAGGCGGCGCGGCCGGGCAGGCCGCGGGTATCTGCCTGCAGGCCGCCCGGCACCCAGCTGTACGGGCCATTCGCGCTGTTGGCGCTGCCGCCGGCGACGGTGGCGGCAAGGGCGGAGGCGGTGTTGCCGCCGCCGCCGCCGATGGTCGCCTGCGCGCCGCTTGCCACCTGGCTCGCCAGGCTCCGGCTGCCCTGCCAGTCCACGGCGCCGGCGCCGCGGGCTTGGCCGCCCGTGGCGGTTTCGTCGGCAAGCTGGAGTTGCGCCGGCCGCGACCAGGCCCAGGCGGTGGTGGCCAGGGCGCCGCTGCGATCCGTCGCCGCCGGGGTCGGCGCGGTGGGCGAGCCGGTGAAGGCGGGCGAGGCGAGCGGCGCTGCGCCGGCAACGTCGCCAACGCCGAGGCTGATCGCGCCGGTGCGGCCGGCGACGCTGGTGACCGCCGCCGTCCCGCCGCCATAGTCCTGCGCCCGGACCCAGGCGGTGGTGGCGACGGCCGAGGAATCATCGCCCGGCGGGGGCGAGACGGTGCGCAGCAGCCCGTTGCCCTTGCCGGTGAGGAGGAGATCCACATGCGCGTCCGCCCCCTGCGCCTGCAGGGTCACGGGCGCGCCGGTGCCGCCGCCCGCCACCACGACGCGGTTCGCGCCGGCGGGTGGCGTCGCCACCTCCAGCGCATGCAGGCCGGGCGCGCCGCCCAGCGTCACCGCGCCGCCCGAGGTCGCGCGCAGCACCTCCGTCCCGCCCGCCGTGCCGGCCAGCGCGCCGGCGGCGGGTTCGAACAGCCCGGTATCCTGGCGGCCGAGCGACAGGCCGGGCCGGGCCGCGCGGCCGGCCGGCGCGCCGAGGGCGACGACGGCGTTGGTGCTGCTGCCATTGGTCAGCGGGCCGCCATTGCCCGATTCCAGCAGCGGCGGGCTGCCGAGATAGACCGCATTCGGCGTGGCGGCGCCGGAATCCGCCACATGGATCGCCGCCGCGCCGTTGTTGCGGTAATTGTACCGCACGCAGCGCAGCGAGAAGACATCCAGCCGGTTGCCGCTGCCATTGAGGCGGATGGCATTGTCCTCCACCGCGTCGATGCGCAGGTTGCCGACCTGCACGCGGGTGTTGGAGGCATTGACGAAGAGCCCGATGCCGCCCGGCAGCGGCGGCCCACCGGCATTGAAGATCTCCCCCTGATGGGTGAGGTTGGCGATCTGCCCGTCCGTGCCGTTCGCCTCGATCCAGACGCCGTACTGCACGAAATCGGTATAGGCCTGACCGATGTAGAATTTCGTGGTGATGCCGCTGCCGGAGGAGGCGAAGCGGAACATGCTGCGGAAGCCGAGGACGAAGGCCTGGTCGATGAAGACGCCATCGCAGCGCCGGAAGACCATGGCGTCGCCATTCGCCTGCGCCCAGCGGACCACGTTGTTGTCGCTGGTCAGGAAGGTCCAGAAATGCAGGCTGTGGATGCGCGGGATGTCGAGGCACTGGTCGATCTCGACGCCCGTGCGCAGCACCTGCCCGCGCAGCCGGCGGATGTCGAGCCGGCCGGAGTTGCGGCAGTAGATGCCGCGGTTGACGAAGCAGAGGAAGACATTGTCGAAATCGATGCCGCCCAGGCAGTCCTCCACCCGAAAGACGAAGTCGTAGTTGTTGGGCGCCCAGTTGGCGTTCAGCGCGGCGGTGTGGACCTGCTGCACGGCGATGTCGCGCACCGCGGAGCCGCGGGCGAAGACGCCGGTGAAGGTGAAGGGCGTGAAGCCGGTCTGGTCGATGCGCAGCCAGGTGCCCTGGCCGGGGCCGGGCCCCTCGGTGAAGCCGGCGCCCTGCAGGCGGATGGTGACGTCGGCGATGCTGATGGGGGAGGCGATGCGATAGACCCGCGGGCCGAAGCTCAGCGTGCCGCCGCCCTTCTCCTTCAGGTCGTTGATCGCCGCCTGGATGGCGGGCGCGTCGTTGGTGACGCCATCGCCGACCGCGCCATAGTCCCGCACATGCGCGCCGCGGTCGGCCAGCACGGCGGCGCGGAGCTGCGCGAGGGTGGCGCGGCGGGTCTCCAGGGTGGCGCCACTGGCCTGCACCAGCGGCGCGAGGTCTGCATCGCCGGGAGTCGCGGCGGCGGGCAGCTCGCTGATCCTTACGTCGGGCATGGGGCTCCAGTCCGGATGGGCGCGCGCGGCCGGCCGGCGATGGGCCGGCGCGGCACGGGCGGAGGGGGGAACGGGGGGCGGCCGCGGCGCGGGCCCGCGGTCGGGGGGCGCGCATCGGCCCCGGGGGGCAGGACCTGCGGCGGATCGGGGCGCGGTCGGGGAGGCCATCCGCGTCCCGGCGAGGGGATGGCCGGTGGCGGCATGCAGGGCAAAGCCTTGCTTCGGGGCGTTCACGCCCCGCCGCGATCGCGCTGGACCGTCCCGGGCCGGCTGTGCAGCCCTGGATGGTCCAGCATTGTCCGGAAGGGCAGGTCAGCCCTCTGGGCGTTTCCGCTCCGCGGCGATCCGCGCCAGAGCAGGTCGCGGAGGGGCGTGAACGCCCCCGCAGCGTGACCCTGCTCTACCGACAACGGCCTGCAGCGGAGTGGCGTTCAGTTCTGAGCGCGATCCGCTTCAGGGCCGCAGCCGGTCGCCGGCCTCGGTGGTCAGGGTGTCGCCGCCCTCGATCAGCAGAATGCCGGCATCCGGCGCCACGCTGAAGCTGCGCGAGGTGGCGGCGATCGCCGGGTCGGCCGCATCCTCCACCCGGATGCGGTAGCCGCTGCCGACCGGCGGGGCGGGGAAGCTGGCCGCGGCGCGGCCGCCTTCCACCATCACGCTCCGCACCGGCGGGATGACGGCCCCGCCCGCATCGCGCAGGCTGAACACCACCTGCGCGATGGGGCCGGTGACGGCGGCGGAGACCGGAATGCTGCCGCCCGCGAGGAAGCCGGCGGCAAGCGGCGCGAGCAGGAGCGTCCGCACCACCGCCGAGGCGCTCTGGCTGGCGCGCAGGCCCATGGCGACGCTGCGCAGCAGGCTCACCGGCCCGACCGCGCCATCGAGCGTGACGCCCGTGCCGAGCACGGCATTGCTGCGCAGCGGCACCAGCGCCATGGCGTCCGAGGCCTGCAGGATCATCAGGTCGCCCGCGCGCAGGCTGGCGGTGGCCGGCGCGAAATAGCCGGCGGCGCTGACCGTCGCGCGGCTGTCCGTGGTGCGGTAGTGCCAGAGGGCGAAGGCGCTGGTCTGGATCAGCGCATTGAGGCTGGCCGGGCTGAAGGGCACGGGTGTCTCCGTCTCGGCAACGGCCGGGCGCGGCGGCACAGCCGGGCGCGGCGGGGCGCGTCCGGATGGGGCCGCCGGCGGCGGGCGCGGATGGTGCGGGGGAGCCTTGGGCGCAATTCGGCCGTCGGCAGGGCGGGGTTAGCCGACTCCGGATCGGAAAGTCAAGGAAAATGATCCTAGTTCCCGGCGCGCCGGACCCGCCTTCGCACCGGCGCGCCGGCGGTGCGGCGAAAAAGCGCCCCGGCCTTGGTTGGCCCGGCGGATTCATGCCGGCGGGCGTTTCCGCCCTGCGGCGATCTGCTCTAGCCTGGGCGTGATCCAACCGGAGCGGGGTGGCGATGCGCCGAGGCTTCCTGTTCGCTTGCCTGCTGCTGCCAGCGCTGCTGCTCGCCCGGATGCTGGTCCCGGTGGCGTCGGCGCAGCCGGTGCTGAACGTCTACAACTGGACCGACTACATCGACCCCGCCGTGGTCGAGCGCTTCCAGCAGCAGACCGGCATCCGGGTGCGCTACGATGTCTATGACAGCCTGGAGACGCTGGAAGGAAAGCTTTCCGCGGGCCGGTCGGGCTACGACCTCATCGTCCCGACCAGCGAGCCGAGCTTCGCCCGCCTGGTCCGCGCCGGGGCGCTGCGGCCGCTGGACAAGGACAGGATACCCAACTGGCGGAACCTCGATCCGCGGCTGATGGAACGCGTGGCGGCGGTCGATCCCGGCAACCGGTATGGCGCGATCTACCTGTGGGGCACGGTCGGCCTCGGCATCCGGCTGGACCGGGTGCGTGCGCTCTGGCCCGAGGCGCCGATGGACGGGCTCGACCTGCTGCTGAAGCCGGAGAATGCGGCAAGGCTCGCGCGCTGCGGCCTCGCCGTGATGGACAGCGCGACCGATGTGCTGCCCTCCGTCCTCGCCTGGCTGGGCAAGGGACCGGACAGCACCGAGGCCGCCGATCTGCGCGCGGCGGAGCAGGCGCTGCTGGCCATCCGCCCGCATCTGCGCGCCATCCCCGGCTCCGGCGCGCTGGTGGACATGCTGGCGACCGGCGAGATCTGCGTGGCGCTGACCTATAGCGGCGACGTCATCCAGGCCGCGGCCCGCGCCCGGGAGGCCGGCCGGGGCGTGGAGATCGGCTATGTCGCGCCGAAATCGGGCGCGCATCTCTGGTTCGACATGCTGGCGATCCCGGCCGATGCGCCGAACCCCGACGCCGCGCATGCCTTCATCGATTTCCTGCTGCAGCCGGAGATCATGGCCGCCATCACCAGCCATGTCCGCTACCCCAACGCGGTGCCGGCCAGCCGTCCGCTCGTGGCGCCGGCGGTGCGGGAGGATCCGAGCGTCCATCCCCCGGAGGAGGCGCTCTCCCGCGCCTTCGTGCCGGGCACGCTGAACCCGGCGGCGGAGCGGGCGCGGACGCGCCTCTGGAACCGCTTCCGGGCGGGCCGCTAGTCGGTTGGCGACGGCGATTCGGGCCTTCGCGCCGGCCGGTCCTTCGGTCATCGGGGCCGCTGGCGCCCCGGCCGGGCCGCTGCTGCGCCTCGCGGGCGTGACCAAGCGCTTCGGCGCGACCCTCGCGCTGGATGCGCTGAGCCTGGACGTGGCGCCGGGGGAATTCCTGGCGCTGCTCGGCGGCAGCGGCTCCGGCAAGTCCACCCTGCTGCGCATCATCGCGGGGTTCGAGGCCGCCGATGCCGGCCGCCTGCTGCTGCAGGGGCGGGACATCGCCCCCCTGCCGCCGCATGCCCGCCCGGTCAGCATGGTGTTCCAGAGCTACGCGCTCTTCCCGCATCTCTCGGTCTTCGACAATGTCGCCTATGGCCTGCGCCGCGACGGGGTGGCGAAGCCGGAGATCGCCCAGCGCGTCGCGGAGGCCCTGGCGATGGTCGGGCTGACGGGGTTCGAGGGGCGCAGGCCCGCGCAGCTCTCCGGCGGCCAGCGGCAGCGCGTGGCCCTGGTCCGCAGCCTGGTGAAGCGCCCGCCTTTGCTGCTGCTGGACGAGCCGCTGGGGGCGCTGGATGCGTCCCTGCGCGAACGCACCGGCTTCGAGCTGCGCGCCCTGCAGCGCGCGACCGGCGCCGGCTTCGTCATGGTGACGCATGACCAGGCGGAGGCGCTGGCGCTGGCCGACCGGGTGGCGGTGCTGGAGCGGGGGCGGCTGGCGCAGATCGGGCCGCCGCGCGCCCTCTATGACCGGCCGGCGACGCGGTATGTGGCGGAATTCCTCGGCGCGGCGAACATCCTGGAAGGCCGGCTGGGGCCGGACGGGGCGGTGGACTGCGCCGCGGGCTGCCGGCTGCGTCTGGCCGTGCCGCCCGGCCGCGGCCCCGGCGAGGCGATCAGCGTCGCGCTGCGGCCGGAGCGCATCCGGCTGGTGGCCGGCGCGCCGCCGGCGGAGAACGGCATCGCGGCGCGGCTGAAGGACCTGGCCTATCGCGGCGATGGGTGGATGGCGGTGGTGGCGCTGCCGGACGGGACGGAATGGCGGGTGGCGCTGCCGTCCGAGGCCGCGCCGCCGGCGCCGGGCGAGGCCCTCTCCCTGGCCTGGGCGCCCGAGGCCCTGGCGCCGCTGGCGGACTGATGCGCCGCGCCCTGATCCTGCTGCCGCCCTTCCTCTGGCTGCTGCTGCTGGTGGCGGCGCCGGTGGCGATCCTGGCCGGCATCGCGCTCTCCGAGCCCGCGCCGGGCGTGCCGCCCTTCCTGCCGCCGGTCTCGTTGGAGGCGGGCTGGCAGGGCAGCTTCGCCAACCTGCTGACCCTGGCGGAGGACTGGTACTATGCCGCCGCCTTCCTGCGTTCCCTGGTCGTTGCCTTCCTCTCCGCCGCCATCTGCCTGCTGCTCGCCTATCCCATGGCGCTTGGCATCGCCTCCGCGCGGGAGGGGTGGCGGGTGCCGCTGCTGGCCCTGGTGCTGCTGCCCTTCTGGACCGGCTTCCTGCCCCGCCTCGGCGCCTGGATCGGGCTGCTGCGCGATGGCGGCTGGGTGAATGGCGTGCTGATGGGGCTGGGGCTGACGGAGGCGCCGGTGCCGCTGCTCTACAGCGATGCCGCGCTCTATCTCGGCATGGTGCATGCCTACCTGCCCTTCGCCGTGCTGCCGCTGACCGCGACGCTGCTGCGGCGCGACCTTTCGGTCGAGGAGGCGGCGGCCGATCTCGGCGCCACGCCCTGGGTGGTGTTCCGCACCGTCACCCTGCCGCTCTCCCTGCCCGGGGCGGCGGCGGCGTTCCTGCTGGTCTTCATCCCGGCGGCGGGGGAGTTCGTGATCCCGGAACTGCTCGGCCCGCCGGAGGCGCTGCTGGTCGGCCGCGCCCTCTGGGGCGAGTTCTTCCAGAACCGCGACTGGCCGCTGGCCGCGGCGCTGGCCGTGGCGCTGCTGGCGCTGCTGATCCTCCCGATCCGGCTGTTCCAGCGCCTGGAGGATGACGGGGGGTCTCGAAGGGCGGCTTCGCCCCCTTCGCGGAGTTCGGGGCAGAGCCTCGACATGGTGCCGTGATGCGGCGGGTGGGGCTGGCTGTCGGGCTCTCCTTCCTCTGGCTGCCGATCCTGCTGCTGGTCGGTTACGCCTTCAGTGCCGACCGCATCCCCTTCCAGTGGGGCGGGTTCTCGCTGCGCTGGTTCGCCGCGCTGGCGGCGAATGAGCGAATGCTGGAGGCGGCCTGGCTTTCGCTCCGCATCGCCGCCGGCGCCGCGACGCTGGCCGTGCTGCTGGGCGGCATGGCGGGCTGGGTGCTGGCCCGGCACGGCCCCTTCCGCGGCCGGGCGGTATTCGGCGCGCTGGCCGGGGCGCCGCTGGTGCTGCCGGAGGTGGTGACGGGCCTCTCCCTGCTGCTGCTGTTCGTGGTGCTGCAGGGCTGGGCGGAGGCCGCCCTCGGCTGGCAGGTCGGGCGGGGCGCCGCGACGGTGCTGCTGGCGCATGCGACGCTCGGCCTCGCCTATGTCGCGGTGGTGGTGCAGGCGCGGCTGGCGGGGATGGACCCGGCGCTGGAGGAGGCGGCGGCCGATCTCGGCGCCGGGCCCTTCACCGTCTTCCGCACCGTCACCCTGCCGCTGATGGCCCCGGCCCTGGTCGCGGGCTGGCTGCTGGCCTTCACCCTCTCCCTCGATGACGTGGTGGTGGCGAGCTTCGTCTCCGGCCCGGCCGGGACCACCCTGCCGATGCTGGTCTTCTCCCAGCTCCGGATCGGGCTGACGCCGGAGATCAATGCGCTGGCAACGGTCATCCTGGCCCTGGCCGGGCTGGCGGTGGGGGCGGCGGCCCTCATTCTGGGGCGGAATGGCCGCCGCGGCCCCGGCGCGGGTTGAAGCGGCAGGGGGCGGGCGGTAGGGTCGCGGCCCTTCGCCAGTCCTGCAGGACCCCCATGAAGCTGATCGCCGACCGCCTCGACCGCATCTCCCCCTCGCTCACCATCGCCATGACCAGCAAGGCGCGGGCGCTGAAGGCGGCGGGCAAGGACGTCATCGGCCTGGCCGCGGGCGAGCCGGATTTCGACACCCCGCAGAACGTCAAGGACGCGGCGATCGCCGCCATCCAGCGCGGCGAGACCCGCTACACCGACGTCGCCGGCACCCCGGCCCTGCGCCAGGCGGTGGCCGCGCGCTTCAAGGCCGACCACGGCATCGAGTACAAGCCGGAGGAGATCCTGGTCGCCACGGGCGGCAAGCAGGTGATCTTCGACGCCTTCCTCGCCACCATCCAGGCGGGCGACGAGGTGATCATCCCGAGCCCCTGCTGGGTGTCCTACCCGGACATCGTGCAACTCGCCGAGGGCACGCCGGTGATCGTCCGCGGCGACGAGAACATGGGCTTCAAGCTGCGGCCGGAGCAGCTCGAGGCCGCGATCACGCCGAAGACCAAGTGGTTCCTGCTCAACAACCCGTCCAACCCGACCGGCGCGGCCTATTCCGCCGAGGAGCTGAAGAAGCTGACGGACGTGCTGATGAAGCATCCGCATGTCTGGGTCTTCACCGACGACATCTACAACAAGCTGGCCTATGACGGCTTCCGCCCGGCGACGGTGCTGGAGGTGGAGCCGCGGCTGCGCGACCGCACGGTCACGATGAACGGCTGCTCCAAGGCCTATGCGATGACCGGCTGGCGCATCGGCTATGCCGGCGCGCCCGCGCATCTCATCAAGCAGATGGACAAGCTGCAGAGCCAGTCCACCAGCAACACCAGCAGCATCAGCCAGGCCGCGGCGGTCGAGGCCCTGACGGGGCCGCAGGACAGCATCGAGACCATGAAGGTGGCCTACAAGCGCCGCCGCGACATGGTGGTAGAGATGCTGAACGCCGCGCCGGGCCTCCGCTGCCACAAGCCGGAAGGCGCCTTCTACGTCTTCCCCTCCATGCAGGGCTGCATCGGCAAGGTGACGAAGGGCGGCAAGCGGATCGAGACGGACGAGGATTTCTGCATCGCCCTGCTGGAGGAGGAGGGGGTCGCCTGCGTCCATGGCGCCGCCTTCCTGTATCCCGGCTATTTCCGCATCAGCTACGCGACCAGCGACGAGCAGCTGAAGGACGCCTGCACGCGCATCCAGCGCTTCTGCGCCGGGCTGCGCTGAGGCGTCGGACCCATGCCGGAGCTCGCCAAGCGCCTGTCCAACGTCCAGGTCTCGCCCTCCGCCGCCATGACGGCGAAGGCGCGGGAGATGCGCGCCCAGGGCATCAACGTCATCAGCCTGGCGAATGGCGAGCCCGACTTCCCGACGCCGCGCCACGCCATCGAGGCGGCCTACCAGGCCGCCCTGTCCGGCGACACCAAGTATCCGCCGCAGGGCGGCACGCCGGCGCTGAAGGCCGCCATCGCCCGCAAGTTCAAGCGGGACAACGGCCTGGATTACGGGCCGGACGAGATCATCGTCGGCAATGGCGGCAAGCAGGTGATCTTCAACGCCTTCATGGCGACGCTCGACCCGGGCGACGAGGTGGTCATCCCCGCGCCCTTCTGGGTGAGCTATGCCGACATGGCGAAGGTGGCGGGCGGCGTGCCCGTCACCGTCTCCTGCCCGCAGAACAACGGCTTCAAGCCGCGGCCGGAGGATATCGAGGCCGCCATCACCCCGCGCACCAAATGGGTGATGCTGAACTTTCCCGGCAACCCGACCGGCGCGGTGCCGACGCCCGCGGAACTCGCCGCGATCGGCGAGGTGCTGCTGCGCCACCCGCAGGTCTGGGTGATGTCGGACGACATGTATGAGCACCTGCTCTATGACGGCCACCGGTTCAGCACCATCGCCCAGGTCACGCCGGGGCTGAAGGACCGCACGCTGACGGTCAATGGCTGCTCCAAGACCTATGCCATGACCGGCTGGCGCATCGGCTTCGGCGGCGCGCCCGCGAAGCTGATCAAGGGCATGTTCAACATGCAGGGTCAGGCGACGGCGGGTGTCTCCACCGTCGGCCAGGCGGCCGCCGCCGCCGCGCTGGACGGGCCGCAGGAACTGGTGGAGGAGCGGCGCCGCATCTATGAGCAGCGCCGCGACATGGTCGTCGCCATGCTGAACGAGGCGCCGGGCCTCACCTGCCACAAGCCGGAAGGCGCCTTCTACGTCTTCCCGAACCTCGCGGGCTGCCTCGGCAAGGTGACGAAGGGCGGCCGCAGGATCGAGACCGACACCGATTTCGTCGCCGCGCTGCTGGAGGAGAAGCACGTCGCCTGCGTGCAGGGCGCGGCCTATGGCATGTCCCCGCATATGCGCATCTCCTACGCGACCGATACCGAGAGCCTGACCGAGGCCTGCGGCCGCATCCAGGAGTTCTGCCGGGAGCTGTCGTGACCCGGGCGGGCGCGGGTCCGCATGGCCATGGCGGGGCTGACGCCCCGCCGCCCGGCCAGGCCCTGCTGCGCCCGGCCCGCGACGCGGATGCCGAGGGCTTCATCGCCCTGATCGGCGCCTGCTGGGCGGAATACCCCGGCTGCATCCTGGACGTGGATGGCGAAGTGCCGGAACTGCGCGCCCTCGCCACCTGGTTCGCCGGCCAGGGTGGCGCGGTCTGGACCGCGGAGCGGGATGGCCGGATTGTTGGCATGGTCGGCACCCGGCCGCTGCGCAGCGACGAGGCCTGGGAAGTCTGTCGCATGTATGTCGCGGCCGGCGAGCGCGGCAGCGGCCTCGCCGCCCGGCTGCTGGAGAGGGCGGAGGCGCATGCGCGGGAGGCCGGCGCCGCCCGCCTCGTCCTCTGGAGCGACACGCGCTTCGAGCAAGCGCACCGCTTCTACGAGAAGCGCTCCTATGTCCGGCAGGGCGCCATCCGCGTCCTCGACGACCTCTCGAAATCGCTGGAATTCCGCTACGCCAAGCCGCTGCGCGGGCTGGTGGTCGAGGCGCTGGACGCCGCCGCGGCCGCCAGCGCCGAGCGGCGCCTGGCCGAGATCCTGATCGCCTGCGTGCAGGCCGGCGCCAGCCTCTCCTTCCTCCCGCCGCTCGCGCCGGAGGCGGCGCGCGGCTTCTGGCGCAAACTCGCCAGCGATGTCGCGGCCGGCCACCGGCTGCTGCTCGTCGCCTGGCTTGATGGCGTGCTGGCGGGCACGGTGCAGGTCGATTGCGACACGCCGCAGAACCAGCCCCACCGCGCCGCCATCGCCAGGCTGCTGGTGGATCCCGCCGCGCGGCGGCAGGGCATCGGCCGCGCGCTGATGCTGCAGGCCGAGGCGGTGGCGGCGCGGGCCGGGCGCAGCCTGCTCGTGCTGGATACCGTGGCGGGCAGCGCCGCCGAGGCGCTCTGCCGCGAGCTCGGCTGGCAGGAGGCCGGCCGCATCCCGGAATACGCGCTGGATGCGGGGGGCAGGCTCCACCCGGCGGTGCTGTTCTGGAAGCGGTTGACCTAGCCCATGATGGACGCGCTGCCCGGCATCCTCGGTGGCCTCGTCCTGCTCGCGCTCGGCGGGGAGCTGCTGGTGCGCGGCGCGGTGCGCGTCGCGGAGCGGCTGGGCGTCTCGCCCCTGCTGATCGGCCTGACCCTGCTCGGCTTCGGCACCTCGACGCCGGAGCTGGTGACCAGCCTGCAGGCCTCGCTCGCCGGCTCGCCCGGCATCGCGGTCGGCAACATCGTCGGCTCCAACATCGCCAACATCCTGCTGATCCTCGGCCTGGCGGCCATGGTCGCGCCGGTCGCCGTGGCATCGCGGGCCCTGGCGCGGGATGGCGTGATCGGCCTGCTCGCCGCCCTGGCGCTGACCGGCGCGGGCTTCGCCGCGCAGCTCGGCCGCCCGGTGGGCGGGGCCTTCCTGCTCGGCCTCCTCCTCTACCTCCTGCTCTCCTGGCGGCAGGAGCGGCAGGAGGGCGCCAGCCATGGCGCGGCCTATGCCAAGTCCGAGGCCTTCGAGGGCGCGCACCCGCATGGCCTGCGCGGGGCGGTGCCGCAGGCGGCGGGACTCGCCCTGCCGCTCAGCCTGGCGCTCGGCGGGCTGGTGCTGGTGGTGCTCGGCGGGCGGCTGCTGGTGGACGGCGCGGTGGCGCTGGCGCGCGTGCTGGCGATCCCGGAGGCGGTGATCGGCCTGACCATCGTCGCCATCGGCACCTCCATGCCGGAACTGGTCACCTCGCTGGTCGCCGCCTTCCGCCGCCAGGGGGAGGTCGCCTTCGGCAACCTCCTCGGGTCCAACATCTACAATGTCCTCGGCATCGGCGGCGCGACGGCGCTGATCGCGCCGACCCCGGTGCCGGCGGAGATCCTCGCCCTCGATATCTGGGTGATGCTCGGCGCCTCGCTGCTGCTGCTGCTGGTCGCCCGCACCGGCTGGCGCGTCGGGCGGCGGGAGGGCGTGCTGCTCTTCGCCGGCTATCTCGGCTATCTCTGGGCGGTGTGGCCCGGCTGAGGCTGCCGCGCCGGACAAGGGAGGAGGCCGCGATGATCACCTCCGACCGGTGCCGGATGATGGCGGCCTGCGAGACCGCAATGAACCGGTGCCTCCATGCCGCCACGGCGCCTGCAGCGGATCGCGAAGCGGATTTGCCTGGCCGGGCGCTCATGCCCGCCCGCGATCCGCTCTATTCCAGGGTGATGTTGTTCTCCCGGATGATGCGGCCCAGCACCTCGATCTCGCGCCGCGCCACCTCGTCCATCTGCGCGATGGTCATCGGCCGCAGCAGCACGCCGCCTTCCTCCGCCCGGCGGCGCACCTCCGGCAGCGCCGCCGCCTCCCGCAGCGCGGCGTTCAGCCGCTCCAGCACCGGCGCCGGCGTGCCCGCGGGGGCGAAGAAGGCGAACCAGGCATCCACCACGAAATCGGGCATGCCGGCCTCCGCCGTGGTCGGCACCTCCGGCAGGGCCTGGATGCGCTCGGCGCTGGCGATGGCCAGCGCCCGCACCTTGCCGCCCTGCACCAGGCCGATCGCCGAGGAAGGGGTGGTGATGAACAGCTCGATGCGCCCGCCCGCCACGTCCTGCAGCGCCGGCGCCGCGCCGCGATAGGGCACATGCACCATCGGCACGCCGACCGCCCTGCTGAACAGCACGCCGGCGATGTGCTGGATGGAGCCGTTGCCGGAGGAGGCGTAGTTGATCTGCCCCGGCCGCGCCTTCACGTAATCCATGAACTCGCGGAGTGTCCGCGGCGGCAGTTCCGCCGGGATGAGGATGGCATGCGGCGCGACCGTCGCCATGCCGACCGGCGCCAGGTCCCTCACCGGGTCCCAGGTGAGGTTCTTCATCATCGCCGGATTGCCGCCGTGGTAGCCGTTGTACTGCAGCAGCAGCGTGTGCCCGTCCGGCGCCGAGCGCGCCGCCGCCTGGATGGCGATGTTGCCATTCGCGCCCGGACGGTTGTCCACCACCACCTGGGCGCCCAGCAGCCGCGCCAGCGCATCCTGGTAGAGCCGCGCGGCGAAATCGGTGCCGCCGCCGGGCGGGTTCGGGACCAGCACGGTGATGGGGCGGCTCGGCCAGCCCTGCGCCTGCGCCGCGGCGGGCAGGGCGAGCGCGGCGGCGAGCGCCGCGCGGCGGCTGAGATGCGGCATGGAGTCCTCCCGGGGTTCGTTGCAGCGGAGGATGCCGCAGCGCCCGGCTCAGAGGAAGCGGTCGAGCCAGGCCAGCACCTCCTCCGGTGCCTCCTCGGCCAGGTAGTGGCCGCTGTTCACCGGCCCGCCCGTCACCTCGCCCGCCGCATACTCCCGCCAGATCGCCAGCGCGTCGTACCAGCGCGCGATCGCCCCCTTGCTGCCCCAGAGCGCGAGCAGCGGGCACCGCACCTTCTCGCCGGCGGCCCGGCTGGCGCGGTCATGCTCCAGGTCGATGCCGGTCGCGGCGCGGTAGTCCTCGCAGATCGCGGCGACCGTGCCGGGCTGCCGCAGCGCCGCGAGGTAGTCGGCCCGGGCCTCCGGGTGGAAGAAACCCTTGTCCTTCGGCTCGCGCGAGGTGTGCAGGTCGAACCAGTCCTCCGTGTCCCGCAGGATCATGCGCTCGGGCCGGTCATGCGGCTGGGCCAGGAAGAACCAGTGATAGTAGCCCATGGCGAAGGCCATGTCGGTGCGCTCGAAATGCGCGAGCGTCGGGATGATGTCCATGACGCAGAGCTTCTCGACGAGGGCGGGGTGGTCGAGCGCGAGGCGGTGCGCCACCCGCGCGCCGCGGTCATGGCTGACGATCCGGAAGCGGTCATGGCCCAGGTCGCGCATCAGCGCGACCAGATCCTTCGCCATCTCCCGCTTGGCATAGTGCCGGCTGTCCGGCGTGACCGGCGGCTTGCCGGAGAAGCCATAGCCGCGGATATCGGGCGCGATGACGGTGAAGCGCCTCGCCAGCGCGGGCGCCACCCTGTGCCACATGAGATGGGTCTGCGGGTTGCCGTGCAGCAGCAGCAGCGGCGGGCCCTCCCCGCCGCGGCGCAGGCGCACCGCCTGGCCATTCGCCTCGCGCGTCTCCAGCGTGAATCCCTCGAAGACCATGGGCGCGTCCTCCTCCGGCGCCATCCTGGACCGGGGCGGCGGGGGGCGCCAGTTCAAGGCATGGCGGCCGGGTCCGCCGCCACCGCGACCGAGGGCGTGGCATCCGTTGCCTGCGGCGGCACCGCCGCCCAGCGCGCCCCGTCCCAGGCACGGGCGAAGATGCTCACCCTGCCGTCCGGCGCGATGCGGATCTCGTTGAAGGCGTTCGGCTCCCCCCGCAGCCGGCGGGAGGTGGTGGTGGCGGAGAGCACGACGGTGAGCGGCCCCTCCGCCACGGTCGAGGTCGCCGCCGTGCCCTTGGCCCGCGCCCCGACCTCCCGCGCCGGCTCCGCCACATCCCCGACATGCAGGTGGCCGGAGAGGATCAGCCGCACCCCCTGGCGCGCGAAGGCCGCCAGCGCCCGGCCGGCGCCGCCGACCGCCCGCGCCGTCGGTTCCGCACGCGGCGGCAGGAAGGGATGGTGCGCCACGACGATGCGGGTCAGGCCGGGCGGCAGCGCGGCCAGCCGCGCCTCGCAGCGGGCCAGCCGGTCGCTGCTGACGCGGCCGCGCGACCAGTCGAGGTACCAGCCCGCGCGCCGCGCGGTGTTCAGCCCGACCACACCGACCCGGTCGTCCTGGAAGACCGGTTCCGTCTCTGCGGCGATGTGGCGGCGCCAGCGCGCATAGGGGTCGAGGTAGCGCTCCGCCAGCCAGTAGGCGACCAGGTCATGGTTCCCCGGCACCGCCAGCACCGGCGCGCGCAGCCCGTCCAGGAAGGCGCGGGCCGCCAGGAATTCGCGGGTGCGCGCGCGCATGGTCAGGTCGCCGCTGATGGCGATGAGGTCGGGCGGGGCGCGGTTCAGCTCCTCCGCCAGGGCGGCGACCACTTCGGGGAGTTCGGCGCCGAAATGCAGGTCGGAGAGATGGGTGATGCGATACATGGCAGGCGGGGCAACGCCGCGTCCGCGCCATGGTCGCCTCGCCGGCGGCATTCCCGCATCGGGTCCGTCGGCGGCCCCGGCCAGCACGGGCCCGAGCGCCCCGGCTGGGGGTGGTCCGATCTGGCAATTATCCCGGCGCGCGACGGCCGGAAGGTCTGCCCCCGGCCTCGGCCGCGCGCCGGAAGAGGAGTCATGCCAACCGGCATAGGTCCTGATTTGCAGCCATCACCGGCGCCCGAGGCCGTGAGGCCGGTCTGCGCCCATGCCGCGTCGCCAAGCCGCCGGAGCCGGTGCCTGAGGCCGCATGGATGCGCTGGCATCCATGCAGGGCCGTCTCAGACCCCGCCCTCGCTCCGCAGCGCGTCCTCCAGCGGATCGTGGGGCGGGGCCGTGCCGCTGCTGCGGGCCGCGGCCTTGGCCCGGGCCAATTGCTGCCGCGCCTCGACGATCTCGGCCTCGGCCCGCGCCAGGCGGGCGCCGGCCGCCTCGATCTGCGACACCGCGTCGCGCGCGCAGGCATCCATCAGGGCCTTGGCCCGCCTCTCCCGTGTCGCCGCCCGGGCGCGCGAGGCGGCGGAGGCGGCGAGACCGGCCACGCCGAAGGCAAAGGCCAGGCAGCCCAGGGCGAGTGCGGCGGTCGAGATGGCGGGCAGGTTCCAGACCGCCACGCGCGCCGCCGGGTCGAGCGCGACGGCGACCGCCGCCGCCGTCAGCAGCGCGGCGAAGAGCGTGCTCTTCCGCCCGAAGATTACCAGCGCCGCCAGCACGCCGGGCGCCGCCAGGAATATCTCGACCGGCAGGCTGGCGAGGATCAGCAGCTGCGCGAGCGCGATGCCCGCGAGCACGAGGGCGGCCGCCCCCGCATCGCGTGTCAGCACGGGCCAGGCCGCCACCCGGGTCCGGAGCTGCTCGAGCCACCACATGGCCGGCCGCTCAGGCGCGACGGAGGAGGGAGCGCGCGAGGTCCCGCATCTGGAAGGCGATGGGCGGCACCAGGGACCGCGCGAAGGCCTTGGCACGGGTCACCTTCTTGCCGGGCAGGAAGGTGATCGGCGCGCCGCGCTCGATCGCGCCCGGATCCGGCGCCCAGTAGAAGACCGAGATCGATCTGCGGGAGCGGTCGGCGGGGCAGGTCATCGGGTCGGGGAAGCCGTGCAGCGTCTCCTCGGTCGGGAAGAGCGCGGCGCGGTTGAAGAACGGCTCAATGACCGTCTTGCGCCCGCCCTCCTTGTCGCTCCAGAGCTCCAGGCCGCCGCCCCAGGCCGGGTCCCAGTCCCGGTTCAGGTAGATGATCAGGTTCAGCCGCCGCACCAGCGGTAGATGCGGGTGCTGGGTCCAGTCGGCATGAATGTTGAGCCAGCCGCCGCGGAAGCTCTCATGCAGCCCGCCGCCATGGAAGAGCGGGTCGGCGACCAGGTCCTCGATCCCGGTGATGTCGCGGAGGACCTCCAGGAAAGGCTCGGAACAGAGCTGCCAGAGGAAGGCCTGGGCGAAGGGCGGCACGCCGATCAGGCCGCGGGAGGTGCGCTTGATCTCGTTCCTGGTGTCGTAGCCGACCCAGTCGCGCGGCGTCTCCTTCGGGAATTCCGCGGCGATGCGGTCCAGCACGTCTTCCTGGAAAAAACCGTCCATGACCAGGTTGGGATAGGGCGTGCCCGCCTGGAACCGGGCCCGCAAGGCCTCCCGCTCCGCGACCAGGCGAGCGAAGGGGACCATGCGTGCGACAGTCGCGTCGAAATTCCCGACCATCGCCCCGGTCCCTGCCGGCAGCGCCGCAGCCATCGCAACCATGCCCAATATCCCCTTGGGAAGTTCCCTGGCGCAGCATCTAGCGCGGGACCTGGGCGGGCGCGTTACACGCTCCATTGAAGGGGCAGCAGCAGTGCCGAATGTGACTTTGCTGTCCCGCTTCTGACGGGGGTCTTACGGCATCTTCACGGAGGCGTGCCTTCCGCGGTTGCGGCGGCGCCGGTCTGGCCTACCGCCCACGCATGTAGCGGCGCTCGGGCCGGTAGTGGAGCCAGTGGCGGAAGCGGTCGAGAAGGCGCTGCAGCATGGCCGGCAATCCCGGAGTCCCTGGGCGAGGATTGCCGCATAGAACCATATGATTGTGGAAAAGTTACGGCTTCGCCTGCCCTGCGATCACCACGATCCCGACCGAGGTACAAGGATAGCCCGAGATCGAGAGCCGGAGATGCGGCGGCGAGAGAGGGCCGAGCGGCACCCGCCCTTCCTCATAGGGCGGCACGTCCACGAACTGGTCCATGATCCCCGGCGGGTGCTGGTGGGCGAGCGGCAGCATGGTGTGGCCGAGCGCGGCGAGCCGGGCCGAGAGCGCCTCCAGGTGGCGAAGCTGGTACAGTACGGTATTGCCCTGACCGAGCGTCTCCCCCTCCGCATCGAGGTTGAGTTCCGTGGTGTGCACCGCGATGCCGCCCGGCCTGAGGCAGCGCATCGCCGCCTCGACGAAGGCGAGGCCGCGCTCATGCGAGCCGAGATGCTCCATCGAGCAGGCGGACCAGACGATGTCCCGGCTGCCATCCAGCAATTCCTCCGGCAGGGCGGCCATGTCGGCGCTGCGGAAGGCGACCAGCCGGTCGAAGCTCGCGCGGTCCGAGAGATGCGGGCGGAACAGCTTGTCCGTGCTGGCGCCGTGCTGGCCGGTGGCGATCCAGTCCCGGGCCCGGGCGTCCTCGGCGGCGATGTCGGTCGCCAGCACTTCCACGCCGCGGGAGGCGAGGATGGCCGGCAGCGGCTCCTGCCCCACCGCGAAGCCGAGGGCGCGGCGCCCGGGCTCCAGTATCCCGGCCTCCCACAGCACCTGCAGGATGAAGCAATCTTCCCAGAGCTTGCGGTGGTAGAAGGGCGTGGTGCCGAGCGCCCGGCACCAGTGGCGGAGCCAGGGGCTCTCGATATCCGCCTGCCGGCAGGTGCGGCTGGTCAGGCGGACGCGGGCGGGCGCCTCGGGCAGCCGGACCTGCGGCCCGGCCAGGCCGGTGGCGTAGTGGCGCTGGACCAGGTCGGCGCCCAGCACCTTCACCGTCCAGCGCAGCATGTCCGATTCGCGGTTCTGCAGCCGCAGCCATTCGGCGGGCGGCGTCAGCCTGCCGCGGCGCCGGGCGCGGAGGAGGGAGCGGAGGAGACGGAGAGGCATGGGGTGGGATGTGCCTCAACCATCCTTCCAACTCAATGAAGCGTGACTCAATGCAGCGGCCGGGGCGCTCCCGCCCCGCCTGCCTCCTGTCGGCCGCGTCACGCCTGCGGGCCGTGCCCTGCGGCAACCGGGCGGCTCAGCTGTCCAGCCGGATCCCCAGTTCGCGGATCAGCGGGCGCCACTCGGCATTCTCGCGCCGCACGAAGTCCTGGAACTCCGCCGGGCTCCAGGGCGCGCTCTCGATCCCGAGGTCGCGGAAGCGCGCCTGCACGTCCTCCGCCCCGACGGCGGCCTTCAGCGCCTCCGCCAGCCGGGCGACGATCGGCGCCGGCACCGCGGCCGGCACGCTCATCCCCTGCCAGCCATAGGCGATGGCATTGGGGAAGCCCAGCTCGCGCAGCGTCGGCACCTCCGGCGCGCGCGGGCTGCGCGACTCGGAGAAGCAGCAGAGCGTCTTCACCCGGCCGCCGGTGATGAAGGGGATGCCGGTCGCGCAGTCGATGACGACGCTGTCCACATTGCCGGCCAGCAGGTCCTGCATGGCGGCCGGACCGCCGCGATAGGGGACGTGCGTCGCCTCCAGCCCCGTGCGGCGCTTGACCATCTCCATCGCCAGGTGGTGCGGGGAGGCGACGGCGGGCGAGCCGTAATTCGGCGCCCTGGTCTTCGACTGCGCGACGAAGTCGGCGAAATCCCTCGCCGGGCTGTCCGGCCGCACCACCAGGAAGAGCGGGAAGCGGCCGATGAAGCCAACACCCCGGAAGTCCCGGTCCGGGTCATAGGGCAGCCGGCTGTAGAGCGCCGGGTTGTAGACCAGGATGCCGTTGTCGACATGCATCAGGGTGTAGCCGTCCGGCGCGCTGCGGGCGACCGCCTCGCTGGCCACCACCGCGCCGCCGCCGGGACGGTTCTCCACCACCACGCTCTGCCCGAGGCGCGTGCCGATATGGCCGCCGATCAGGCGGGCGAAGACGTCGCTGGCGCCGCCCGGCGGATAGCCGACGATCCAGCGCAGCGGCCGTTCCGGCCAGGAAGGCGCCTGCCCCGCGGCTTGCCCTTGGGCCCGCGCCCGCGGCGCGCCGGCCAGCGCCGCCGCCCCGATCCCCAGCCCAACCCCGCGCCGTCCCAGCATCACCTTCGCTCCGCACCCATCCCTGCCGCCGTCCAGGGCCGCCGCATGCCGCCGCTCGGGCGGCGCAACCAAGCCGCCAGCGGCGGCGCCGGCGACCGAGGCTGCATGAATGCGTCGGCATTCATGCATGGCCCGGGGCTTATCTAAGGCCAAGCGCCAGCGGCCGTCACGACCCCAGCAGCAGGATCCAGAGCGGCAGGGTGAGAACGGCCAGCACATGTTCCAGCGTGGTCAGCGCCGCCATCAGCGGGGCATCGCCCCCCATGGCGCGGGCCATGACGTAGCTGGTGGTCGCGGTCGGCAGCGCCATGAAGACCAGCGCGACCGAGAGGGCGAGCGGATCCAGCCCGAGTGCCCGGCCGGTGCCGAGCACCATCAGCGGCACCAGCACCAGCTTGATGACGCTGGTCGCGAGCTGCAGCGGCAGGCGGCCGCGCAGCGCGCCGGGCGAGAGCGCGGCGCCGACGCAGAGCAGGCCGAGCGCGATCGAGGCCTGGCCGATGGTCCTGGTCAGCGGCGCGAGGCCCGGCGGCAGCCCGCCCGCGAGCGAGATGGCGAAGCCCGCGAGGCAGGCCAGCAGCAGCGGGTTGAGCGCGAGCTGCCGCAGCGCCCGCGTGGCGGAGAAGCGGCGCCCGCCGCCGAGCGCGAAGGCGAGCGTCGTCATGAACTGCACGCAAGGCACGATCAGGCCGGTCGCGACCGCGCCGAGCGAGGTGCCGGCCGCGCCGAACAGCCCGCCGGTGACGGCGAAGCCCATCAGGTTGTTGAACCGGATGCCGCCCTGAAAGACCGAGGTCATGGCGGGGTGGTCGAGTCGGGCGAGCCGGGCGAGCCCGACACTGAGCGCTGCCCCGCCGAGCAGCGACAGCCAGATCGCGACGGCCATGCCGCCGATCGGCAGGGCGGCCAGATCGACCGCGGCGATGGCCGAGCAGAGCAGCGCCGGCATCAGCACCCAGAAGACCAGGCGCTCGATGCCCGCCCAGACCGCCTCCTCCCGCAGCAGGTGGCGGCGCAGCAGCGCGCCGAGCAGCAGCAGCCCGAAGGGCGGCACGAAGACGTCGAGATAGAGGATCACGGGGTCCGATCGGGAATGCGTCGCGCGGGCGCGCCTCTGGCATGGGCGCATCCTGCGATACGCGCCATGCGATAAGCGGGCCAGGGGGCGGTTTCGTCCAGCCCCAAAGCGCAGCCTCTGTGTGGCGCCTGCCCGCGGGTGCCGTGACGCGACCGCGGGGCGGGGGGCCTGGCCCGGCCATGGCGACCCGGCAGGCCAATGGCAGGGCCGCGGCCGGTGGCGTCCAGGCCTGGGATTGGCGGGGGGCGGCAAGGCTTGGCGGGACCATGCCGGCCGGCACGAGGCCCGACTTGGAAGGCGGCCCGAGCCCATGCCGCGAAGCCGAGGCCCGGAGGGCCGCCGGCGCCTGGAACCGCATCAATGCGTCAGCCGTGATGCAGGACGGTCAACCTTCACGCGGCAGGGATCTGTGTTCGTCAGGCGGCGGACTGGCGTCACGCCTGAGCCTGCGACGAAAGCAGCCGCAATCTTCTGATGCGGTTGGGTTTATCAGATGCCGCGGTCGTCCGGCTCCGCCATGGGGCCGGCGGCGGCGGGTATGGGCCGCATCGCCGGCGGCGCCGCGATCCCGCGCAGGCAGGCCACCTCGGTCCGCGGCTCCGTCCCATGCGCCCGCGCCGCGGCATGGGCGACACGCAGGCCCCCGCCTGCCGGGTAGAGCACCAGGTCGAGCGCGCAGCCCTCTCCGGCATAGAGCCAGATCTCGGCGCCGCCTTCCGACCGGCGCAGCGAGGGCTCGCCCAGCCAGCGGCGCAGCGTCTCCGGCCCGGCGCCCAGCAACTCGGCGGCGGCCACCGGCCTGGGGCCGGGTGGGGCGTGGCGGATATCGATCAGGGAGGCGGCGCGCGGGGCAGGGCGGGGCGGCAGGGCGGGTACGGGCGCCGGGGCGGTGGCGGCGAGGCTGGCCTGGCTGCTCTCGGCCGCCAGGCGCAGGGCGGCGAGTTCCCGATCCTCCGGCGCGGCGCAACCGGCGGGCAGCAGCAGCAGGAGGAGCAGGCGGAGGCGGGGCGCCATGGCCACGCGGTCTCCGGGTGCGGGCGTCGCCGCCCGGGTGGGGGCCCGCCGCCGGGGGTGCCGGCGGCGGGCGTCAGCTCAGGCCTCGGCCGGCGCCGGAACCGCGACCGGGGGCGCCACCGGGCGCGGCGCGACCGGCGCGTTGGCCTGCGCGTCGGTCAGCATCTCCATCTTGCCGGAGACCTGGCCGCCTTCCTCGACGGAGAGCTTCCGGCAGCGGGCGATGCCGTTCACCTTGCCCGAGGCGCGGATGACCAGGCTGTTGCGGGCGGTGATGGTGCCGTCGAACAGGCCGGCGATCTCGGCATCCTCGACCTGCATCTCACCCTTGAAGACGCCGGACTGGGCGACGAAGAGCTCGCTGGCCTGGATCATCTGGCTCTCGACCGTGCCCTCGACCACCAGCCGCTCGGCATCGGCGACGGTGCCCTGCAGGCTGATGCCGCGCCCGACGACCAGCGTGCGGCGCTCCCCGGCCTCGGCCCGCGGCTGCGGGCGGGCGGGCACGCCGACGGCCGGGCGGACGCCGACGGTCGGCGCGGCGGGGGTGGTGGTCGGCTTGGGCGCCAGGGTCATGTTGGGCGTGTCCTTGGATGCTGGGCGGAAAGGCGGCACGCCGATATCGGAATCCCGCGCGGCGGGAACCGCGACAGGTGTCGGGTCGGCGGCCGGCGTGGCCGGTGCCTCATCACGTTTACGGCCGAAAATGGCCATGCTGCCCCCCTTCAGAGCGGTGCGGCGGACAATGCGTCGGGCGGTCCGGCGCGGCGTGTCGCGCAATGGCAATCGGCTACCATGCTGGCTTGCGCGCGCACAACGGAGAGATCGCGTTCCTGCGAGGATTTCGCCGGATATTCCGCCTTAGCTGCGATGCAGCAGATGCGTCATGGCGGCGGTGCCGAAAACCGGCACCAGTAAGTTAACAACCGGAACCAATGAGAGGGCCGCGAGCACCGCGCCGAGCCCGAGCACGGAGCCCTGCCGGCGCCGGCGCAGCGCGCGTGCCTCCGGCACCGACATGCGGCGCTGCGCCACCCCTTCGAACAGCCCGTGGCCGAGCGCGACGGTCGAGATCGCCCAGAGCAGCACCGCACCGAGGAGCGGCGCCAGCAGGGCGACCGGCAGGGCCAGCAGGGACAGCCCGGCGATCCTGGCGCCGAGCAGGACATTGAAGCGGGCCTGCGCCCCCAGCCCGGCGCCCTGCGCCGGCGGCAGGCCGGGGTAGAAGCGCCGCTCCACCGCCGCCGATACCGGATCGAGGAAGATCCCGGCGATTGCCAGCATGGCCGGGATGAACAGCCAATAGGCGAGGCCGAGGGTGAGCAGCCCGCCGGCAGTGGCGGCGAGGGTGGCCAGCCAGCCGCTGCCGCCGGCCAGCCAGCCGGTGCCCAGGGCGGCCAGGCCCGCCAGCACCGCGAAGACCAGCACGGCGCCGAGCAGGCCCTTTGCCAGCGGCGCCAGGAAGGCGGGTTCATGCATCTGGCGAAGGCTCAGCAGGAAGGCGTTCAGCATGCATCCATCCAGGCAGGGCAATTGGTTGCCGTGGGCAGGTTCCGCGGCTATCCGGTGCGCCGCCGGGGCGGATCGCCGCGGGGCGGCAACGCCCGGGGGCGTGGATCTGCTCAGCAAACAAAGGCTGGAGCATTTTCACCTTGCGCCGTCAGCGCGAAAACCGCTCCGGAGCAGGTTCGCGCAGGCAGCGAAGGCATGCCTGGGCACCCTGCTCCCGCCGTCGATGATCCTGGGGCAGGGCCCGCGTCGCGACCGCATCCCGGCCGCGGCCACCAGGCCCCAGCCCGCAACGCCTGCCAGCCGGACGAGGTCCCAACGCCCATGCGCGCCCCCATCAGCGAGCCCAGCCTCGATATCCTCGGGATCGGCAATGCCATCGTCGACGTGCTCGCCCGGGCCGAGGACGGGTTCCTGGAGCAGCGCAACCTCGCGAAGGGCGCCATGCGCCTGATCGGGCCGGAGGAGGCGGAGGCGCTCTATGCCGCCATGGCGCCGGGGGTCGAGAGCTCGGGCGGCTCGGCCGGCAACACCTGCGCGGTCGCGGCCGCGCTCGGGGCCCGGGTCGGCTTCCTCGGCAAGGTGGCGGACGACCAGCTCGGCCGGGTCTTCGCGCATGACATCAGGGCGGCCGGGGTGCATTTCCCGACCCTGCCGCTGAAGGACGGCGCGCCCACCGCGCGCTGCCTGATCCTGGTGACGCCGGACGCGCAGCGCACCATGAACACCTTCCTCGGCGCCTGCGTGCATTTCTCGGCCGCCGACGTGGCCGAGGAAGAGGTGGCGCGCGCGAAGGTGCTCTACATGGAAGGCTACCTGTTCGACCCGCCGGCGGCGCAGGCGGCCTTCATGGAAGCCTCCCGCATCGCCCACCGGCATGGCCGCCAGGTGGCGCTCAGCCTGTCCGACGCCTTCTGCGTGCAGCGGCACCGCCAGGCCTTCCGCAAGCTGGTGCGGGAGGAGGTGGACATCCTCTTCGCCAATGAGAGCGAGATCCTCGCCCTGTATGAGGCCGAGGATTTCGAGGAGGCGGCCGAGCTGGTGCGGCAGGAGGTCGGGCTGGCGGCCCTGACCCGCAGCGCCGAGGGCAGTGTGATCATCGCCGGGGAGGATCGCCACCAGGTGGCGGCGGTGCCGACCAGGGTGGTGGACACCACCGGGGCGGGCGATGCCTATGCCGCCGGCTTCCTCGCGGCCCATACCCGTGGCCTCCCCCTGCCGGAGTGCGGCCGCTGGGGTTCGGTCGCGGCGGCGGAGGTGATCTCCCACTTTGGTGCGCGGCCGCAGGCGGACCTTCAGGCGCTGATCGTTGCCGGGATAGGGAACCGCCCCGTCTCTTCCGTGTTGGGCTGACGCGGGCCGATCGCAACGGGTCCTTGCCCCGGCGCGGATCGGTTCCGGCCGCTGCCGCTCACCGGGAGCTGGCGGGCCGCCCGCGCTCGGATGAGCGGAGATTCAGATGCGTCGAACCCACATGCTTGCCACCGCGCTCGGCGCGGTGCTGCTGACCAGCCCTGCCTTCGCGGATTGCGGCTACCACAGCGCCTCGACGGACCGCCCCATTATCCTGGCCCAGGGTAGCGGCGGCGGCACCGGCGGCGGCATCTCGGCCGGCACCCCGGGCTCGCCGGCCGCCGGCAGCCTCGGCAGCACGCCGCAGGAGATGCAGGGCCGCAGCCAGCAGCCGGCCCAGGGCTCGGCGACCGACCTGGCACCGACCCAGGGCCGCGGCGCACCCGACCCGAGCGCCACACCTGGCGCCATGCCGACGGCGCCCGGTGGCACGGCGGTGACGCCGAGCGAGCAGCCGCAGACGCAGCAGCGGCGCTGAGCCGGCCGGGCGGGGGGATGCCCCCGCCCACGGCACGCCTTCCTGCCCTGCGCCCAGGTTCCGGCAGCCCTGCGGCATTCAATGCTCGCTTTTCCGGCCGCGACGCCCTATCTGTGCGCCGCAACATGCCGCCCTGCTGCGCCGCCCTCGCCCGGTCGCCTTCTGCGACCGGGGCGCGTCGCCTTGCGTTGCGGCAGCCAGGGACGTGACCCCTCATGGAAATCCGCAACGTCGCGATCATCGCGCATGTCGATCACGGCAAGACGACGCTGGTCGACAACCTCCTCAAGCAGGCCGGCGCCTTCCGCGCCAACCAGCAGGTGGCCGAGCGTGCGCTCGACCGCAATGACCTGGAGCGCGAGCGCGGCATCACCATCCTCGCCAAGTCCACCGCCGTCGAGTGGAAGGGCGTGAAGATCAACATCGTGGACACGCCCGGCCACGCCGATTTCGGCGGCGAGGTGGAGCGCATCCTGTCCATGGTGGACGGCGCCATCGTGCTGTGCGACGCGGCCGAGGGGCCGCTGCCGCAGACCAAGTTCGTGCTCACCAAGGCGCTGGCGCGCGGCCTGAAGCCGATCGTCGTCATCAACAAGGTGGACCGCCAGGACGCCCGGCCGGACGAGGTGCACAACGAGGTCTTCGACCTCTTCGCGGCGCTGGGCGCGACCGACGAGCAGCTCGACTTCCACACCATGTTCGCCTCCGGCCGGCAGGGCTGGGCGGACCTGTCGATGGACGGTCCCCGCAAGGACCTGTCGCCGATGTTCGACCTGATCCTGAGCCACGTCCCGGCGCCGAAGGTCGAGCTCGACAAGCCCTTCGCGATGAATGCGAGCATCCTCGAGAGCGACAACTTCCTCGGCCGCATCCTGACCGGCCGCGTCGAGCAGGGCACCGCCCGCGTCAACATGCCGGTGCGCGTGCTGCGCCAGGACGGCACGGTGGTGGAGACGGGCCGGCTGACCAAGCTGATGACCTTCTCCGGCCTCGACCGCGTGCCGGTCGATGAGGTGCAGGCGGGCGACATCATCGCCATCGCCGGCCTGTCGGACGCGACCATCCCGGACACCATCGCCTCTCCCGAGGTGACGGAGCCGCTGCCGGCCATCCCGGTGGACCCGCCGACGCTCGCCATGACCTTCCGAATCAATGACGGCCCGCTCGGCGGCCGCGAGGGCAAGAAGGTCACCAGCCGCCAGATCCGCGACCGGCTGTTCAAGGAGACCGAGGGCAACGTCGCCATCAAGGTGAAGGTGTCCGAGGAAGTCGATGCCTTCGAGGTTGCCGGCCGCGGCGAGCTCCAGCTCGGCGTGCTGATCGAGACCATGCGGCGTGAGGGCTTCGAGCTGACCATCGGCCGCCCGCGCGTCCTGACGCGTGAGAACCCGGAGACGGGCGAGCGCGAGGAGCCCTATGAGGAGGCGCTGATCGACGTCGACGAGCAGTATTCCGGCGTCGTCGTCGAGAAGATGTCGCTGCGCAAGGGCCAGATGCAGGACATGCGGCCGTCCGGCGGCGGCAAGGTGCGGCTGACCTTCCACATCCCGTCGCGCGGCCTGATCGGCTACCACGGCGAGTTCATGACGGACACCCGCGGCACCGGCATGATGAACCGGCTGTTCCTGGGCTACTTCCCCTGGGCCGGCCCGATCGAGGGGCGGCGCAACGGCTCGCTGATCTCCAACTCCGATGGCGAGGCGATCCAGTACGCGCTGTTCTACCTGCAGGAGCGCGGCACGCTCTTCGTCGATCCGGGCGTCAAGGTCTATGTCGGCATGATCCTCGGCGAGCACAGCCGGGACAACGACCTGGACGTGAACCCGATCAAGGAGAAGAAGCTCACCAACATCCGCGCCGCCGGCAAGGATGAGGCGCTGCTGCTGACCCCGCCGCGGCGGATGAGCCTCGAGCAGGCGATCGCCTATATCGAGGATGACGAGCTGGTGGAGGTGACGCCCTCGGCCATTCGGCTGCGCAAGCGCTACCTCGACCCGCATGAGCGCAAGAAGCATGCGCGCCGGGCGGAGAGCGAGGCGGCGTAAGCCCCCGCGCCTGGTACCTGGGTCAGGACATGCTGGTGCATGTCCTGCCTCGAACGCCGGCGGCCCTCCGGGCCTTGGCTTCGCGGCATGGGCCGCGGCGCGCCTTCGCGCGCCCGGCCCGCTCCGCAGGCCGCAGGTCGGGACGTCATGAGCCAGGTATGATTCGCGTATCGCAGCGGCGTCCGGGTCTCCCGGGCGCCGGTGTTGCATTCGGGAGCCGCGGCGGCGTAAGCCGGGCAGGTCGGATCGGATGCGAAGGGAATGGTCAGAGCACCGAATGCGCCACGCATGCTGCGGGCCCGGATGGACGCCAAGGGACGGATCACCGTGCCGAAGGCGCTCCGGACGCGGCTTGGCCTGACGCCGGGCAGCCAGCTGCTGCTGCAGGCCGAGGGGGAGGAACTGCGCGGCGTGACGCCGCCGGCGCTGCTGCGGCGGCTTCGTGGGGCCCGGCTGGCGCTGCAGCGGCGCCTGGCGAAGCTGGAAAAGGGGTAGAGCAGATCGCGGAGGGGCGTGCACGCCCCGCAGCGTGGATCTGCTCTACGGACAACGGCCTGCAGCGGATTGGCGTTCAGTTTTGAACGCAATCCGCTGCAGGCGGCAGGTCGTGTCGCACGGCCCGCTGCCCCGCCGCGCCACGGGCGCTACACTCGCCGGCAACCACCCGAGCGAGACGTCATGCCCCCTGCGCCCCCCGCCATCGAGACCCGCGTCACCCGGCTGCTGGGCATCCGCTATCCCATCGTCCAGGGCGGCTTGGCGCGTGTCGCGACCGCCGACCTGGCCGCCGCCGTTTCCAATGCCGGCGGCCTGGGGCAGATCGCCAATGCCGGGCTGGATGGACCGGAGGCGCTGCGGGCCGAGATCCGCCGCTGCCGCGCCCTGACGGACCAGCCCTTCGCGGTGAATTTCCCGATCGGCCGGCAGGATATCTGGCCGGCGCTGGAGGCGGCGCTGGAGGAGGGGGTGCGCATCATCGCGCTCACCGCCGGCAACCCCGCTCCCTATCTCCGCCGCTGCCAGGAGGCGGGCGCGAAGACCCTGGTGCTGACCGCGGGGCCGGAACTGGCGCGGAAGGCCGAGGCGGCCGGCGCCGACATGGTGGCGACCGTCGGCTATGAGGGCGGCGGCCATATCGGCCGCAGCGACGAGACCACCCTCGTCATGGTCCCGCGCGTGGTGGCCGCGGTGAAGATCCCCGTCCTCGCCTCCGGCGGCATCGCCACCGGCGCCGGGCTGCTGGCCGCGCTCGCCCTCGGCGCGGAGGGCGTCGAGATGGGCACGCGCTTCGTCGCGACCGAAGAGGCCCGGGCGCATGCCGCCTACAAGCAGGCGCTGGCCGCCGCCGCGCCGGCCGACACCATGATCATCAAGCGCAGCCTCGGCATGCCCGGCCGCGTGCTGCGGAGCCGGCATGCCGAGCGGATCCTCGCGGCCGAGGCCGCCGGCGCGCCGCAGGCGGAGATCGTCGCCATGATCGCCGGCGCGATGAACGCCCGCGGCACGGACGACGGCGACCTGGCGGGGAGCTATGTCTGGGCCGGGCAATGCGTCGGCCTGTTCGGGGACGTGCCGCCGGCCGGCGAGGTGGTGCGCCGCATGGCCGCCGAGGCGGCGGAGGCCATGGCCAGGCTGCGGGGGCTGGGGCTCTGACCCGCCCCGCCCCGGATTGCGAAGAAGGGGCGATGCGGGAGGCTGGCGGCCCCGCCTGCGCCGGTCCCGGCCACCCCGACGGCATCCCTGCGTTCAACCCCCGACCAAAGGGGGAAGCGACGCCCCGACCGGAGGCCCGCATGCCGAGCGACCCCGCCCTGCTCTCCGCCCGCGCGCTGGCCGGCCTCTATGCCCGCCGCGCCCTCTCGCCGGTCGAGGCGCTGGACGCCATCCTCGCCCGCATCGCGCGGCTGAACCCGCGGCTCAACGCCATCATCGCGCTCGACGAGACCGGTGCCCGCGCCGCCGCCCGCGCGAGCGAGGCGCGCTGGCAGGCGGGCACGCCGCTCTCGCCGCTCGATGGGGTGGCGCTGACGGTGAAGGACAACATCGCGGTCGCCGGCCTGCCCTGCACCTGGGGCAGCCCGATGTTCCGCGACCACGTGCCGGAGCGGGACGAACTGCCGGTCGCGCGCGCCCGGGCGGCGGGCCTCGTCATCCTCGGCAAGACCAATGTCCCGGAATTCACCCTGCAGGGCTATACGGACAACACCCTCTTCGGCCCGACGCGCAACCCGTGGGACCCGGCGCTGACGCCGGGCGGTTCCTCCGGCGGGGCGGTGGCGGCGGTTGCCGCGGGGCTGGGGCCGCTGGCCCTCGGGACGGATGGCGGCGGCTCGATCCGCCGGCCGGCCTCCCATACCGGCCTGATCGGGCTGAAGCCCTCTCCCGGCCGGGTGCCGCGCTGCGACGGGCTGCCGGCCATCCTGCTGGACCTGGAGCAGATCGGCCCGATCGCCCGCACCGCCGCGGACCTGGCCGCGCTGCTCGCCCTGCTCTCGCCACCCGATCCGCGCGACCCGGCCAGCCGCGGCCTGCCGCCCCTCGCGGCGCCGGTGCCGCCGCCGCGCCAGCGCATCCTCCATGTGCCGCAATTCGGCGCGAACCCGGTGGAGCCCGAGATCACGACCAGCGTCGCCATCGCCGCGGCGCGGATCGCCAAGCTCGGCCATTGCGTCGAGACGGGCGAGGCGCCCTTCACCGCCGAGGAACTCGGCGCGCTCTTCGCCCCCGTCAGCCAGGCCGGCCTCGCCTGGCTGCTGGCGCAGAAGGGCGGGGAGCCGGAGGCGCCGATGCTGCGGGAGATGGCGGCGGCCGGCCGCGCGCTCTCGCCCCAGGCGGTCTTCGCCGCGGTGGATGGCATTGCCGCCTTCCGCCGCCGGATGGCGGCGTTCTTCCAGGCCTGGGACCTGATCCTGACGCCCGCCGCGGCGGCGCTGCCCTGGCCGGCCCGGCAGGTCGCGCCGCCCGTCATCGACGGCCAGGCGGTCGGCCCGCGCGGCCATGCGGTCTTCACCAATTTCGCCAATCTCGGCGGCCTGCCCGGCATCGCGCTGCCCTGCCAGCCCTCCGAGTCCGGGTTGCCGATCGGCTTCCAGCTTGTCGGCCCGGCCGGTTCGGACGGGCTGCTCTGCGCCATGGCGGCGGAGTGGGAGGCGGCGAAGCCCTGGCCCGACCCGGTCCTCGGCACCTGCATCGGCCTGTGATACCGACCGGCGGGGGCTGTTGAAAACAGCGGCGCTGTCGCGAGGCATCCCAATGCCTGGTGGACGGCCTGCGACCGCTGCCGTGAAGGGCTGATCCCGGCGCCCACAGCCGGCCGTTGTTCAACAGGCCCAGGCAAACGTCTTGACGTCTGCCGGTCGGTATCGCGCGCAGGGTTGGTGTGGCGGCTGCGCGCCAGACAACAGGCCATACCGGCCAGCATTCATGCCGGCCGGTAGGAGGCAGGCGTGCCATCGATCCCGGCCTGCCGACGCCGCCGGCTGAGCGCGCGTCTGCGCGCCGCCCCGGATGGCGCGGCGCCGGCAGCCACAGGCCGGAGATCAGGGGGCAGGGCGTGCTTCGCCTCAGCGGCAGAGGCGCCAGGGTCCCATGTCGAAGTGGAAGTGATCCTGGTGCGCCGCGTTGTAGTCGGGGCCGAGGACGGCGCGGAACCAGCGGCAGGCGCCGTCGCGCACGGAGCGGAGGAAGGCGGCCTCGGGGCCGCTCCCCGGCCAGGCGGTGGCCAGCCTCACCTCGCGCCCGTCGCGCAGCAGGAAGCCGGCGATGTCGATCGCATTCGCCGTCGCGTGCTCACTGCGGCGCCCCGCCGCGGCATGGTTCACGTTGCGGCAGGCATAGGTGCCGAAATGGCGAAGGCCGGTGACCTCGGTGCCGAGATGCGCCCGGGCTGCGGGCTGCAGCGTGTTCCGCTCGAACAGCACCCAGGCGGCGGCCAGCGGGCAGGTGGTGACAGGATCCGCCGGCAAGGCCCGCAGCGTGCCGGTCAGCCGGACGGCATTCTCGATCGCGCAGCCCTCGCCCGAGCGCCGGTCGGCCACCCGCGTGACCGGGATGCCGGAGGCGGCGAAGGCGGCGAAGCAGGCCTCCGGCCGCGCGGTCATCCAGTGCAGCTTCAGCCCGGTGAGGGCATTGGGCGGCGCCGTGAGGTCGAGCGGCCTGCGCGGATCCCAGTCCGGCGGCAGGTGGCGCAGCCCGAGGGCGAGCAGCGCAGCGACCAGGGCGAGCAGGGCGAGCCAGCGCATGGCCGGGAGATGGGCCCGCCGCCCGCCCCAGGAAGCCCCCGCCCTGGCGAGGCGGGGCGGTCCCCGCTACTCGACGGTCACATTGGCCGCGCGGATGACGGAGCCCCAGCGCTCCACCTCGGCGCGCAGGAAGGCGCCGGTCTCGGCGGGCGGCCGCCCTTCCACCACGAAGCCGAGTTCCTGCAGCTTCGCGCTCATCGCCGGCTCGCGCACGATCCGGCCGACCTCGGTCGCGATGCGGTCCACGATCGCCGGCGGGGTGCCGGCCGGGGCGAGCAGCATGCACCAGGAACTCGCCACGAAATCCTCGATCCCGCCCTCGATGACCGTGGGCAGGTCCGGCGCGGCGGCGATACGTTGGGCCGTGGCGATGCCGAGCGGCCGGACGTTCCCCGCCTCGAATTGCGGCTTCAGCGGCGAGAGGGTGTCGAACATCAGCCCGATATTGCCGGCCATCAGGTCCTGCAGCGCCGGCTGCGTGCCGCGATAGGGAATGTGCTCCATCTGCACGCCGGTGCGCATCTTGAGCAGCTCCATCGCCAGATGCGCCGTCGCGCCGATGCCGCTCGACCCGTAATTCACCTTGCCCGGATTGCGCCGGGCGTAGTCCAGGTAGTCGCGCAGCGTCTGCGCCTGGATGTGCTTGCTGCCGGCCAGCACCAGCGGCGCCGAGACCACCAGGGAGACCGGCGCGAAGCCGGCGAGCGCATCGAAGGGCAGCTTGCCGGCCTGCAGCGTGGCATTGGCGGCATGCGCCGGCAGCACCATGACGAGGGTATGGCCATCCGGCGCGCTGGTCGCCGCGGCCGCCGCGCCGACGATGCTGTTGGCGCCGGGCCGGTTCTCCACCACCACCGGCTGCCCGAGCGCCTTCGACAGCGGCTCCCCGACCAGCCGGGTCGCGATGTCGGTGGTGCCGCCCGGCGTGTAGGGGACGATGATGCGCACCGGCCGCGTCGGGTAATCCATGGCCCAGGCGGCCGGCGCGCCGCCGGCGAGGGCGCCCAGCGCCAGCACCGCCCGGCGGGACAGATCCCGTTGCCGGATCACGATCTTGCTCATGCTGTGTCTCCTGTCCCTTCGTGCCGCCCTGGCCTGAACGCGCCCGCAGCCGCATGGCCGCCTGGCTCCGCCGGGCCGATATTCCCGCCCTGGCCGGCATGATTCGCGGCGAAGCGCTATGCACCGAAGGCGCGCGGGAGGCCAGGGCCGGAGCGGATCGCGGACGGCCCGGGCAGCCGCCGGCGTAAGCCCGCCTGGTAAACGGCGGCCTGAAGTGGATTGCGCTCCGTTCCGAACGCCATCCGCTTGCATGCCACCCCGCAACGGGCCTGCCGGTGCATCCCGGCGCGCCGGTTTCGATCCCTGGCGTGCCTCCGGAGGAGGCGGGGTCACCCCGTCACGCCCGGCGCCATCCGGGATCGGGGCCGCGACCACCGCGCCCCGCCGCCGGCCGCCGCCGGGGCGCGCAGGAACCATGATCCGGCAGCGCTGTTCCGCTCTCGCCAGAGAAGGGCGGAGGGGATCGTGAGCGAGCGAGCCTTGGCGGCCGGCGACGCGGCCGGGGAACCCACCCTGCGCCGCAGCATCGGCCCCTTCCAGCTCTTCGCCTATACCCTCGGCGGCATGCTGGGCGCGGGCATCTACGGGCTGGTCGGCCGCGCGGCGGGGCAGCTCGGCAGCGCCGTCTGGCTCGGCTTCGCGGTCGCCATGGTGGCGGCGCTGCTCACCGGCCTCTCCTATGCCTCGCTCGGCTCGCGCTACCCGCGGGCGGGCGGCGCGGCCTATGTGGTCCACCGCACCTGGCACCGCCCGCTGCTGACCTGGATGGTGGGGCTCGCCGTCATGGCCTCCGGCCTCACCTCGGTCGCCACCCAGTCGCGCGTGGTGGCAGAGAACCTGCTGCGCCTGGCCGACATCCCGGCCATCCCGCCGGTGCTGCTCTCGCTCGGCTTCATCCTCCTCATCGCCGGCGTGGTGTTCCGCGGCATCCGCGAGAGCATGTGGATGAACATCCTCTGCACCGTGGTGGAGGCGACGGGGCTGGTCCTGGTGATCGCGGTCGGCATTCCCTGGTGGGGCAGCGCCGACCTGCTGGAGACGCCGGGCGCCGAAGGCATCGGCGCGAGCTTCCTGCTGCAGGGGGCGATCCTGACCTTCTTCGCCTTCATCGGCTTCGAGGACACGCTGAACGTCGCCGAGGAATGCCACGACCCGCACCGCACCGTGCCGCTCGGCATCATCTCGGCCATGCTCGTCGCCACGGTGCTCTACATGGCGGTCGCCATCACCGCCGTCTCGGTCGTGCCCTGGCAGGAACTGGCCACCGCCCCCGGCCCGCTGGCCGAGGTGATGGAGCGGGCGGCGCCCTGGCTACCCAACTGGATCTATGTCGCGATCACGGTCTTCGCCGTCGCCAATACCGCGCTGCTGAACTACGTCACCGCCTCGCGCCTCACCTACGGCATGGCGCGGCACGGGCTGCTGCCGGGCGTGCTGGGCCGGGTGCATCCGCGGACACGCACCCCGCATGTGGCGATCGGCGCCCTGCTCCTCGTGGTGATCGCGCTGATGCTGGCGGGCGACATCACGCAGCTCGCCTCGGCGACGGTGCTGCTGCTGCTCGCGGTCTTCGCCTGCGTGAACATCGCCCTGCTGATCCTGCAGCGGCGCCCGGGCGAGCCGCCTGGCGGCTTCGAGGTGCCGGCGGCCGTCCCGGCGCTCGGCGCCCTGGTCTGCCTGGCGCTGCTCGGCAACCGGGTGGCCGCCGGCGACTGGCGCGCCCCGGCCCTGGCGGCGGTGGTGCTGGCGGTGATCGGGCTGCTCTACCTGGTGGTGCGGCCACGGAACGTCCTGCCGGCAAGCTGAGGGGAGCCGCGGCCCGCTGCCGCTGCGCCGCCCCCCCTCTGCCTCAGCGCCCGATCAGCCGCCGCCGCAGCCGGGCCGAGGCCCAGTCGATCGCCGCGACCATGGCGATCATCAGCAGGATGATGAAGGCCACCTCGTCCCAGTGCCGCACCCGGATGCGCTCGGCGATCTGCAGCCCGATCCCGCCCGCGCCCACCACGCCGAGGATGGCCGCGGAACGCGTGTTGCTCTCGAAGAAATAGAGCGCCTGGGCGAGCATGACGGGCAGCACCTGCGGCAGGATGCCGAAGCGCAGGCGTTCCGGCCAGCCGCCGCCGGCCGCCGCCACGCCCTCCACCTGCCGCCGCTCCACATTCTCGATCGCCTCGGCATAGAGCTTGGCCAGCACGGCGATGTCCGCGGTCGCGATCGCCAGCACGCCGGCGAGCGGCCCGAGCCCGACCGCGCGCACATAGGCCAGCGCCCAGATCAGCTGGTCGATGCCGCGGAAGCCATCGAACAGCCGGCGGATGGAGAAGCGCAGCAGCACCGCCGTCACCACATTGCCGGCGCCGAGGAAGCCGAGCGGCACGGCGATCAGCGCCGCGACGAAGGTGCCGAGGAAGGCCATGGCGAGGCTCTCGGCAAGGCCCTGCAGGATGTCGAGCCAGAGCTCGCCGGGGGAGGGCGGGACCATCAGCCGCAGGATGGCGAGGAGGCCGCCGAGCCCGTTCCACAGCCGCTGCGGCGAGACGCCGAAATGCACCAGCGCCCAGGCCAGCCAGGCGAGGAAGGCGGCCGCGGCCAGCGCGCGCAGCAGCCGGGTGCGCGGCGCGGCGCCGAAGGCGGCCGGCAGGCGAGCGCGCCAGGCGGCGACATCCGGGCCGGCCAGCGGCACGCCGCGGCTCCTCATGCAGCACCCCCCACGGCGCCGATCACCCGGTGGCGCAGGCGTTCGGAGAGCAGGTCGATGGCGGCGACGGCGAGCAGGATCAGCACCACGATGGCGCTGATCTCCTCGTAGTAGTTCTGCGCGATGACGGTGTAGAGTTCCTCCCCGATCCCGCCGCCGCCGACGAAGCCGATGACGCTGGCCGAGCGCAGGTTGATCTCGAAGCGGAGCAGGGCGTAGCTCAGCAGGTTCGGCAGCACCTGCGGCAGGATGGCGAAGCGGCAGCCCTGTGCCCAGGACCCGCCGGCGGCGCGCACCCCCTCCCAGGGGCCCATCGCGGCATTCTCGATCGCCTCGGCGAAGAGCTTTCCGAGGGCGCCCGCGGTGTGCAGCGCGATCGCCAGGATGCCCGCGAGCGGCCCGACGCCGAAGGCCCAGACGAGGATCAGGGCGAAGACGATCTCCGGCACGGTCCGCATCGCCTCCAGCCCGCGGCGGGCGAGCTGCATGGCCAGCGTCCCGGCGCCGAGGTTGCGCGCCGCCGGGAAGGCCAGCAGCAGCGCCGCGCCGGCGCCCAGCAGCGTCGCCAGCGCCGCCATGTTGGCGGTCTCGAACAGCAGCCAGGCCCAGGAATCGAGGCGGTAGAACCAGGAGGCCAGGCTGCCCTCGGTCTCGCTGCCGGCCAGCAGCACGGGCCAGCGCAGCGTCGGCAGGATGCGGTGGAAATAGTCGCCGACGCGCGGCAGGCCCTCGGCCAGCGTCGCCGGGCGCACCTCGCTCATCCAGGCGGAGGCCAGCAGGCAGGCGGCGAGCAGAGCGAGGCCGAGCAGCGTGGCGCGGCGGCGCCGGGCGCGCGCGGCACGGAAGGCGGCCTCGCCACGCGCGACGGCGGCGTCCGGCGGGTCAGCGCCGTCATGGCGCAGGACAGGCGTGGTCACGCGCCGCACCCGCCATGGCCGGCCCGCCCCGGCCCGCGGCACCCCGCGCCGCAGGCGTGCCGCCGGGGCGCTGCGCTCCGGCCGTCGGGTGCGCCGCTCAGTTCCGCCGCCGGCGCTCGGCCGTCTCCTGCCTGCGCATCTCGATCATCAGCGCGTAGTCCTGGTGCGAGACCTCGCGGTAGCCGGCGCCGCCGCCGCGCTCGATCTGGCGGTAGATCTCCGGATGCGCCCTGGGAAGCGCCAGGTGGAAGAGCCGCATGTCCTCCTTGAAGGCGGCCGGCAGGTCGCTGCGGACCGTCTGCGGCCCGTTGATGATCGGCTCGGACCGCCAGATGATCCGCATCTGCCGCATGTCGAGCAGGCCCTTGTCCACCATCGCCCGCAGCGTGCCACGGGTGAAGCCCTGGTTCACGTCGCCCTGGCCGGAGGCCCAGGTGACGGCGGCGTCGTACTGCTTCTGCAGCACAGCGATGATCGCCTGCTCATGCCCGCCGGCAAAGCCGGTGCGGCCGAAATACTGCTCCGGATTCACCCCCTGCCGGCGCAGCGCGAAACGCGGGATCAGGTAGCCGCTGGCGGAGTTCGGGTCGGACCAGGCCATGGCCCTGCCGCGCATGTCCTCGAGGCTGGTGATGCCGGAATCGGCCCGGGCCAGCATGACGGCGACATAGCTGATGGAGCCGTCCGCCTCCTCGGTGGTCAGCAGCGGCTCGACGCCGCCATTGGTGTCCAGCCAGGCCGCGGCATAGGCGGCCGGGGACATGTTGGCGATGTCGAGCTGCTTCGCCCCGAAGGCCTGGATCACCCCGGCATAGTCGCTGGCGGGGAAGAGCCGCGCCGGGAGCTGGAAGGTCTCCTCCATCAGCGCGCGATAGGCCCCGAAGCGGCCGAGCCGGTCGGCCTCGTTCTCCCCGCCCAGCAGGCCGATGCGGATCTGCCGCATCTGCTGCGCCCAGGCGCGCGGGCCGGGGCTCGGGAAGGCGATGTCCGGATCGGCGCTGCGGCGCGGCGGCCGCGTGGCCTGGCCGAGGGCCGGGGCGGCAAGGCCGCTGGCAAGCAGGGCGCCAAGGGCGCGTCGCGTGGTCATGGAACTGGTCCCCGTCCCGGGCTGGAGCGTGCGATGGCGGTGCATGTGCGGTGCGTGGCGGCGGATGCGAGGGTCCGGCGGGGCAGGGGGCTCATGCCGCCGCCCGCCCCGCCTCGGCGCGGGCGGCGGCCTCGGCGGCGAATTCCTCCTCCGAGATGCCGTAGATCTCCCGCACCCGCGCCGCGTCCAGGGCGGCGGGCGCGCCGTCGAACACCACCCGCCCGGCCTGCATCGCCAGGATGCGGTCGCAGTATTCGCGGGCGGTGTCGAGGTGGTGCAGGTTGACCAGCACCGTGATCCCCTCCTCCCGGTTCACCTGCCGCAGCGCCTCCATCACCACCCGCGCATTGGCGGGGTCGAGCGAGGCGATCGGCTCATCCGCCAGGATCAGGCGCGGCTGCTGCAGCAGGGCGCGGCAGAGCGCGACCCGCTGCTGCTGCCCGCCCGAGAGCGTCTCCGCCCGCTGCAGCGCGACCTCCAGCAGGCCGAATCGCTCGAGCGCGGCGAGCGCCATGGCGCGTTCCCCGGCGGTGAAGGCGCCGGCCAGCAGCACCAGGGCCCGGCGCAGCCCGTGCTGGTGGGCGAGCCGGCCGATCAGCACATTGCCCAGCACGTCCAGCCGCTGCACCAGGTTGAACTGCTGGAAGACCATGGCGCAGTCCCGCCGCCAGGCCCGGAGCGCCCGGCCGCGCAGCGCGGTCACCTCCCGCCCCTCCGACAGGATGCGCCCGCTGGTCGGCTCGATCAGCCGGTTGAGCAGCCGGAGCAGGGTGGACTTGCCGGCGCCGGAGCGGCCGATGATGCCGAGCATCTGGCCCGCCGGCACGGCGAGGCTCACCTGATCGACCGCGAGGGTCGCGCCGAAGCGCCGCGTCAGCCCCTGCAATTCCAGCATCGCGTACCCGGCGGCGTCCATGCGCCCTGGTTAGCCGGGCCCCGGCCGCAGCGGAAGCCGCGCCCCGCCACCGGGGCGCGGGCGGTCGCCGGCCGCGCCCTGGCCGGCCGGGTCCGGGCATGCCCTCCGGTTCTCACATCGATGGCCGGCGGAGAGGCCGGGCCTGGCCCGCGGGAGGCATGGGCGGCGGCGCGCGAGGGGCCGAGTGGCGGGCGGTAACGCGGCGTCAGGCATCCCTGCGGCAAGGTCCGGAAGCGGACGATCTCATTCCGCCTTCGTGCTCATGCCCGCGGGAGGTTGAAGGAACAGCCGCACCCGGCCAGAATTGCTTCCAGAGCAGCGCCGTCCTGCGAGGGGCGGCCTGCCTGCCAACCCCCCGAGGAATCACCACCCTGTCCTCCGCCCCGCTGCCGCGCCGCAGGCTCGGCCTGGCCGCCACCCTCCTGGCCCTTGCCGGCCCCTTGCTGCCGCTGACCGCCTGCGCCCCGGCCCCCGCCGCGGCCCAGCGCGGCCTGCTGCCCGATTTCGCCGACCTGGCGGAGCGCGTGCAGCCCGCCGTGGTCAACATCGCCGTCACCTCCGAGCAGCGGATGGAGATCCCGCCCGAGCTGCGCGGCACGCCTTTCGAGCGCTATTTCCGCGACCGCCAGCGCAACCGGCGGCAGGAGACGGTGGGGGCCGGCAGCGGCTTCATCATCGACCCGGCGGGCTTCATCGTCACCAACAACCATGTCGTCGGCAGTGCCAGCCGCGTAGTGGTCGCGCTGCAGGACGGCTCCGAGCACCCCGCGCGCGTAGTCGGCACGGATGAGCTCACCGACCTCGCCCTGCTGAAGATCGAGCCGCGCGGGCCGCTGACGGCGGTGACCTGGGGGGTCTCGGCCAATGCCCGGATCGGGTCCTGGGTGTTGGCGGCGGGCAATCCCTTCGGCCTGGGCGGCACCGTCACCTCCGGCATCATCTCCGCCCGCGGGCGGGAGATCGGCGCCGGGCCCTTCGACGACTTCATCCAGACCGATGCCGCCATCAATCCGGGCAATTCCGGCGGGCCTCTGTTCAATGCGGCGGGCGAGGTGATCGGCATCAACACCGCCATCTACTCGCCCTCCGGCGCCTCGGCCGGCATCGGCTTCGCGACCCCCTCCGACCTCGCGCGGCCGGTGATCGAGCAGCTCCGCCGCGACGGGCGGGTGGAGCGCGGCTGGCTCGGCGTCTCGGTGCAGGATGTGGTGCCGGCGGAGGGCCGGGACGGCCGGCGCGGCGTGCTGATCGCCGGCATCGAGCGGAACAGCCCGGCCGGCCGGGCCGGCCTGCGGCAGGGGGACATCGTGGTGGCCATCAATGGCGACCGCGTCGAGACCTCCCGCGCCCTGGTCCGCACCGTGGCGGCGGTGCCGCCCGGCCAGACCCTGCGGCTGACCGTGCTGCGGGAGGGACGGGAGCGCGAGCTGCCGGTGCAGGTCGGGCGCCGGCCGGGGGCGGGCTGATACCCGGCTCGCGGCGGCGGGCGGCTGGGGCCATGGCCTGCGCCAGCATGGCAGGAGGCTGGCATGGGGCGGCGCCGGCAGGGGATGCGGCCCGCCCGGGATGCGGGGCGTGGTCCCGGCCTTCCGGGCATGGTGTAGAATACATGCGCCGGGCAGGCCGCGGTAAGCCGGCCTACGGCCAGAAGGGATGGTGCCCGGTGCGCCTGCGGCCGCGCCCGGGCGATTCGTCCGGGCGCGGCCGCAGGCCGGAGCAGGGCGCCGCGGGGCGGAAACGCCCGGAGTCGTGAATCTGCTCATTTGAACAAAGTCCTGGACCATCCTCAGGCTGCACAGCCAGCCTGAAGAGGTCTAAGGCTGCCGCCCCGCCGGCGCGGAGGAGGATTGGGGAAAAGATGCGGATTCTGCTGGTCGAGGACGATGCCGAGGTCGCGCGCTTCGTGCGGAAGGGCCTGCAGGAGGCCGGCCATACGGTCGAGCACGCGACGAATGGCCGGGACGGCCTGTTCCTGGCTGCCTCCGAGCAGTTCGACATGCTGGTCCTGGACCGCATGCTGCCGGGGGGCGTGGACGGGGTGCGCCTGGTCGAGACGCTGCGCAGCCAGGGCAACCGCACCCCTGTCCTGTTCCTCTCGGCCCTCTCGGCGGTGGATGAACGGGTGAAGGGCCTCAAGGCCGGCGGCGACGACTACCTGACCAAGCCCTTCGCCTTCGCCGAGTTGCTGGCGCGGGTCGAGGCGCTGGGGCGGCGCCCCTCGGTGGATGCGCCGGCGACGAAGCTGCGGGTGGCTGACCTGGAGCTCGACCTGCTGTCGCGCACCGTGACGCGGGCGGGCAGGCGGATCGAGGTGCAGCCGCGGGAATTCCGGCTGCTGGAGCACCTGATGCGCCATGCCGGGCAGGTGGTCACCCGCACCATGCTGCTGGAGAAGGTCTGGGACTACCATTTCGACCCGCAGACCAATGTCATCGACGTCCATGTCTCCCGCCTGCGGCAGAAGCTGGACAAGGGCTTCGACAAGCCGCTGATCCATACCGTGCGCAACGCCGGCTACATGATCCGGGCGGAGCCCTAGGGCGGATTGCGGCAGGCCGTGAACGACCGGACGCGTGAGGCCGCTCGAACGACAATGAGCCATGGCGGATGGCGTTCCGCCATGCACGCCATCCGCCATGGCCTGGGCGCCTGCGCCCCCCGCGCCGGATCGGCCGGGCGGGCATGCGGCAGGCGCCATGCGTTTGCGGCCTCGCGGTCGCGCGCGGGGCGGATCCTGCCCACGGCATGCGGGAGGCATGACCGGGGCGCCGGCCCGGGGCGGCAGGCGTGGTGAGCGGGCATTCCACGATCACCGGAATGGTGCGGCCCCCCGGCCGGCGGGCGGCCGCGCCGCCGGTCCCGGCCAGCCTGGCCCTCGGCCCGCCGCGCCTGCTGAAGAGCGCGGGCTTCCGCTTCGCCGCCCTCTTCGCCGCGATGTTCGCCGCCGCTGCCATCGCGCTGGTCGCCGTGATGTGGTGGGCGACCACCGGCGCGCTCGACCGCCAGACCGATGCCGCCATCCGCGCCGATGCCATCGCCCTCGCCGAGCGCTGGCGCGAGGCCGGGCCGGCCGGCCTCGCCGAGGCGATCGAGGAGCGGCTCGCCGTCGATGTGGACAATGAAACGATCTACCTGCTGACGGAGAGCGAGAGCGGGCGGCGGCTCGCCGGCAATCTCGACAGCTGGCCGAGGCAGGCGCAGGAGACCGGCCCCTGGTTCCGCATCAGCGTGCTGCATGACGGCACGGAGGCCGAGGCCAGGTTGCACCGGATCGAGTTGCCGGGCCTGCGGCTGCTGATCGGCCGGGACGAGACCGAGCGCAGCGAGTTGCGCCGGCTGCTGACCGAGGGCTTCGTCTGGGCGTCCGGCGCCGTGCTGGTCTTCGCGCTGGCCGGGGCCTGGCTGATCCGCGCGGCGCTGCAGGCCCGCATGCGCCCGGCCTTCGTCACCACCGCGGCGATCGCCGGGGGCGATCTCTTCTCCCGCGTCGCCCTCTCCGGCCGGGAGGACGAGTTCGACCGGCTGGCGCAGACCATGAACACCATGCTCGACCGCATCGGCATGCTGATGGAGGGGGTGCGCGGCGTGTCGGACGCCATCGCGCACGACCTGCGCACCCCGATCGCCCGCGCCCGTGCCAAGCTGGAGGATGCGCTGGCGACGGCGGAGGACGAGGAGGCGCTGCGCGCGGCGGTGGAGCAGGGCATCGCCGACCTGGATGGCATCAGCCGCATCTTCCAGGCCCTGCTGCGCATCGCCGAGGCCGAGGCGGGCGCCCGGCGCGCCGCCTTCGCGCCGCTCGACCTGGTGCCGCTGCTGGCGGATGCGGCGGAGATCTACGAGGCGACGGCCGAGGCGCGCGGCCAGCACCTGACCACCGACCTGCCCGGGCGGCTGGACCTGGTGGGCGACCGCGACCTGCTGCTGCAGGCGGTGGCGAACCTGCTGGACAATGCCATCAAATTCGCCCCGCCGGGCGGCACGGTGCAGCTTTCCGCCGCCGCGACGCCGCGGGGGATCGAGGTGGCGGTGGCGGATGACGGCCCGGGCCTCTCGCCCGAGGACCGCAAGCATGCCGGCGAGCGCTTCTTCCGGGCCGACCGGGCGCGCGCCACGCCGGGCTCCGGCCTCGGCCTCTCCCTGGTGCGGGCGGTCGCGCAGATGCATGCCGGCGAATTGCTGCTGGCGGATGCGGTGCCGGGGCGGGAGCCGCCCGGTCTCCGGGTGGTGATCCGCTTGCCCGGTGCATGACCGAAGCGTCATGTTCCGCCCACCGCCCCTTGACCCCCAAGGGATCACTGTCCGGACCGCGATGACGGCTGCCCTGACGCCCCCTGCGATCCTCCTGGCCCTGGTGGTTTCCGCCGCGGCGGAGCCGAGCCCGCGCATCACCACCGACACTCGGGAATATTGCAGCAGCCTGGTGACGCGCCTCGCCACTCTGCCGGCGGCGCAGCAGGAACCCTCCCGCAGCCTGGCGGCGGAGGGCGAGCGGCTTTGCGGCAATGGCCATGTCCGCACCGGCATCGCCAAGTTGCGGCGCGCGGTGCGCGCGGCCCAGGCGGCGCCCTGATCCCGGCGCTCTGACCCCGCGGCTTGAGGGGGCAGCTCACCACCCCTAAGCTCCCCGCAACCAAGGGGGAAGCGCCGTGAGCGAGTTGCTGTTCGAGACCAGTGGCGGGATCGCCACCATCACCCTGAACCGTCCCGACAGCGGCAATGCCTTCACCACCGAGATGCTGGCGGAGTGGGAGCGGGCGCTGCGCGAATGCATCGCCGATGACGCGATCCGCGCGGTGGTGCTGACCGGGGCGGGCCGCATCTTCTGTTCGGGCGGCGACGTCAAGCGCATGGCGCGCAACGCCGCCGGCGGCCAGACCGCCTGGGACCGCGGGCAGTACCTGATCAACCACGTCCACCGCATCCCGCTGACCCTGCAGGAGCTGGACAAGCCCTATATCGTCGCGGTGAACGGCGCCGCGACCGGCGCCGGCATGGACATGGCGCTGATGGGCGACCTGCGCTTCGCTGCCGAGAGCGCCCGCTTCGCCGAGAGCTACATCAAGGTGGGCTTCGTCGCCGGGGATGGCGGCGCCTGGATGCTGCCGCGGCTGATCGGCACGCCCAAGGCGCTGGAGATGCTCTGGACCGGCGATTTCGTCTCGGCCGAGGAGGCGGAGCGGATCGGGCTGGTGAACAAGGTCCTGCCCGATGACCAGCTCATGTCCCACACCATGGCGGTGGCCGAGCGGCTGGCGAACGGGCCGACGGTCGCGATCCGGCTGATGAAGCGCATGGTGCGCCAGGGCGCGAACAGCAGCTTCCCCGAAGCCCTGACCTTCGCCGCGAGCTGCACCGGCGTGGTCGCCGGGACGGAGGACTACCGGGAGGCGACGGCGGCCTTCGCCGAGAAGCGCAAGCCGGTCTTCAAGGGACGATGAGCGCGATGCCCGCCGCCGGGGTGCGGCGCCCATGACCCGCCCCTGCGTCCCTTACCTCCCGCCCGGCCGGCGCCCCGCCTTCGCCGTGCCGCCGGGCGCCTGCGACAGCCATGTGCATGTCTTCGGCCCCTACAGCCGCTTCCCGCTGGCCGAGGACCGCAGCTACACACCGGTGGAGGCGCCGGTGGAGGCCTTCCTCGCGCATCTCGAGGCGCTCGGCTTCGAGCGCGGCGTGATCGTGACGGCCAGCGCGCAGGGCACCGACAATTCGGCCATGCTGGATGCGCTGCGGCGCCACCCCGCGCGCTTCCGCGGCGTCGCCGTGCTGCCGCCGGAGACGACCGACCGCGAACTGGACGAGATGACGGCGGCCGGCGTGCGGGCGCTGCGCCTCAACCTGCTGCGCGGCGCCGCCGGTGAGCGCACCTACCGCAACGGCGTCGGGCTGGAGAGCCTGGAGGCGCTCGGGCCCCGCCTTCGGGAGCGTGGCTGGCACCTGCAGGTCTGGATCCATGCCCGCGACCTGGCGGAGGCGCTGCCGGCGCTGGAGCCCTGCGGCATGGAACTGGTGGTGGACCATATGGGCCGCATCGATACGCGGCAGGACGCCCCGGACCATCCCGGCTTCCGTCTCCTCTGCGACCTGCTGCGGGATGGCCGGGCCTGGACCAAGATCTCCGGCGCCGACCGCATCACCCATGGCGAGGCGCCCTGGTCCGGGGCCGATCCCTTCGCCCGAGCGCTGCTGGCCGCCAATGCCGCGCGCTGCGTCTGGGGCACGGACTGGCCGCATATCGCCTATTCCGACCACCCCGTGCCGGAGGATGCGGCGCTGGCCGACAAGCTGGCCGGGTGGTGCCCGGACGCCGCGATGCTCAAGGCCGTGCTGGTGGACAATCCCGCCCGGCTCTACGGGTTCCCGGCCGGATCGGCTGAGGGCGGCACGGCCGAAGGGGTGAATCCGGCCGGCAAGGCAAGGACCGGATCGGCTGAGGGCGGCACGGCCGAAGGGGTGAATCCGGCCGGCAAACTGACATAGGAGGAAACGGACATGCTCGACGGAACCACCTGGCGCGTGCCGTCCATGCGCCACAAGGTCAGCGCGGAGGAGTGGCAGGCCCGCGTCGATCTCGCCGCCTGCTACCGCCTGGTCGATCTCTACCACATGAGCGACCTGATCGCGAACCATGTCTCCGTCCGCGTGCCGGGCGAGGATGCCTTCCTGATCAACGCCTATGGCATGCTCTACGAGGAGATCACCGCCTCCTCGCTCATGAAGATCGACTATGACGGCAATGTCCTGCTGGCGCCGGAATTCCCGGGCGACACCCAGTATGGCGTGAACCGCGCCGGCTTCGTCATCCACTCCGCCATCCACAAGGCGCGGCATGACCTCGCCTGCGTCGCGCACACCCATACCTGGGCGGGCATGGCGGTCTCCACGCTGGAATGCGGCCTGCTGCCCAACACCCAGACCAGCATGCGCTTCGCCAAGATCAGCTATCACGACTTCAACGGCGTGGTGCTCGACCTCGGCGAGCAGGAACGGCTGGTGCGCGACCTCGGCGACAACAACGCCATGATCCTGCGCAACCACGGCCTGCTGACGGTCGGGCGCACGATTCCGGAAGCCTTCAACGCCCTGCACCGGCTGGAACTGTCCTGCAGGACGCAGATCGCGGCGATGTCCTGCAACAGCCCGATGATCAAGGTGCCGGACGACATCGTCGAGAAGACATACATGAACTACCAGCCGCATGTCCGCCGGCCCTTCGGCGTGCTCGACTGGCCGGCGCTGCTGCGCAAGCTGGACCGCATCGACCCGAGCTACCGCGACTGAGCCGACCATGGTGCGGGTGCTGCTGTCCGATGTCGCCGCGGCAAGGCACGGCACCCGCATCCGGGAAGCCGTGCCGATGGTCGCGCTGGTCCCCGTCGCGCCGGAGGGCCCGCTGCCCGACCCGGCCGGCGCGGAGATCGCCTTCGTCACCCGCGACCTCTTCGCCGGCGGCACGCGCCACCGGCTGGACCCGCGCTTCCTCCGCTTCGTCGCATATCTGAAGGCCGCGCCCGATCTCCGCTGGGTGCAGACCTTCTCGGCCGGCACCGACCTTGACGTCTATCAGGAGATGCTGGCGCGCGGCCTGTTCGTCACCAACAGCGCCGGCGCCAGCGCGCCCGCGGTGGCGCAGACCGCCATCACCGGCCTGATGGCGCTCGCCCGGCAATTCCCTCGCGCTGCCGAGGCCCAGGCGCGCCGGGCCTGGGAACCGCTCTACGCCGCGCCGGAGCCGCGCGATGTCGAGGGCCAGGAGGCGCTGATCATCGGCACCGGTCCGATCGGGCAGGAGATCGCCCGGCTCTGCCGCGCCTTCGGCCTGCGTGCCACCGGCATCCGCCGCGATGCGGGGGCCGGCATCCCGCCCGGCTTCGATGCGGTGGCCGGCTTCGCCGCCCTGCCGGACCTGCTGCCGCGGACGGACTGGCTCATCCTCGCCTGCCCGCTGACCGAGACGACGCGCGGCCTGATCGATGCCCGCGCGCTCTCCCTGCTGCCGCCGGGGCGGCACCTCGTCAACGTCTCCCGCGGCGGGGTGGTGGAGGAGGCGGCGCTGCTGGCCGCGCTGCGGGAGGGGCACCTGGCCGGCGCCTTCCTCGACGTCTTCACGCAGGAGCCGCTGCCGGCGGACAACCCCTTCTGGGGGCTGCCGAACGTCATCGTCTCCCCGCACAGCGCCGCGGCCTCGGACGGGCTGCCGGAGCGGGTGGCGGCGATCTTCTGCGACAACCTCCGCCGCTGGGCGCGGGGCGAGCCGCTGCGGAACCTGGCGCGGCGGTAGGGCGGCGGGCCGGCCTTCAGCTGGTCCGCGCCAGCACCGCCTGCACCGCCCGCTGCCAGGCCTCCCAGGCCGCATCCGCGGCCGCGCCGGCCCGCTCCGCCGCCTGGCTCGCCTCGGTCAGGCGGCGCCGCGCCTCCTCCCGCGCCGGGCCGCTGCGGTCCTCCACCGCCGCCCGGGCCCGGCCGAGCGTGGCCTCCGCCACGGCATAGGTGCGGATGGCGCCGCGCGCCGCATCCAGCAGCCGCCGCGCCTCGGCGAGGCCGGCCACCACCTCCGCCAGCGCCGCGCGCCCCGGCGCTTCCGCCGGCAGCCGCTCCAGCACCGTGCGCAGCGTCTCCAGGCTGCCCGGACCGCCGGGCAGGCGGCGCAGGCTCTCCTCCACATCGATGTCGCGCCAGCGCAGCAGCACCGGGTCGCCGAGGCCGGCATCGAAGAGCGGCACCTCCCGCTGCGCCTCCCGCGTCCAGGCGAAGCGGAGCGTGGTCGCCCCGCCTTCCAGCATCGCCTCGGTCCGCAGGCCGAAATCGCCCTCCGCCGCTACCGGAAAGAGCGGCGTGGCGCCCGGGCGGCGCGGCAGGTCCACCACCAGCCGGCCGCGCCCGCCGCGCGGGTCGATGGCGAGCGCCGTCTCCTCCCGCTGCAGGAGGCCGATCACCACCACGCCGCGGCGGAACTCCACCTTCGCCGGCTGCTCGCTGCCGCCCTGGGAGGCGGTGAGCTGCAGGTCGCGGTCGCGCGCATAGGCGAGGATCCGCCGCTCCTCCGGCGCCAGGGCGCGCAGCTCGGCATCGCCCAGCCAGGCCCCCGCCTCGGCGCCGCCCGCGCCGAAGACGGCGGCCAGCCCGTCCGGCAGCACATGGCCGGTGGTGTTCGTCAGGCGCACCGCGTTCAGCGGGTGGCGCGCCGCGAGATCCTGCACCCACCAGATCCGCTCGGCCGGCAGGGTGGCATCGAGGAAGGGCAGGTTCGCCGTCTCCCCGCCGCGGATCGAGACCGGGGCGGGCAGGCTGAAGGCGACCCGGCCGGGGGAGGCGGACGGCAGCGCCGCGGGCAGGGCGGCGAGCGGCGGAGGCTGGGGCGCGGCCGCGGGCGCGGCGCGCAGCATGGCGGGGGCCGGGGCGGCCATGGGGGGCGGCATGGGCGGCGGCGGCGGGCGCGGGCCGGTATCGGCCTCCACCCGCACCTGCTCCGCCCCGCGCACCGGCAGCACCGGCCGCTGCACCAGGATCGGCGCATAGATCGCCTGGGCGAAGGCCGCCGGATTGCCGGAGACGAGGGAGAGCCGCACCTTGTCCCAATCCGCGCCGGAGCGGTTCTCCACCACCGCCCAGCCCTGCAACCGCGCCTCGCCCTCACCGTCCGGCAGCACCAGCCGCCAGGAAGGCTTCCAGAGCGGCGCGGCGGCGACGTAGGTGAGCCCGACCTCGCGCGGCGCCGTGGCGCCTTCCAGCGCCACCTCCACCTCCCGCACATCCGCGCTGCGGCTCGCCGCCAGCGCCTCCGCCGCGCGGGCGATGCGGGCGGCGAGCGCCTGGTCCTGCAGCCGCACCTCCTCCCCCTCCGGCAGGGTCAGCAGCCGGAGGCCGCTGCCGGTCAGCAGCGCGATGCGCAGCCCGTCCTCGCCTTCCTCGGCGCCGGCCAGCCGCCCCTCCGCGCCGCCGGCCGCGACGGGCTGGCCGCCCAGCGCGCGCAGCAGCGTCAGGCGGCTCTCGAAATCCGCCGGGCGCAGGGGCAGGCCGCGGAAGGCCTCCGCCTCCAGGTCCTGGGCCGGCAGGCGGACCGCGCCGGCGCGCCCGGCGGGGTCGCGCAGCAGCAGCGATTTCAGCACATCGTCCACATCCCCGACCGGGACGCGGAAGCGCAGCGCGGCCTCGGGTGCGAGCTCCCCCGCGCGCTCGATCTGCATCAGCCCGGCATTGGAGAGCGTGACGCTGCGCACCGGCAACTCGGCCGCGGCGGCGGGCAGCGCGACGAGCAGCGCCGCGAGGGTGGCGGGCAGGCGGGGCGCGGGGCGGCGCAAGGCAGTGTCTCCGGGCAGGGCTGGGCAGCGTAACGGGCCGAATCCGGTCTCCGCCAGCCTGCGGCGCGGGTGGTGCGGGCCGCATGCCCCGCCGCGATCTGCCCTGGCCGGTGCCTTGGCCCGTGGCCTGGGTGGGCCGGGCGGAGAAAGCCGGCTTAGGATGCGCGCAACACCGGCGCCGTCCCAAGGCGCCCCGAACGGGAGGATCCGTCTATGCTCCGCGCCGCGCTGCGCCATCCCCTGTTGATGGTCTGTGCCTGCCTCGCCCTGATGCTGGCCCTGATGCCTGCCGCCCGCGCCCAGGCGCCCGCCTGGCCGGCCGAGCGGCCGGTGCGGATCATCATCGCCTGGCCGCCGGGCGGCACCACCGATTTCGTCAGCCGGCTCTATGCGCGGCATCTCGGCGAGCTGCTCGGCCAGTCCTTCGTGGTGGAGAACCGGCCGGGCGGCGGCGGCTCCATCGCCTGGCGCGCCGTGGCAGGGGCGCGGCCGGACGGCTACACGCTGCTGCTGACCGAGAATTCGCTGGCCACCGCGCCGCCGCTGATGCCCGATCTCGGCCTCGATGTGCGCACGGATTTCGCGCCGGTCTCCCTGCTGGTGGACTACCCCTCCGTCATCGCCGTGCCCGCCGCACTGCCGGCGCAGACCCTGCCGGAGCTGGTGGCGCTGGCGCGGCGGGAGCCGGGGGTGCTGAATTTCGGCTCCATGGGCAATGGCTCCTCCCTGCATCTCTATGCCGAGACGCTGCAGGACGTGGCGGGCTTCCGCATGACGCATGTGCCCTATCGCGGCGCCGGGCCGGCCTTCACCGACCTCGTCGCGGGGCGCATCCAGATGCTGCTGGCGGCACCGCCGACCGTGCTGGGCGCGGTGCGCGGCGGCCAGGTGCGGGTGGTCGCCATCGGCACCAGCGGCGGGCGCATCCCCGCGCTGCCGGAGGTGCCGACGGCGCGCGAGGCGGGCGTCGATTTCCCCTTCTCCTACTGGTACGGCCTGCTCGGCCCGAAGGGGCTGGAGCCGGCGGTGGCGGCGCGGCTGCTGGAGGGCGTGCGGCAGGTGCATGCGCTGCCGGAGGTGCAGGCGCGCTTCGCCGAGCAGGGCGGCGTGCCGCTCGGCGGCGATGGCGAGGCGCTGGCGAAGCTGCTGGCGGAGGAGCTGACGCGCTGGGGCGGGCTGATCCGCGCCAAGGGAATCACGCCGTAGCTGACGCTGCCGCCAAGTCCCATCTGGCCAAGCCGCCCGGGCCGAACGGCCGCTCAAGGGTGCCGTTGGCAAGCGGCTAACTTATCGAACAGCTTGTCGAGGGTAGGGCAGCATGGGGCGCAAGCCCAAAGCTGGCAGTGTTGGAGAGCAAGACGTCGGACCCGGAGCAGTCTAGACGATTCGTAGAAGCTGCTCGGCAGGTCAGGGTAGACGAGACAGGCGAGGCCTTTGAGCGGGCTTTCAAACAGATCGCTTCGCCCAAATGCCTGCCCACGCAATCCTGTGTGGATGCCCGTCTACCGGGCCGACCGAAGAAGCCGGCACGGTAGCGCGGGCCATTTAGTTCAGCTTGAATTCCCCAACGTCAGGCCGCTTCCGCGGAGGCCGCCCAAGCGGGAGTTCGGACTGACCTAGGATCGGGAGGAGATCATTGTTCTCCTCGATCCGGAGCATTCGCATGTCTCGCACAACCGCCCGGAACCATGGGTGCTTCGCTTGCACATCCTGGATCGCCAGGAAGCATTGCACCGGATTTGGGTTGTTGCTGAAGTAAACACTACCCTGCTGCCGCCAGAAACCACGCTCCGTCAGCACGCGAGCGATATCTCCGTAAGCGTTGTTCGGATTTGCGCCGGGGTAGTGGTTCCGGAGCGCCTCCTGGTCCAGATCAAAGGCGATCGCATACATGCGACCGGTACTCCATAGACTAGAGTTACCGCTTGCAAACGGAGTTTCTGCGGCTTCATCAACCGGCCCGTTGTCGCGGCTGCGTAACTGATTCATGCTCGCCAGCCCCCGCCTCTCCTGCGCACGTTACGAATTGGCGCTTTACCGCACAACCCGCGCATGCTACTCGAAGTAGCGCTGCAGTCCGGCGCCGCTTTCAGGTGGCGCCGTTCTGAGGCTCCTCTCAGTGGAGAGGGGGGGACTGGTTGACCGACTTCTGACGCTAACGCAGCTGAGTATCGGTCAGGCTACGGGTAATGTCCGGGCGGGGTACCACACCACGCTGTACTCCTTTCTCGGTTGAGGTTCCGGCTTGCGCTTCACTTTCCTAGGGCGCTGCGCTTGCCGATTGAACTGCTAGTCGGCGGGTCCCTCCTGGGGGTCCGCCGCTTCCTTCTCGGGTTCTGCGTTAGCGACCCCTGCTAGGAAGTTGGCTGGCGCTTCGGCCCCGCGCACGCTGTCTGCGCTCTGAGCCTCGCTCCATTCCTTCAGCCCGTATCCCTGTCCGCGCTGGTTGTCGAAAATGCCCTTCGCTGAACTGAGATACGAACTAACCACGCCAATCTTGTTGGAGGAGGGGATACAGACGCCGCGCCCTTCAATGGCCGTTACAATCTCCGGCGTCTCTGCGCGGGCACCCTTCTCTCGGAGGTAATCTGCAGCAGCGGCTCTGATCGTGTCTGCCGAAGACTCTCTGCGCGAAGATGCGGTGAAGGTGCTCACCCCAAATGCGTGTTGTGCGCGTCCAACTCCAGTGATGCCATGTTGCGGAACCAACAAGGATCGCTTGGCCGGTTCTGCGTGCCCCTCATAGGCCGCGATCACCGCCTGCACGGCCTTGAGTTTCCGCATTAAGGGCAGGGCTTCGAGTTCGGCGGTCAACCGAGCCTCCTCTTCCCGTGCTGCCCTTAGCATCTCGTCCGCCACAACGTGCCCCTGTCTCCGTAACGGCTAATATGCCTAAGCCAAGGCTCGCGATCAATAGGTGTCTATGCGCCGCCAATGGCTCGTAGAAGGATTTTTCTTCGCCGCAGACCGTGTTGATGCAATGTTCTCTATTGACAGAGAGGGTTTTCGCTCAAGCTGCCCGATTCTTGGCATTGCGGACCGTGTCTGTGGGTTCCGTCTATACAGAGTGGGGCGGCCGACGTTGGGAACGTAAAATGCGATGTAGCGCTGCCGCTATATGTTGGTGGAGGCGCATGGCCGCGCCTCCGCGACCGCGGCGGGGCTTCGGCACTACTCCGGTTGTTGCTGCTCGCGCGACGGTGCCGGGCGCAACATTCGCGCGCCTGTGACAGCCTCCGGTCCCTGCGCTCACCACTCCGCCAGCCGCACCGGCGGCTGGCGCGCCAGCGCGATGGAGGCGACGAAGGCAGCCAGCGAGAAGGCGAGCCCCGTGCCGAAGACCGCCGCATGGCTCTCCCCCGTCGCGGCGAACAGGGCGGCCAGGGCGAAGCCCACCACCGTCTGCACCACCGCGAAGACCGCGGTGCACTGCACCCAGAGCCCGGTCGCCCGCGGCCCCGCCATTTCCCGCGTCACGCCGAGCGTCACCGTCGTCACGCCGATCGCCGCGAAGCCCGCGGCGGCGGCGGCCGGCAACACCAGCGCGGCCACCGGCGGCAGGGCGAGGGCGAGGGCCAGGGCCTGGACCAGCAGCCAGGCCAGCAGCGTCCGCCGCCCGCCGAACCGGTCCACCACCCGCCCGCTCAGCACCCCGCCCGCGATGCCCGCCAGGCCGAAGACCAGCCAGAGCAGCGCGCCGATCTCGATACCGAGGCCCCGGCCCCGCGCCGCGAGATCGGCCAGGTAGACCATCGGCGGCACCATCCCCGCCCCGTGCAGCCCATAGAGCAGCAGGAGGAGGCGGGCGCGCGGCGGCGGCTCGGCCGCGACGCCCGTCACCGCCATGTCCGGCCAGCGCGGATGCGCGAAGGCCCAGAGCAGCAGCACGAGCATGGCGAGGCCGAGCCAGGTGCCCGGCAGGCCCGTGCCCAGCAGCGCCGGCACGGCCAGCGCGCCGGTGGCGATGCCGAGGCCCACCCCGGCGATCACCACGCCACCCGCCGCGCCGCGCCGCTCGGGCGGCACGGAGGCCTGGGTGGCCGGGCCGGCCAGCGCCATCAGCAGCCCGCCCGCCACCCCCGCCATGGTCCGCCAGAGCAGGAACCACCAGAAGCCGCCATTCCAGGCACAGGCCGCGAGGGAGAGGGCGACCAGCGCCATGCCGAGATCGAGCGTGCCCGGTACGCCGAGGCGGCGCGCGGACCGGCGCCCGAGCAGCGTGCCGATGAGGTAGCCGAGCAGCGCGGCGGCGCCGAGCGTCCCCGCCTCCCCACCATTCACCCAGCCTGCCCCGACCATGGCCGGGAAGAGCGGGACATAGGCAAAGCGCGCGAGCCCGTTGCCCGAGGCGGTGGCGGCGGCGCCCGCGAGGGCATGGCGGAGGAAGCTGGACACGGGGCCGAGCGTAAACGGCTGCGCCCCCGCTGCCAGTGCCGGCACCGCATGGCCGGCCCGTCATGCCTGCGGAACCGAATGCCCGGCCTGGCTTTTCAACCGCCATGCTCGAACCGACGCAGCGCAGCGGGGACAGGCTGCTGGCGCAGCAGACGGCGCTGGCGCGCTTCGGCGAACTGGCACTGCATTCCGAGGATCTGCAGGAGATCCTGCACGATGCCTGCCGGCTGGTCGCGGAGGGGCTCGGCACCGGCCTCGCCAAGGTGCTGGAACTGCAGCCGGATGGCCGGACGCTGCTGGTGCGGGCCGGCGTCGGCTGGCAGCCGGGCGTGGTCGGGCAGGTCACGCTGCAGGCCGATCCCGGCACGCTGGAGGGCCTGGCCCTGGCGACGCCGGAGGCGCTGGCCTGCGCCGACACCGACCAGGAGGAGCGCTTCCGCCTGCCCCCCTTCATGGTGGAGCATGGCGTGCGGTCCTTCGTGAACGTCCTCGTCATCGGCGCCGATGGCAGGCCGCCCTATGGCATCCTGGAGGTGGACAGCCGGGAGCCGCGTGCCTTCGACGGCGACGAGATCGCCTTCCTGCAGACCTATGCCAACATGCTGGCCGCGGCGGTGGAGCGCCTGCGCGCGGGCGACGAGCTGCGCGCCCGCGCCGCCGATATCGAGCGGCTGTTCCGCGAGTTGCAGCACCGCGTGAAGAACAACCTGATGGTCATCGTCGGCCTGATGCAATTGCAGGTGCGGCGGGCCACGACCCCCGAGGCGCAGGAGGCGCTGCAGGTGGTGCGCCAGCGCGTCGACGCGCTGCGGCTGCTGCATGACAAGCTCTACCTGGCCGGCGATGTGGACCGGGTCGATCTCGGCGCCTATCTCGGCGAGCTGGCGGGCACGCTGCTGCGCTTCCATGCCGAGGAGGAGCGGCGCATCCGCCTGGTGCTGGAGATGCGCCGCATGATCGTGCGGCCGGAGCAGGCGGCGCCGCTCGGCCTTATCGTCAACGAGTTCATCACCAACAGCCTGAAATACGCTTTCGAGACCGATGGCGGGACCATCGGTCTGCGGCTGGAGCCGGCGCGGGGCGGCGAGGCGCGGCTGCTGCTGTGGGATGACGGGCGGGGCCTGCCGGCGGAGCGCACCGGCGGCACCGGCATGCGGCTGATCGATGGGCTGGCCCGGCAGCTCTCGGCCCGGCTCGACTGGACGGCGACCGGCCGGGGCACGCGGCTCAGCCTGGTGCTGCGGCCATTGTCACTGGCGTGAAGCACGCGGCTGTGTGCTTTGGTAACCATTCCGATCCGATAGTTTCGCGTTCGGCGCGAGCTTGGGCGCCATCGGAACCGGGTCCGGGGACGCATGGATCAGCAGGGCAGGGCGCCTCTGGCGCTGGTGGTGGAGGACGAGGCGCTGCTCGCGCTCGAGATGCAGGATGTCCTGCAGGCCGAGGGGTTCGAGACGCAGATCGCCTGCACCGAGGCGGCGGCGCTGGCCATGTCACCGGACGGGCTCGCGGTGGCGGTGGTCAATCTGCGGCTGAATGGCCGGCTGCTGGGCCATGGCGTGATCCGCCGGCTGCGGGAGCGGCAGCCGAACCTGCCGGTGGTGGTGGTGACAGGCTATGACCCGGATGCGCCGCAGGCGGATCTGCGGGGCCTCGGCTGGCCCACGGCGCGGCTGCAGAAGCCGATTCAGAGCAACGAACTGGGCGAGGCGGTGCGCAGCGTCATCGTCCAGGCGCAAACGGGCGCGCGGCCCGTGATCGGCCGCCGGCAGCGGGATGGCGCCGGCAGAGACTGAGGCCAGACGCCGGAGCGCGTCCGGGGCCGGTACGCCTGCGGGGCTCCCGCCCGTCCATGGCCATGCCGGACCGCCGCATGCCGGGATTCGCGGGGCGGAGTCACACTCCCTGCGAGCCGCCTCGGCCGTCCAGCCGGACAGGCGCGATGCGTCGCCTGAGCAGGGCCACTCAGGCGATGCTGGCCCTAGGGCTGGCCGGGCTCCGCGCTGAACAGGTCCTTCTTGCCGGGCTTGTCCTTCCATTCATCGGCATCGGCCGGCGGCTCGCCCTTGCGGGTGATGTTCGGCCACTGCGCGGCATAGGTCCGGTTCAACTCGGCCCATTCGGCGGCGCGGTCGTCGCTGTCCGGCACGATCGCCTCGGCGGGGCATTCCGGCTCGCAGACGCCGCAATCGATGCACTCGTCCGGATGGATGACCAGCATGTTCTCGCCGACGTAGAAGCAGTCCACCGGACAGACCTCCACGCAGTCCATGTACTTGCACTTGATGCAGTTCTCGAGAACGACATAGGTCACGGCTGGCAGTCCCTCAGGCCCGGCGATGCGGCAGGGGGGGAGACATGGACCGCGACGCGGCCTCTGGCAAGCCACTGGCTGGCCGGAGGGGGGGCGAAAATCACCAAAACGAAGCGGGAATAAGATCAGATCAGGCGCAGAGAAGCGTGAATAGGCGCCCGGATCAGGTTCAGGCCGGTCCCGCCGCCGAGAGATCCTCGAACAGGGTCCGCGCTTCGGTCGCCGGGCCGCGCCGGTCACCGAGCGCGACCACCTTCCACACCCGCACCACCCCCCGCTCGGGCGAGCCGAGCGCGAAGGTCAGCACATCGCCCGCGCGCAGCTTCGCATGCGGCTTGTCGGTCGGCTGCCGGTTGATGCGGACGCTGCCGCCTTCGACGATGCGGGCGCAGGCGCTGCGGGTCTTCGCCACCCGCGCGCACCAGAGCCATTTGTCGAGCCGCTGCCAGTCCCGGTCCTCGCCGCCTTCCGCCACGCTGTCATGCCCCCTCCCCGAAGGCCCCCAGAGTGCGGCGCGCCGCGGCGGCGCGCCACCGCTTTGCCGGGGGCGCCAGGTCACGCCCCCGGGTGGTCAGCCCTGCTGCAGCTTGAGCCGCGCCAGGACCGCGAAGGGCGAATCCGGGTTCGGCCCGGCGGGCTCGGCCGGCTTGCCGCGCGGCGGCGCCTCCGGCCGCTCGCCCCGATGGGAGGGATGATCGGCGCGGGGGCCGCGCGGGCCGCGATCCTCCTCGCGCCGGTCCGGCCGCGGGCCGCGCGGCGGTCCGCCCGGGCCGCGGTCGCGGTTCTGGAACGGCTTTCCGCCGAAGCCGCCGCGCGTCACCTCCAGCTTGCCCGGGCCCTTGCGCAGTTCGGGCGGGATGGGCGGGCCATAGAAGATCATCGCCGCGCTGGTCGGCGGCGGCAGCGGCACCTCCGGCTGCGGGGCGGGCCGGGCCTCGCGCTGCTCCCGCGGCGGGCGGCGGTCACGGTCGCGCGGCGGGCGCCCTTCCTGCCGGTCGCGCGGCGGCCTGCCTTCCTGGCGGTCGCGCGGGGCATGGTGCTCCCGCGGCGGGCGGCCCTCCTGCGGCGGGCGAGCCTCGCGCTGGCCGTCCGGCCGCGCCTCGCGGCGGTCCTCCCGGCGGCCATGGCGCGGCCCGTCCTGCCGCTGGCCATCCGGGCGCGGCCCCTGGCCGGGGCGGCCCTGGTGGCGCGGGCCACGATGGTGCTGGTGGTGCTGCGGCCGCGGCTGGGCGACGCGCAGCGGCGTCGGCGGTCCGTACTCGTTCTCGGCGAGCGGCGGCGGCTCCAGCAGCCGGAAGCCGAGCGCGGTCAGCGCCGCGCCCAGCGTGTCGGCCTTCACCCCCAGCCGGCTGGCCAGGTCGGGCGGCGGCGGCGCAGGCGCGCGGCGGGTCAGGAAGCCGAGCTCGGCCGCGATCCGCTCCGCGACATCGAGGCGCAGCAGCACGGGGCCCGCCGGCAGCCAGCCCATGGCCTGGGCGAAGCCGGTCGGCCAGCCGATCGGCGGCGGAGGATTCTCCTCGCCGTCCTGCGCCTCGCGCAGTTGCAGCGCCACCAGGCCGGGGGCGGGCAGGGGCGGCGTGTCGATGTTGCGCGACATGGCCCAGAGCTGGGCGCGCAGCGCCATGGCACGCGGCTTCAGTGCCTCCGGGACAAACAGGGCGAAGCGGCCAGCGCGGACGCCGATCGCCTTCAACTTCTGCCGGAGGTCCTGGTTGATCTCGGCATTGGTGTTGCCGGGGACGAGGCCGAGATGCTCGCGCAGCTGGAAGGCCGGGCCGCGCAGCGCGCCCTCGGCCTCTGCCTTGGCCTCGATGGTGGACAGGATGGCGAGCTCCTTGCCCACCAGCCCCTCGACCCATTTGGCGAGGCGGGCGCGGACGCGCTCGCGCTGGGCGCCGTCCAGGAACTCGCTGGCCAGCACCTCGACCTGCGGCTTGCCAGGCTCGGAGCCCGGGCGGAGCCGGGCGATCTCGGCCGGCGCGGCGCCGGGGCTGGTCCAGGTGATGCGGTGGCCGGGCGTCAGGGCGAAGGCCTCGTCCTTCGCCGTCTCCACCGCCGCGATGCGGCGCGGCATCTCCTCCCGCAGCGCGCGGCGGGCGGCGCGCAGCACCAGCTTGCGCTCCTCCTCCGTCTCCGCCTCGGTCTCGGGGTGGAAGAGGAAACCCTCCACGCGGCCGACCGCATGGCCCTCCACCACCACCTCGCCCTGGCGGGTGACGGCGGAGAGCAGGTCCTCCTCCGTATCATCCAGGCGACGGATCAGATGCGCGGCGCGGCGGTCCACGAAGCGGGCGGTCAGCCGCTCATGCAGCGCGTCGGAGACGGCGTCCTCGGCCTTGCGGGCCTCCGCCTGGAAGGTCGCGGCGTCGCGGGTCCAGTCGGCGCGGGCGGCGATATAGGACCAGACGCGGATATTGGCGAGGCGGGCCATCAGCGTGTCGAGGTCGCCCTCGGTATTGCCGCACTGCCCGATCTGGCCGGCCACCCAGTCATCCGGCAGGACGCCGTCCTCGGCCAGGTGCTTGAAGATGCGGCCGCAGAGCCGGACATGGGTATCGTCCGCCAGCTTGCGGAAATCCGGCACCTGGCAGGCTTCCCAGAGGAGACGGACGCGGTTGCGGCCATGGGCAAGGCCGCGCACCTCCTCCTCCCGCGCCAGCATGGACAGCGTGATGAAGTCGTCCGCATCGTTCCCGCGGGCAAGGCCGGGGAAGGGCGGCGGGGTCGAGAGGCTGTCGAGCAGCGCATCGACGCTGGTGAGGTCGAGCTCGCTGTTCCGCCAGGCCAGCGTCTGCAGCGTCTCGAAATTATGGTTCTCGACCTTGTGGACGATCTCGTCCGGCAGGGGCGGGCAGTCCCCGGTGGTGCCGAAGGTGCCGTCACGCATGCCGCGCCCGGCGCGGCCGGCGATCTGCGCCGCCTCCTGCGCCGTGAGCGCCCGGGCCTTGTGGCCGTCGAATTTCTGCAGGGCGGCGAAGGCCACATGGTCCACATCCATGTTGAGCCCCATCCCGATGGCGTCCGTCGCCACCAGGAAGTCCACCTCCCGGTTCTGGTAGAGCGCCACCTGGGCGTTGCGGGTGCGGGGGCTGAGGCGCCCCATCACCACGGCGCAGCCGCCGCGGCGGCGGCGGATGGCCTCGGCGATCGCATAGACCTCGGCCGCCGAGAAGGCGACGACGGCGCTGCGCGGCGGCAGGCGGGTCAGCTTGGCCGGGCCGGCATGGGTCAGCTGGGAGAGGCGCGGGCGCGTCTCGACCTCGGCCTGCGGGACCAGGCGCTGCAGCAGCGGCCGGATGGTCTCGGCGCCCATGAACATGGTCTCGACCATGCCGCGGGCGTTCAGCAGCCGGTCGGTGAAGACATGGCCGCGGTCGGGGTCGGCGCAGAGCTGGATCTCGTCCACCGCCACGAACTCGACCCTTCGGTCGAGCGGCATGGCCTCGACCGTGCAGGCGAACCACTTCGCCTCCGGCGGGATGATCTTCTCCTCCCCCGTGATCAGGGCGACGTAGCGCTCGCCCTTGGCGGCCACCATGCGGTCGTAATTCTCGCGCGCCAGCAGGCGGAGCGGGAAACCGATGATGCCGCTGCTGTGGGCGAGCAGGCGGGTGATCGCCAGATGCGTCTTGCCGGTGTTGGTAGGGCCCAACACGGCCTTGACCCGGGCGTCGAACATGGGGGGGTGGGTATCCGGCATGCGGGCCCATGCATGGGCCGGATACGCGCGATTTGCAACCGCGCCGGCCGGGGGTTAGTGGGCGATGATGCCCGCAGAACGAGACCATGCCGCCCGCGGACCGGCCCGCCGCGCGGCATCTCCCGGCCCCCGGCCGGGCCGCTGACGCCCCGCGCCATGCCGGTTCCCACCCGCTTCGCCCTGCTTTTTGCCGCGCAATTCGCCGCCGTCGGCGTGCTGATGCCCTTCCTGCCGGCGGTGCTGGCCGGGCAGGGGCTGGGGCCGGAGCAGATCGCGCTGATCCTCGCCGCCGGCTCGGCCGTGCGGTTGCTGGCGGCGCCTGCGGTGGGGCGCGGGGCGGATGGCTTCGGCGATGCGCGGACCATCCTGGTGCTGGCCGCGGCGCTGGCCGCCTGCACGGTGACCGGCTTCGCCCTGGCGCAGGGCTTCGTCGCGCTGCTGCTGGTCGCCGTACTGCACGCCATGGTGAACGCGCCGGTGATCCCCCTCTCGGACGCGCTCTGCCTGGGCGCGGCGCGGGAGCGGCGCTTCGACTACGGGCGGGTGCGCTCGGCCGGCTCCCTCTCCTTCATCCTGGCGGCCGTCGCGGCGGGGCAGGCGGTGCAGGGCTTCGGGGTGACGAGCGTGATCTGGCTGGCCTCGGCCTGCCTGGCGCTGACCGCGCTGGCGGCGCGCGGCCTGCCGCCGCTGCGCCGGGGCGGGGGCGGGCGGGGCGGTTTCCGGGCGCCCTTCGCCTCCCCGGCCTTCCGGCGGATCCTGCCGCTCTCGGCGCTGATCCAGGGCAGCCATGCGCTCTATTACGGCTTCGCCACGCTGCACTGGCAGGCAGCCGGCCTCTCGCCCGGGGTCATCGGCCTGCTCTGGGCGGAGGGGGTGGTGGCGGAGGTCGCGCTCTTCCTCTGGGGCAAGCCGGTCGCCGACCGGCTGGGCGCGGCCGGGCTGGCGGCGCTGGCCGCCGCGGCGGGGCTGGTCCGCTGGGGCGTCACGGCCGAGACCAGCTGGCTGCCGGCACTGGCCGCCGTGCAGTTGCTGCATGCCGTGACCTTCGGGGCGCAGCACCTGGCGGCGATGCGGGTGCTGGGCGGCATGCCCCCCGCCCAGGCCGCGACGGCGCAGACGCTGCACGCCTCGCTCGGCGTCGGGCTGGCCTCGGGGCTGCTGACCTTTGCCTCCGGCCCGCTCTATGCCGCCTGGGGCGGGCAGGGATTCTGGGCGATGGCGGCGCTCTGCGCCCTGGCCCTGCCGCTGGCCTGGCGCCTGAAGCGGGCGCTGCGCGCGGCCGGCTAGAGCAGCTGTGACCACGGCGGGGTTCCACGCCGGGGGCGGAAGATGTTGCAATGCCGGCGCCAGGACGCGAGGGGAGCCAACCCCATGCTGCTCGACCTGTTCATGCGCCGCCTGATCCGGACCGGCACGCTTGAGCTTCGCTACCCCGACGGGACGCTGCGCCGCTACGGCAACGGGCAGGGACCGGTGGCCGGCATGGCATTGCGGACGCCGCGGGCGGAACGGCGGATGGTCCTGAACCCCACGCTGGCCGCCGGTGAGCTCTACATGGATGGCGAGCTGGAGCCGGAGGGGTGTAGCCTCTACGAGCTTCTGGACCTGCTGGTGGTCAATCTCTGGTATGGCGGCGGCCATCCGGCCGAGCAGGTCGTCACCGCGGCGCGCACCCTGCTGCGGCGACTCGAGCAGCTCAACCCGGCCGGACGGGCGCGGCGCAACGTCGCCCACCACTACGACCTGAACGGGCGGCTCTACGCGCTCTTCCTCGATCGCGACCGGCAATATTCCTGCGCCTATTTCCGGCGCGGCGACGAGACGCTGGAGGAGGCGCAGGAAGCCAAGAAGCGCCACATCGCGGCGAAGCTCCGGCTGAACCGGCCGGGTCTGGAGGTGCTGGACATCGGCTGCGGCTGGGGCGGCATGGCGCTGACCCTGGCGCGCGACTGGGGCGCCCGCGTCACCGGCATCACGCTGAGCGAGGAGCAGTTGCAACTGGCCCGCCAGCGGGCGGCGGAGGCGGGCCTCGCCGACCGGGTGCGGTTCGAGCTGATGGACTACCGCGCCTGGCGCCGGCCGGTGGACCGGATCGTCTCCATCGGCATGTTCGAGCATGTGGGAATCGCCCATTACCGCAGCTTCTTCCGCAAGGTGCGGGACGCGCTGAAGCCGGACGGGGTGGCGCTGATCCATGCCATCGGCCGGCAGAGCGGCCCCGGCGCCACCAACCCCTGGCTGGCCAAGTACATCTTCCCCGGCGGCTATTCCCCGGCCTTGTCCGAGGTGCTGCCGGCGGTCGAGAAGGCCGGGCTCTGGCTGACCGATCTCGAGATCCTCAGGCTGCACTACGCCCTGACGCTCCGGGAATGGCGCCGCCGCTTCGCCGCCAACCGGGACGCCATCCAGGCCCTGTATGACGAGCGCTTCTGCCGCATGTTCGAGTTCTACCTGGCGGGCTGCGAGCTGGCCTTCCGGCGGACCGACCACATGAACTGGCAGATGCAGCTGGTCCGGGAGAAGGAGGCGCTGCCGCTGACCCGGGACTGGATGTGGGAGACGGAGCGGGCGGCGGTCGAGGCGTGAGCTTCGGAGATTGCGCTTCAGGAGGCTGCGGCAAGGCGCGGCGGCCCGGGAGGGCGATTGCCGACGCCCGCAGCCGGCGCGCCGTGCCCACCTGGCTCAGCGCAGGCCGCAGACGGCATTGGCCGCCTGCGGCCTGACGGAGCCGCCTCAGCCGACGGGCTTCGTGCAATGGCCCCAATCCATGGGCAGCAACATACGGCCGGTGTTCCGGTCCATCCCGAACTTCCTCTGCAGGAGCTCGGCGCGCAGGTTCGCCGCGGCCTTGGCGTCGTCGATGATGCACAGACCGCCGGTTGCCGAACTCACCGCCGATGCCGCGAGGTCCCAGGCCGCGCCCGCCGCCAGTCGCCTTTCCGCCGTGTCCACCGCCGCCATGCTCTGCAGCAGGGCCAGCAGCGAGGGCATGGTGTGGCGGCTCCGGTAGGCGCTCGCGGCGACCAGCAGTGGTCCGCCCTGCTGCAGGGCGAGCAGGCTGCGTTCCGTCGCGGCGGCATTCTGCTGCGACGCCGTGGTGATGCGGTTGAACCAGCTTGCCGCCAGCATCTGGGTCGCGTGCATGGCGGAGGCATCATGCGCGACAACGGTGAGGACGGCGACCGGCGCCGGCTTCGCCTGCCAGGCGACATCGGGCTGGTTTGACTCCTCTTTGCATCCAGGAACGGGAAGCAATGAGGACTGCGCGGCGACGCTGCCATTGAGGAGCTTGTACTGCCGGCACACGCGCTGCTGCGCCGCATGGCCGCCGCGGCTGTTATCCAAGGCGGGGATCGCCTCGTCGTCACCGGTATTGTCCAGCCTGGATGCAAGCTGGCTCTCCCTGGAGTCCAGCCAGAGGCGTTGGCCCTGATTGGCGGACCAGAAGGCGGGGTTGCCACCGACCACCACCATGCGCCCCTGCACGAAAGGCGTCAGCCAGGGTGACGCGGGCGGGATGCGCAGATTCGCCGCCGTGGTCGCGGCATCCGCTGGAACATCGGCCGGCCTGGGGACGAGAGCGCTGCCATTCGGGTTCGGGACACCGGCGTGGTAGAATTGCACGGTGAAATCGAGAACCGCACGATTGTCGTTGTTGGCGATGACCAGGCGCGCGGCATTCGTGGCGGCCTCGACAGCTGCCGCTGCCAAGGGGTTGCCGGCCATGGCGGCGATGGTGCCGCCGAACCTGTTGGCGGTTTCCAGGCCGTTGAGCGCCTCCCGGTTCCTTTCGCCGGTCACGTCCAGCACGCGCACGCGGATGCGCGGCGGCGCAGCGCTGTTCCACTGGCTCTTCGCGTATACCACGATGTCGTTGAAGTTGAGTTGTCCGCCGGCTCTCACACCACGCTGATACCAGGCGACGATCGGCCTCGGTGGTTTGCCGTCCTCCAGCAATCGCTCATCCGTCCAGACATCAATGATGATCGCGGCGTCGATCGTCGCCCGGCAGAGCTGGCAATACCAGGGCGAGCCGAATAACCCGCGGCGCCACCACAGTCCTTCCTTCACCTCCCACGCCCGGTCTTCCGGGAGGTACATACGGCTGAGGATGACAGAGGCCGGCTCGTTGTGGTTGATCCAGAATTTGCTGTCATTCGCGATGAAGCGGGGCGGCACGAGCTCGGCCATATTGGCCGGTTGATGCTGCAGGCAGGTGATTTTTACCTGGGGTTTATTCCAGTCTTCGCAATCTGGCGGTTGATTCCGTCCGGGGGACTGGATGGATTCTGGCGGCAGCGGCAGGCGGTTGTCGGCACGCAGGACGAAGTTGCTGTCCCATACGCCGAAGATCCGGTTCTCCCCGTAGAGGGGCGTCGTCGCCGGCGCGTCGCTGCCAAGATCGGTCGATGCACCGCACGCGGCTGCCAACAAGGCCAGGCAGCCCGCCAAAATCGCGCCTACTCTCAAGATCCCCTCCCATGGAGTCGACAGTCCCACAGCAGAGGTGCTAAACCGGAACGGTTTGATAGTCACGAGAATTTGATGGAAGGCGCGCCCCCATATGCCGCGCGTGGCCGCGCCACCACGCCGCCCGGCCGACCCCGCGCCGTCCCCGTTATCCACAGTGATCCCCGTAATCCACAGGGGCCATTCCGCGCTAGAGTCGGGGCATGAACACCATCGACCAGCCGCCGCCCTTCGCGGGCGCCGGGGGGCTCCTCGGCCTCTCCCAGCGCGTCCCACCGTCCAATCTGCAGGCCGAACAGGCCCTGCTGGGGGCGCTGCTGGCGAACAACAAGGCCTATGAGCGGGTCTCGGAATTCCTCGCGCCCGAACATTTCGCCGATCCGATCCATGGCCGCATCTACCGGGCCATCCAGCGCCGGATCGAGGCCGGGCAACTGGCCGACGTCGTCACCCTGCGCATCGAATTCGAGCATTCCGGCCTGCTCGACGAGGTGGGCGGCCCCGCCTACCTGGCGCAGCTGCTGTCCGCCATGGTCGGCATCATCAATGCCGGCGAGTACGGCAAGATCGTCCATGACTGCTGGCTCCGCCGGCACCTGGTGGATGTCGGCGAGGAGATCGTCAACCGCGCTTTCGGCTCGGAGGCCGAGCTGTCGGCCAAGGAGCAGCTGGAGGCCGCCGAGCAGCAGCTGTTCGATCTGGCGAAGGACGGCGGCACCGAGGGCGGCTTCGTCACCTTCGAGCGCGCCCTGACCGATGCCGTGCTGCTGGCGGAGAAGGCCTTCTCCACGCCCGGCGGCGTCTCCGGCCTGCCTACGGGCCTGCGCGACCTGGATGCCAAGACCGGCGGCCTGCACGGGTCGGACCTGCTGATCCTGGCGGGGCGGCCGGCCATGGGCAAGACCGCGCTCGCCACCAAGATCGCCTTCGGCGCCGCCCAGGCCCTGGTGCGGGAGGCGCAGGAGAAGGGGGAGGGCGTGCAGCCCCGCGGTACGGTCGCCATCTTCTCCCTGGAAATGAGCGCCGACCAGCTGGCGACCCGCCTGCTGTCGGAGGCGGCGCGGATCTCCGGCGACAAGATCCGCCGCGGCGACATCTCCCAGCGCGACTTCGACCGCTTCGTGGAAGTCAGCCGCGAACTCTCCACCCTGCCCCTGGTCATCGACGACACCCCGGCCATCACCATCTCGGCCTTGCGCACGCGCTGCCGCCGGCTCAAGCGCACGCGCGGCCTCGAACTGGTGGTGGTGGACTACCTCCAGCTCATGCGGCCGGCGGCGGGCACGCGGCCGGAAAGCCGGGTGCTGGAGATCTCCATGATCACCCAGGGGCTCAAGGCCATCGCCAAGGAGCTGTCGGTCCCGGTCATCGCCCTCTCCCAGCTCTCCCGCCAGGTGGAGAGCCGGGAGGACAAGCGGCCGCAGCTGAGCGACCTGCGCGAATCCGGCTCGATCGAGCAGGACGCCGACATGGTCATGTTCGTCTACCGCGACGAGTACTACCTGGCGCAGCGCGCCCCGAAGGAGCTGACCTTCGACAACGGCGCCAAATTCGAGGAAGCGCTGACCAAGTGGCAGGCCGATATGGAGGCCGCGCACAACAAGGCCGAGCTGATCATCGCCAAGCAGCGCCACGGACCCACGGGCACGATCCGGCTGTTCTTCGAGAGCGAGTTCACCCGCTTCGGCGACCTCGACCAGGTGCATGGGCCGGAGGGGCATTGAGCCCGGCCCCTGCATGGCGTCACGCCGGCGCGGCGGCCATGCCGGCGTGACGGTCAGGCCGGGGAGGGGGCGGCGGTGCCCCGCCCGCCCTGCAGCGGATTGCGTTCAGTCCTGAAGGCCGATCCCTGATGCGACCCGGGCGCGGATGCCGGTTTCCGACCCGGGCGTGCCGCGGGATCCCCGGGGCGGTCCAGCACCTGGGGCGGTTCCAGGCCATTGGCGCGCAGGCGCCCGGGCAATGGGCCGTGCACGATGAGGCCGGTGCAGCGGCCCAACAGTCGGTCGAGGCGGGCGCGCCATTCTTCCGGGCGACGAGGGGCCGCTGGCCTTGCCCCGCGAACTCCGCGGCCTGCTCCAGCCCTGCCGGCGCGCGTCACCCGCGTCCGGCGTCCTGCATCCGGCGGGCTGCCTCGAACCGCTGGCGCAATTGCGGCAGCATCTCCGCGGCAAGCCGCCTCATGCCTTCGTCTCTCTCCTGCCCAGCGGCCTCATAGCCCCGGATCTCCTGCTCCAGCGCCTGGACCTGAACCTCCGCATAGCGGCGGCTCAGCGCGAGATAATCGAGTGGCTCCAGGTTCTCGAGGACAACCCTGTGCTCGAATTCCTCCGCCCCCGGGAGCGTCAATCCGCGCTCCTGCGCCGCGGCTTGCAATTGGCCAAGCTGCTGCCGCCTGAACTGCGCCATCTCGCGCGCAAATTCCTTGACCTCCGGCCTGGTGTCCTTCGAGGCGGCAAGGGTCGACATCCGCTCCTGCAGGAGTGCGGAACTCTGCGCGAAGGCGAGGAACCGGCCAGGATCGACGGGACGGGCGTCCGCTGGCGGGTTCTGGGCCGCGGCAGGAGCGAAGGCTCCGCTTCCGAACAGGGCGGCTGCCGCGGGACCACCGGAGAGGAGCAGCGCGCGTCGCCTAACCATGGCTGCCATCGCTACTGCCACCCCGGGACGCCGGTCATGTCCGGCAGCCTGTGGGCGATACCCTTGTGGCAGTCGATGCATGTCCGCTCCCCCGTGAACAGGAACCGCTCATGCGCCAGCGCCGCGCGGGGGTTCTGGCGCGACAGATCCATCGATACCGCGGAATGGCAGTTGCGGCACTCGAGGCTGTCATTGGCTGCCATGCGCGTCCATTCCCGTTCGGCCATGTGCCGCCGGAGGTCGAGGAACTTCTCCCGGGTGCTGATCGACCCGAAGATATGGCCCCAGACCTCCTTGGAAGCCTGCATCTTGCGCGCGATCTTGTCCGTCCACTCATGCGGCACATGGCAGTCCGGGCATCCCGCGCGCACGCCCGAGCGGTTGGTGAAGTGGATGGTGCCCTGGAGCTCCTCGTAGACGTTGCTCCGCATCTCATGGCAGCCGACGCAGAATTCGGTGCGGTTGGTGTATTCGAGGGCCGTGTTGAAGCCGCCCCAGAACATCACGCCGGCGACGAAGCCGCCGAGCGTCAGGAAGGCGAGGCTGAAGCCAGTGGCGGGCGACAGCGCGACCCGTGTCAGCTTCAGGCCCCGGAACCAGTTCCACAGGCGCCGGACCGGACCCCGCTTGCGCGGCGTCGCCCCGGCCCCGTCGCCGCCGGCGGGCGGTGAGGATTCCCCGGTCCCCGACATCAGCGGTTGCTCCGGCTGCCGGGATGCCGCTCGGGCTCGGTCAGCGCGTCCATGTCAGTGAAGCGGTTCTCGACCAGCGGCCGCGCTTCGGTCTGAGGCACGTGGCAGGCCAGGCAGGCGTAGCGGCGGGGCGCCAGGCCGCCGAGCGTGTTGCCCTCGCGGTCCTGGTAGTGCGTCACCGAGATCATCGGCGCCTGGCTCTGCTCGGTGAAGCGCCGGGCGTGGCAGGACATGCACTTGTTGGCGTTGAGGTCGAGCGCATAGCCCTCGATGGCGTGCGGAATGACCGGCGGCTGGTCGGGGTAGTTCCGCCGCACCCGCAAATCGTTCGTCACGGGGCGCTGCATAGCCGGCGCGGGCTGCTCGCGGGTGAAGGGCTCCGGCCCACGCAGCCGCGGCGCGTCCTGGGCAAGCAGCGTTCCCCCGGCGATGAGCGTGGCGCCCACCATGGCGCCCATCAGCAGGCGCGGGCGCATCAGCGCAATCCCGCGCGCGGGTCGGGCATGGAGGCGGGCGTCGGTCCCGCCGGGGCCATGGCCGCCACGACCTTCACCGCGCATTTCTTGAAATCCGTCTGCTTCGAGATCGGGTCGGTCGCGTCGAGCGTGACCTTGTTGATGAGCTGGCTGGCGTCGAAGAAGGGCACGAACACGGTGCCGCGCGGCATGCGGTTGCGCCCCCGCGTCTCGACGCGGCTCCTGATCTCGCCGCGGCGGGAGACGATGCGGACTTCCTGTCCCCGCCTGAGGCCCCGCCGTTGCGCATCCTCCGGGTGCATGAAGAGGATGGCGCCGGGAAAGGCCTTGTAGAGTTCGGGCACCCGCAGCGTCATCGAGCCGGAGTGCCAGTGCTCAAGCACCCGGCCGGTGACCAGCCACAGGTCGTAGTCCTGGTCCGGGGACTCGGCGGGCGGCTCGTAGGGTGCCCCGATCAGGTTCGCCTTCTTGTCGGGGTTGCCGTAGAATTGCAGGCCGGTACCCTTCTCCACATAGGGGTCGTAGCCCTCGCGGTAGCGCCACCTGGTTTCCTTCCCGTCCACCACCGGCCAGCGCAGGCCCCGAACCTCGTGATAGGTGTCGAAGGGCGCGTAGTCATGGCCGTGGCCGTTGCCGCAGCGGATGTATTCCTCCCAGATGCCCTTGTGGACGTAGAAGCCGAAGTGCTTCGCTTCATGGTTGCCGTAGGCGGGATCGAGATCCGAGAGCGGGAAGGCGTCCACCTGGCCGTTGCGGAAGAGAACGTCGAAGAGGGTCTTGCCCCGGTACTCCGGCGCCTTCGCCAGGATCTCGCTGGACCAGACTTCGTCCGTGGTGAAGCGCTTCGAGAACTCCATGAGCTGCCAGAGGTCGGAGCGCGCCTCGCCAGGCGCGTCCACCAGCTGGTGCCAGAACTGCGTCCGGCGCTCCGCATTGCCGTAGGCGCCCTCCTTCTCCACCCACATTGCGGTGGGCAGCACGATATCGGCCGCCATGGCCGTCACCGTCGGGTAGGCGTCGGAGCAGACGATCAGGTTCGCGGGGTTGCGGTAGCCGGGATAGGTCTCGTTGTTGGTGTTCGGCGCCGTCTGGAGATTGTTGTTGCACATGATCCAGTAGGCATTGAGCTTGCCGTCCTTCAGCATCCGGTCCTGCTGGACCGCATGGAAGCCGACCTTGGACGGCAGCAGACCCGGCGGCAGCTTCCAGATCTCCTCCACCAGCTTGCGGTGCCCGGGGTTCGTCACCTGCATGTCGGCGGGCAGGCGGTGCCCGAAGCAGCCCACTTCGCGCGCCGTGCCGCAGGCCGAGGGCTGGCCGGTCAGCGAGAAGGGGCTGTTCCCCGGCTCGGAGATCTTACCGGTCAGCAGGTGGATGTTGTAGACCATGTGGTTCGCCCAGACCCCGCGGACGTGCTGGTTGAAACCCATGGTCCAGAGCGACATCACCTTGGTCTTTGGGTCGGCGTAGAGCCGTGCCAGCGCCTCCAGTTGCGGCTTGGGCACGCCCGAGAGCTCATGCGCCCGGTCCAGCGTGTACTCGCCGACCAGCTTCGCATAGGCGTCGAAGTCGGCGGGGTGGGAGACGCCCGCATCATTGGCGTGCTGGGCGCGCAGCTCGAGCGTGTGGTCCGGCCGCAGCCCGTAGCCGATATCGGTGTTGGCCAGGCGGAAGTTGACGTGCCTTTCGACAAACTCCCGGTTCACCGCGCCCGAGCGGATGATGTGATTGGCGATGTAGTTCAGGATCGCCAGATCGGAGCCCGGCTTGAAGATGACGGCTGCATCCGAGAGGTCCGTCGTCCTGTGCTCATAGGTCGAGAGGGTGTGGATGCGGACATGCTCGGCACTGAGGCGGCGATCGGTGATGCGCGTCCAGAGGATCGGGTGCATCTCCGCCATGTTCGAGCCCCAGAGCACGAAGGCATCGGCGTGCTCGAAATCGTCGTAGCAGCCCATCGGCTCGTCGCTGCCGAAGGTGCGGATGAAGGTGACGGCCGCCGAGGCCATGCAATGCCGCGCATTGGGGTCGAGGTTGTTGGAGCGGAAGCCGGCGCGCATCAGCTTGCTCGCGGCATAGCCCTCGAACATGGTCCACTGGCCGGAGCCGAACATGCCGACCGCATCCGGCCCCTTCTCCCGCAGCATCTTCTTCCAGTGCGCGGCCATCGTGTCGAAGGCCCGATCCCAGGAGACGGGCTGCAGCGCGCCCTCCTTGTCGAAGCGCCCGTTCCGCATCCGCATGAGGGGCTGGGTCAGACGATCCGCCCCGTACATGATCTTCGACAGGAAGTAGCCCTTCACGCAGTTGAGCCCGCGATTGACCTCGGCGCGCATGTCGCCGTGGGTGGCCACGACGCGCCCGTCCTTCACGCCCACCATGACGCCGCAGCCGGTGCCGCAGAAGCGGCAGGGCGCCTTGTCCCACTTCAGCCGCAGTTCCTCGCCAAGCGGGATGTTCTGGGCCTCCGCTGGCAGGGCCACGTTGGCGGCCGCGGCGGCGGCGGCGGCCGCCTGGGCTTTCATCAGGTCACGACGCGAGAGTTCCATGGCTTGCAGCTCCCGGTGCTGGCGTCACTTGAATCGGGCGCATCGAATTGGTGGAAGACGAGGGTAGCGGCGAGCACGCCGTCCATGAGCTGGACAGCGTTCAGGCGCTCGACGATCTCACCCTCGGAAGCGGTCTCCAGGGTGACGACGAGCTTCCCCTCCGCCACGCCGCCATGGACCTCCATGCCCTCCATGGTGCGCAGCACGGCGGCGATCCCCCCCGCGCACTCCTTCCGGCAATGAACGACAAGGCTGGAGACGTGGAACTCGTCAGGCATGGACCGACGCCCCGGTTTCCAGCGCCGCGACCATGATGCCTGATGCAGGGCGGATGGGGATGTCGTCCGCGCAACCCGCGCGGGCTCCGGTATCGATCCACGGCATGGCGGCGCCGAGGGTGGGAGGGAAGCGGGCGGCTTCGGCCGGGCAGCCATCCTCGCCGGTCATGCAGGCCAGCCCGTGGGGAGCGAGGCAAGCAAGTGGGATCCCCATGGCGGTCCTGTCCGGCGGACCCGATGGCGCGCCCGATGACATGGTGCCGGCCCTAAACCGGCCCTGGCGGGCCGGTGAACAGGTAGTACATCCAGACCAGGAAGCCCCAGCCTGCGACGACACCCACCGCGATGACCGGCCAGATGAGGACTGCGAGGACAAGGAAGGCAAGCGCCTCGAGGCGTCTTCGGGCGCTTGTGCTTTCCGCGGTGACGTCGATCTTGCCGCTTGTGCCCGCATCTGCACTCACCACTGGTTCCCCCTTGGCTCCTGCACGCTTGGCTTCGTGAACGACGAAGGAAGAGGCGAGTTGCGATGCCAGATGCCTCTGTGGATTGCGTCGCTCGACTCCTCACTCATCGATCGGTTGGAGGACGCTTCGATTGCGGCTCCGCGGCGGCGGCGGTTGCTCTCCTGCCTGCGCCCGGTGACGCTTGCGGCGCCGTCCGTGGGGAGGAGGCGCCGGTTCCATCGGTGATCCGACCGCCTCCGCCCCGATCTCCTGGCGCGCTCGCCGTAGCGGCGGATGTGCTCCTCGTCCGGTGCTGGCTTCTCTCCCCCCTGCTGCTCCGGCGGGCCAGCATGCGATGCCGCCAGGCCGGTGACAGCGCTGCGCATGGGACACGCCAGGCCATCATCCACCATGGCGCGCTGGCGCGAGGGAACGGGGCACATGCGTGGTGGTTGAGGGCAAGGAAGCGACGAGACGCGGGAGGGGCGCATGACGGTGCAGCGACGCAACCTCATGATTGCAGCGGCCACAATGGGACTGGCCACGCCGCATCTGGCCGGCGCTCAGGAGGCCACCTGGCCGGACCGGCCCCTGCGCCTGATCGTCCCCTGGCCGCCAGGCGGCAGCACGGACATCATCGCGCGCGCCTTCCAGCCGCAGCTGCAGGCGGTGCTGGAGCGCCCGGTGGTGGTCGAGAACCATCCCGGCGCCGCCGGCGCAACCGGCGCGCAGGCGGCGGCGCGCGCCGCCCCCGACGGCAGCACCTGGCTGCTCGCCTTCGACACCGAGGCCACCAACCAGACCAGCATGCGCCTGCCCTACCGCACGCTGGAGGCCTTCGCGCCGGTGACGCTGGTGGCCACCGGGCCGCTTGCCCTGGTGGCGCATCAGTTCGCGCCCTACACCACCTATGCCGAGGTGGTCAGGGCGGCCCGGCGCGACCCTGGCGCGCTGCGCTACGCGACCAGCGGGACCGGTGGTCTGGCGCATGTCGCCGCCACGCTGCTGCAGCAGGCGGGCGGCTACCGGATGACGCATGTGCCCTATCCGGGCGGCGGCCCGGCGGCGCAGGACGCGGTGGCCGGGCGGGTGCCGCTGCTGATGTCCAACGTCGTCGCCGTCCGCGAGCACATCCGCTCCGGGGCGCTGCGGCCCCTCGGGGTGAGCACGCGCGAGGAGACGCGGCATCTGCCCGGGGTGCGTTCCTTCGCACAGCAGGGGGCGGGCGGCTTCGAGGCGCTGACCTGGTGGGCGCTGCTGGGCGTCAGCGGCACGCCCGAGCCGCTCCTGCGGCGGATGGGCGAGGCGATGGCGCGCGTGTTGGGCGAGCCGGGGGTCAAGGACAGGATCGAGGAGCGCGGAGCCGATGTGGTCGCCTCCTCGGCCGAGGAGTGTGCGGCCTTCCTGGAAAGCGAGATCACGCGCTGGGGGCGGGTGATCCGGGACAACCACATCCGGGCGGAAAGCTGACCGGACTGCACGCGGCCCCCCCCCGCGAATCAACCCTGCGCCTGCCCCGGGTTCAGCCCTGGCTGCTGAGCAGGCGGTTGCGCAGGGCGACGATCTGCTGCCTGAGCGCCTCGGCGGCCTCCCGGTCTTCCCCGAAGGCGCGCTCGACCCATTCGGGCTTGAAGGCGCAGGCCCGCTCGCGCAGCGCCCGGCCCCCGTCGGTGAGGCGGATGCGGACCTGGCGCTCGTCCTCGGTGCAGCGGCTGCGCTCGATGTAGCCGGCGGCCTGCAGGCGCTTGAGCAGCGGGGTGAGGGTGTTGCTCTCGAGGAAGAGCTTCTCGCCGATCTGGCCGACGGTCTGATCGTCCTCGGCCCAGAGCACGACCATGACGAGGTACTGGGGATAGGTGAGGCCGAGGTGGTCGAGCATGGGCTTGTTGGCCCGGCCGATGGCCTGGGCGGTGGAGTGGATGGCGAAGCAGAGGAACTCGTCGAGGTCGAGGCGGGGCTCGGCGGGGCTGGTCGCGGGCATGGCGGTTTCCTCCGGGTGTGGCGCCCTGGTATCCGGCCATTAGATCGTTAGCGACTTTCTCATGCGCGATCAAATTGCAGGGCAGCCATGCGGCCTTGTCTATCGTGCGCGATCTAATCGAGCGGTATCCATCTCCCCAACACCGGGCCATCGCCCGGTCCAGACGGAGACCCCATCATGTTCCGCAACGCCCTGATCGCTTCCGTGCTCGCCCTTGGCACCGCTGGTGCCGCCCAGGCCCAGGATAACGGCCCCCGGCTGATCGGCGGAGGCGCCGATGGCGGTCCGCGGGTCGAGTATGCCGAGCCCAGCCAGAATGTGGTCGGCGGCGGCCTTGCCCGCCTCACCGGCGAGGGCGGCAGCCGCAGCCTTGCCTATGCCGGCTCGACCATGGCGCAGGCGCCGTCCGGCCTGGTTGCCCGGATCGAGGGCGGCGGTACCGAGCAGAGGCTGGTCTATGCGCCGGCCCCGGCCGCCAGCACCAGCTTGGCCGGCCAGCTGGCCCGCCCCCGCGGCTGAGCCGCGGCGCCCTGACATGCAGAAAGCCTCATGGCCTCGCTCCGAGGTCATGGGGCTTTTGCCTGTGTGGGCCCTCCACTCGGGAGGGCTTGGGGTGGCTACCCTGGCTGGCCGCCGGGCCGTGCGTAGGCTCGGCGGCGCTGCTCGAGCACCGCGGCCTGGAAGGCGCAGGACGCGACCGGGATAGCCACATAGGTCCGTCCGGCAGGGCGGTCCGCACCGGCCAACCAGCCGAACCCGGCGCCGGGTACCGGCCGCGAAGCTCATGGACGATTCGACGCCGATCCGCAGCCTGCCGCCGGGCAACTCGCGCCGGGCCTCCGCGCCGCCGCGGAACGGGATGCGCAGGATGCCGATCCCGCCCGTGCGCAGCCTGGGCAGTTCGAGACCGAAGTGCTGCACCGGGCCGATGCCGGCCTCCGCCGCCAGGGTCACCGGCTCGCCGTGATCCTCCAGACGACATTCGACAGGTCATCGGCGACGATCAGGGCGCCCCGCGGGTCCACCGAAACCCCGACCGGCCTGCCACGCGCCTTGCCGTCATCGGTCAGGAAGCCGGATACGACATCGATGGGATCGCCGGCGGGCCGGCCGTCGCGAAACGGCACGAAGACCACCCTGTAGCCGACGGGCTGGCTGCGGTTCCAGCTGCCATGCTCCCCGACGAAGACGCCTTCGGCGAAATCCGCACCCATCGCCGGCGTCGAGAAGGCCAGGCCCAGCGCAGCCACATGCGCCCCCAGCGCGTAGTCCGGACGGATGGCCGAGGCGACCTTGCTTGGATCCTGCGGCTGTGCGCGCGAATCGACATTCTGCCCCCAATAGCTGTAGGGCCAGCCGTAGAAGCCGCCCTCGCGCACCGCGGTCAGGTAATCCGGAACGAGGTTGGGGCCGATCTCGTCCCGCTCGTTCACGACCGCCCAGAGCTGGTCCGTTCCTGGCTGGATGGCGAGAGCGGTCGGGTTGCGGAGGCCGGTCGCATAGGGCCGGTGCGCGCCCGTCTGCGCGTCGACCTGCCACACCATGGCCCGGTCGACCTCCGCCTCCATCCCGCGCTCGGTGATGTTGCTGTTGGATCCGATGCCGACATACAGGAATCGGCCATCGGGGCTGGCGGCCAGCGCCTTCGTCCAGTGGTGGTTGATCGCCGAAGGCAGGTCCGTGACCCGCGCCGGCGGCCCGCTCGCCTCCGTCTGGCCGTCACGATAGTCGAAGCGCACCAGGGAATCCTGGTTGGCGACATAGATGGCGCCGTTGGCCAGCGCGAGCCCATAGGGCGCGTTGAGATTGCCGGCGAAGATGCCCCGGGTCTCATAGGTGCCGTCACCATCCGCGTCGCGCAGCAGCGTCAGCCGGTTGCCGCCTTCGACCGAACTCTTGCCCAGACTCTTGATGAAGCCGGCAATGACGTCTTTGGGGCGGAGTGGGGGCGCGCTGCTGCCCATTCCCTCCGCAACCAGGATGTCGCCGTTGGGCAGGACCAGGGTCTGCCGTGGGACCCTGAGATCCGTGGCGATGGCCTCGATCCTGTATCCCTGCGGCACCGCCGGGCGATCATTGCCCCAGCTTGCCGGCCTCGGGATCGTCATGTCGGGCAGCAGGCCGCGCCGTGGCTCCGGAAGCTGCGGGTCGGGGCCACGCTGCAGCGGGCCGGGCTCGCCATCGCAGGCGGACAGGGCGACCGCCGCAGCGCCGATCAGAAGGGCCGCGCGCATCATGCCACTTCCCTCGACTGAAGGCCGGAGTAACCGATCCACGCCGCAACGAGCGCGAGGAGCGCCACGATCGCTGATAGGTAGAGGCCCTCCGGCATGGTCGCGAAGGCATCCTTCGCGTGGACGAGGCCATTGACGAAGCCGAGCACCCACATCGCGAGCAGCACGACGAAGTAGGCGGCCGCGTGCCTTCGGCGCACCGCTCCGCTGCGAAGCAGATCGATCAGTGCCCAGAGCACCACCAGGCCGCCGACGAGCAATCCGCCGGCGATGAGCCAGGATGAGAAATTGGCCCATTGCACATGGAAGCTCTTTCAGTAGGCGATATCGCTGATCAGTGCGCCCAGGAACAACGGGAGCGGAAAGGCGAGCAGGATCGCGTGCAGCGGGTGGATCGGCCTCGGGCGACCTGGCGCGGATATGGCGGCCACAGCGTGTCCTCTCCTTCCCCGGCCTGGCCGCGCGACGCGCATTGAAACCCGGCCCGCATCCGTGAAGGACGCCCGGGGGGCAACGAGGCAAGGCCCGGTGGGTTGCGGCTGCGCCGGTTCGCCAGTTGGTCTGCGCTGCGCGCCGCGGCGAATCAGACACCGCGGCCATCCAGCTCCTCGGCGCGGTGCTGCTCGGGATCGCCGGCGAAGGGGTCATCCGGAACCGCTGCATGCAGCTCGAACCCCGGCTACTCCAACCGGATGCGGACGGTGAGCGTCCCGTCGGCGAGCTCCGCGCCCAGTATCTTCGGCCCGTCCTTCGCCTCTATGACGCTGACCTTGCCGCTGCGCTCCAGCCTGGCCTCGGCGACCTGCTCCGGATCGCGCACGCCTTCCGCACGCAGGGCGCCGAGCAGGTCGTCGCGGCTCATATGGCTCCTGCGCATTTGCTCCCAGTCGATCCGCCCGTCCTCCACAAGCACGCGGGTGCGGCCCTTCACCAGGGTGCCGAATCGATCGGAGCGGAAGGCGAGGCTGGCAAAGGCCCAGTGCATGGCGACGAGCACGAAGCCGGCGGCAAGCGTCGGCGCGATGTCGGCGGTGCTGTTGACGGCGCGGCTGACCACCGAGCCCAGGATCACGCCGAGGATGACGTCGAAGGCGGTGTTCTTGCCCATGAAGCGCTTCTCGCCCCAGCGCACCATGACCAGGGCGGCGAGGTAGACCAGCACCGCCCGCGCAGCCATCTGCGGGAGCGTCGGGGTGTCGCTGCCCGCCCCGAACAGCCAGGTCGCCAGTCGGCCGAGTTCCTCCATCACCGCCTCCATCTGCGCTCCTCCTCAGACCGTCATCGTCGCCGCAGCGGCATGCGGGGTGCGAGTGCGGATCGGCGGGCAAGGCACCTGCACCATGAGCCGCAGGGCCCCCCCCCCGGCCATGCCTGGCCGGGCCCTGCACCGTCCCCGGCCTGCCATCCCGGTTCTTGCTGATGGACCGCGGGTCCACACGGTCGGCGTTCGGATGATTCCCCCAGGACGAGCCCTGGCCGGCATGCGGTGCCGTCAGGCTGCGGCCGCCTGTCGCGCAGGGGCTTTGCCTTGTATCTCTCAGAGGCTGTTGAGCAATTTTAGTGCGTGGGTGCGGCGTGGCTGAAACCGGTCCGATCTCCATGTGGGCTGGATGGATACTCAGCCCTACCCTTCCGACCTCAGCGACGAGGAATGGGCGATCCTGGCGCCTCTCCTCGTTCCCGGCCGGCAAGCCGGCCATCCCCGGGTGTTTGCGCCGCGACGGATCGCCGAGGCGGCGTTCTACCTCCTGCGCACGGGCTGCCAGTGGCGGGCGCTGCCGCACGACTATCCGCCCTGGCCGACGGTCTACTATCACTACAGCCGATGGCGGCGTTCGGGCGTCTGGGAGCGGATCAACGCCGGCCTGCGTGAGCGGTACCGCGCCGCGACCGGCCGCGATCGCCAGCCCTCGGCGGCCATTATCGACAGCCAGTCGGTGCGCACCACGGAGGTCGGCGGCCCACGTGGCTACGACGGCGGCAAGAAGATCTCTGGCCGCAAGCGCCAGGTGCTGGTGGACACGCAGGGCAACCTGCTGAAGGCCAAGGTGCACCCGGCCGATCTGCACGACCGGCGCGGCGCCGAGCTGCTGCTCGAGGGCCTCGCGGCGCAGTTCCCGCGCATCGCCCTGCTCTGGGCCGACACCGCCTACCAGGGGCTGAAGGCTTGGTTGGCGTTGACCCTCGGCTGGGCGTTGACGATCACCAAGCACTGGTGGACGGGCCTGCACGGCGTCTGGGTCGCGCCGGGCCAGCCGCCGCCGGAGATCCCGCGCGGCTTCCACGTCCTGCCGCGCAGGTGGGTGGTGGAGCGGAGCATCGCATGGTTCGGCCGGAACCGGCGACTGGCGAAGGATTACGAACGCCTGCCCAGGACCAGTGAGATGCTCCTCTACGCCGCCATGACACGCCTGACCCTCCGGAGATTGGCCACACCCACGCACTAAAATTGCTCAACAGCCTCTCATGAGAGCTGTGCGCGGATGTGCTTGGACGCGTGCCGAGGAGGATGATTCGTTGATTGTGCGGCGGACGGAGGTCGGCATGGCACGGCGACGGATTGGACAGGAAGATCTCATTGCACGGT
>NZ_JAJAQI010000017.1 GCF_020523605.1 Roseicella aerolata | reverse complement strand
ACATTCCTACGCGTTACTCACCCGTCCGCCGCTGCCGTTGCCGGCCGCGCGACTTGCATGTGTTAAGCATGCCGCCAGCGTTCGCTCTGAGCCAGGATCAAACTCTCAGGTTCATCAGCCCTCCAGCACCCCTAAGGCACCTCAGGCCATACCCGCGAACTCACATCCAAAACCCACTCCCATCGCCACCCAGCCATTCCCCACAAAACCACCAGGAAACAGACCCCGCACAACAACACCCACACCAGCAGGACCAACCCCACCAGCGCAGCGCCGCCCGCGCATCCCACCCCACCAGCCCCGCCCAAACCGAACAGAACCCACAGAGCAGAACACACCCACGGAAAGCCCACCACCCAGCCATCCCTCAACAAGGAATAACCAAACAGCAACGCATCCACTGAACGCGCTTCCAAAACCGGATATAACTGTCAATGAACGGCTTCCCTGCCGCCGCTTCAGGGCACCGCCCTTGCGCGATCAGCACTAGACCCTGCCGGGTGGGAAACACCGCCTCTTCGGCGGGGCCGAGAACTTAGTGAAGGAAGACACCAAGGTCAAGGCACTTTTTGCGCCCCGCCGCGGAACCAACCGTGCCGCGGCGAGGAGGCGGCTTCTAGGGTCAGGCACCGGGCCTGTCAAACTCTTTTCTCGCAGTCGCGTTGTAGCCTCAACTCATCTCGTAACCGGATAGTTCAACCTGTTGACTTGGCGTGATTCTCCCTGACAGGGTTGCGCCATATTTCAGCCCTGGGAGGGGTTTTCCATGCTGCATCGCATCCAGCGCCATGGGCGCTGGCTGGCCCTCGCTTGTCTCGCTGCCGGCGGAACCGCCGTGCCTGCCCTGGCGGACCCGATGCCGCCGGGATACCGGCAGGTCCTCGCCACCGGCGCCACCGCCAATCCGGCCCGCCCGAACGCCACCATTCGTACCGTGACCGCGCGCCGCGGCCAGACCATCGCCCAGGTGCTGACCGCTGCCGGCCTCGAACGGCGGGAGGTTGAGCCGGCGATCTCCGCCCTCTCCTCCCTCCTGCCGGCCCGCGCCGCCCTGCCGGCGGGGCAGGAAGTGATGCTCCGCCAGGCACCGCAGGATGACGCACTCCTCGCGCTGACGCTAGAGGCGCATCCGGGCCGCACCGTCACCGTTACCCGCACGCCGACCGGCTGGACGACGCACGAGGCCTTCGCCGGCCAGCGCCGCCACCTGGCCCTCGCGGGCGGCGCGATCCGCAGCGACCTGCTGGATGACCTCCTCGCCGCCGGCCTGCCGGAGACGCTCGCGCGCGAACTGGTGCAGGGCCTCGCGCATGAGCTGGACTTCCAGCGCGAGCTGCGGCGCGGCGACAATTTCACCGTCCTGTTCGAACGCTTCCGCGACACCGCGGGCGGCCTGCTGGGCGAGGGCCGCGTGCTGCATGCCGGCTTCTCCCTGGCCGGCCGCACCCTCTCCTTCTGGCGCTACGACACGGAAGCGGGCCCGGAGTGGTTCGACGACCAGGGTCGCAGCCTGCGGCGCGCCTTCCTCCGCACCCCGCTCGAAGGGGCACGCGTCACCTCGCATTTCGGCATGCGCTCCCACCCCGTGCTCGGCTTCACGCGCCAGCACCAGGGAATCGACTTCGCCGCGCCGACCGGCACGCCGGTGCTGGCGGCGGCGGATGGCGAGGTCACGCAGATCGGCTGGATGAAGGGCTATGGCCGCATCATCACCCTGCGGCATGAGGAAGACCGGCTGACGCGCTATGCGCATCTCTCCGCCTTTGCGCCGGGTCTCAAGAAAGGGGACCGGGTGCGGCAGGGCGAGCTGATCGGCAAGGTGGGCAGCACCGGCATGGCGACCGGCCCGCACCTGCATTACGAATTGGTCGAGGCCGGCCGGCCGATCGACCCGGCGCGCGCGCGGACCCGGCCGGCGAGGGTGCTGGCCGGCGAGGAGCTGCTGGCCTTCCAGGCGGTGCGGCAGGGCCTTGCCGTGCAGGTCGCGCAGCTCGCGCCGATGCAGGAGGTGGCCGCGGCGGACTGATGCCCGGCGCATGACCTCCCGACCCGCGGCCCGCAGCCAAGGCCCGGAGGGCCACCGGCGCCCGAGGCCGCATTAGGGCGCCAGCATTCTTGCGGGACGGCATGAGATCCCCGGGCAGGAGATCCGGGGCTTCGCGCGACGCGCCCGGTAACGGCAGGGAAGGCTGGTGGAGCGGCCACCCCGCCCCCGAAGAGAGGGGCCGGCGCAACGGCCCGCCCCTCCCCCGCCATGCCGGGACGCCGCTCCGCCCCCCCGTGACGGGATGCGCCAGGCCGAGATGGCCGGCGCAGGGCCGGCCATGTCGGATACCGGGTGTGCAGGGCGCGCGGCGCGTCCCCGCCGGGGACGCGCCGCGGCCTGATCAGGCCGCCTCGGCCAGTGGCTCGGAGGCGATCTCCAGCCCGTCGATGCCCGCGGTGACCCGCAGCACCTCGCCGTCCTGGATGCGGCCTTCCAGCAGCAGGTTGGCCAGCTTGTCCTGCAGGTTCCGCTGGATCACCCGCTTCAGCGGCCGCGCGCCATAGGTCGGGTCGTAGCCGGCCTCGGCCAGCCATTCCCGGGCGCTCTCGTCCAGCTCCAGCCGGATCTTGCGATCCTCCAGCAGCGCCCGCAGCCGGGCCAGCTGGATATCGACGATCGCCGCCATGTCGCCGCGCGCGAGGCGCCGGAACAGCACGATCTCATCCAGCCGGTTGAGGAATTCCGGCCGGAACCGGTCCCGCACCGCCCGCATCACCGCCGGCCGCGCCGCCTCGATATCGGCCGATTCGGGCAGTTCGGCGATGGCCTGGCTGCCGAGATTGCTGGTCAGCACGATGATGGTGTTGCGGAAATCCACCGTCCGCCCCTGGCCATCCGTCAGCCGCCCGTCATCCAGCACCTGGAGCAGGATGTTGAAGACATCCTCATGCGCCTTCTCCACCTCGTCGAAGAGGATGACCTGGTAGGGCCGGCGCCGGATCGCCTCGGTCAGCGCGCCGCCCTCGTCATAGCCGACATAGCCCGGAGGGGCGCCGACCAGGCGGGAGACCGCGTGCTTCTCCATGTATTCCGACATGTCGATGCGGGTCATCGCCCGCTCGTCGTCGAAGAGGAAGCTCGCCAGCGCCTTCACCAGCTCGGTCTTGCCGACACCGGTCGGGCCGAGGAAGAGGAAGCTGCCGATCGGCCGGTTCGGGTCCTGCAGGCCGGCGCGCGCCCGGCGGACGGCCTTGCTGACCGCCTCCAGCGCCTCCTCCTGCCCGACCACGCGGCGGCGGAGCTGGTCCTCCATCTTCAGCAGCTTGGCCCGCTCGCCCTCCAGCATCTTCTCGACCGGAATGCCGGTCCAGCGGCTGACCACGGCGGCGATGCCCTCCTCGGTCACCGCCTCGTTCACCAGCCGGGCATCGCCGTCGCCGGCGCCCGCGATCTGCTTCTCGAGGCCCGGGATGACGCCGTATTTCAGCTCACCGGCCCGGGCGTAGTCGCCGCGGCGCTCCGCCAGCTCCAGCTCGGTGCGGGCCTTGTCCAGCTCCTCCTTCGCCTTCTGCGTAGCGACGACCTTGCCCTTCTCCTCCTCCCAGCGCTGGGTCATCTCGCGCGAGCGCTCCTCGAGCTCGGCCAGGTCCTTCTCCAGCTTGGCGAGGCGATCGCGGGAGGCCGCGTCATCCTCCTTCTTCAGCGCCTCGCGCTCGATCTTCAGCATCATCAGCCGGCGGTCGAGCTCGTCCAGCTCCTCCGGCTTGCTGTCCACCTGCATGCGCAGGCGGCTGGCGGCCTCGTCCACCAGATCGATCGCCTTGTCCGGCAGGAAGCGGTCGGTGATGTAGCGGTTCGAGAGCGTCGCGGCGGCGACCAGCGCGCTGTCGGTGATGCGGACGCCGTGATGCGTCTCGTACTTGTCCTTGATGCCGCGCAGGATGCTGACCGTGTCCTCGACGCTCGGCTCGCCGACGAAGACCGGTTGGAAGCGCCGCGCCAGCGCCGCGTCCTTCTCGACATGCTTGCGGTACTCATCCAGCGTCGTCGCGCCGATGCAGTGCAGCTCGCCGCGGGCGAGCGCGGGCTTGAGCAGGTTGGAGGCGTCCATCGCGCCCTCCGCCTTGCCCGCGCCGACCAGCGTATGCATCTCGTCGATGAAGAGGATGATGTCGCCGGCGGCCTCCTCGACCTCCTGCAGCACGCCCTTCAGCCGCTCCTCGAACTCGCCGCGGTATTTCGCGCCGGCGACCATCGCGCCGAGGTCGAGCGCCATCACGCGCTTGTCCTTCAGCGCCTCCGGCACGTCGCCCCGCACGATCCGGAGCGCGAGCCCCTCGACGATCGCGGTCTTGCCGACGCCCGGCTCGCCGATCAGCACCGGGTTGTTCTTGGTGCGGCGCGCGAGCACCTGGATGGCGCGGCGGATCTCCTCGTCACGGCCGATCACCGGGTCGAGCTTGCCGGTGCGCGCCGCCTCGGTGATGTCGCGCGCGTATTTCTTCAGCGCGTCGAACTTCTCCTCGGCATTCTGGCTGTCCACCTTGCGGCCCTTGCGCATGTCGGCAACGGCGGCCTCCAGCCGCTGCGCATCAGCGCCGGCCTGCTTGAGGATGCGGCCCGCGGGCGCGTCGGAGGCGGCCAGCGCCACCAGCAGCCGGTCCTGGGCGACGAAGCTGTCGCCGGCCTTCTGCGCCTGCTGCTGCGCGGCATCCAGCACCCGGACGATGTCGGGGGTGAACTGCGGCTGGCCGGCGCCGGCGCCGCTCACCTTGGGCTGGCGCCCGATCTCGGCATCCACGGCCTGCTTGGCGCGGGCGGGATCGCCGCCGGCCGCGCGGATCAACCCGGCCGCGGCCCCCTGCTCATCATCCAGCAGCGCCTTCAGCAGGTGCTCCGGCGTCACGCGCTGGTGGTATTCGCGGATGGCGATGGTCTGCGCCGCCTGCAGGAAGCCCTTGGCGCGATCGGTGAATTTCTCGATATCCATGCGTTGCGTCCCTCATCCGGAGGCGACCGGCCCCGGCCATCCCTGAAGAGGCGATGGCGGGGACCAAGTTCGCCCGGGATGTGGTATTCCGCCTTGCGGTGGTTCAAGGTCCCCGGCACGGGCACCGAGAGGAAAATGTTCCGATGCGCGTCGAGCACATCTATCGCTATCCGGTGAAGGGCCTGACCGCCGAGGCGTTGGAGGAGGTGGTGCTCACGCCTGGCCAGTGCCTGCCGCATGACCGCCGCTTCGCCCTGGCCCAGGGCGATGCCCCCTTCGACCCTGCGGCGCCCACCTGGCTGCAGAAGCGGCATTTCGGCTGCCTGATGGCGAATGCGAAGCTGGCCCTGCTGCACTCCGCCTTCGACCCCAGGACCGGAACGCTGGCGATCCGCCCGCCCGAGGGCCCGCCGCTGCTGGCCAGCACCCGCACCGAGGCCGGCCGGGCGGAGATCGCCGGCTTCCTCTCGGCCTTCCTGGGGGAGGAGGCGCGCGGCACGCCCCGCTTCGTCGAGGCGCCCGGGCACAATTTCACCGATGTCGCGGCGAAATGCGTCTCCATCATCGGCCTCTCCAGCCTGCATGCCCTGGAGCAGAAGGTGGGGATGCACCTGGACCCGCTGCGCTTCCGGGCGAACATCTATGTCTCCGGCTCTCTGCCATGGGCGGAGTTCGACCTGCTGGGCCAGGAGGTGCTGCTGGGCGGCGCACGGCTGCGGGTCTTCAAGCGCATCATCCGCTGCCCGGCGACCGAGGTGAACCCGGAGACGGCGGAGCGCGATGCCGAGCCGCCGAAATGGCTGCGCGAGCATTTCGGCCATGCCGATCTCGGCGTCTATGCCGAGGTGCTGGAAGGCGGGCGGATCGCGGTCGGGGACTCGCTGGAGCCGACGGAGAGCGAGCTGCTGCACTGACGGGGCGCGGCGCATTGCCGGTGGCGGGCGCCGTCGGCGCCGCCCCTCTCGACCGGGCACCTCGCCTGTCCGGCAGCCGGCGAGCCATGGGGCATTAACAAATCAGTCATTAACGGTTTCGCAATTTCTACTCCTGATTGCTTTTGGCCATGACTCCTTCAGCACAGGAGCGAATGGCCATGAAGCGGCAGCGGGACCGTAAGTTTTTCGGTTATGTGAAGGTCGAACTCCAGTCGCAGTCACCGCGCCGCTGGACCTGGAGCGTGCGCCGGGACACCAGCGACATGGTGGCCTTCCGCTCCGACGCCCCCTACGCCTGCGCGGAGGATGCCTGGCGCGCAGGCCAGCAGGTCCTCACCGCGCTGGAGCAGGGCACGCTGGTCGACCGGCAGCGTGCCACGGTCGGCGCGGACTGACAGCAAAGGGCGGGCCGCAGGGCGCGCTGCGGCGCCCCGCGCTGGAGCAGATCGCGGACGACCGTGAACGCCCGGGCGCGAGACTCTGCTCTATAATCAATGACCTATAGCGGATGGCGTTCAATTCTGAACGCCATCCGCTGTGGTCTCACTCCGCCGCCGGCTGGGGCGGGGCGTAGATACGCCCGCCATCGTTGCGGAAGCGCTCGGCCATCTCCTCCATGCCCTTCTCCGCCGCCGCGCGGATATCCTGGCTGATCTTCATGGAGCAGAATTTCGGCCCGCACATGGAGCAGAAATGCGCCAGTTTGGCGCCTTCCGCCGGCAGGGTCTGGTCGTGGAATTTCTCCGCCGTCTCGGGGTCGAGGGAGAGGTTGAACTGGTCCCGCCAGCGGAACTCGAAGCGGGCACGGGACAGAGCATCGTCGCGCAGCTTCGCCGCCGGATGGCCCTTCGCCAGGTCGGCGGCATGGGCGGCGATCTTGTAGGTAATGACACCCACCTTCACGTCGTCCCGGTCCGGCAGGCCGAGATGCTCCTTCGGCGTGACGTAGCAGAGCATCGCCGTGCCGAACCAGCCGATCATGGCCGCGCCGATGCCGGAGGTGATGTGGTCGTAGCCCGGCGCGATGTCGGTGGTGAGCGGGCCCAGCGTGTAGAAGGGCGCCTCCCCGCATTCGCGGAGCTGCTTGTCCATGTTCTCCTTGATCTTGTGCATCGGCACATGGCCGGGGCCCTCGATCATCACCTGCACATCGCGCGCCCAGGCGATCCGCGTCAGCTCGCCCAGCGTCTCGAGCTCTGCGAACTGCGCGGCGTCATTGGCATCGGCGATGGAGCCTGGCCTGAGGCCGTCGCCGAGCGAGAAGCTGACGTCATAGGCCCGCATGATCTCGCAGATCTCGTCGAAGCGCTCGTAGAGGAAATTCTCCCTGTGATGCGCCAGGCACCACTTCGCCATGATCGAGCCGCCGCGAGAGACGATGCCGGTGACGCGCCTTGCCGTCAGCGGGATGTAGGGCAGCCGCACCCCGGCATGGATGGTGAAGTAGTCCACCCCCTGCTCGGCCTGTTCGATCAGCGTGTCGCGAAAGATTTCCCAGCTCAGCTCCTCGGCCTTGCCGCCCACCTTCTCCAGCGCCTGGTAAATCGGGACGGTGCCGATCGGCACCGGGCTGTTGCGGATGATCCACTCGCGCGTCGTGTGGATGTTCCGGCCCGTGCTGAGGTCCATCACCGTGTCCGCGCCCCAGCGGATCGCCCAGACCAGCTTGTCCACCTCCTCGCCCACCGAGGACCAGACCGCGCTGTTGCCGATATTGGCGTTGATCTTCACCAGGAAATTCCGGCCGATCGCCATCGGCTCGGATTCCGGGTGGTTGATGTTGGCGGGGATGATGGCGCGGCCGCGGGCGACCTCGTCGCGAACGAATTCGGGCGTGACGTGATCCGGGATGGCGGCGCCGAAGCTCTCGCCGTCCCGGGCCGCGGCCTCGCGCGCCCGCTCGCGGCCGAGATTCTCCCGGATCGCCACATACTCCATCTCGGGCGTGATGATCCCGGCACGGGCATAGGCGAGCTGGGTCGGGCAGGCGCCCGGCCTCGCCCGCAGCGGCCGGCGGCCGGCGCGGTCGAAGACGGGCACGCGGCGCTGCTCGCCAGCCTTCAGCCCGTCATCCTCCGGCTTCGGCTCCCGGCCCTCATAGGCCTCGACATCACCACGGCCCTCGATCCAGGCGCGGCGCAGCCCGGGCAGGCCGCGACGGATATCGGTGGGCTGCGCGGGGTCGGTATAGGGGCCGGAGGGATCATAGACCCTGAGCGGCGCTTCGCCGCCGCCGACCGCGATCTCGCGCATCGCCACGCGCAGATCCGGGTGCAGCACGCCCGGCACATGCAGCTTGCGGGAGGCCGGCAGCGGGCCGGTCGTCACCTGCAGCAGATCGGGGGGAAGGGTATCGGGCACTTGGACCTCCTCAGGACAAGGGAGATCCGGGGACACTGAATGCGCGGGGCGGACGTGCCCCCGATGGGGGGCGACGCCCGAAGGTTCCTGTCCCTACGCCGGCATGACCCGGATCAGGTTCAAAGGGTCACGGCGCCCTAGCCGTATCTCAGCCCCATGCGGGGCACCCCTTGGAACATCACCGAGCCTGCTGCCGGCCCGTGATCCTGTCAACGCGGCATCGCCGGCCGGTCAGACCGGCTCGCGCGTCTCCGGCTGCGGACCGTCATAGTCCGGCTCGCCTTCCAGGGCGTGGCCATTGACCTGGCCGTTCATCTCGGCCGGCTCGGCGGTGTTGCCGTCGCCGCCGTCCTGTTGCTCGGGATTCGGCTGGTAGCGGCGCTGGTGGCCGTGCTGGCCGCCCTCACGCTGCTGCTGCGCCTGGTTCATGGCGTTGAGGATACGGAAGTAGTGCTCGGCGTGCTGGAAATAGCCCTCGGCCATCACCCGGTCGCCGGAGCTGGTCGCATCGCGGCCGAGCTGGAGGTACTTCTCGAAGAGCTGCTGGGCCGTGCCGCGCAGCCGCATGTCCGGACCGTTCGAGTCGAAGACATGGTTGCGGTTCATCGGCTGGTGGCCGGACTGGCGGAACTGCCCGCCGCCGCCACCGCCACCCCCACCGCCACCACCATGCCGATGGTTGCGGCCGCGCATGCGTTTCATGTTCATCGGTATTGCGTCTGCCGTCTCGCAGGTGGGCCGCCCCGCCCGCCCCCGGGCCTTCCGGATGCGCGCAGCCAAAGCGGTCGATCTCGTCCAAAGGCGTTGCGGCCGGCGTGAGTCCCACAGCCCGTCCGCTGCACGACCCACGCGCCTTGGCGGCGGGACCTGCCCGTCCGCCCACGAGGGCCTGCCGCAAGCTAGCCCCAGCCGGGCGGGCCGCCAATCGCTTTTTTTCGCAAGGGGCCCGCTCGTGCCCCGCGCGTTAAGCCCTGACCTGCCGCCGGCGTCTGCGGCATGACAGGCGTCAGCAGGCCATGAGCCAGGGTTCAGGGCGCCGGCAGGACCGGCAGGCAGGCGTGGCGCCCTGGCCGCTTCAGGGCTGCCGGTTCGCGGCATCCCCTTATGGAAGGGCTCGGTTCCTGACCGGCCGGAAGGCCGGCGCGCCGGCCCTTTTCCCCGCCGGTCCGGCCGCCACGAAGGGGCAGGCGCCCGGCCCGGCGATGAGGCTGCCGGAGGCCGGGAGGCCGCCGCGGCCGAGGCGTTCAGGCAGCGTGCGAGGCACAAGATTGTGACAGCGCATGTAGCAGCCATGGCCTCTGCCTGACTCAGGCCATGGCCAGCACCAGCGCGCGCGGCACCCCGCCCAGATCCATCCGGCAGCCCAGCGCATGGATGCCATGCGCAGCGGCGATGGCCTCCACCGCCGCCTGCTGCCCCTGGCCGAGTTCCAGCACTGCCCGCCCGCCGGGCGCGAGCAGCCCGGGCAGCGCGGCGGCAATGGCCCGGTAGGCGTCCAGCCCATCCGCGCCGCCATCCAGGGCCGAGGCAGGCTCATGCCGCGCCACCTCCGGCATCAGGCCGGGAATGGTGGCGCGTTCGATATAGGGCGGATTGCTCAGCACCAGGTCGAACCGGCCGCCGATGGGCGCGGCCCAGTCGGCCACGGCGAAGCGGGCACGGTCGCCGAGGCCGAGCCGGGCGGCATTGTCGCGCGCCAGCGCCGCCGCCGCCGGCACGCGGTCCAGGCCGAGGCCGGTGGCCCCGGGAAACTCGGTCAGCGCCGCCAGCAGCAGGCAGCCCGTGCCGGTGCCGAGGTCGAGCACGCGGCGCACGGCGCGGCGGTCGGGGAAGGCCCCGATCGCCGCCTCGATCAGCGCCTCGGAATCCGGGCGCGGGATCAGCGTCGCGGGGGAGACGGCGAAGGGGAGCGACCAGAACTCCTGCTCCCCCAGCAGATGCGCGATCGGCGCGCGGTCGAGCCGGCGGCGCAGCAGATCGGCGAAGCGGGCGGCGGCCTCGGGCGCCACCGGGGCGCGCGGGTCGCGCAGCAGGTCCTCCTGCCGGCAAGCCATGGCATGCGCCAGCAGCAGCCGCGCCTCCAGCCGGGGAGTCTCGATGGCGGCGGCGCGCAGGTGCTGGCCGGCCCGGCAGAGGAAGAAACCGACCGTGCCGGCGGGATCGGCGCAGGCGGTCACGCGCCCACCCTCTCCCCGGCAGCCGGGGCGGAGAGGATCGCCCGGCCTGCCCTCACTCGCCCTCGGCGGCCAGCCGCGCCGCCTCGTCCTCGGCCGTCAGGGCGTCGATGATCTCGTCGAACTCGCCCAGCATGACGCGGTCGATCTTGTGCAGGGTCAGGCCGATGCGGTGGTCGGTCACGCGCCCCTGGGGGAAGTTGTAGGTGCGGATGCGCTCGCTGCGGTCGCCGGTGCCCACCTGGCCCTTGCGGTCGGCGGCGCGGGAGGCGGCGGCGCGGGCCCGCTCGGCTTCGAAGATGCGGGCGCGCAGCACCTTCATCGCCTTGGCGCGGTTCTTGTGCTGGGACTTCTCCTCCTGCATCGCCACCACCGTCCCGGTCGGGATATGGGTGATGCGGACGGCGCTGTCGGTCTTGTTCACATGCTGCCCGCCGGCGCCGGAGGCGCGGTAGGTGTCGATCCGCAGGTCGGCCTCGTTGATCTGCACGTCCACCTCCTCCGCCTCCGGCATGATGGCGACGGTGACGGTGGAGGTGTGGATGCGGCCCTGGGTCTCGGTCGCCGGCACCCGCTGCACGCGGTGCACGCCGCTTTCGTATTTCAGCCGGGCGAAGACACCCTTCCCGGCGATCTCGGCGACGGCCCCCTTCACCCCGCCAAGGTCGCTCTCATCATACTCCATCACCTCGAAGCGCCAGCGCCGCGCCTCGGCATAGCGCTGGTAGGCGCGGAACAGCTCGGCGGCAAACAGCGCCGCCTCGTCGCCGCCGGCGGCGGGGCGGATCTCCAGGATGGCGCTGCGCTCATCCGCCGAATCCTTCGGCAGCAGCATGAGGCGCACCTCGCGCTCCAGCCGCGGCACGGCTTCCTTCTGCGCGAGGTACTCGTCCTCGGCCAGCTCGCGCAGCTCGGGGTCGGCCAGCATGGCCTCGGCCTCGTCCCGCGCCCGCTCTGCGGCACGCAGCGCCTCCACCTTCTCGACCAGCGGCTCGAGCTCGGACAGTTCCTTGGAGAGGGCACCGAACTGGCTGCCCTCGGCGGTCGAGAGGAGGTGCTTCAGCTCCTCCGCGCGGGTCAGGACCCGATCGAGTTTCTCCGCGATGCTCACCGGCTCTCCGTCTCGCCGCCGAAATCCTCGTCGAGATCATCCACCTCGCCGCCGAGTTCCTCCTCCAGGATGCCCTGCAGCATGGCATGCATGGCGCTCTCGACCGCGCCGGTCTCGGCCAGCGTCCGCAGCAGATCCTCCATCGCCACCCGCTCCTGCGAGCCCTTGTCGAGGTTCCTCACCACGACCTTGCCCTCGGCGAGTTCCTCCTCGCCCAGGATCACCGCGGCGCCGGCATTGATCCTGTTCGCCCGCTCCATGCGGCGCTTCATGTTGCCCTTGTAGGCAATCTCGGCGACCACGCCGTGCTCGCGCAGCGATTGCAGCACGTTGATCGCCGCGGCCTCCGCCGCCTCGCCCACCGGGATGACCGCGACCGGGCGGGGCGCCGGCGGGGTCAGTTCGGCCGCCTCCACCAGCAGGGTGAGCCGCTCCACGCCCGCCGCCCAGCCGACCGAGGGGGTGGGCGGCCCGCCCATCTCCTCGACCAGGCCGTTGTAGCGGCCGCCGCCCATCACCGTGCCCTGGGCGCCGAGCCGTTCGGTGACGAATTCGAAGGCGGTGTGGCTGTAGTAGTCGAGGCCCCGGACGATCCGCGGGTTCTCCCGGAAGGACACGCCGAAGGCCGTGAGGTGGCGTTTCACCGCGGCGTAGAACTCCGCCGCCTCGGGCGTCAGGTGGTCATGGATGGTGGGCGCCGCGGCGACCAGCGCCTTGTCCCGCGGATCCTTGCTGTCGACGATCCGCAGCGGGTTCTTCTCCAGCCGCGCCCGGCTGTCCTCCGACAGGTCGTTCCTGTGCGCGGTGAAATAGGCGATCAGCGCGGCCCGGTAGGCATCGCGGCTGGCGGCATCGCCGAGCGTGTTGATCTCCAGCACCGTGCCCTCGTCGATGCCGAGTTCCTGCTGGATGTGCCAGCCGCAGGCGATCACCTCGGCATCCGCCAGCGGCTCGGCGGCGCCCAGCACCTCGATGCCGATCTGGTGGAACTGCCGGTAGCGGCCCTTCTGCGGCCGCTCGTAGCGGAACATCGGCCCGGCATAGAAGACCTTGCGGGGCAGGTTCGACTGGGTGAGGCCGTTGGTCACCAGGGCGCGGCAGACGCCGGCGGTATTCTCCGGCCGCAGGGTGATGTTCTCCCCGCCCCGGTCCTCGAAGCTGTACATCTCCTTGGAGACGACATCGGAGGTGTCGCCCAATCCGCGGGAGAAGACCCGCGTGTCCTCGAAGATCGGCGTCGCCCATTCCTCGAAGCCATAGAGGGTCGCGACCCGCCGGGCGGTCTCGATGACGAGGTGGTGGCGGCGGAAATCGGCGCCGATCAGGTCATGGGTGCCGCGGACGGGCTGGAGCGGAGCTTGGGCCATGGGTCGCGGTTTGCCCCGTGATGGGGCGGGGGGCAAGGGTTCAGGGGGCGATGAGGTCGTGGGCGGGGAAACAGGCCCGGTCGCGGCACGGGTCGCGGGCGGTCAGCGGCAGTCCGCCGGAGCGCATCCCGCCGCGTCGGCGGCAGGCGAGGTGCGCCCGGGACGCCGGGAACAGGGCCTCCGGCAGGCTGCCCTGCATTATAATGCCGGCCGGCAGCCAGGCGCCCGGGGCCAGGACCCTCAACGCACCGCCAGCGTCAGCGCCACGAAGAGCACCAGGTTCACCCCCGCCAGCAGCCCGAGCCGCCGCAGCGCCGCGTCCCGCCGGGCCAGGTCCTCATCCAGCCCCGGCACGCGGTGCCGCCCGAGCATCCCAACCAGCAGCGCCGAGAAGCCGAAGCCATGCACGGCACCGCCCTCCCCTCGTCTATTCCGCCGCCTGGGCGGTCGCCTGGGCGGTCGCCTCGGCGGCCTTCCTCGCCGCCTCCTCGGCCTCGATCGCGGCGGCCTTCTTCTCCACCAGCCCGACCAGGTGGTCCACCATCGCCGCCTCGTCGATGGTGTGGTCGGTCCTGCCCGCGGCATAGACCATATGCCGCCCGGCGCCGCCGCCGGTCAGGCCGATATCGGTCATCAGCGCCTCGCCCGGCCCGTTCACCACGCAGCCGATGATGGAGAGGGTGATCGGCGTCTCGATATGCGCCAGCCGCTCCTCCAGCGTCGCGACCGTCCTGATGACGTCGAAGCCCTGCCGGGCGCAGGAGGGGCAGGAGATGATCTTCACCCCGCGGTGCCGGAGGCCGAGGGACTTCAGCATCTCCCAACCCACATGCACCTCCTCCTCCGGCTCGGCCGAGAGGGAGACGCGCAGCGTGTCGCCGATCCCGGACCAGAGCAGGTTGCCGAGGCCGATCGCGCTCTTCACCGTGCCGGTGCGGCGCCCGCCCGCCTCGGTGATGCCGATATGCAGCGGATGGTCGCACGCCTCGGCCAGTTGCTGATAGGCGGCGACGGCGAGGAAGACGTCGGACGCCTTCACGCTGATCTTGAACTCGTGGAAATCCTCGTCCTGCAGATGGGCGGCGTGCCAGAGCGCGCTCTCGACCAGCGCCTCCGGGTTCGGCTCGCCATACTTCTCCAGCAGGTGCTTCTCGAGGCTGCCGGCATTCACGCCGATGCGGATGGAACAGCCATGGTCGCGGGCGGCCTTCACGACCTCCTTCACCCGCTCCTTGCTGCCGATATTGCCCGGATTGATCCGCAGGCAGGCGGCACCGGCCTTCGCCGCCTCGATGGCGCGGCGGTAGTGGAAGTGGATGTCCGCCACGATCGGGACGTTCACCTCGCGCACGATCTCATGCAGCGCGGCGGTGCTCTCCGGCGTCGGGACGGAGACGCGGACGATATCGGCACCGGCCAGTTCGCAGCGGCGGATCTGCTCGATCGTCGCCTTGGCGTCCTCGGTCGGCGTGTTGGTCATGCTCTGCACGCTGATCGGCGCATCGCCGCCGACGAGCACCTTCCCCACCCGGATCTGGCGAGACTTGCGGCGCAGGATCTGCTGGTAGGGGCGATAGCTCATGAGGCGCGGATTCCCGGATCAGCCGAGGTGTGTCGCGGGCGCGGAACCATGCCGGGCAGCCTGACGCCCGCCGGCGATCCGCGCCCGGTCGGGCGGAATATGGCAGCGCCGGCGGCATTCACCTAGGGCGCTTTGGCGCTGCCGGCCATGCGCAAAGGCCGGCCCGGCAAATGTCACCGGAGCGTCACGCCGGCAGCGGCCGGTGCCAGGGCCGCGCCGGACAGGGCCTATTGCGGCTGGGGCGCCTGGGCCGGGCGCGGGGCCGCGGGCGCCGCCGCCGGCTGGATCGGCTGGCCGGATTTCAGCCTCTCGGCGTCGATCGGCAGGTCGCGCCGCACCGATTGCCCGGCGCCAAGGCCGGGCGTCACCTGGCCATCCACCAGGATCTCCAGCCCGCCGGCATTGCCGGTGGAGAGCAGCAGCCCCTCCTTCGGCGGCACCTGCCAGCTCTCGCCGGGGCGCAGCACGCGGTTGACCAGCACCGGGCCGCGCGGCTCGCGCACCTGGATCCAGACCTCGGCCCGGGCGCGCAGCAGCACGCGGCCCTCCCCGGCGGCCGGGACCGGCGCGGCGGCGGGCGGGGCGGCAGGAGAGGTGGTCGGCGGCGTCGCGGGCCGGGCCGGGCCGGGCGGGGGCGCCGCCGCCGCGGCGGTCGGGCCGGGTGGCGGCGCGGCAGGCATGGCCGCGGGCGGGGACAAGGTGGGGGCGGCAACGGGTGGGGTCTCGGGCGGGCTGCCCTCGCGCAACGCCTGCTCGATCGCCGGCGGGGGCGGCGGCACCGCATCCACCGTCCGCGTCCCGCTGCCGGACCACTGGTACCAGCCGATATAGGCGCCGAGCGCCACCACCACGCCGGCCAGCATCACCGCCCCGGCAGGGACACCACGATCGGGCACCGGCTCGGGGAAGACCAGGTCGGTCTTGCGGGCGACATTCGGCCCGCTCGCCTCCCGGAAGCGGCGCACCACCTCATCCTCGTCGAGGCCGAGGGCACGGGCATAGGCGCGGACGAAGCCGACCGCATAGGCCGGCGCCGGCAGGTCGCGGACCCGCCCTTCCTCCAGCGCCGCCAGATAGACCCGCCGGATGCGGAGCGACTGGGCGAGGTCCTCGATGGACAGGCCAAGGGTGAGCCGGGCATCACGCAATTCGGCGCCGAGCCGGGTCGGCTCGGTGCTCGCAGCCTCAAAGGGGGTCAGGCGCTTCATGTCGTCGGGCACGCCTCGCGATGTACCGCGCGGGCCGGACGGCGGCAAATCGATTTCACATTCCCGTGACGACATCTCATGCCACGGCCCCTCGAATTTCAGCCCTCACGATCCGCCTCAGAACCAGCGGCCGTTGATGACAACCCGGCAACGGCCTCTCAATCGCCGGTCGGTCTGCTCCGCAGACCTTGGCGGGAGCAGATCGCGGACGGGCGTGAACCTGCCCTACAATCAATGGTCTACAGTAGACTGGCGTTCAGCCCTGAACGCAATCCGCTGCAGGCCGCACCGGCGGCGGCGCCCGGTCGGGCGCCCGGCATGGAGGGAAGCTCCATGCCCTCGGGATCAGGCAGCGCCGCCCTGCTGCCGCGCCGCGATGGCCGCCTCCGCCTGGGCGATCAGCTCGGCGATGATCTCGGCGGCCGGCTGCTCCCTGGTCACCATCCCGACGCTCTGGCCGGCCATCAGGCTGCCCTGCTCGACATCGCCGTCGATCACCGCGCGGCGCAGCGCGCCGGCCCAGAAATGCTCGATCTCGAGCTGGGCGTCCTCCTTCGAGACCTCGCCGGCCTGGAAGCGCGCCAGCACCTTCGCCTGGTGCTCCATGAAGCGCTTGGTGCCCTCGTTCACCAGGGCGCGGACCGGGATGACCGGGAAGCGCTCGTCGATCTGCACCGTCGGCACCGCGTCGCGCGCCGCACCGCGGATGAAGGCCTGCTTGAACTTCGGATGGGCGATGCATTCCGTCGCGCAGACGAAGCGGGTGCCGAGCTGGGCGCCGGCCGCCCCCATCTCGAGATAGGAGAGGATCGCCTCGCCCCGGCCGATGCCGCCGGCGACGAAGACCGGGACCTCCTTGGCCATGGTCGGCAGGATCTCCTGCGCGAGCACATTGAGGCTGACCGGCCCGATATGCCCGCCCGCCTCGGAGCCCTCGATCACCAGCGCGTCCGCCCCGCTGCGGACCAGCTTCTTCGCCAGCGCCAGCGCGGGCGCGAAGCAGACCACCTTGGCGCCGCCCGCCTTGGCCGCCTTGATGGCGGAGGCCGGCGGGATGCCGCCGGCGAAGACGATGTGGCCGACCTTGGCCGCGAGGCAGACCTCCACCAGCTGCTCCAGCCGCGGATGCATGGTGATGAGGTTCACGCCGAAGGGCCTGTCGGTCAGCGCCTGGGTGCCGGCGATCTCCTCGGCCAGCCGCGGCGGCTCCATGGCGCCGCAGGCGATGACGCCGAAGGCGCCGGCATTGGAGAGAGCGGCGACCAGGTGGCGCTCGCTCACCCAGCTCATCGCCCCGCCCATGATGGCGTAGCGGGAGCCGAAGAAGGCCGCGCCGCGGGCCATCAGGCGGTCGAGCACGGCCGACGCTCCGGTGGCGGGCGGCAGGGCGGCGGATGGGCTGGGGGCGAGCGTGTCCATCGCCTCAGGCCGCCGGACCGTCGAGGTCATAGGCGCTGTGCAGGGCGCGCACCGCGAGCTCCGTGTACTCGGCGCCGATCAGCACGCTCACCTTGATCTCGCTGGTCGAAATGACCTGGATGTTGATGCCCTTCTCGGACAGGGCGCGGAACATGGTGTTGGCGACGCCGGCATGGCTGCGCATGCCGACCCCGACCACGCTGATCTTGGCGACATCCGGGTCGGCCAGGATCGAGTCGAAGCCGAGCTCGCCGCGCGCCTTCTCCAGCACGTCCTTCGCCCGCGCCAGGTCCGCCTTGCCGACCGTGAAGGTCATGTCCGTGGTGCCGTCGGCGCCGATATTCTGGACGATCATGTCCACGTTGCAATTGGCCGTGGCGAGCGCACCGAAGACGCCGGCGGCGATGCCCGGCCGGTCCGGCACCCGCCGCAGCGTCACCTTCGCATCGTCCCGTGAATAGGCGATGCCGCTCACGATGGGCTGTTCCACGATCTCGTCCTCATCAACCACCAGGGAGCCTGGCTTGTCCTCGAAGCTGGAGAGCACCTGCACCCGCACCCGCTGCTTCATGGCGAGTTCGACCGAGCGGGTCTGCAGGACCTTGGCACCCACCGAGGCCAGTTCCAGCATTTCCTCGTAGGAAATGCGCTCCAGCTTGCGGGCGCGCGGCACGATCCGGGGGTCGGTGGTGTAGATCCCGTCCACATCCGTATAGATGTCGCAGCGATCGGCCTTCACCGCCGCGGCGATGGCGACGGCCGAGAGGTCCGAGCCGCCGCGGCCGAGGGTAGTGACGCGGTTGCGCGCCGGCTCGATCCCCTGGAAGCCGGCGATGACCGGCACCTGGCCTTCCCGCATGCGCTCGATCAGCAGGCCGCCCTCGATCCGCTCGACCCGGGCCTTGCCATGCGCGCCGTCGGTGATGATCGGCACCTGCCAGCCCTGCCAGGAGCGGGCATCGACCCCTATGGTCTGCAGCGCGATGGCCAGCAGGCCGATCGTCACCTGCTCGCCGGTCGCGACCACCGTGTCGTATTCCCGGGCATCGTGCAGGGGCGAGAGTTCCTGGCACCATTTCACCAGCTGGTTCGTCACGCCGGACATGGCGGAGACGACGACGGCAACCTCGTTCCCCGCCTCCACCTCCCGCTTCACGCGTTGGGCGACATTGCGGATGCGGTCGAGATCGGCGACGGAGGTGCCGCCGAACTTCATCACGATGCGGGCCATCAGGGGGCGCTTCCCGGGGAGTGTGGGGTCGTTTCACGGCGGGTCCGCGCGGTTGCGCCCGCGCGAAGGCCGGCACAGATACCCATCCGGCCCCCGCGCTGCAACATTCGCGAGCGAAGGGTAACCATCGGACCGGATCGCGGGCCGGCCGGAGGCACGAGCGCCCCGCCAGCCCGCGCGAATCCGGTCCGCATCAGGTGCAGGAAGGACCAGGGCGGATGGCGGACTTCCCGGGCGGCGCAGGGGCCGGCACGGCGATCGGGGCGGAGATCGCCAAATTCGACCGGCTGGCGGCGGAATGGTGGGACCCCAGGGGCCCGATGCGGCCGCTGCATGCCATGAACCCGGCCCGGATGGGCTGGATCATCGCCCGGATCGCCCGGCGGCACGGCCGGGATCCGGCGGCCGCGCGGCCGCTGGAGGGATTGCGGGTGCTGGATGTGGGCTGCGGCGCCGGCCTGGCCTCCGAGGCGCTGGCGCGGGCCGGGGCGCGGGTGACGGGGCTGGATGCCGCCGGCGCCGCCCTCTCGGCCGCCCGGGCGCATGCCACGGCCGGGGGGCTCGCCATCGACTACCGGGAGGGCCGGCCGGAGGACCTGCTGGCCGCCGGCGAGGGCGGGTTCGACGCCGTGCTGGCGCTGGAGGTGATCGAGCATGTGGCGGACCGGGAGGGATTCTGCCGCCACCTGGCCGGGCTGGTGAAGGCGGGCGGTCCGGTCTTCCTCTCCACCCTCAACCGCACGCCGCGCTCCTTCCTGATGGCGAAGCTCGGGGCGGAATACCTGCTGCGCCTGCTGCCGGTCGGCACGCATGACTGGCGGATGTTCGTCCGCCCGGCGGAGCTTGGCGCCGATCTGCGCCGGGCCGGGCTGCGCGTGGCGGATATCGCCGGGCTGATCATGGACCCGCTGACCGGACGCTGGCGGGTCGGGCGGGATGTCGGGGTGAACTACATGGTCATGGCGGTCGCGGGCTGATCCAGGGCCGTCGATGGCGGCCCATCGACGGCTCTCCTCCCTCGCCGGGCGGCCTGCCCCGTAGCCCGTGGCGGCGGCGGCCGTTCGGGCGCCCGGCATGAAGGGAACATTCATGCCGCGGGTATGAGGCCGGCGCGGCGGAGCGGGTCCGCAAGGCGCGGCCGCCCCGCGCTACTGCCGCCGTGCCTCCCCGATACGACGGCCGGCCCGGTCATAGCGGCGGATGGTGTCGCCATCGACCTCCGCCCGGCCGGTCAGGCGGCCCGCATTGTCATAGAGCCGGATGCTGTCGCCCCGGCGTTCCGCCCGGCCGGTCGCCCGGCCCGCATTGTCGTAGAACCGCGTGGTGCCGTCCCGCGTCTCGGCCCGGCCGACGGCGCGCCCGGCATTGTCGTAGAAGCGGGTCGAATCGCCCCGTGTCTCGGCCCGCCCGGTCGCCCGGCCGGCATTGTCGTAGAACCGCGTCGTGCCGTCCCGCTGCTCCTGCCGGCCGAGGCTCCGCCCCGCGGCGTCGTACTCCCGCAGCCGGCCGCTCTCCCAGCCCTGCGCCGCCGCCGGCAGGGCCGGCGCCAGCAGGCCGAGCACCAGCAGCAGGGCCCGGCGGATCATCCGTCGGCGCGCGGCACCCAGGGAAGCCGGGCGACCTCGATCCCTTCCTCCTGCAGCGCCGCCGCATCGGAATCGGAGGCCTCGCCATAGATGCCGCGCCGGTCGCTCTCGCCGCGGTGCATCTTGCGCGCCTCCTCGGCGAACTCCTTGCCGACATAGTCGCAGTTCTTCTCGACCTCGGCCCGCATGCGCTGCAGCAGCGCCAGGACCTGGGCCGGCACCGGCCCGGCGGCGGCCTGCGTGGCCCCCGGCGCGGGCACCGGCGGGGCGGCAGGGGCGGGCGCCGGCGGCGCCTCCTTCACCCGGGTCCGGCCCTTCTTCGGGATGGCGGGCGCCATCAGGCGCTTCGAGACCTCCGTGCCGCCGCAGACCGGGCATTCCACGAAGCCGGCCTTCGCCTGCTTGTCGAAGGCGGCGCTGTCCTTGAACCAGCCGTCGAATTCGTGCCCGGCACTGCAGCGCAGATCGTAATGGATCATCCCATGCTTTCCCTGGCCCGCGGCAAGGCCGGGGCCCGATCACCGATTATAAGGTGGCACTCCGCCAATGCGAGTGCCAAGCCCTTGCCGGGACGAAAAGAGGGGAGCGGCTCAGGTGGCCAGCAGGGCATCCAGCTTGCCGGCACGCTCCAGCGCGACCAGGTCGTCCGACCCGCCGATCGCCTGCCCATTGATGAAGATCTGCGGCACCGTGGTGCGGCCGCCGGAGCGCTCGATGGCGTCCCTGCGGGCCTGCGAGCCATGCGGCGCCTCCATCTCCTCGAAGGCGACGCCCTTCCTGCTGAGCAGCGCCTTGGCGCGCTCGCAATAGGGGCAGAAGAGTGTGGTGTAGATCTCGACCTTGGCCATGACCTGCAGTTTGGTTCGGCACGCGGCCGGGTCAAGCGGCCGTCACGGCCAGGCGACCATCAGGGTGACCATGGGGCTGGCCAGCAGGAAGGCGATCAGTGTCATCGCCAGCAACCGGCCGGCGGGAAGCCGTTCCGGGCCGGGCCGGCGCAGGACAGGACCGGCCCCTGCCGTCCTGGTGGACCCGATGCCATGGGCGCTGTGGGACATGCGGCCTCCTGCTGCCTGTCGGACGCGGACAAGGTGGCGCGGCGTGGTGAAGCGGCGGTGAACACCATCCTAGCCTGAACGCAGGACGCACGCTGGGGTTGAGAGATGAACACTCCATGACTGCGCGGCGCCATGCCGCTCAGCGCGGCGCCTCCAGCCGCGGGTCCGGCACCCGCGCCGCCGCCAGCACATCCACCGCGGCGGCCCCCGCCGCCAGCAGCGCCCGGGCGCAGGACTCGGCCGTGGCGCCGGAGGTCATGACGTCATCCACCAGCAGCACGCGCCGCCCGGCGATCCGCGCGGCGCCGCGGCGGCTGACCGCGAAGGCCCCGTCCAGCAACGCCGCCCGCTCCGCCGCCCCCCGCTCGCCGAGCGGCGGGGTCGGCCGGCTCCGGCGCAGCAGGTCCGGCAGGTGCGGCAGCCCGGCCTGGCGCGCCAGGCCTCCGCTCAGCAGCGCCGCCTGGTTGTAGCGGCGCGACAGCAGCCGCCGCCAGTGCAGGGGCACCGGCGCCACCACCTCCGCCCGGGCCAGCAGCACCGCGCCGGCGCGGGCCATGTGCCGGGCGAGCGGGCCGGCGATCTCCGTCCGGTCGGCATGCTTGAAGGGCAGGATCAGCCGCCGCGCCCCGGCATCGTAGCGCAGCGCGGCGCGGGCGGCCTCGAAGGCGGGCGGCCGCGCCTCGCAGGCCGGGCAGAGCGGGCCGGTGCCGGCATGCGGAAAGGGCACGCCGCAACGGGCGCAGTGCGGGGCGGTGACGAAGGAGAGGGTGGCGAAGCAGGCGCCGCACAGGCTTCCCTGCACGTCCACGGGGGAGTCGCAGGTCAGGCAGTGCGGGGGGAGAAGCGCGTCCAGGACCAGCCCGGCCCAGCGGAACAGAACGGGGGCGCCGCCCCCGCGCCGGGTCCCCGTCGAAGGCGGGACACCTTCGACGGGAGCCCGCCCCCGCCGGGGCCAGAGCCTGGCCCCGGACCCCGACATTAGTGCGCGACCTCGCCGAAGCGGGCGTCGCCGTCGCGGGCGACCTCATGCACCAGGTCGATCTCCCAGGAGAGATATTCCCGCATCGCCGCCTCGACCCCGTCATTGCGGTCATAGGGGCGGAGATAGACATCGATGCAGTCGGCATCCTCCGGGTTGCGGCGATCCGCCCGCAGCGGCAGCCCGGCCGCCTTCCAGGCGGCGATGCCGCCCGCCAGCACCGAAACGGGGCCAAGGCCGAAACCCTCCAGCTCCGGCACCGCCAGCCGCGCCACCGCCTCCTCCGGCGCCGCCACCACGATCCGCCGGCCGGCCTGCAGCCGCGGCCGCAGCGCCGCCAGCCGCGTCCGCACGCCCCAGAGCGCGCCGGGCAGATACCCCTCCCGGAAGTCGAGGGAGCGGGAGAGCTGCACCACCTGCGCCGTCCCGGCCTCCAGCGCCGCGGCCAGCCCGGCCGGCGCCACCAGGGCGGGGGCGAGCGCCGCCGCCTCCGGGCAGTCCGGCACCCAGGGCCCGGCCTCCAGCGGGCCGGAGGGGCCGCCCTCCAGCACAAAGACCTCCCAGCCGCCGAGCTGCCGCAGCCAGCCGCCGGTCATGCGGGCGCGGACGCCGTCGCGCGAAGGCACGCCGAAGGCGTTCCCGTCCACCAGCACGATCCGCGCCCCGCGCACCGCGACCCAATTGTCGGTCCCCTGCACGAGCTGCCCGCCCGGCGCCATGCGGCTGCCCGGCAGGTGGCCGGCCAGGTACTCCTCCGGGTCCCGCACATCGAGGACATAGGTCGTCCGCGACGCATCCGCCTGCAGCGCGGCGAGCCCGGCGCGGTCGACGACCTTCACGCCCCAGCGTTCGGCGAAGGCCGTGGCGCGCGCCAGCGCCGCCTCCAGCCCCGCCGGCGTGCCGCGCGGGAAGCTCGCCGTCCTGCCGCGGTCGCATTCGAGGCCGGCCAGCTCCCAGCCCATGGTGCCGTTGCGCAGCGCGACCACCTTGTTGGGCACGCCGGCGCTGCGCAGGCTCTCCGCCCCCATGATGCTGCGCGTGCGCCCGGCGCAGTTCACCACGATGGTGGTCTCCGGCCGCGGCGCGATCTCGCCGATGCGGTAGACCAGCTCCCCGCCCGGCACGTCGATCGCGCCGGGGATGGACATGCGGCGGAACTCGTCCAGGGGGCGGCTGTCCAGCACCACCATGTCCTGGCCGGCCTCCATCATCGCGCGCAGCTCCGCCGGATCGACCGAGGGCGTGTGGTAGCGGTGCTCCACCCATTCGCCGAAGGCCTTGGACGGCACGTTCACGCCGGAGAAGAGCACGTAGCCCGCGGCGTCCCAGGCCCGGGTCCCGCCCACCAGCACGGAGACATCGGTGCAGCCGATCCCTTCGAGATAGGCCGCCAGCCTCTCCGCCAGCCCCCCCTCCCCGCCATCCACGCAGCAGATGCGCACGCCGCGGCGCGGCAGGATGGCGCGCGCGCGCAACTCGATGCGCGAGAACGCGCAGGGATTCGCCCAGAACAGGTGGGACCGGCCGAACTCCCCATCCTCCCGCGCATCGAGGATGGCGAGTTCCCGCCCATCCCCGATCCAGGCCTTCAGCGTCGCCGCGTCGATGCTGCGCATGGTCCCCCCTCAGCCCGCCGCGGTCGCGGTCGGCTTCATGAAGTTGCGGTTGTAGGGGATCACCTGCCCGCTCTCCATGTCGTAGGCCTTGCGGTCGTCCAGCCGCTCCAGCGCCAGGCCGTACATGTGCAGGTGGCGCGTCGGCCTCTCGCCGGTGGTGTGGATGGAGTGGATGTCATCGGGCATCAGGCAGATGCCGCGCCCCGGCTCCACCATCACCTCCTCCCTGAGCCGGATCTCGCAGCGTGCCGGGTCGCGGCCGTCATCCAGCCGCTCATAGACCCGGTTCAGCTCCTGCCCGTCCACCGCCACCACCACCGCCCAGGTGGTGTGGTCATGCGGCTTCGTCTCGTTCCCCGGGTTCAGCGCGTTCAGGTAGAGCGCGAAGCGGCCGCCCGGATCGCTGTGCAGCAGGTAGCGGTTGCTGCCCTTCTCGCCGTTCGGCGGGGCCGGGAATTCGGCGGAGGGGAAGAGGTGCCCGTGCCGCGCCAGCGCCAGCAGTTCTTCCCGGATCATCGCCAGGGTCTCGCGCGTGACGCCGTATTTCGCCTCGAGCACCCGGATGCGGTCGACGGTGGCGCCGATGGCGGCGGCGCGCGTCGCCTTCACGTCGGTGGCGTGCATGGCCGTTTTCCTCCTCCTGCCCCGCCCCCGCGGCGCACCGCAGGGGCGGGCGGCCCAGGCTGGCACGCCTCGGCCCGCCCGGCTACCGCAGGCAGCGGAGCAGCACCGTGGAGGGCTCCGCCACCTCCCCCACATCCGCCGGCGTCAGGCCGGGCCGGGCCGCCGCGCCGGTCGCGGGCTCCACGCCATGGCGGCGGAGGAAGTCCAGCGCCTCCCGCCCCTTCACCGCGAAATTGACGTTCTGCGGCAGGTCGCCCGTCACCTGCGCGATGCGCTGGGCGTTCAGCTTGGAGACGACGACCCCGATCACCCGCCCGCTCATGTCGAGGAGCGGCCCGCCGGAATTGCCCGCCTGCACCGGCGCGCTGATCTGGAAATGCCGCTGGTTGTCGCGCAGCCCGGACAGCGCCGAGACATCGCCGGTGGTCAGCGTCGCCCCCGCGCTCAGCATGCCGGCGAAGGGGAAGCCGTAGGTCACCACCCCTTCCCCGCGCCGCACCTCCGGCCCCTGGCGGAAGGTGAGCGGCGGCCCGACCTCCCCGCGCGTGGTCAGCAGCGCCAGGTCGCGCTCGGTATCCCGCGCCGTGAGGGTGGCCGGCACCTCCACGCCGCGGGCGGTGCGGGCGCGCAGCTCGGTGCAGCCCTCGGCGACATGCCAGTTGGTCAGCAGCCGCCCCGGCGCGACGACGAAGCCGGTGCCGGAGGAGACGGGGCGCCGCCCGCCACCGCCCGGGCCGCCGAAGGGGTTCGCGCCCGGCGGCAGGGGCGGTGGCTTGGTGGTGGGCAGCGCGGTCGGCTGCTGCCCGGCGCCGGGCAGCGGCTTGCCGCCGGGGCCGCCCGGCGCCGGGGCGGCATCGAGCGGCGGCGGCTTGGGCTGGGCCCAGGCCGCCATGGGAAGGCCGGCACAGGCGGCCGCGATGAGCATGGACGGGAGGACACGCATGGCCAGAGCCTGCCGGGGCTGCCCGCGCCGGGTCAATCGCGCCGGGTCACAACAGACCCTCCCGCCGCAGGGAGACATGCCGGCCATTGCCGATGATCAGGTGGTCATGCAGCACGATGCCGAAGACCTGGGCCGCCGCCTTGATCTCCCCCGTCATCTCGATATCGGCGCGGGAGGGGGTGGGATCGCCGCTCGGATGGTTGTGCACCAGGATCATGGCGGTCGCCTGCAATTCCAGGGCGCGCTTCACCACTTCCCGTGGATAGACCGGGGTGTGGTTGACCGTGCCCTTGCCCTGCGCCTCATCGGCGATCAGGCGGTTGCGGGTGTCGAGGTAGAGGACGCGCACATGCTCGACGCGCTCCCGCGCCAAGTGGATGGTCAGGTAGTCGATCAGCCGGTCCCAGCTCGTCAGCTCGATGACCTGCTTCGCCTCTTCCTGCGCCAGCCGGAGCGCGGCGGCCTGCACGATCTTGAGCGCGGCGGCGCCGGCCTCGCCAAGGCCCCTCACCCCGCGCAGCTCGATCAGCGGGGCGGCGATGGCATTGCCGAAGCTGCCGAAGCGGGTGAGCAGGGCATGCGCGATCGGCTTGGTGTCGCGCCGGGGCAGCGCGAGGAACAGCACCATCTCCAGCAGTTCGTGATCGAGGACCGAGTCCGGCCCCGCCTTCAGGAGGCGCTGGCGCATCCGGGCGCGGTGGCCGTGATGGCCAGGCGCCTCGGCCTCCTCCGCCGGATCGGGCAGCAGGCCGGGCAGCCGGGCCGTGGCCGGGGCGCGGCGGCGGTGTCCCGTCGGCGTGCGGGGTGACAGGATCGGGTCCAGCGGCGGCAGCGGCCGCGACAGCCCCGCATCCGACAGGCCCTGATCGGCATCAGCCTTGCGCATGACATGCCCTCAACCCCCTGGGGCATATCGTGGGTGATCGCGCCGGGTCAATAATACCGTCTACGAAAAGACAGCGCCGCCCGGCGGATGGCCCGGCAAAGCGGGCGATGCCAACGGTCCCGCATATCGACCCCTGCGGCGCGGGCGCCAGCCCGCGCCGGGGCGCTTCTGCGGCCGGCCGCCAGTGCGGCGCGCCTGCCCCGAAGCGGTCACGCATCCGGTCCATCGGCATCCGAGGCACGGCGATGCCCGGTGCGCCGAGGGAAAGCTTTGGCCTGGACCGGCGCTGGAGGCGGGTCCGCCCGCGCCGGACCGGCAACATCGACAGCGGCCGCAACACCGGGATGAGGAGCGGAACTCCTCGGACCGGCCAGGGTGTCCGCCACCGCCGGCCTCCGCCCGATCCTGGTCCGGCCGAGGCGCGGGCAGGCCGATGCACCTGCCGCCCCGGCGGCAGGCGGGGCGCTGCGGGGCGAAACGACAGGCGCCGCAGGGCGTGTCGATGCCGGTGCGCGGTCCTTCCGTACTTCCGCATCAGACCGAGCCTGCAAACCGCCTCCCTGGTGGCCCGTCGTGATTGCCACACCTTGCAGTGAGCGAACGGCGCGGAAGCGCCTCATTGCGTTGGGTCAAGGTCCCGGCGACGTATACTGTCGATTGTAGGCTTGCCTACCAAACCGGAGGGACCGCATGTCTGTTCGCCACGGCTTCATTCTGCTTTGCAGCGGCCTTGCCCTGGCCGCCTGTACCCAGCAGCCCCGCCCCCAGGCCCAGGCGCCCCGCCAGGCCCCGGCCGCCATGAGCGGCACCGCCGCCGGCAGCGGCGAGACGCCGCTCGAGGCCGCGGCGCGGGCGCGGGCCGGAGAGGGTTGCGTGGATGCGAGCCCGGGCATGCCGCGGATCACCGGTGCGGATCAGGGTGTCCCGCAGGTCCAGTACCAGGGCCGCCCGGCCGGCGCCGGCGCGGGCGATCCATCCCGCCGCCTTGGCCAGTACGGCATGCAGCAGAGCTGCCCCTGACCCAGGCATCGCCGCCAGCCTCGCGGCTGGCGGCACGCCCTGGGGGACCCGGAGCCGACCGCAGAGGGGCGTCAAGGTCGCGGGAGCCTGCATCCTCCCCGGGCGCGATGACCTGCGGCGGCCGGGCGTTCGGGCATGAATGCTATCCGCGGCACCCCGGCAGCCTCACCGGCACGGGCCGGAACGGCGGGGCTTCCGCAGGCCCGGACGGGTCACGCGCCGGCCGCTGCAGGCAATCCGGATGACGTCCCGGGCCGCCTGGCGGCGGATCATGCCGGCCGGCCCTGATCTGCCGCCGGCAGGACCGGCCCGCCCGGGATGACGGAGGCCGCCTTCAGCCCGGCGGCGCCCTTCTCCGTTCAGACCGCGTAGGGCGGCCGGTGCAGCCCGCCGGGCGAGAGGGTGAAGACCTCGCACCCCGTCTCGGTCACGCCCACCATGTGCTCGAACTGGGCGGAGAGGCTGCGGTCCCGCGTCACCGCAGTCCAGCCGTCATCGAGGATCTTCACCTCCGGCCGGCCGGCATTCACCATCGGCTCGATGGTGAAGAACATGCCCGGCTTCAGCACCGGCCCCTCTCCCGGGCGGCCGAAATGCAGCACGTTCGGCGGTTCGTGGAAGCGGCGGCCGATGCCATGGCCGCAGAAGTCGCGCACCACGGAGAAGCGGTGGCGCTCCACGAAGCGCTGGATGGCATGGCCGATATCGCCGAGCGTCGCGCCCGGCTTCACCGCCGCGACGCCCAGCATCATCGACTCATAGGTCACGTCCAACAGCAGCCGCGCCTTGGTCGAGGGCTGGCCCGCCACGTACATCCGGCTGGAATCGCCATGCCAGCCATCGAGGATGACGGTGACGTCGATATTGACGATGTCGCCCTCGGCCAGCACCCGCTCGCCCGGGATGCCGTGGCAGACCACATGGTTGATCGAGGTGCAGATCGACTTCGGATAGCCGCGATAGCCGAGCGGCGCCGGCGTCGCGCCATGCGCCAGGATGTGATCGTGGCAAAGGCGGTCCAGCTCGCCGGTGGTGACGCCGGGGCGGACATGCGGGGTGATCATGTCGAGCGTCGCTGCCGCCAACTGGCCTGCCCGGCGCATGCCCGCGAAATCCTCGGGGGCGTGGAGGGTGATGCGGCGGGAATCGCCGCCCTGCTGATCCATGGGTCTCGGCTGTCTCTGGCGCAAAGCGAATACCCCCAACATGCGCGCCGGGAAGGCGGGAAGCAAGCGGGCGCCCGGTCGCAGGGTTGCGATGATGCCCTGCGCCAGGCGCAGGTCTTGGCGATCCTGGCCGCCCGGCCGGTGGCGGGAGGCCCGGGCCACGGGTCCGGCGGCGCGATCCCGCAGGGCGGGGGGCATCACGAAACCCGGCTGCCCCAACCGGAGGAGGCAGGCGGGCGGATGACGTTCAGCGGCGCCTGCGGGCCGGGACGCGGCCCCGCCCGTCGCGGCCGCCCGGCGCGCATCCCGGCTCAGTGCGGCCGGCCGCGCCCCGCCGCCTCGCCAGCGCCCCGCTCCTCGGTGCCCAGCGCATCCGCCAGCCGCACCGTCGCGCTGCCGGGCCGGGCGGGCTTCGACTGGCTCTCATGCGGCGACCAGCCGGTCATGACCAGCAGCCGGAAGCTCGCCGGGATGCCCTCCGCCGCCTCGGGCAGGCGGCTCGCCGCCAGCGGCAGCAGGGCGCGCGGCGGCGTGCGGCCATCGCGCGCCAGCACGGCATTCGTCTCGCCCGCCGCTCGCAGGTCGCGGAACAGCGCCATCGGGCTGCGGTAGCGGACCGGCAGCGCCTCGGCATCCGCGACCGGCAGGGCGAAGCCCGCGCGTTGCAGCAGCGCCGCCAGGTCGCGCAGTTCGGGAAAGGGCGAGACCCGCGGCGAGAGGCCGCCGCGCAGCTCGCTCTCCGCCCCGGCCAGCGCCTCCCGCAGCTCCTGCAGCGTGCCGAGGCCGGGGAGCGAGGCGAGGAACAGCCCGTCCGGCTTCAGGGCGCGGCGGATCTGCAGCAGGGCGCCGGGCAGGTCGTTCACCCAGTGCAGGGAGAGGCTGGCCACCACCAGGTCGAAGCTCTCCGGCGCGAAGGGCAGCCATTCCTCGTCGCCCGCGACCACGAGCCCCCCGGCCCTCGACGCCATGCGGGCGGAGAGGTCCATGGAGACCACGAAGGGGATGCCGCGCGCCCGGAGCAGCGGCGCCACCACGCCGCGGCCGCCGATCTCCAGCGCGCGGGTGAAGCGCCGCGTGGTGTCGTCCAGCCGGTCGAGCAGGCGGTCGGCCACCGCCTCCAGCACCGGTGCCACCTGCGCCACGGTCGCGGCCGCCCGGTCGCGGCGGAGGCGCACCAGGCGGCGGTCGAAGACCCGCATCGGGTCACTGGGGGAAAGGGTCATGCGGCCAGGAGGTAGGGTGCCGCCGGGCCGCTGTCAGGCCCCGCGCAGCACAACGAGGATCGCGGTGGCGAAGGCGCGCGGATCGGCCGGCGCCGGCTCGCGCTGCGGCATGGTCACCCGCAGCCGGAGGATGCCGCCGCCGACGCCGCCGGCGCAGAGCAATCCCTGCACCCGCTCCCGCCCATAGAGGCCGGTGGTCTCGGCGCAGGCGAGGCCGGGCGCGTCGCCCGCCGGCAGGGTCAGCCGCGCGGTCTCGCGCTGCTGGCGATGGCCGGGGGCGCGCAGCGCCTCCTCCAGCAGTCCGGCGAGCGCCGCCGCGGCGGCGGGCGAGGCGGCACCGGCCGGGACCGGCCCCTCGGGCAGGCGGTAGAGCTCGATCAGGGCGCCGGCCGCGAGGCGGCCGCGCGTCGCATAGGCGACCTCCCGCCCCTCCAGCCGCTGCGGCAGCGGCAGCAGGGTGCCGCGCCGGAAGCCGGCCGCCTCGGCCGGCAGGCGGGCGGCGAGATCGGCCGGGGGGACCGGCGGCGGCGCCTCCTCCGGCGCCGGCCCGGCCACGCAGGCGGCCAGGGCCAGCGCGGCGGCGAGGCAGGCGCCGCGCCGCCAGGTGCCGGCCCTGGCGGCGCGGCCGGTCGGTCCGCCCATGGCCGGACCGGTCAGTGGTCGCTGCTCGAGCGCATGCGGCTCATGGCGCTCGTGGTCAGCTTGGCGAGGGCGGCGATCACGATCACCTGCACCGCCGTCGCCGCCGCCCAGATCCAGGCCGGGAAGAGGGGCCTCTCCACCGCGAGATAGCCGAGCGGCAGCATCAGATAGGCATAGGCGCCGGGCACCTGCGCCGCGACCTGGTTGGTGCCGGACCAGATCATCTCGAGTGCCACGTAGAGGATCACGAACAGGCCGACCCAGGCGATCCAGCGATGCTTGTTGAGCAGCTTGGCGATCAGCGTCGCCGCCACGCCCATCAGCACGACCGAAATGGCGAGGCCGACCACCAGCACCCATGTATGATCCTTGGCGGCGCCGGCGACGGCCAGGACGTTGTCGAGGCTCATCGACACGTCGGCGACCAGGATCTGGGTGATGGCCTGCGGCAAGGTCTTGCGCGGCGCCTTCGATTCGGCCTCGGCCGACGTGCCTTCGGCGTTGTCGGCATGCTCGGCATGGCCGCCCGCGGTCAGCTCGCGGTACATCTTCCAGCAGACCCAGAGCAGCAGGACGCCGCCCGCGAGGGTGATGCCGACGATGGCGAGGAGCTGGGCGGTGATGGCCGCGAAGGCGATGCGCATCACGGTCGCCGCCGCGATGCCCCAGAAGATGGCGGTGCGGCGCTGCGCGGCCGGGAGGCCGGCCGCGGCCATCCCGACGACGATGGCGTTGTCACCGGCCAGCACCAGGTCGATGAACAGAACTTGGGCAAGCGGTACGAGCCATTCGGGCATTGGGGGGTTTCCTACGCCGGCTGTCCCGGCGGTTGCTCAGGCCGGCGCCAATAAATTGCCCGCCCCCCCTTGGCAACACTGCACCGCAATACCGCGGCCACGGCGGCATGCCCCTGCCGCCGCCCGCGAGGCAGTGTCAGGCGCCGGCCTCGCTCACGCGGAGGCCGGCGCCGGTCGCACTCAACCGATGAGCTTCTGGATATCGGGCCAGCCCTGCCGCATCATGTCGAAGGCGACGTAGAGGATGACGGCCAGGCCGAACCAGCCGATCCAGCGATAGCGTTCGAGCAGCCGGGCGATCCAGGTGGCGGCGACGCCCATCAGCGCGACCGAGACGATCAGGCCGACCACCAGCACCCACATCACGCCCTTCGAAGCGCCGGCGACGGCCAGCACGTTGTCGAGGCTCATGGTGATGTCGGCGACCAGGATCTGGATGATGGCCGACTTCATCGTCTTCCGCTCGACCGGCGCATCCGTCGCCACCGTGACGTGGACCTTGCCCTCATGGCCCGAGCGCAGGTCCTGGAACATCTTCCAGCAGACCCAGAGCAACAGCAGGCCACCGAAGACCAGCAGGCCGGGGATCGCCAGGAGCTGGACCGTGACGGCGGAGAAGGCGATGCGCATCACCGTCGCCGCGACGATGCCCCAGAAGATGGCCTTGCGCTTCTGGTCGGCGGGCAGCCCGGCGGCGGCCATGCCCACCACGATGGCGTTGTCGCCCGCCAGGACAAGGTCGATGAACAGCACCTGGGCGAGCGGCACCAGCCAATCGGGCATGAACATGAAGGATGGGCTCCTGGACGCGACACAGAACTGTGATGGCCGGCCGCCACATAAAGAGATGGCAATGTGGAAGCAACCCATTCGACACGAAATTCCCGGCCCCTTGCCATGTCGCCTCACGCCGGGGCACATCCGCGCGGCATTTCCGCCCCACCCCTGCTGAACCGAGGCCCCCGGATGGTCCCCCGCTACACCCGCCCGCAGATGGCCGCGATCTGGTCCCCCGAGGAGCGCTTCCGGATCTGGTTCGAGATCGAGGCGCTGGCGGCCGAGGCCATGGCGCAGATCGGCACCATCCCGGCCGAGGCGGCGCGGGTGATCCGGGAGAAGGGCGCGCCGCGCGCCGCCTCCATCGGGTCGGCCGAGGTGGAGGCGATCGACGCCATCGAGCGCGTCACGCGCCACGATGTCATCGCCTTCCTCACCTGGATGGGCGAGGGCATCGGCCCCGAGGCGCGCTTCATGCACCAGGGCATGACCAGTTCCGATGTCCTCGACACCGCGCTCGCGGTGCAGATGACGCGCGCGGCCGACCTGCTGATCGCGGATGTGGATGCGCTGCTGGCGGCGCTGCGCGCGCGCGCTGAGGAACACAAATACACGCCCACCATCGGCCGCAGCCACGGCATCCATGCCGAACCCACCACCTTCGGCCTGAAGCTCGCGGGACATTACGCCGAATTCACGCGCAACCGCGCCCGGCTGGTCGCGGCAAGGGCGGAGGTCGCCACCTGCGCCATCAGCGGCCCGGTCGGTACCTTCGCCAGCGTGGACCCGCGCGTCGAGACCTATGTGGCCGAGAAACTCGGCCTCGCGGTCGAGCCGGTCTCCACCCAGGTGATCCCGCGCGACCGGCATGCCGCCTTCTTCGCCGCGCTCGCGGTCGTCGCCTCCTCCATCGAGCGGCTGGCGACCGAGGTGCGGCACCTGCAGCGGAGCGAGGTGCGCGAGGCGGAGGAGTTCTTCCACGCGGGACAGAAGGGTTCCTCCGCCATGCCGCACAAGCGGAACCCGGTGCTGAGCGAGAACCTGACCGGCCTCGCCCGGCTGGTGCGCAGCCATGTGGTCCCGGCGCTCGAGAACGTCGCGCTCTGGCATGAGCGGGACATCAGCCATTCCTCGGTGGAGCGGGTGATCGGGCCGGATGCCTGCATCGGCCTCGACTTCGCCCTCGCCCGCGCCACGGGCATGATGGAGAAGCTGACCGTCTATCCCGAGCGGATGCAGGAGAACCTGGAGAGCCTGGGCGGTGTCGTGCACTCCCAGAAGGTGCTGCTGGCGCTGACCCAGGCCGGGCTGTCGCGAGAGGACTCCTATGCCGCGGTGCAGTCGGCGGCGATGGCGACCTGGACGCGGCTCGGCAAGCCGGACGCGAAGAGCTTCGCCGGGAACCTGCTGGAGAACCCCGCCGTCGCCGGGCGGCTGGATGCGGCGGCGCTGGCCGCGGCAATGGACCCGCAGCGGGACTTCCGGCATGTGGACACGATCTTCGCCCGGGTCTTCGCCGCGGCGTGATGGCGCTGCCCCGGCCGGGCCGCCCTGCCGCCGCCTTTCCGCCTCACCGCCTGCCTATATCGGGCAGCGATGAGGAGGTTGGGTGCGATGCGCCGCCTGAGACTGCTGCTTCTCGCCGCCGCCAGCCTGGCCGGCCTGTTCCTGGCGCCGGCCGGTGCCGAGGCGCATGGCGGCTGGTACGGCAAGGGCCGGGGCTACTACGCCCCGCCCCCGCCGCCGCATTACTACCGGCCGCCGCCGCCACACTACTACCGGCCGCCGCCGCCGCATTTCTACCGGCCGCCGCCGGCCTATTACGGCCCGCCGCCGGCCTATTTCCCGCCGCCGCCGCGCTACTGGGCGCCCCCGCCACCGCCGCCGCCGGGCTTCGGGATCTATATCCGCTAGCCGGCGCGCGTCCCGGGCGGCCGGGACGGGGCCGGCGCCCTGCCGGCCGCCCCCGGCGCGCCCTGCCCCCGGCCGGCGGCGGGTGCCGTCCCGGGGCGGCCTTGCAGGCAGCGTCCTTCCCTGACGTCCCGGGGCTCCCTCCATGTGCACCGTGATCCTGCTGCACCGGCCGGGCCATGCCTGGCCGGTGCTGATGGCCGCCAACCGGGACGAGATGCTCGACCGCCCCTGGGACCCGCCCGGCGCCTGGTGGCCGGACCGGCCGGGCATCACCGGCGGGCGGGACCGGCTGAGCAGCGGTACCTGGATGGCGGCGAACCGCGCCGGCGTGGTGGCGGCGGTGCTGAACCGCCCGGGCAGCCTCGGCCCCGCGCCGGGCAAGCGCAGCCGCGGCGAGCTGCCGCTGCTGGCCCTCGCGGCCGCGACGGCGGCGGAGGCCGCGGCGCTCGTCGCCGCCCTGCCGGCGGCCGATTGGCGCCCCTTCAACATGGTCGTCGCCGACCGCACCGGCGGCATCTTCCTGCGCGGCCTGGGTGCCGGGCGGCCGGAGCCGGTGCCGCTGCCGCCGGGGCTGGCCATGGTCACGGCGCATGACCCGAACGACCTGACCAGCCCCCGCACCGCCCGCCACCTCCCGCGCTTCCAGGCCGCCGCCGCGCCCGATCCCGGCCGGGAGGACTGGGCGGGGTGGGAGGCGCTGCTGGCGGATGACAGCCAGGCAGCCGGCCGGGCCGATGCGCTGCGCGTGCCGCCGCAGAACGGCTTCGGGACGGTCTGCGCCAGCCTGCTGGGCCTTGCGGCGGACGGCAACTTGCGGTGGAATTTCGCGCAGGGACCGGCCGGCGCGGCGCCGTTCCGGCCCGTGGCCCTGGGGAAGATGCACGCATGACGGATCGCCGGCAGGTCCTGGCAGGCCTGGCATGGCTGCTTGCGCCGGGTGTCGCCCTGGCGCAGGGACAGGGGAAGGGCGGCAAGGATCGCGGCCCCGGTGGCGGCCAGGGCGGCGGCCCAGGGGGCGCTCCAGGCGGCAAGGCGGCCAGGCAGGGCGGACCGGGTGCCGGCCAGGGCGCCGGCCGCGGTCCCGGGCACCAGCGCGGTCGCGAGGCGTCCCTGCGCGGCCCTGCCGGCGCGCCGGACCGCGACCGGCCCGGCCGCGGCGACGGGCCCAGCCTCCGCCCGGTCGATCGGGAGCAGGTGCGGGGCTGGCTGGTGGCCAATCCGGACTGGCGCGCGCCCGGCCTGCCGCCGGGCCAGCAGAGGCGGCTGGCGCAGGGCAAGCCGCTGCCGCCCGGCATCGCCCGGCAGGCCCTGCCGCCCGGCCTGGCGGCGACCCTCCCCTATTTCCCGGGCTACCACTATGTCGCGGTCGGCCCCGACCTGGTGCTGGTGGCGGCCGCGACCGGGATCGTGGCGAGCCTGCTGATCGGGGCCCTGGCGCGGTAGGGCGGCGCCGGCCCGGCGCCCCCCCCCCCCGGCAGGGGGCAGGGCTCCCCGCGCAAGCCTGCGTCCGGCGCAGGGCTGCCTACCCCTCCCCCGCCCGTGGCGGTGGGGCGCCCCCCTTGCTATACCCACCGCGCCGGCGCGCCCGGCCCGCCGGGGCGCCATGCGCCGGGCACGGGGCGCGCGGCCAGAGGAAGGACCAGTCAGACCATGGCGCGACGCCGTCAGCTCTATGAGGGCAAGGCCAAGATCCTGTTCGAGGGACCGGAGCCCGGGACCCTGGTGCAGTACTTCAAGGACGACGCCACGGCGTTCAATTCCCAGAAGAAGGGCACGATCACCGGCAAGGGCGTGCTCAACAACCGCATCAGCGAATACCTGATGATGCGGCTGATGGATATCGGCGTGCCGACGCATTTCATCCGCCGGCTGAACATGCGCGAGCAACTGATCCGCGAGGTGGAGATCATCCCGCTGGAGGTGGTGGTGCGCAACGTCGCCGCCGGCAGCCTCTCCACGCGGCTCGGCATCCAGGAAGGCACGCGCCTGCCGCGCTCGATCATCGAGTACTATTACAAGAATTCCTCGCTGAACAACCCGATGGTGTGCGAAGAGCACATCACCGCCTTCGGCTGGGCCTCGACGCAGGATCTCGACGACATCGTCGCGCTGACGCTGCGCATCAACGACTTCCTCTCGGGCCTGCTGCTCGGCGTCGGCATCACGCTGGTGGACTTCAAGGTGGAGTTCGGGCGGCTCTACGAGAACGAGGAGATGCGGATCGTCCTCGCCGATGAGGTCAGCCCCGACAATTGCCGGCTGTGGGACAGCAAGACCGGCGAGAAGATGGACAAGGACCGCTTCCGCCGCGACCTCGGCAAGGTCGAGGAAGGCTATCAGGAAGTGGCCCGCCGCCTTGGCATCCTGCCGGAGGCGGGGGTGCGGGACCTCAAGGGTCCCGAGATCATGCAGTAGCGCGGCCAGGGGCGGGCCAGGGGCGGGACAGGGGCGACGGCATGCTGGGACGGATCATCGAGGCGGCGGTGGTGCTCTGCGCCGTCATCGGCTTCTACGCCATCCTGGCGGTGCTCGGGGTGTTTCCCGATACCTCGCTGGCACTGCTCTTCGCGGTTCTCGGCAGCTTCGGCTGCTACCTCTATGGCCGGTACGGGCGCCGGCTGCTCGGTGGTGACGTGACATGAAGGTTCTGGTGACGGTGATGCCGAAGGCGGGCGTGCTGGACCCGCAGGGCAAGGCGATCGGCCATGCCCTGGCGGGCCTCGGCTTCGAGGGCATCGGCGAGGTGCGCGCGGGCAAGGTGATCGAGCTGGACATCGCCGAGACCGATGCCGCCCGCGCGAAGCAGGCGGCCGAGGAGATGGCGCGCAAGCTGCTGGCCAATACGGTGATCGAGAGCTTCCGGGTCGAGGTCGCCTGACTTGACCGCCGCGCAGACAGCGCGCCGCCGCAGCCTGCGGGCAGCCCGCCGGTGATCAAGGTCTCCCTCGTCATCATGGCGGTGCTGACGGTGCTGATCAGCATCGGGCTCCGCTGGCGGGAGGACCGGGTGGCGGCGCTGCGCGCCGCGCCGGCGCCGCGCGGCGGCTGGGTCGCGGCGCAGAAGAAGAAACTGAACCGCTGGCTGACCGCGGCGACGCTCGCCGCGCTGACGACAATTCTGGTGCTCGGCGGCCTGCACTGGCTGCGGGTATGGCAGGGGTGATGGTGTGATGCGTGCAGGACTCGTCCTCTTCCCGGGCACGAACCGCGAGCGCGACATGGCTTTGGCGCTGCAGCGGGTGACGGGCCGCAAGCCCGCCATGCTCTGGCACCGCGACACGGAACTGCCCGCGGGCACCGACCTGGTGGTGCTGCCGGGCGGCTTCTCCTATGGCGACTATCTCCGCTGCGGCGCCATGGCGGCGCAGAGCCCGATCATGCGGGCGGTCCGGGAATTCGCCGCGAAGGGCGGGCATGTGCTCGGCGTCTGCAACGGCTTCCAGATGCTGACCGAGGCAGGGCTGCTGCCCGGCGCGCTGCTGCGCAACGCGACCCTGCGCTTCCTGTCCATGGACTGCCACATGCGGGTGGAGCGGGCGGACACGCCCTTCACCCACCGCTTCCGGCAGGGCCAGGTCTTCCGCTCCACCATGGCGCATGGCGACGGCAACTACTTCGCCGAGGCGGCGGTCCTCGACCGGCTGGAGGGCGAGGGGCTGGTGGCGCTGCGCTACAGCACGCCGGCGGGCGAGGTGACGGAAGCCGCGAACCGCAATGGCAGCGCGCGCAGCATCGCCGGCATCCTCTCGCCCAACCTGCGCATCCTGGGGCTGATGCCGCACCCCGAGAACCAGGTCGATCCGCAGATCGACGGGACGGATGGGCTGCCGCTGTTCGAGAGCCTGGCGGCGAGTTTCGCCGAGGCGGCGTAGCCTTCGCCGCGCGGCCCTACGGCGCCCGCGCCGCCTGCACCCGGCGGTTCAGCGACCGCCCGGCCTCCGTCGCATTGTCCGCGATCGGCTCGTCCGGCCCCCTCCCCTCCGCCGAGAGCCGGCCGGCGGCGATGCCGCTGGCCACCAGCCATTGCCGCACCGATTCCGCCCGCCGCTGCGACAGCGGCGCGTTGACCGCGCGCGTGCCCGTGCTGTCGGTATGCCCGACCAGCCGCAGCCGCAGGGAGGGGTCGGCCATCAGCGCATCCCGCAGTTCCGTCAGCACCGGCGCCGCGGCGATGTCGAGATCGGCCGAGTTGACCCGGAAGGTGATGTAGAGCTGCACCTGCCCGGTGCGCCGCAGGCTCTCCTCCACCGGCGCCTGCACCGGGGCGCTGGCGCGCTGCCCGCCCTCGAAGCGGAAGCTCGCCCGGTAGGCATTGTAGTTCGAGGAGGCGAGGCCGTTGCGGGTGGTCCCGACATAGCGCGGCTGCCCCGGCAGCATCTGCAGGGAGACGGTGCCGCCCGTCAGCCCGATGACGCCGGCATGCACCGCGGCCCGGCAGGTGCCGGAATCGGCGGTGTAGATATCGGTGCCCCAGACGCTGCCGCGCAGCGTCGCCTCCCCGGGGCAGAGGCAGGACAGCGCCTCGTCGCTGTCGGCATAGGCCAGCATGGTGTCCGGGCAGAGCGCGGGGCCTGCGGGCCCCGCCGCCTGGCGCCGCCGCGGCTCCCCCTGGAAGCGGAAGCTGGCCTGGTAGGCGCCGTAATTGGCGGAGGTGACGCCGTTCCGGGTGGTGCCGACATAGCGCGGCTGGCCTTCCAGCATCTCCACCGTCACCGGCCCGCCCTGCCGGCCGATCATGCCGGCATGCAGGGCGGCGCGGCAGGTGCCGCTATCGGCCGTGTAGATGTCGGTCCCCCAGACCGAGCCCCGGCCGAGCAGGGAGGCCGGGCAGGTGCAGGCCAGCACCTCGTCGCTGCCGGCATAGGCCAGCATGTCGTCCGGGCACTGGGCGGGGGCCGCTGCGGGCTGCGGCTGCGCCGGCCGCGCCACCGGCTCCCCCTGGAAGCGGAAGCTGGCCTTGTAGGACCCGTAATTGGCGGAGGTGACGCCGTTCCGGGTGGTGCCAACATAGCGCGGCTGGCCGTCGAGCATCTCCATCGTCACCGGCCCGCCCTGCCGACCGACCATCCCGGCATGCAGGGCGGCGCGGCAGGTGCCGCTATCGGCCGTGTAGATGTCGGTCCCCCAGACCGAACCCTGGCCGAGCAGGGAGGCGGGGCAGGTGCAGGTCACCACCTCCCCGGCATCGGTGAAGGCAGCCATGTTGTCCGGGCATTGGCCGAGCACCGTCGGCCCGACCGGGGCAGGCGCGGCCGCCTGCTGCGGCACCCCCTGGAAGCGGAAGCTGGCCTGGCTCGGGCCGGCATTGCCCGAGGTGACGCCGTTCCGCGTGGTGCCGGGATGCCGCGGCTGGCCCGGCAGCATCTCCACCGTCACCTCGCCCCCGCCGCGGGCGATCATCCCGGCATGCACCGCCGCCAGGCAGGTGGCGCTGTCCGCCGTGTAGGTGCCGGTCCCCCGGACCGTCCCCCGCCCGGTCAGCTCCGCCGGGCAGGCGCAGGTGAGCACCGCATCGGTATCGGCATAGGCCCGCATGTCGTCCGGACACTGAGCGGCGGGGGCCGGCGCCTTGGGCGGCCCCTCGCCAACCCTGTTCCCCTGGGCCAGGGCCGGCAGGGCGGGCGCGAGCAGGAGCAGGAGGGACAGGACGGCTCGGCGCATGGCAGGCGTTCCCCCGAAGCGGCGCCGTGGCGCGCGCCATTTCCGCCGCGGGTGCTATAAGGCCCCGACAGTTCGGCCCCATGGGAATCCCGTCCGCGTGAGCATCGACCTCCTCGCCCCCGACCGCGCCCGCCAGCTTGCCGGCGAATTCGGCCTGAAGCCGGACGAGTATGAGCGCGTCCTGGCCATTCTCGGCCGCCTGCCCTCGCTGACCGAGCTCGGCATCTTCTCCGTCATGTGGTCGGAGCACTGCTCCTACAAATCCAGCCGCGTCTGGCTGCACGAACTGCCGACCAAGGCCCCCTGGGTGATCCAGGGCCCCGGCGAGAATGCCGGCGTGATCGATATCGGGGATGGGCTCGCCGCCGTCTTCAAGATGGAGAGCCACAACCACCCGTCCTATATCGAGCCCTACAACGGCGCGGCGACGGGCGTGGGCGGCATCCTGCGGGATGTCTTCACCATGGGCGCGCGGCCCATCGCCAATCTCAACGCGCTGCGTTTCGGCAGCCCGGATGCGCCGCGGATGAAGCGGATCATCGACGGCGTGGTGCGCGGCATCGGCGGCTACGGCAATTGCGTCGGCGTCCCGACCGTGGGCGGGGAGGTGAACTTCCACCCGCGCTACAACGGCAACCCGCTGGTCAATGCGATGACCGTCGGCATCGCCCGCGTCGGGCGCATCTTCACCGCGGCCGCGACCGGCATCGGCAACCCCGTGGTCTATGTCGGCTCCAAGACCGGCCGCGACGGCATCCATGGCGCCACCATGGCGAGCACGGAGTTCAGCGCGGATTCCGAGGAAAAGCGCCCGACCGTGCAGATCGGCGACCCCTTCGCCGAGAAGCTGCTGATCGAGGCCTGCCTGGAGCTGATGGCGACCGATGCCATCGTCGCCATCCAGGACATGGGCGCGGCCGGCCTCACCTCCTCCTCGGTCGAGATGGCGGGCAAGGGCGGCATGGGCATCGAACTCACGCTGGACAACGTCCCCCAGCGCGAGGAGGGCATGACCGCCTATGAGATGATGCTCTCCGAGAGCCAGGAGCGCATGCTGATGATCCTGAAGCCGGGTCGGGAGGCCGAGGCCGAGGCGATCTTCACCAAGTGGGAGCTGGACTTCGCGGTCATCGGCCACCTGACCGATACCGGCCGGATCGTCCTCAAGCACAAGGGCCAGGTCGAGGCGGACATCCCCCTCGCCCCGCTTGAATCCGAGGCGCCGCTCTATCGCCGCCCAACCGCCGAGACGCCGAAGCAGAAGGTGATCGAGCCCGGCTCGGTCGCCGATCCCGTGGGGCTCGATGCGGCGCTGCTGACGCTGGTCGGCAGCCTCGACCTCTGCTCCCGCCGCTGGATCTGGGACCAGTATGACAGCATGGTCGGCGGCCAGACCGCGAAGCGCCCCGGCGCCGCGGATGCCGCCATCGTCCGTGTCGAGGAGAGCGTGGAGCAGGGCGGCGCCCGGGCGCTGGCCATGACCACCGACGTCACCCCGCGCTACTGCCTCGCCGACCCCGAGGAAGGCGGCAAGCAGGCGGTGGCGGAGGCCTGGCGGAACATCACGGCGACCGGCGGCCTGCCGCTGGCGATCACGGACAACATGAATTTCGGCAATCCCGAGAAGCCGGAGATCATGGGGCAGTTCGCCAGCGCCGTCCGCGGCATGGCGGCGGCCTGCACCGCGCTCGACTTCCCGGTCGTCTCCGGCAATGTCTCGCTCTACAACGAGACGGAGGGGCGCGGCATCCTGCCGACGCCGGCCATCGGCGGCGTCGGCGTGCTCGACGACGTGGCGCAGGCGGTCGGCCTGACGCTGCGGCCCGGCCTCGACCTGATCCTGATCGGCGAGACGAAGGGCTGGCTCGGCCAGTCGCTCTGGCTGCGGGAGATCGCGGGCCGGGAGGAAGGGGCGCCGCCACCCGTGGACCTCGCCGCCGAGCGCCGCAACGGCGATGCGGTGCGCGGCTGGATCCGGCAGGGGCTGGTTGCTGCCTGCCATGACTGCTCGGATGGCGGGCTGCTGGTGGCGGTCGCCGAGATGGCCATGGCCGGCGGGGTGGGGGCCACGCTGCAGGCCGGGCCGGACGCGTTCCCCCCGCATGCCTGGTGGTTCGGCGAGGACCAGGGGCGCTATGTGCTCGCCGTGGCGGATGGCGCCGGGCTGCTGGCCGCCGCGCAGGCGGCCGGGGTGCCGGCGGCGCGGATCGGCCGCAGTGGCGGGGAGGCCTTGGTTCTCCCCGGCGGGCTGGCCATATCCGTGGCAAAGCTGGCGGAGGCGCATGAGCGCACCCTGCCGGCCCTGATGGCGCAGAATGCGTAACCGAGCTGGGGGAGCGTGAAGGGATGGCGATGCAGCCGGCGGAGATCGAGGCGCTGATCAAGGCAGCCCTGCCTGACGCCCAGGTCACCATCGAGGACCTGGCCGGCGACGGCGACCACTATGCCGCGACCGTCGTCTCGGAGGCCTTCCGCGGCAAGAGCCGCGTGCAGCAGCACCAGATCGTCTATGCCGCGCTGCAGGGGCGCATGGGCGGGCAGTTGCACGCCCTTGCGCTGCAGACCTCGGCGCCGGGCTGAGGCCCGGGCCGCGACGGAGTTGGGGTTGACGGCGCCCGCGCGGCGCCGCGGATCGCAGAAGGAACGAACAGAATGACCAACCCGGTGTTCGAGCGCATCGAGACCGACATCAAGGCGAATCCCGTGGTGCTCTACATGAAGGGCACGCCGGTGTTCCCGCAATGCGGCTTCTCCGCCCGCGTGGTGCAGATCCTTTCGCATCTGGGCGTGCCCTTCAAGGGCGTGAATGTCCTGGAGGACATGGAGATCCGCGAGGGGATCAAGGCCTACACCAACTGGCCGACCATCCCGCAGCTCTATGTGAAGGGCGAGTTCGTCGGTGGCTGCGACATCATCATGGAGATGTTCCAGGCCGGCGAGCTGCAGGGCATGCTGAAGGAGAAGGGCGTGCCGGTCTCGGCCGAGGGCTGAGACGGGCAGGACACCCGCGGGCCGTCTTTCCCGGGCGGGGGACTCCTCCGGGGGCCCGGTCCGGAGACGGCGCGCCGAAGGAGCCTGGCCAGCCCGGCTGCCGGCCGTGACGCGGGCCTCGGGGCCTGCTCACCACAGGCGCCCCTTTGTCGGCCCGTGCCCTTCGGCAGGGGCCATGGCGGCCGTACGGGCATGGAGGGGGGTCGGCCTTCCATCGCCCCGCAGGCGGCCGGGATCGGCCGGACGGGTTGCGGGGCGCGGCGGGTGCCCGGCAGGGCACTGGACTCCTTCATCTTTTGACCGGTCTTCGCTGCCCTGTGAACCCTTTGCCAGGGCGCCCCGTGCCACGCATGTTCCATGTCGCGCGAGCTTGCCACCCCTGCCCCCGCCGTCTCCATCCTGACCCCGGCCTATGACGTCGCCCGCTTCATCGGCGCGGCGGTGGACAGCGTGCTGGCGCAGGATTTCCCGGACTGGGAGATGATCGTCGTCGATGACGGCTCCTCCGACGGGACCGCCGCCGTCGTTGCGGCCCGCAAGGACCCGCGCATCCGCCTGTTGCGGCAGGAGAATGCCGGCGTCTCCGCCGCCCGCAGCCGGGCGATGGCGGAAGCGCGCGGCGACGCGATCCTCTTCCTCGATGCCGATGACTGGCTGGCGCCCGACGCCCTCTCCCGCCTGGTCGCGGCGCTGGCGGCGGCGCCCGAGGCGGTGGGCGCGCATGGCGCCTGCGCCTTCATGGCGGAATCGGCCGGGCCGGGCGACCCGCCGCTCCGCCGCAAGGGCGGCGCGGTCCCGGCCGGGGACCTGCTGGAGCGGCTGCTGGTCGAGAACCTCTTCGCCAATGGCGGCCAGTTGCTGCTGCGGCGCGCGGCGGTGCAGCAGGCCGGGCCCTTCCTGCCGCGGCTCCGCTACGGGGAGGATTGGGAATACTGGATCCGCCTTTCCCTGCAGGGCCCTTGGGCGGCGGTCGAGGACCGCTCCCCGCTGCTCTTCGTGCGGGAGCGCGCCGGCAGCGCCTATAACCGCATGGCGCGGGACCCCGCGGCCTTCGCGCCGGCCATGCTGGCGATCTGGGGCAACCCGGCGCTGGAGGCCAGGCTGGGGGCGGCGCGCTTCATCGCGATCCGCCGGCGGGCGGAGGCGGAGAATGCCTGGATCGTCGGGCGGGAGCTGATCCGGCACGGCCAGCGGGCGGCCGGGCTGGAACAGCTGCGCGCCTCGGTCGCGCAGGCGCCGACGCCGAAGCGGGCGCTGCTGCTGGCGGCGGCGCATGCCCTGCCGATGCTGCCGCGGGCGCTGCACGGGCCCTTCGTGGCCTATCCGGGGTGATGCCGGGGGACGCCGTCCCCTCGCGCCCCCTGCCGGGGGTCAGGCGGCCCCTGCAGCCGATTGTCCGTAGGGCGGATTCACGCTGCGGGGCGTTCACGCCCCTCCGCGATCCGCCCCAGACCCGGCCCGGGAAAAGCAAAACGCCAGGCCCCTGCGGGCCTGGCGTTCCATATGCTCCGTCGGGAACCGAGGGTCAGCGCGAGTAGAACTCGACGCACGGCAGCCCCCGCCCCAGGAAATCCTTGATATTCAAGCACTCCGTAGCCATCGTGAGGTGGAGAACGTGAGGTGGGGTGTGAGGTGGCGAGGGTTCCCGGCTACATCGTCCAGCGGCGGCAAGGCTTCTACGCTGCCGTTGATGTGCCCTCCGATCTGCGAGAGGCGGTGGGACGTGTCCGCTTGGTCAAGACGCTGGGGACGCGGGACAAGCACGTTGCCCAGGCCCGACTACCGAAGGTGCTCCTGGAGCTTCACGCCCGCATTGACGCGGCCCGGCGGAAGCGCCCCGCAACGGACCCTGTGACGGCCGAGGCGCTGGCGTTGCAGGAACAAACCGAGGCGCTTCAGGCGGGCCGCATGGAAGGGTGGCATGTGGGCGTCCACACCATCCCGGGGGCGGATGGCGAACCGGAGGTGCAGTCCCCGCTTGAGGCGGCGCGGTCGCGCCTGGACGACATCATCGGGGACCGGGCGGAGGAGATCGCCCGAGCCGAGGGAACGCAGCGTGCCCGCGCCTTCGCTGACATCGCGCGGGGCCGTGCGGTCCTGTTGGAGCAGCACATGGAGCGGTGGCTTGCCGAGCCGGGCCGGAGGGGTCGAGTGCGGAAGGCGCGGACGCAGATGGAGTTCCGAGGCATCGTCCAGGCGTTCGGGGAATGGCTGACGAAAGAGGGTATCGCCCCCATCATCCACGGCATCACCCGCGCCATCGCCGGCCGCTACGTCTCCCACCTCCACGCCGAGGACAAGAGCGGCAAGCGCATCCGGGACATCGCTTCCGCCCTCTCCTCCTATTGGCAGTGGATGGCGGCGCGGGGTGTCGTCCCGGACGGGGCAAACCCGTGGCCAAGGCAGGCCCCGAACAAGCCGCGCGATGCGGCACCGGGCGAGGACGAGACGGCGCGGCCCTTCACGGATGACGAAATCCGGGCGCTGCTGGCGGGCACCCAGGATCAAGCGATGCTGGACCTCATGCGGCTCTCGGCCTTGTCAGGGATGCGGATTGAGGAAGCCTGCCTCCTCACCGTCTCCCGCTGCGCTGGTGGCATCTTCGATGTGCCGGGGACCAAGACGGCGGCGGCGGTTCGGAAGGTGCCGATCCACCCCGACCTTGCCGAGTTGGTGGAGCGCCGCTGCAAGGGGAAGGACGGCTCGGCTTGGCTGCTGCATGAGCTTGGCGAGCCTGACCGCTACGGGCGCCGTTCCCCGACAATCAATGCCCGCTTCAACCGCTACCGCGTTACCGTGGGCGTGCATGAGCGGGCCGAGGGGCAGCGCCGATCCAGCGTCACCTTCCACAGTTGGCGGCGGTGGTTCATCACCGAAGCCATTCGCGCCGGCCAGCCCGAGCGTGTCGTCAGGCAGATCGTCGGGCACAAGCAGGACAAGCGGGACGTGACGCTCGGGGTCTACTTCGCGGGCGACACGCTGGAGACGCTTCGGGCGTGCGTCGAGGCGGTGCGCCTTCCGAAGCTGCTGCCCGCACAGGCTTCCGCCGAGGCCGCGTGATGGCCGGGAAGGCGGCAGTTGGCACATACCTCATGTGGCCTCTACGGATGGCGCTGGAGGAGGCGAGCGCACAGGGCAAGGGGGGGCAAAGGGGGAAGCACGATAACGGCCTCCAGGGCGCTCCACGGGCCGCCACGGGGCATCCTTGGGGGTGCCGGGCCTTTACGCCACCTCTCGCGCTGTGGGCCTGTTGTTCAGCAACTCCGGGATGAGGCGGTTCCCCTTCACAGCGTTCTCCCGCGCCGTGACGATCCGCAGGTTCGCGGCGACATGGGGGCCGCAAACGACATCGCTGACGAGCGGGACGATGTGGTCAACCTCATGCCGAGTGCCCGTCTCCCTCGTGAGCCGGCGGGCCTCCGCTTAGACCCGCGCGATGGCTACCTCATCGGCCCACGCGGGGCAGGCTCGGGGGTCCGCAGCGCGGCGCCTGGAACTGCTGCGGTGCCCCCTTTCGCGGTCCGCCTCTCGGTCTGCCTCAAGGTTTGCCTCGCGCCATCGTCGCCATCTCTCGCGCTCCGCCGCCCTTCCTTCCGGCGTCGCACGGCGCTGCGCTTGCTCCTCTCGATGGCATTCCATGCACGTCCAGTCTTTCACCCTGCGCTCGGCGACGTGTCCGCGCTTGCAAGGCTGGCCGGTGAAGAAACGGGTGAGGCCGCGTTCCCGAGCCTCCACGCGGCTGACGATAAGGCGCAGCACCGGAGCGTCAGCGGGCATCGGCCCGGCCCTCCTGCGCCTTCTGGAGTGCGGCCTGTGCCCCTGCCCCGCCCTTGCCGCCACGCAGCGCAAGGTTGCGGCGGCGGAGGTTCAGCCGGTTGCCGTCGCGGTGCCTGACGCTCTGCCGCTCACCGGCGCCGAGGATCAGCCGGGAGACGGTGAAAAGGGCCTGTCCTCCCGTCTCTCTCGGATCACGGCTGACCCGGACGTAGCGGTAGCCTGTCGTAACCTCGTTAGTGAACCAGCGGCCCGTGAAGCCGAGGGCGAGGAGGCGGCGGTAGTCGGCCGCATCAACGACTATGGTTCGCCCGTCCTGGTCGCGGAGGGTGGCGATCTCCCCGCCATCGTGGGCTGTGCTGAACTTCACCTCTTGCCTGGAATGCCTCAGGGGGCGCTCGCGGCTGGCGGAGGCGGTGCCGAAGCTACGGTGGTCCTGCGCCCATGTCGTCTCGTTCCCCACGGCGCTGCCGGGGGTTGCATCTGTGTTCATCGTTGTTCCTGTGTGCTGCTGCTGCGGACGCGCGGCATCCCTCGCGGTCCTGGTCAGGACCACGGCGGGGACGCTCTGCGCGGTGAGTTGGAAGGACTATTGATCGGCGGACTGCGGCGCGTTGGTCGCGCTGTCCTGCCTACCGCTGCGTTGAAGTGGAGCGGTTCGGCCGCACCAATGTCGGCGGCCAGGAAAATCTTTTCAAATCAGATAGTTAAGCGGGCTCTTGCTGCCCCGAAACCTCGGTCTTGTCACCTAGGGCTGTCAAGATTGAACAGACCATGGTTCAACCCATTGATCTTTCAGGAGAAATCCCTTGGTCAGAACTCAAGGGGCTCCGGTAGGCGCCACTCCCCGCCCGACCGCATCTCGGCCAGCATCGCCTCAACGGCGCCGATCACCTCGCCCCTGCGTTCGGCATCCTTCACCCCACGGGTTGCCGCCCGGATGCTGTCCACGGCTGCCATAGCGGCTCGCAAGTGGGCCTCCTCCGGGTCATCCGTGGTCAATCTGCCGGCGGCCCCCGAGGCGTCCCATGGGGTATCCTGTGCGCCGTACCGGGCGGCTATCTTCGGGAAATCCTGCCGCATCCAGTTGAACACCGTGCCGTGGCTGACGGTCCCGCCGAGCGCCTGGGCGATCTCGCGGTATGGCATGAGCCTCAGAGCCTCCCGGCCCCCTCTGCCCTTGGGGATGATGTGCTTCCTCGCGCGGATGAAGGCGCGGAATGCCACGCGCACCTCCTTCGGTTTGAGCCTGAGGCCGTGCTTGAGGTTCGCCTCGGCGGCAATCCATAGGACTTCGCTGGGGTTCGCATCGGTGGCGACGACAACGGCTGGCACCTCTCGGATGCCGCACCGCTCATGGGCCGTGATCCGGTGCCATCCGTCCACCAACACCGGCACGCCCCGGACCAATGCGACCGACACGGGCGGCATGTTCAGGCCGTTGGAGAGGACGCGGGCATACCGCTCGACCGTCGCAGGATCGAGGCGTTCCCGGACTTGGAAGGCCGGATCACGGGATATGTCGCGGATGGGGAGCGTCCTCACGGCGCCTTCGCTCAGTTCTGTGGTCCCCGAGGGTCGCGCCGATGGGCTGCCTGGGGGTGGGCATCTGTCGTTCTCTGCGGTTGTGGTCATTGGGCTCGCTTTCGAGGGTGTATTGGGTGTTGCTGCGTGGTCAGCCCCGTGGGTGCGTCTCCCCGTTCGCATCCGGGGGTGCGTTGCCGAGGGCTGCGGTAGCTGTGAAAGGATTGGGCATGGCCTGTGTGCCCGCCCGCTCGCGGGTGCCGTGCTCTACTAACCCGACAGGGAATATGTGGTCGGAGACGTGCGCCCGTATTCTACTAGAGTGGGCGGACACAACCGACGCTGCGGTGGGGATGCCGCCTCTACATGGGGAGGGACAGGCCAATCGGTCGGCTCATAGGTGCAGCCGACTGCACCTACGCCCCCGGCTCTGAGCCGAGGATGCGATAGACGCTGGCCCGGCCGATCCCGAGACGCTTGGCGATCTCCGCTGGCCGCGCCCCATCGGCCTTCATCCGCCGCACTTCCTCCGCCTGTCGCTGTGCGGTGGGCACCCGTCCCCGATACTTCCCATCGGCCTTCGCCTTGGCGATGCCCTCCCGTTGGCGCTCCAGCATCAAGCCCCGCTCGAACTCGGCCACGGCACCGAGCATGGTCAGCATGAGCTTCCCCGTAGGCGTCCGCGTGTCCAACTCCGTGCCGCCCATGGACAGCACCCGGAGCGCCACGCCTCGGCCTTCCAGGCGAGAGACGATGCCGAGGAGGTCGCCCACGCTGCGGGCCAGCCGGTCCAGTTTGGTCACGGCCAACGTGTCGCCCTCACGGACGAACTCCAGGGCGGCCTCAAGCTGCGCCCGCTTCGCCACGGACGACACACGTTCCGCGAATACCTTTTTGCACCCGAGGGCGCGAAGGTCGCGCTCCTGCGCCTCCAGGCCCGCTTCCTGTTCCACGGTGGAGGTCCGCGCATAGCCAACGATCATGCCTATGCTCCCAACGTCCTCTCCCGGCGAGAATGTCCCACACGGGTCTGAGACATTGGGGCACATACCGTCCCAATGCGTCAACCCCATTCGTGTGAGACGCCGAAGGCACGGGTCTGAGACGTCCCAATAGGGCATGCCCGTGTGAGATGGGTCGCAAGCGAGACATCACTCAAGGATACGGGGCATCATTCCACCCCCAGTAGCGGAGGTCGGAAGTGAGTTTGATCGGGCAGCGTGCCGAGAACGCCCTGTGGTGGGCCGCAGCGGCGGGGGACTTCCTGGTGTGGGGCTCGGGGTTGGCCACAGGCATCGCGGTCCTCCGTTGCATCGGAGAGCGGCACCGGGAGGCGAAAGAACGAGAGCGGATCAGGATCGCAGCGGAGGCGATGGGGGCAGGCATGGCGGGCTACGCCCAACAACCCTCATCCCCTGCCCGGACTGTGGTGCGATGACCGGGGGGCACGGGGGGTAAATCGGACGCGGGCATGACGGGGTGGGCGCTCAGAAGTATGCGCCGGAAGTTCAGGCCCCTCCTCCACAGGCGTGCGGCTGGATCGATGAGGAGGAAGGCGGAACGCCAACCGAGCCCAATAGCGCGTCGACCGGATGAGGAAGGGTGCGCCCAAGTGGCTCGGAACGGTGTGAGGTGGACACCGTGAGGTGGAGCGTGAGGTGGAGAGCTTTCGCCCTCCATCCCGCAAACCCTTGATTTAAAAGGATATTCCAGAACGCGACGGTTAATTTAGCGCGAGTAGAACTCGACGACCAGGTTCGGCTCCATCTGCACCGGGTAGGGCACGTCGGAGAGCTTCGGCGCGCGCAGGAAGCGGCCGCGCATGGCGCGGTGGTCCACCTCGATATACTCCGGCACGTCGCGCTCGCCGTTCTGGACGGCATCGAGCACGGAGGTGAGCTGCTTCGACTTCTCCTTCACCTCGATCAGGTCGGTGTCCTTGACCTGATAGGAGGGGATGTTGAGCCGCTTGCCGTTCACCAGCACATGGCCGTGGTTCACGAACTGCCGCGCCGCGAAGGGGGTCAGCGCCAGCTTCATCCGGTAGATGACGGCGTCCAGACGGCGCTCCAGCAGCTCGATCAGGTTCTCGGAGGTGTCGCCCTTGCGGCGCACGGCCTCATCGTAATACTTGCGGAACTGCTTCTCGCCGATGTTGCCGTAGTAGCCCTTCAGCTTCTGCTTCGCCATCAGCTGCACGCCGAAGTCGGTCGGCTTCTGCTTGCGGCGGGCGCCATGCTGGCCGGGGATCGTCTCGCGCTTGTTGATCGGAGACTTGGCGCGGCCCCAGAGGTTGACGCCGAGGCGGCGGTTGATCTTGTACTTGGATTCAGCGCGCTTGGTCATGCGGCCTGTCTGTCCGCCCCCAATCGGGAAGCGGCCCTTCTTCGCTATGTTGTCCCGGTAGGCCCGGGCCCCGCATGGGCCAGGGCGGGCGCGCGCCGAACCAAGTCGCCTTGGGGCGCGTCCACGTTCCCAGGAAGAGGGGCGGCCTATAGGCGGCGGGCCGTGGCCTTGTCAAACCCGCGAAGCAGGCCCCCCGGCATGCCGCCGCATGCGTGCCCCCGGCCGTTGCCGTCCGCCGGCGATCTGATCTAATCCGGCCGCATGAGCGTGACGCGCGAAGAGATCCTGGTCCTCGGCCTGACGGCCGGCGTGGTGGGCAGCCTGGTCGGCGGGCTGATGCTGGGCGTGGGCCTCGGCCTCGCGGTCCAGGGCGCGCATATCGGCTGGCTGCTGGTGCTGCCGGCGGCGCCGGTCGCGGGCATGCTGGGCTATGTGCTGGCGCGGCGGCTGGCGAAGCGGCTGCCGCCGGCCCAGCGCTGACGCGCCCGGCCGGCCCGCGCGGCATCCGGCCCGGTCGGCCAGACGGCAGCAGGCCCGCGGCCGGGCGTCAGGCCTGATCCGGATCCGGCCGCCCCCGCCGCATCCGCCCGCGGGAGAGCTCCGTCACCACCCCGTGCAGCGTCCGCAATTCCTGCTCCGTCACCTCGCCCCGCTCGAACCAGTGGCGGAGGTTGCGGACCATGCCGGGGCGCTTGGGCAGGTTGTCGAGGAAGCCCGCGGCGTCCAGTTCCGCCACCAGCCGGTCGAGGAAGCCCTCGAGCTGCCCCTTGGTGGCGACCGTCGTCTCGTTGGTCTGGAGCTGGCGCGGCGGGGTCGGCTCCGCCACCGTCCACCACTCATAGGCCAGGATCATCACCGCCTGGGCCAGATTGAGCGACATGTGCTCGGGGTTCAGCGGGTAGCGCACCAGCGTGTCGGCGCAGGCGACATCGTCATTCTCCAGCCCCGCGCGTTCCGGCCCGAAGAGCACGGCGGTCCTGAGGCCCCGCCCGTTGATCTCCCGCAGGTCCTCGGCGGCGGCGCGGGCGGTGCAGAGCGGCACCACGATGTGGCGCGGCCGCGGGCAGGTGGCGAAGACGCGGTGGCAGTCCGCGACGGCGCTGGGCGTGTCCGGATAGACGGTCGCCGCCTCCAGGATCGGGTCGGCGCCGGAGGCGGTGCGCCAGGCCCGGTCCTGCGGCCAGCCGTCGCGCGGCGCCACCAGGCGCAGGTGGAACAGGCCGCCATTGGCCATGGCGCGGGCAACGGCGCCGATATTCTCGGCAAGCTGCGGGCGGACCAGGACGATGATCGGGCTCTCGCCCGGCGGCGGCGTCAGGTCGGCGGCGGGCTTGCCGCCGCGGGTCCAGGCCTCCGGCATCACGCGGTGGGCGCCGAGGCCGAAGGCGAGGGCCGGGCGGAGGCGCCAGGTCTGCGGCGAGGTCGGCTCGGCCAGCAGGGCGAGCGGGTCCTCCGGCGGGTCGGTCTCCAGCGCCACCGCGAGTTCGGTGGCGAGGGCCCGATAGGCCTCGATCGGCTGGCCCGCCTTCGCGGCGAGCTCGGCCTCGGTCGCCGTGCAATCCGGCGCCTCGAGATGCGCGCGCAGCCAGGCCCGCTTCGGGTCGGTCAGCGCGATGCGCTTGATGGCGTCCAGCCAGTCCTCGGGTGAGGCGTTCAAACCGGCGGTTCCTGGACTCGGAGAAAAAGGAGAGTGGGGGCGCGGGGGAGAGAGTTCGCTTTCTCCCCCGCATGGATGGTCACGCCCGGCGCCAGGTCGTCCCCTGCGGCCCGTCCTCCAGCACGATCCCCTTGGCCTTGAGGTCGTCGCGGATCCGGTCGGCCTCGGCGAAGTTCCGCGCCTTGCGCGCGGCCAGGCGGTCGGCGATGGCCTGTTCCACCCAGCCGGTATCCTCGCCGCCCTTCAGCCAAGCCTCCGGCGCGCTCGGGCAGATCCCCAGCACCGCGGCCGCCTCCCGGAAGGCGGCGGCGGCGAGGCCGGCGACCACCGGCCAGGGCTTGCCGATCCGGTGCAGCACCGCGGTGGCGGAACCACCCACGCTCGCCACATTCTCGAGCGTCCGCAGGTCCCGCAGGCGCGTGAGGGCGAGCGGGGTGTTGAGGTCATCGAGCAGCGGGGCGAGGGCCCAGTCGGCCATCTCCTTCAGCACCGCCTCATGGCCATCCGCCGGCTCCACCGCGCGGGCCAGCATGGCGTAGTGGTCGTCCAGCTCCGCCTTCGCCTCCGCCAGGCCCTCGAAGGTGAAGTCGAGGTCGGCGCGGTAGTGGGTGCGCAGCAGCAGCAGGCGGAAGGCCTCGCCGGCCCAGGGGCCGCGCTCCAGGATGTCCCGCACGGTGAAGAAATTGCCGAGCGATTTCGACATCTTCTCCCCATTCACCCGCAGCATGCCGTTGTGCAGCCAGTAATTGGCCATGCGCGGCGTGCCGAAGGCGCAGCGGGTCTGCGCCACCTCGTTCTCATGGTGCGGGAAGATCAGGTCGTGGCCGCCGCCATGGATGTCGAAGACCTCGCCAAGCGCCTTCCAGGACATGGCGGAGCATTCGATATGCCAGCCCGGCCGGCCGCGGCCCCAGGGCGAATCCCAGCCCGGCTGCTCCGGCGTGCTCGGCTTCCAGAGCACGAAGTCGCCGGCATCCCGCTTGTAGGGCGCGACCTCCACCCGCGCGCCGGCCAGCAGCTCGTCCTGGCTGCGGCCGGAGAGCTGGCCGTAATCGGGGAAGGAGCCGGTGCTGAACAGCACATGGCCTTCCGCCACATAGGCATGGCCCTTGGCGATCAGCTTCTCGATCAACGCGATCATCGGCGGGATGGAGTCGGTCGCCCGCGGCTCCTGGTCGGGCGGCAGGGCGCCGAGGGCGGCCATGTCCCGGTGGAAATCCGCCGTGGTCCGGGCGGTGATGGAGGCGATGGGCTCGCCCGTCTCCAGGCTGCGCGCCGTGATCTTGTCCTCCACATCCGTGATGTTCCGGACATAGGTCACGCGCGGCCAGAGGCGCCGCAGCAGCCTGGCCAGCACGTCGAAGACCACCACCGGCCGGGCATTGCCGAGATGGGCCAGGTCATAGACCGTCGGGCCGCAGACATAGAGCCGGACATGGCCGGGATCGATCGGCGCGAAGGCTTCCCTGGCGCGCGTCAGGCTGTTGTGCAGATGGAGGTCGGAGGTCATCACGGCGCATCCATAGTCCGGTCCCGGCCAGAACGCATCATCCGGCCGCGCGCAGCGGCCCGGCTTTCGGCGACGGCAAAGGGGAAGGGTGGCCATGGAGGCGGGAGGCCGCCGCCCCTGACCGGAAGGCCGGCGGCCTGATCAGGCCTGCCCCTGCCATCCCCCGCAGCGGTCCGGTGACCCGCGCAGCGCTCCTCCCCGATGCGGCCGCGCATCCCGGCCCTTCCGGTGATATCGGGCGGCGGAGTTCCCTTCCTCCCCCGATATGGCGCACCGGAGGCATGGCGGCCCCGCGCTGTTGCGTTCAGGGCAGGAGGTCGATCCGCCGCAGCCCGGCGTTTTTCGGTCAAAGCCAGGCGACTGGCCGATCACGGCCTCCCGCGATCGGCTCCAGGCAACAGGATCCTGCCGTTTCGCCCCCATGCGGGCCGGCATGGGGCGAAGGGGAACCGGCGGGACGGACGCGACTTCATCCTGCATACGCAAGAAAGGACACATCCATGCCCCGCAGGCTCGCGATCGGCCTGGTCCTCGCCTGCATCGCCGCCCTGCCGGCCCTGGCCCAGCGGGATCGCCGGCCCGATCCGAGCAGCAGCACCGGCCTCATGCTGGACCAGAGCCTCGGCACCAACAGCTTCGGGCCGGATGGCCGCCGGCCCGCGCGGGAGTCCGGGTGGCGGTCCGGGCAGGGCGGCTCGATGCCGGGCGCCCTGCCCGGCACGATGAGCGGCACGACCGCGGGCACCACCGCCGGCACGACCCCTGGCACGCTCAGCGGCACCGCCGGCGGCGTCCGGTAACGGTCGGGACTCCAGGGCCCCTGGTACAGCTCGGCCGGCATCCCGCCCCAGCTCCCGCCGAGACACCCGGCCAAGGATCGCATCCGGACATGCACGGGCTGACGGGATGGCGCTCCCGTCCGAATGGCGAAACGGATTCACGCTTCGGGGCTTCCGCGCCCCTCTGCGATCCGCTCTGGCCGGGCCATGGCCGCGGCGGCCCGAAGGCCCCTCCTCATCCCGGCGGCGCAGCCGCCACGCCCTCCGGCGCAGACCGCCGCCCGGCCGATCCTCCCGGCCGTCAGCCCCCGGCCGCCACCCGCAGCCGCAGCGCCGCCCGCTCTGGCCCGATCAGGGGCAGCAGCGTCCTGAGGTCGGGGCCGTGCTCCTCGCCCGTCAGGGCCAGGCGCAGCGGCAGGAACAGCGCCTTGCCCTTCCGCCCCGTCCGTTCCTTCAGCGCCCCGGTCCAGGCGCCCCAGGTCGCCTCGTCCCAGGGGCCGGGCGGCAGGGCGGCCAGCGCGGTGCGGAGATACTCCTCCTCCCCCGGCTGGGGCGGCGGGACGACGGTGCCGCGCACCACCTCGAACCAGCCCCGCGCTTCCGAGAGCAGGTCGAGATTGCCGCGGATGGCATGCCAGAAGGCTTCGTCCGCCCCCTCCGGCAGGTGCGCACGCACCGCCTCGAAGCCCAGGGCGTGCAGGTGCCTGCGGTTCAGCGCCAGCAGTTGCTGCACATCGAAGCGCGCCGCGGATTTCGAGATGGCGGTGAGCCGGAAGCCCGGCACCAGGTCGCGCGGCATCCCCGCCTGCGGGTCCTGCGCGGTGCCGAGCGCAGCGAGGTAGCCGGCCAGCGCCGCCGGCTCCACCCCGTCCCGGCGGAGCTGGCGCAGGGCGAGCGAGCCGAGCCGCTTGGAGAGCGGCCCGCCATCGGAATCCGTCAGCAGCGGCAGATGCGCGAAGGCGAGTGCCTTAGGGTCACCGCCCAGCGCCTGCCAGAGATCGATCTGCACGCCCGTATTGGTGACGTGGTCCTCGCCCCGCACGATATGGGTGATGCCGCTCTCGAGGTCGTCCACCACGCTGGTGAAGGTGTAGAGCGGCGTGCCGTCGGCGCGGATCAGCACCGGGTCCGACAGGCTCGGCAGCTTCACGCTGCGGCGGCCGAGCACACCGTCCTGCCAAGCGACCTCCCGCATCTCGAGCAGGAAGCGCCAATAGGGCGTCTTCCCGTTGGCCAGCGCCCGCTCGTACTGCTCCGGCGTCATCTTGAGCGCACCGCGGTCATAGATGGGCGGGCGCTTCTGGCGGAGTTGCTGCTCCCGCTTGTAGCGGAGCTCCTCCTCGGACTCGAAGCAGGGATAGAGCCGGCCGGCCTTCTTCAGCCGCTCGGCGGCGGCCTGGTAGAGCGGCAGGCGGTCGGACTGGCGGAACTGTTCGTCCCAGTCGAGGCCGAGCCAGCGCAGGTCCTCCTCCAGCGCCTCGGCATATTCGGCCCTGCTGCGCTCGGTGTCGGTGTCGTCGAGGCGCAGCAGCACCTGGCCGCCCTGCTGGCGGGCGAGCAGCCAATTGACCAGCGCGACACGGGCATTGCCGACATGGAGGAAGCCCGTCGGCGACGGGGCGAAGCGGAGTTTCACGAGCGGGGCTCCAGGGCGGCGTAGTCGGTGTCCTGCCGGCGGGCGGCAGGGTTGGCGATGCAATGGGCGACCCAGGCCTCGGCGTCGAAGCCCGGGGTCACGGCGTATTCGCCCCAGCGGCGGTACATGGCGGCCAGTTCCTCGGGCGAGCCGGCCTCGCGCCGCAGATCCTCGATCTGGGCGCGGATGAAGCGGCGGGCATATTCCTGCGCCGCCTCGGCGGAGGCGAAGCCCTCCACCAGCCATTCCTCCTCCGGGTCGCCGGCATCGGCATGGTCGCCGCAGCGGACGCTGTGGCGGCTCATTCCTCCTCCTCCGCCGCATCCTCGTCGCGGCGGGGATCGAGGGCGCGCCAGTTGCGCTCCTCGGCATCCGCGGGCGGGCGGGCGGCGAAATCATTCAGCTCGGCGGCGCTGCGCCAGGCCTGCTCGGCGCCGCCCAGCACCTCGGCATCCTCGCCGAAGGCGAACCAGGCCTGCACCACATCGGCCGGCGTCATGCCGCGCGTCCGGCAGCGCTCCAGGCTGTCCCGCACATAGCGGCGGGCGAAGGCATTGGCGTGCTCCAGCGTCTGGAAGCCGCGGATGGTCTCGACCGGGTCCGAGCCGTTGCCGCCCGAGAGGTCCAGGATGCGGACGGCATAGCCGCCCTGCTGGCCGAACAGGCCGGTGTCGAATGCGCTCATTGCCTCAGGTCCATGGGGCCGGTGATGGCGGGATAACGCCGAACGGGCCGGAAGGCACGCGGATCACCGGCCGCGCTTCTACAGCGGATCGCGTCGGTAGCCGAACGCGGTCCTCGGCAGGGCATCGGGGCGCAGGAGCAGGGTCGCGCCTTCACGCCCCGCTGCGATCCGCGCCGGCAGGCCGGGCCTGCCCCCCGGGAGGTTGGCCGCGGGACGGCCATTGGAACAGATACCCGGCGTCAGCGGCGCATCGCCCGGTTGCCGCCCCGGGCGATGTGGCCGGGGGCCGGCTCCGCTCAGCCGCCGTTCTTCCCGTTCCGCTTGCGCTGCAGCAGGAATTCGCGGCCCACCTTCACCCGCGCCTGCCCGTCATAGGCGATGATGTCGGCCGTGGCGTAGGTCTCGGACCAGGTATCGGGCAGGAAGCTGCCGGTGCCGACCACGTCGATTGGCGCCTTCGCCTCCGCCATCACCCGGCATTTCTGCACGTTGAAGCCGGAGGAGGCGACGATCCGCACCTTCGGGAAGCCGGCCTCCTCCAGCGCCTCGCGCATCTTCCACACCGCGGCGGCGGAGACGCCGGTGCCGACGAGGTGGCGCAGCTCGGTCTCGCTGCGGTAGCGGCGGATGGCACCGGGCGCGTGGCGTTCCAGCACCGCATAGCTCTCGGCCGGGTCCAGCCCTTCCAGGAAGCGGCCGCCATGGGTGTCGAGCCGCACCGCCAGCCGCCCCTCCGCCGCCAGTTCCGGGAAGCGGCGGCAGACCGCGAGGCCGTCCGTCACCTCCCGCCCGAAATAATCGGTCAGGACCGTCAGGTTGTCCTCGGGGAAGGCTTCATGGAACATCTCGGCGGCGCGGAGGGTGGAGCCGGCATAGCCGATCAGCGCATGCGGCATGGTCCCGTAGCCGCGCGGCGCGCCGAACCAGTGGGCGGTCGCATCCGTCGCGTTGCCGATGAAGCCCCGCGCCCCCTCCTTCTGCGCCGCCCGGCCGCCGACGCTCGCGGCATAGGCCATCATGTCCTGCATCTCGAAGCCGGCGCAGTGCCGCGCATCCATGGCGAGGAAGGCGACCTTCGGCAGTTCCAGGCACATCTGGTAGGCATTGTGCGCGGCGACGCAGGGCGAGCCGAGCTTCTGCAGATAGAGCGTCTCGAGATCCGCGAGTTCCACGAAGGAGCCGGTGATGGTGAGGATGGGATCGCCGGCGCCGACCCAGGTCCCTTCCGGGTGCATCACCTCGATCTCGAAGCGCGTGCCGCGCTCCCGCGCCACGCCCTCCAGCCATTCCACCGCCAGCCTCGGCGCGCTGACCACGGGGCGGCGGAGGAAGACGGCGTAGGTGACGCGGGCATCGCCGAAGCGCTGCACGATCGCCCGCGTGCGGTTGAAATAGGCGTCGGTACGGCTGGAAATCGCCGCCTCCGCGGGGCTGATCGGCGGCGATCGGTCCATGATGGGCCTCCCTGCCCTACTCGGCCGCGCGGGCCGGCTGCGCCGGGCCGGAGGCACGGCGGGCCTTCAGCTCCTCCGCGATGAGGAAGGCGAGTTCCAGCGACTGCTCGGCATTCAGCCGCGGGTCGCAGAAGGTCTGGTAGCGCAGCGCCAGGTCGGCCTCGGAGAGGCGATGGGCACCGCCGAGGCATTCCGTCACCTCCTGCCCCGTCATCTCGACATGCACGCCGCCGGGCTGGGTGCCCTCGGCCGCGTGGCAGTCGAAGAAGCGGCGGACCTCGCCCAGCACCGCATCGAAGGGCCGGGTCTTGTAGCCCGCGACGGTGGTGGTGTTGCCGTGCATCGGGTCCGAGAGCCAGACCACCTTGCGGCCGGCCCGCTTCACCGCGCGCAGCAGCGGCGGCAGCTTCGCCTCGATCTTGTCCGCCCCCATGCGCGCGATGAGGGTGAGCCGCCCCATCTCGTTCTCTGGGTTCAGGATCTCGGTGAGCCGGACCAGCTCGTCGGCCTCCATCGAGGGCCCGACCTTCATCCCGATCGGGTTCCTGAGGCCGCGCATGAACTCGACATGCGCGCCCTCCGGCTGCCGGGTGCGGTCGCCGATCCAGAGGAAATGCGCCGAGCAGGCGTAGTGGTCGCCGGTGGTGGAATCGATGCGCGTCAGCGCCTGCTCATAGGGCAGCAGCAGCGCCTCGTGGCTGGTGTAGAAATCGGTCTCCCGCACCTGCGGCAGGTCGGACATGCCGCAGGCCTGCATGAAGGAGAGCGTCTCGTCGATCCGGTGCGCCAGGTCCTGGTAGCGGTCGGCCAGCGGGCTGCGGGCGACGAAGCCGAGATTCCAGCGATGCACCTGGTGCAGGTCGGCATAGCCGCCCGTCGCGAAGGCGCGCAGCAGGTTCAGCGTGCCGGCCGACTGCATATAGGCAAAATCCATCCGGGACGGGTCCGGGATGCGCGCCTCGGCGGTGAAGGCGGGGCCGTTGATGATGTCGCCGCGATAGGAAGGCAGGGTGGTGCCGTCCTTCGTCTCGACATCCGAGCTGCGCGGCTTGGCGAATTGCCCGGCCATGCGGCCGAGCTTCACCACCGGCGTGCCGCCGCCGAAGGTCAGCACGACAGCCATCTGCAGCAGCACCCGGAAGGTGTCGCGGATGATGTTGGCGGTGAAGTCGGAGAAGCTCTCGGCGCAGTCGCCGCCCTGCAGGATGAAGGCCTGGCCCTCCCCCGCCTTGGCCAGCGCCGCCTTCAGCCGGCGGGCCTCCCCGGCGAAGACCAGTGGCGGCCATTTGGCCAGCCGCGCCTCCGCCTCCGCCAGCTTCGCCTGATCAGGGTATTCGGGAACCTGCCGGATCGGCATGTCCCGCCAGCTTCCGGGGTGCCACCCGCGCGCGGTCATTGTGAGCGTTTCCTGCGAAAAGGGGGCGGAGCATAGACCGCAAGGCCCCCGGCTGGAAACACCCGGGGCATGGATGGCAGGGCCGAGGCCGGCGCGGGCCTGCTATTCCGCCGCCGCACGGACCCCGGCTTCCCGCGTGCGGGTCCGGAGCGTCACGAACTCCTCAGCCGCCGTCGGGTGGATGCCGATGGTGCGGTCGAAATCCTCCTTGGTCAGGCCGGCCGCGACGGCGATGCCGATGCCCTGCATGATCTCCCCGGCATCCTCGCCCAGCATATGGGCGCCGAGCACCCGCCGGGTGCGCTGGCAGACCACCAGCTTCATCAGGGTCTTCCGCCCCTCCCGCTTGCTGATGGTATGGCGCATCGGCGTGAAGCGGGTGAGGTAGATGTCCACCGGCCCCTGCGCCGCCGCATCCGCCTCCGTCATCCCGACCGTACCGATGGGGGGCGAGGTGAAGACCGCGGTCGGGACGTTCCGGTAGCTGGCCTTGCGCGGATTGTTGCCGAACAGCGTGTCGGCCAGCGCATGCCCGACCGCGGTCGCCATCGGCGTCAGGTTCAGCCTGTCGGTCACGTCGCCGATCGCCCAGATATTGGGAGCGGTGGTGCGGTGGTCCTCATCCACCTCGATGGCGCCATTCGCCGTGCAGTCGACCCCGGCGGCGTCCAGGTGCAGCCCTTCGGTGTTCGGCGCCCGGCCGGTGGCGAAGAGTACGGCATCGGTCTCGATCGCCTCGCCCCCCAGCAGGCTGAGGCGGAGATGGTCGCCCTGCCGGTCCAGCCGGGCCGGGTTGTGGCCGACATGCTGGCGGATCCCTTGCGCGTCCAGCGCCTCCTTCAGCGCCGCGCGGATGTCCTGGTCGAAGCCGCGCAGCGGCAGGTCGGCGCGGTAGACGAGATCGACCTCGGCGCCGAGGCCGCGGAAGATGCAGGCGAACTCCAGGCCGATATAGCCGCTGCCCACCACGGTCAGCCGCCGCGGCACCTGCTTCAGGGCGAAGACGTCGTCCGAGAGCATGCCGAGTTCGGCACCCGGGATGGGCGGGCGGGTGGCGCGGCCGCCGACGGCGATGACGATCCGCTCGGCCGTCACGCGCCTGCCGCCGACATCGAGGGTATGGGCGTCGATGAAGCTCGCGCGGGCCTCGAAGATGGTGCAGCCGGCGCCGGTCAGCAGCCGGCCGTAGATGCCGTTCAGCCGCGCCACCTCGGCATCCCGCGCGGCGGCGAGGGTGGCAAGGTCGAAGCCCTTCTTCTCGACCTGCCAGCCGAAGCCCGCAGCCTCCTCCGCCCAGGCGCCGTATTCGGCGGCATTGACCATGATCTTCTTCGGCACGCAGCCGACATTGACACAGGTGCCGCCCCAGAAGCGCTCCTCGGCGATGCCGACGCGGGCGCCATGGGTCGCGGCGATGCGGCCGCAACGGACGCCGGCCGAGCCGCCGCCGATGACGAAGAGATCGAAGTCATAGGCCATGGGGTGGTGCCCTTCCCTGCGCCGGCCGGGGCCGGACCTTTCCGCTTATATGCGACGGACGGAGCGGGAAGGTAAGCCGGCTGGTCAGCCAGGGAGCCGCGGCAGGATCGGGCCCGGCCGTTCAGGCGCGCTGCGCGGGTGGCGAGCGGGCCGCGGGGCCATGTCCCCTGCGGCAGAAGGAAACCGGCTGCCCGGGGCCAGGCAGCCGGATGTCGCCAAGACGCGCGGGCTCCACGGCCCGGCCAGCGAGGGGGGTGGCGCGACCCGCCCCTCACTCAGCACCCGGTCAGCCGCGGCGTCCGCTCCACCTCCAGCCCAAACAGCGGGCGGAGACGGGTGCCGAGGACATTGCCGGCGAAGGCCATGGCCATCCAGACCCAGCCATGCAGGCTGGAGGAGGCGATGCCGGAGAAATAGGCCCCGATATTGCAGCCATAGGCCAGCCGCGCGCCGTAGCCGAGCATGAGCCCACCGACCACCGCGGCGAGGGCCGAGCGCAGCGGCACCCGGAGGCTCGGCGAGAAGCGCCGGGCCAGCGCCGCCGCCAGCAGCGCCCCCAGCACGATGCCAAAGTCCATCACCGAGGTGACGTCGCGCAGCACGCTCGCCTCCAGCGCCGCCGCCTGGGCCGGGGTGGACCAGTAGGGCCAGAAGGCCGGGTCGAAGCCGATCCCCTCCGCGAGTTTGGAGCCCCAGAGGGCGAAGGCCGAGGTGATGCCCCAGGGCCGGCCCGCCAGCGCGAGCGTCGCGAAGTTCAGCAGCGCCAGCGCCACCGCGCCGGCCAGCAGCGGCCAGGGGCCGCGCAGGAAGCGCGCGAGCCCGGCCCGCGGCGCGGGGCCGGCGCCCACCAGCCGGCCATGGCGCCGCCGTTCCAGCACCACCGTCAGCCCGGCGATCAGGGCAAACAGGCCGAGGTTCAGCGCCAGCGCCGGCAGCACGCCCCATTCCCGCACCAGGGAGATGGGTGGCAGGCTCCACTGCGCTTGCCACCAATGGAGATGCGCCGCGCCGATGGTCGAGCCGGCGATGAAGGCCGCCAGCGTCAGGACCATCCGCACCGAGCCGCCGCCCACCGTGTAGAGCGTGCCGGAGGCGCAGCCGCCGCCGAGTTGCATGCCGATGCCGAAGAGGAAGGCGCCGAACAGGACGGAGACGCCGACCGGCGCCACCAGCCCCTGCACCGGCTGGCCGAACAGGCTACCGGCCGCGAGCACCGGGTAGAAGAGCAGCACGGCGATGGCGAGCATCGCCATCTGCGCCCGCAGCCCCTCCCCCCGCCTGTCGGCGATGAAGACCCGCCAGGCCGCGGTGAAGCCGAAGGCCGCGTGGTAGAGGACGAGGCCGAGCGCCGCGCCGAGCAGGTAGAGCGCCGCCTGGCGCGGGCTGACGATCTCGCCGATGGCGAGCGCGCCCGCCAGCAGCAGGGCGCCGGCGCCGAGCGCGGCGGGAAGGTGGATGCCGGAGAGCCGCGCCGGGCTGGGCGCGGCGGCGAGGGTGGTGGCGGACATGCCGAGGAGGCCCTCCCGAAGGGATCGGGGCGCCGGGCACCCCACTGCCCGCCATATGGCATGAGGGCGCCGCCGGTTTCACCGGCAGCGCCCGCGCGAAGCAGGAAAACCCGCCATTCCGCGCAGGCATGGCTCGAAACCACGCCTGCGCAGCGGGAAAATCAGGTCCCGATGCCGCCGATGGCGAGGTACTTCACCTCCAGATACTCCTCGATGCCGTGATGGCTGCCCTCGCGGCCGAGGCCGCTCTCCTTCACGCCGCCGAAGGGGGCAACCTCGGTGCTGATCAGGCCCTCATTGATCCCGACCATGCCGGTCTCCAGCGCCTCCGCCACCCGGAAGATCCGGCCGACATCGCGGGCGTAGAAATAGGCGGCGAGGCCGAAGGGCGTGTCGTTGGCCAGCGCGATCGCCTCCTCCTCCGTCTTGAACCGGAACAGGGGCGCGACCGGGCCGAAGGTCTCCTCGTTGAAGACCAGGCTCTCGCGCTGCACGTTGGTCAGGATCGTCGGCATGTAGAAATTGCCGGGCCGCTCGGCGCGCTTGCCGCCGGTGAGCACCTTGGCACCCTTGCCCAGCGCGTCGGCGACATGCTCCTCGACCTTCTTCACCGCATCCGCATTGATCAGCGGCCCCTGGGTCACGCCCGGCTCAAAGCCGTCGCCGACCTTGAGTGCCTCGACCGCCGCCTTCAGCTTGGCGGCGAAGGCGTCATAGACGCCGTCCTGCACCAGGATGCGGTTGGCGCAGACGCAGGTCTGGCCGGTGTTGCGGTACTTGGACGCCATGGCGCCCTGCACCGCCGCGTCCAGGTCGGCATCGTCAAAGACAATGAAGGGCGCGTTGCCGCCGAGTTCCATCGAGGTCTTCTTGATGGTCGGCGCGCATTGCGCGAGCAGGATGCGGCCGACATCGGTGCTGCCGGTGAAGGTCAGCTTGCGCACCAGCGGGTTGGAGGTGAGTTCCTTGCCCGTCTCGCCGGAGGGGCCGGTGATGACGTTGCAGACGCCGGGCGGCATGCCGGCGCGCTCGGCCAGCACCGCGATGGCGAGCGCCGAGAAGGGCGTCTGGGAGGCCGGGCGGATCACGCCGGTGCAGCCCGCGGCCCAGCCGGGCCCGGTCTTGCGGGTGATCATCGCGGCCGGGAAATTCCACGGCGTGATGGCGGCGAATACGCCGATCGGCTCCTTCTGGACGATGATCCGCCGGCCCTTGGCGTTCTGCGGGATGGTGTCGCCATAGACCCGCTTGCCTTCCTCGGCGAACCATTCGATGAAGCTGGCGGCATAGGCGATCTCGCCCTTGCTCTCCGCCAGCGGCTTGCCCTGCTCGGCCGTCATAATCGCGGCGAGGTCGTCGGTATTCGCGATCATCAGGTCGAAGAGCTTGCGGAGGATCGCGGCGCGGTCCTTGGCCAGCATGGCGCGCCAGCCCTTCTGCGCCTGGTGCGCCGCCTCGATGGCGCGGCGGGTCTCGGCGGCGCCCATCGCCGGGACGCGGCCGACCAGTTCGCCGGTCGAGGGGTTGCGGACCTCGATGGTCTTGCCGCTATCGGCCTGGACCCACTGGCCGCCGATGCAATTGGCTTCGCGGAACAGGCCAGCGTCCTTCAGCGGCAGGCGTGCGACGGCGTCGAGCATGGGCCGGTCTCCTTCCCTTGGTTGGCGGAAGATAGGCCGGGTGGGCCGGCCTGTCAGGGGCGCCCGGCCGCGGCGCCGTCAGGGGCGCGCGATGCCGCGCCGCCGCGGCCCTGCCCTGTCGCGGCATTCCGCTCCGGGGCGGATGGCCTGCGGCGCGGAACGCCCATCCGCCGCCGGTCATGGGCCGCGCGGCGGCGCCTCGCCCCGGGGCGTCCACGCCCCCTTCGTGAGCGGCGCCGGAGCAGACATCGCCCTGCGGAGGGGGCGGCGCCCCTCGCCTGGCGCCTATGTCCCCCTCACCAACCGATGGATGAAGCCCAGCTTTCCGATCGCCGGTGGCGAGAGCACGAAGGGGTAGAGATCGGGCGCGCCCATGCAGCGGTTCAGGCTGTTCACCGCGAAGGTCACGGGCAGCCAGGCCTCGACCAGGCTCTCGATCCTCTCCACCCGATAGGGGTCGAAATCGATCTCGGCATCCAGGTCGTCCGTCCGCGCCACCTTCGGCGCGACCTTCAGGCCGAAGGAGGCCGCCATTTCCAGCGTATCGACGATATGGAGGTAGTGCGCCCAGGTCTCGGCGAAATCCTCCCAGGGATGGGCGGTGGCATAGGCGCTGACATAGGCGTTCTGCCAGTCCGGCGGGGCGCCATTGGCGTAGTAGGCCTGCAGCGCCGCGCCGTAATCCTGGCTGTCATCGCCGAAGACCGCCCGGCACTCCTCCAGCCGGCCGCCGTCGCGCACCAGCAGGTCCCAGTAGTGGTGCCCCGTCTCGTGCCGCACATGGCCGAGCAGCGTGCGGAAGGGCTCGCCCATGGAGGTGCGGCGGCGCTCCCGCTCGGCATCGTCGGCCTCGGCCAGGGCGAAGGTGATCAGGCCGTTCTCGTGCCCGGTCATCACCTTCGGCCCGCCCTCCGGCGGGTCGGCCAGCACCTCGAAGGTCAGGCCGTGCGCCGGGTCCTCGGCGCGGGTGTGCAGCGGCAGGCCGAGCCGGCGGAAGGTGTAGATCAGCCGGTGGATGGCATCCTGCCAGCGCTGCCAGAGCGCGAGGTTCCCCGGCACCGAGAGATCCGGGATGGTCCGGTTGTGCCGGCAGGCAAGGCAGAGGCTCCCCGCCTCCGCCGCCGGCACCATCCAGTTGCAGGCCTGGTGGGCGGCATTGGCGCAGAAGGCCTGTTGCCGGTCCGGCCGCACCAGCGGCTGCCAGAGGTCCCCTGCTGGCTCCAGCGCCGAGAGCAGCCCGACCTCCGGCAGGAAGCCGAGGGTGTGGCCGGACTTCTCGCAGCGGGTGTTCTCGAAATAGAGGACCTGGTCGCAGGCCTGGCAGCGGAAGAGTCTCATGCGGCCCCCCTTGTGGCGGGCCCTGCGGGGAATCGCGGGCGCCGGAATGACGTGCCATGGCAGGCGGAGTTTCGCAGGTGCGAAAAAAGCGGCAGCGGCAACGGCCGGCCGGGCGGCGGCGCGTCCCCATGGTCTGCGCCTGCAACGGGCGGGCGCGGCGGCGCCCCGCGGCGCCCTCCGCCCCTCAGGATCCGCCCGGCCGGGCGGGCCGGTCCGTTGCCGGCCCGTCGAGCCTGGCCATCACCGCCTCGCACCGCCTTGGGCGGAATTCCACCCGGCGATCGAGCGCGTCCCGCATGTCGTCGGTGCCGAGACCGATGATCGGCTCCCGCGCGCCGCGGCCGAGCGCCTGGCTGCGTTGCCGCAGCGGCGGCTCGGCGGCGACCAGGCGCGCGCGCACCGTCTCCGCCCGCGCCAGGGAGAGCCGGTCATTCACCGCGTCGCTGCCCGTCACGCTGGTATGCCCGACCACCTGGAGGCAGGCGCCGCGCGCCTCCGCGCGCTCGGCGATCCGGCGGAGCCACATCGGATAGGGGCCGCTCACCCCGGGGTCGCGCAGGAATTCGGTGCTGGCGGGGCGGAAGAGCAGCTTCACCGCCAGACGCTGGCGCGTGAGGCCATGATCCACCAGCGCGCCGAAGGCCTCCTCCGCCGCCTCGCGCCGGCCGAGCGCCCAGTTCGCGAGATAGAGGCCGTTCAGCGCCCGCGCCTGCCGGCCGCCCGGCTCCCCCTCCACCTCGCGGTAGAGCGCGAGGGCCCGCTCCGCCTGCCCGCCCTCCAGCGCCGCGACCGCCTCGGCGATGGCGGCCTGGGCGCGCAGCCCGCGCAGATAGGTGGCATCCATCGGGGTGCCCGGATCGCCGGCGCAGGTCCGGAGATAGGCGGCCACCATCTCGTCCTCCACCCAGGCCGGGCTGGCCCGGTGGAAGGCGGTCGGGGTCGCGTCCACCGTCTCGCCCCGCACCCAGGCGGTGGGGTGGGAAAGGATGGTGCCCGTCCGCAGGTCCCCCAGCACGGCCCAGATCCGGTAGACCTCGCTCGGCCGCCGCGCGGCCTCCAGGCTGCCGGCCGCGACCGCCGGGGTGATGGCGCCGAGCAGGATGAGCGGCTGCTCCTCGAGCGAGGCCAGGGTGAAGGGGCGCAGCTCGAGCTCCGGGTGGCGCTCGCGCACCAGCGCCTCGATCCGCGCGACCATGCGCCGCGTGGCCGCCGTCTCGGCGCCGCTGGCGCGGTCGATCAGCGGGTCGATGACCAGCGCCCGGCGCCCGCCCCCGGCGAGTTCCGGCAGGCTGCGGGCACCGGCGAGGGTCGCTTCCGCGAGGGCGAACACCGCCTCGTCCAGCGGCAGCGCCTCGCGCGGGGGAGGCGCCGGGGCTGCGGCCTGCGGCGGCGGGGGCGCCCCGGCGCAGGCGCCAAGGCCGAGCAGCAGCGCGCCGGCCAGGGCCATGGCGCGGCGCCGCAGGCCGTCAGGATGCCGGCGCGCAGGCGGAGCGGAGGAGGGCACGATCGGCATCGCTGGGTCTTTCACCGAGTTGCAGCCGCGCGAGCAGCAGGCCGCAGCGCGGGCTGGCGGGCGGGCGCGCAGGCGCGGCGGCGGAGGGCCGCTGGCGGCCGGCGGTGGCCGGTTCGGGCGGCGCCGCTTCGGGCGCGATGGCGGCGAGGTGCGGCGGGGCCGGGCCGGCGGCCGGCGGACCGGGCGATCGCCCCGGCGCACCGGCGGTGTCCGGCGCCGTGGCCGGCGCCTCATCCGGCATGGCCGCCGCCCCGGATGGCGCGACGGGTCCGGCAGGCGCGGTGGCGCCGGCGTCCGGCAGGGGCCCGGGCTGCGGGACCGGCGCGTCCGGCGGCTGCGGCCAGCGGAGGATGGTGGCGCCGCCGAAGGATGGCACGGCGGCCAGCGCCGTATCCGGCGGCGGGGCGGGCGCAAGGCTCGACGGATGCGGCGCGTGGGGCGACCCGGGCGCGCCGGGATCGGCCGGGGAGGCGGCGTCCGGCGCGGGCGGCACCGCCGCTGCCCCGCTCTCGGCGGGGATGACCACCGGTGGCGCAAGCGCCGTTGCGAAGGGCGCAGGCGCCGGGCCGGCGAGCCCCGGCGCCGGCGGCCGCGGCGCCCAGAGCGCATCGCCGAGCAGCGCGGCGAAGAGCCCCCCCGCCGCCAGGGCGGCGAGCAGCAGGACCCGGCCCCCGGTCCCCGGCGGCGCCGCATCGGCCGTCCCCCGGTCGAGCGCGGCCAGCGCGGCCTCCACCTCCGCCACCCAGCGGCGATCCGGGCGGCCCGCGGCCTCGGCCTGCCGGATGATGGCGGCGCGCAGCAGGTGCGGCAGGCTCCGCAATTCCTCCGGGGTGACGCAGAGATAGACGATCGGGATCTCCGGCCCGGCGCAGGCGCGCAGCCCCTGCCCGGCCAGGCTGCGGCGCAGCGTGGCGACGGCGCGCGGCGTGGAGCGCGGCGCCAGGTCGATCAGCGCGATCCCATGCGCCGGATGCAGCAGCACGGCATTGACGCGCAGGCGCCGCTCCGCCGGGCCGCCGATGGCGGTCGTCTGCAGGCAGCGCCAGCCGACCGGCCGGTGCCGGCCCACCCTCGAGGGCCGTGGCGGCGGGCCGGCCTCGCCGGCGGGGGGCATGGTAATGGTGACATCCTGATCCACGCGCCCGATGTGGCGACGGAAGCGGCTGCGGCTGCCCGGCGCCGGCCAGCCGCACGGCAACGTGACGGAGACCTGCCGGATCGCGGCCCTTATATTGCAAGTTCGCAAATATGCCACAAAAGCAAAGACCCTGGGCGCCGGCGGCAGGGCCGGCCGGGCTTCCCGCCAACCGGCCGGCGTCAGCGCCCGGTTGCCGCCTCCTCCCTGATCGGCTCCAGATCCACCCCGATCCACAGCCCATGGTCGCCGCCGCCCAGCATCACGCCGCGCACCGGGCTGATATCACCGTAATCCCGCCCCCAGCCGAGGAGGACATGCTCATCCCGCACCACCACGCCATTGGTGGGGTCGAGGTCCACCCAGGCCTGCTCCGGCCCCAGCCAGGCGCCGACCCAGGCATGGCTCTGGTCCGCCCCGCGCCGGCGCTCCTGGCCGGGCGGCGGGCGGGTGCGGATGTAGCCGGAGCTGTAGCGGGCCGGCAGGCCGAGGGCGCGCAGCCCGCTGATCATCAGGTGGGTGAAGTCCTGGCAGACGCCCTCCCGCCGCCGCAGCACCTCGGCGATGGGGGTGGAGAGGTCGGTGACGCCGGCGCGGAACTGGAAATCGGCCCGGATACGGGCATTGAGGTCAAGCAGCCCGGCCAGCACCGGGCGGCCGGGCGGGAAGCTCCCCGCCGCATAGGCGCCGGCCTCCGGCAGGGCCGGGCACATCGGGCTGTCGAAGCGGTACTCCGCCGCCTGCCAGGCGCCGGGCCCGCCTGCCCGCGCCAGCGCCGCCACCCTCTCCCAGGGCAGGGTCGCCCCGGCGGCCGGCGGGTCGGGGAAGCGCACCTCCACCTCCGCCTCCGCCGTCACCTCGAAGCCGGCATGCGGCGCCTCGATGAACAGCCAGGTGACCGGGTTGCCGAAATGGTCCAGCCCGTCCCGCCGGTGGGACGCCCCGGGCTGCGTCGTGACGGCGGCCGAGATCACCCGCTGGAAGGGCAGGTCGCGCGGCCGCAGGTGCAGCATATGCGCCGCCAGGTCCACCGTGCCGCCATAGGCGTAGCGGGTGGTATGCCGGACCCGGTAGATCACGCCGCGCCGCGCAGCCGGAGCGCGGGCGCCGGGCCCAGGCTGTGCGGGGCCGGCAGCAGCGCGAACCAGCGGCGGGTGATGCGGTCCGACAGCGTGGCGACCTCCCCTTCCATCGCCGCGAGCCGCGGCAGCAGCCCGAGCGCGGCCCCCGCCTGGGACGGCGCCTCCGCCACCTCCCGCACCATCGCGCGCGCCTCCTCCAGCAGGGCTTCCGCCAGCAGGGCCAGGGGGGATGCCCGATCGCCCTCCAGATCGGCCAGCATGTCCCGCGCCGCGAGCAGCTGGAAGGCGAGGCCGCGCGGATTCCCCTCATCGGCCAGCACCAGGTCCAGCACCGGCGCCGGCTGCAGCACGGTGAGGTAGCGGCTGCGATAGGTGATGACCGAATCGCGCAGCTCCAGCGCCAGGCTCAGCCCCGGCTCCAGCCGCGCCGGCTGGCCGGCGGCGCCTGGCTGGTCGAGCGCGCGGGCCAGTTCGGCCGCGATCGCCTGCGCCCGCTCCACCCGCCGGCCGAGATCGAGGAAGAGCCGCCCGCCGCCGCGCACCATGTTCTCGGCGGCGAGGCCGGCGACGGTCGCGGCGAAGGCCAGCACGCCGGCGCAGGCATGGCCCAGCGCCTCCAGCCCGCGCGCCTCCTCCCGCCCCGCGGGGATGGCGTCGAATTCTTCCGTCAGCTGGCGCAGGCCGCGGTTGAGGGCGAGGTGCATCTCCCCGGTCAGCCGGTCCCGCAGCAGGCCGGCGAGGCGGGAGACCTGGTTGAGCAGCCCCTGCATGCGCCAGCGCTCCCGCACCGCCCGCAGCAGCGCGGCGGTGACGGGGAGCGTGCCGATCTGCCGCGCCGTCTCCGGCTCCAGCAGATCCGCCCGCACCAGGCAGGCGGCAAGGCTCCGCAGCTCGGCCAGCTCGCGCGGATTGGGGCTGGTGGTCGCCAGCCGGGCGGCGGTCGCGCGCAGCAGCCGCGCGCCGCTCTCCAGCCGCTCCAGGTAGCGGCCGAGCCAGAAGAAATTGTCGGCGACGCGGCTCGGGATGTCGCCGGTCGCGCGGCGGATGGGCAGTGCGCGGATGGTCAGCTGCCCCGGCCCCTGGATCGCGGCGGGATCCTCCAGCGGAACCCAGACATCCTTGCTGAAGGGCATGCAGGGGCGCGCGCCGGTGCCGGGATCGGGCATGGCCAGGCCACGCGCCAGGCCGCCCTGCAGCGCCTGCCAGCCCTGGCCGTCCTGCAGCAGGAAAAGCCGGAGCATGATCGGCCGCGGCTCCAGCCCCCCTGTCCCGACGCAGGGCGCGACCGAGGCGGGCAGGCGCTCGGAGACCGCCCACTCCTCCGGCGCGGCCAGGATGCGCTGTGCCAGCTCGGCCCGCGCCGCCTCCGGCAGGGCACCGGCGGTGATGGAACGCACCGTGCCGTCCACCGCCCGCCGCACCATCCAGCGGCCGAGCTCCGCCAGGGCCAGGTCGCGCGCCGCCGGGTCGCCCAGCCAGAGCGTCCGCGCGCCGGCGAGCCGCAGCGGCTCGCCCAGCAGCCGCGGCGCGAGGCCCGGCAGGAAGGCGGCGAGCCCCGGCGCCTCGGCGAAGCCGGCGCCGGGGTCGTTGACGATCCGCAGCCGCCCGCCGCGCACCGCCTCCAGCAGCCCCGCCACGCCGTGCAACGGGCTCTGGTCCGCCTCCAGCGGGTCCATCCGGCGGCCATCCATCCGGCGCAGCAGCACATCCACCGGCTGCAGCCCGCGCAGCGTCTTCAGGAAGAGCGCGCCGTCCCGCACCGTCAGGTCGCCGGCCTCGACCAGCGCGCAGGAGAGGCGGCGGGAGAGGATGACATGCTCCCACCAGCGCGGGCTGGAATGCCCGGGCGTCAGCATGGCGACGCCGGGGTTGCGGCCGGCGGCGGCGGGCGGCGCCAGGCGCTGGAGCGAATCCTGCCAGAGGTCGAAGAAGGGGCCGTGCCGGCGCAGCTCCCGCGCCCGCAGCAGCTCCGGCAGGGTGCGGGTCAGGGCGCGGCGGTTCTCCAGCACATGCGCGAGGCCGGTCGGGCCCGCGGTGCGGTCCGCCAGCACATGCCACTGCCCGTCCGGCGCCCGCAGCAGGTCGGCGGCGTAGAGCTGCAGCAGCGGTCCCTCCCGCCGCCCCTCGGGCGCGCGGCAGGAGCGGAGGAAGGCCGGGTTGGCATAGACCAGGGCGGGCGGCAGCGCGCCCTCGGCCAGCAGGGTCTGCGGGCCGTAGACATCCTGCAGCACCGCTTCCAGCAGGGCCGCGCGCTGGGCGAGGCCGGCGGCCAGCACATCGAATTCGGCGGGCGGGAGGACCAGCGGCACGGGGTCGCAGCGCCAGGCCGGGGCATCGGCGCCGCCGGGCAGCAGGCTGGTCGCGCCTTCCTCGAGGAAGTGGCGGTCGAGCAGCGCGGCGCGATGCGCCAGCTCGCCGCGCCCGAGCGCACCGAGGGCGCCGAGCAGGCCGCCCCAATGCGGGCGGACCCCGCCGGCGCCGTCCACCATTTCGTCGAGCGGGGCGAGATCCGTCATGCCAGGCGCGTGATGCCATGGCTGTCCGCGCTGCGCGAGGGGGGCTTCGCCCCCGCATATCTGGCGCATGACATGCTGGCGCATCTCCGGCCTCCGCGGGCGGCCCTCCGGGCCTTGGCTCCGCGCCGCAGGTCGAGGCTCCATGCGCCAGGCATCACGCCCCTGGACCCGGCCTGGGCCGGCAGGTTCAGCGGGCAGGCTCACACCGGTCCAGGCCAGGGCCTGGCCTGTCGGGTGGGTCCGGGAGGGCGGAGTCTGCCCGGGAACTCCCCTTCAGCCGAGGCCGAGTTCACCCGCGATCCCGCCCTCCTTGGCCAGGGCCGCGAGCTTCGCCCAGGTGGCCTCCTCGATCTCGATGCCCTCGGCGGCGCGCTGCCGCTCCGCCCGGTGCTCAACCTCGCCCGGGTAGAGCACGCCGCTGCTGCCCTTCGCCGGCGGCGTGTCCTTCAGGTAGTGGGCGAAATCCGCGACCTCCCTGCGGAAGGCCAGCAGCGGGCGGAAGGCCTCGACCTTGATGGCGATGAGGAAGCAGCCGTCATTGTGCCGCCCGCTCGGCTCCACCCCGAAGCCGAGGCCGGTGAGGATGCCGCAGAAGACCTCGCCCATGGCGGCGAGCGCGGTGCCCTTGTAGCCCTCCCCCGGGCCGCCGAGCGGCAGCAGCGCGCCGCCCTTCAGCTTGGCGGGGTCGGTGGTCAGCTCGCCCTCGGAATCCACCACCCAGCCGCGCGGGATCTCCTGCCCGCGCGCCTCGGCCAGCTTCACCTTGCCCATGGCCACCGCCGAGGTGGCGAAGTCCATGCAGAAGGGACCGTCGAGGTCGGAGGGCACGGCGATGGCCCAGGGATTGGTGCCGAGCCGCGCCTCCCGCCCGCCGAAGGGGGCGACGCCCTTGGGGGAGCGGCCGGAATCCGCCCAGGCCATGCCGATCATGCCGGCCTCGGCGGCCATCAGCGGGTAGCTGGCCAGCCGCCCGACATGGCCCTGGCGGAAGACCGTGCAGGCCGCGATGTTGTTCTTCTCGGCCTTCTCGATGGTCAGCGCCATCGCGCGCTCGTTGATGACGTAGCCGAAGCCCCAATTGCCGTCCACGACGGTGGTGGTCGGGCTCTCCTGCACGATGGTGAAGGGCGCGCCGGGGAGGATGTGGCCGACCCGCACGCGCTCGATGTAGTTCGGCAGCATGATGACGCCGTGGCTGTCATGTCCCGCCAAGTTGGCGTTGACGACATGGCGGGCGACGGTGGCCGCCTCCGCCTCCGGCACGCCGTTTGCCATCAGCAGCGCGCGGCCGATCTTTCGCAGTTGCTCCGCCTGGACCTTCGGCATCGGTTCCTCCCGCTTCCCGTGGCGGGCAGGGTCGCGCCAAAGCGCTGGGCGTGGAAGGGGGCGCGGCCCGGCACCGCACCCCCCATGGTTTGCGCCGGCGATTCACGCCCGGGGCGCAGGCGCCCCGGACGATCGCGGGCGGGCTACTCCTTCGCCACCTCGACCAGCACCAGCTCGGCATCCTCGCTGGCGGTGATCTCGATGGCCGGCTCGTCCACGATGCCGGCGCCGTCGCGGGCGTGGAGCGCGACGCCGTTCACCGTCACCGCGCCCCGGGCGGGCACCAGATAGGCGGCGCGGCCCTCGGCGAGCGGCTGGCGCAGCGTCTGGCCGGCCTTCAGCGTGGCCGCCAGCACCGCGCCGTTGACGTTCAGCGGCAGGGCGCCGGTGCCCTCGTCCTGCGGCCGGCCGCTGGCCAGCACCTCGAACCCCGCCTCGCGGGCGGCCTTGGGGAACTGCTTCGCGCCCCAGTTCGGCGCCACGCCGCGGCGGTCCGGGATGATCCAGATCTGGAAGAGCGTCGTCGTCTCCGGCTCCAGGTTATACTCGCTGTGCACCACGCCGGTGCCGGCGGACATGACCTGCACGTCGCCCGCCTCGGTCCGGCCCTCATTGCCCAGGCTGTCGCGATGGGTGATGGCGCCTTCCCGGACATAGGTGATGATCTCCATGTCGCGGTGCGGGTGCGGGTCGAAGCCGGTGCCGGCGGCGATCTCGTCATCGTTCCAGACGCGCAGCCGGCCCCAGTTCATCCGGGCGGGGTCGTGGTAGCCGGCGAAGGAGAAGTGATGCCTGGCGTTCAGCCAACCGTGGTTGGCGCCGCCGAGGGTCTTGAAGGGACGGACATCGATCATCGGCACACTCCAGGGAGGGATGGGCCGCCGGGGGGGCGGCCCTTCGCCCAGGGAGATAGGCGGCAGCGCCCGGATTGTCCCATCGGTACCCCCAATCCCTGTCATTCGTGCGGATGATCACAGGCCGGACCGCCGGCACGGCCCTGTGATGGCGATGGAACCACGCCTGGAGCACTGTCCCGTCGCGGCCGGCCGGAAGGTCAGGCCGAAGGGAGAGCACCATGGCCATCCAGCCCCATAACGAGAAGGCGGCCGCGACCTGGGGGTCGGGCGGTGCCGACTACGACAGGATCAGCGAATCCATCGCCGATTCCATCGAGCATCTGCTCAACCGGCTCGACATCCGGCCGGGCGAACGCGCGCTCGACCTCGCCACCGGCACCGGCTGGACCGCGCGCCGCCTGGCGCAGAAGGGCGCGAAGGTCACCGGCCTCGATATCGGCGCCGGCGTGATCGAGGCGGCGCGGCGCCTGGCCGAGCAGGCCAATTTGCGGATCGACTTCCGGGTCGGCGATGCCGAGGCGATGGAGCTTCCCGATGCCGGCTTCGACGTCATCACCTCGACCTGCGGCGTGATGTTCGCCAGCCGGCCGGAGGCGGTGGCCAGCGAGTTGGCGCGGCTCTGCCGTCCGGGCGGGCGGATCGGCCTGACCACCTGGCCGCCGGACGGCGCCATCGCCGGCGTGTTCCAGGTGATGCGGCCCTACATGCCGCCGCCGCCCGGCCCGCCGCCGCCCTCCCCCTTCGAATGGGGGCGCGAGGCGCGGCTGCGGGAACTGCTCGGCGACGCCTTCGAGTTGCAGATCGAGACGGGCACCACGGTGCTGCGCATGCCGGATGCGGAGGCGGTCTGGCAGCTCTTCAGCACCGGCTACGGCCCGACCAGGATGCTGCTGCAGAACACCGACCGGAAGGAGGCGCTGAAGCGCGACTTCCTCGCCTTCCACGAGGCGCACCGCACCCCGATGGGCATCACGATGCCCCGCGACTACCTGGTGGTGGTCGGCCGGCGCCGCTGAGCCGCGGAGCCGGCTCCGCGGCCCGGCGCGGCCCCGGATGCCGGTTGCGATCCTAGCGGCACATCAGCACCGGCATGTCGCTGTTCTCCAGCACATGCCGGGTCACGCCGCCGAGGATCAGTTGCCGCAGCCGCGAATGGCTGTAGGCGCCCATGCAGAGCAGGTCTGCCCGGAAGTCCCGCGCCGCGCCGAGCAGCCCGGCGCCGACATCCTTGGTCAGCGGCTTGAACAGCACCGGCTCGGCCTCGATCTCGTGCCAGCGGAGGTAGCTGCGGATGCCCTCCACGCCCGGACCGCGCCGCTGGTACTCATCGGCATAGAGCAGCCGCACGGCATTCGCGCGGTGCAGCCAGGGCAGGCTGGCCGCGATCGCCGCCGCGCTCTCGGCCGAGCCGTTCCAGGCGCAGCAGACACGGGTGCCGATGGTGGCCGGCGCCTCGCGCGGCGCGATCAGCACGGGACGGCCGGAATCAAAGAGCACGGCATGCAGCGCGTCGGAGGAGGAGACATCCTCATCCGCCTCCGGGTGCGGCACCACCGCCAGGTCGTAGAGGCGGGACTGCTGCGCGACCACATCCTCCTCCCGCCCCGCGATGCTCTCGAAGGAGAGGGTAGGCCCATCCGTCTTCAGCGCGGTCTCGGCGCTGTTGGCCATCGTCACGCCGCCGGCATGGCCGGTGAAGCGCTCGAACAGGGCGCGCACGCGGTTGGCGCGCTCCCCGCTCTCACGCTCGGTCGCGGCCATCATTTCCTCGATCATGGCGCCCGAGAGGCCCTCCCCGGCCAGCGGGGCCACGTCCCGCGCATCCACCCGCACATGCAGGCAGTGGACATGCGCATTCCAGATGCGCGCCACCATCAGCGCGGTGGCGAGCGCGGCCTCCCCGGCGGCGGTGCCGGTCAGCGGCAGAAGCAGGCGTCGATAGGCCATGGCGCGTCTCCCCAGGGGCGCATGGCAGGAATGTCTAGCAGGGATCGTCCGGGTTCAAGCCCAGAGCGTTACGGACGGCAGGCAGAGGGTCCGTGGCCGCATCCACTCGCTGCCAGGTGATGGGGCCGGGATCGCGCGCGGCCGCCGCCGCCAGCACCGCCACATCGGCATCCGAGGCATCGCCGCGCCGCGCCGCGACCCGGGCGCGCAGCACCTCCGGCGGCGCCTCCAGCCAGAAGCCGGTGAAGGGCGCACCGCCGCGCGCCGCCTCGATCGCCGCGCGCTCCTCGGGCCGGAGGAAGGCGGCATCGGCGATCACGGCATGGCCGCCGTGCAGCGCCTCGGCCGCCAGGTCGGTCAGTTCGCGGAAGACCGCCATGCTCGCTTCCGGCGTATAGGCGGCGGCGGGCAGCCGCTGCTCCGGCGCGCAGCCGGCCTGGCGCTTGCGGATCTCGTCGCTGCGGAGCACCAGCGCGCCGGGCGCGGCGCCGATCCCGGGCGCGAGGCCGCGGGCCAGGCGCGACTTGCCCGTGCCCTGCAACCCGCCGACCGCCACCAGCCGGGGCGGCGGCGGCGCCAGCATCGCCTCGGCCCGCGCGAGGTAGGGCAGGCCCGACCCGGGCCCCTTCGCCCTGGAGAGGACATGCGCGCGGATCAGGGCGCGCATGGACAGCCAGACGGGCAGCGCCGCCGTCAGCCCGGCATCGCCGCTGCGGGCGACATAGCGGTTCAGCACCCGGTTCGCCGCGGCGCGGCCGACCCGGTGGTCGAGATCCATGAGCAGGAAGGCGAGGTCGTAGCCGGTGTCGATGGTCGCCAGCGCCTCGTCGAATTCCAGCGCGTCGAAGGGCGTCACGCGCCCTTCCAGCAGGCAGAGATTGCCGAGATGCAGGTCGCCATGGCAGCGGCGCACCCGCCCGGCGGCGGCGCGCGCCGCCAGCAGGGGCGCCAGGCGCGCCAGCGTGGCCTCCGCCGCCGCGGCCAGCGCCGCGACGCGCGCCGGCGGCAGGCCGGCGGCCAGCGCCGCCTGCCGGTTGCCCGCCAGGACCCGGCCAAGCTCGGCCGGCGCATCGAGGCCCGGCACCGGCGGCAGCGCGGCATGCAGGGCGAAGGCGGCATCGGCGATGGCATCGAGCACCGACCCGTCCAGCCCGCCCCGCGCCGCGACGGCATCCAGGAAATCCTCCGGCGGGACGGGCGCCATGCGCAGCACCCAGTCCACCACCTCCCGCTCCCCGCCGAGCGCAAGCCTGCCGTCCGGCGCGCGCGTCACCGGCACCACATCCCGGTAGAGCGCCGGCGCGGCCGGCTGGTTGATCTCCAGCTCCCGCCGCAGGAAGCGCTCCCGCGCCGCCAGCGTCGAGAAGTCGAGGAAGCCGAGCGCGACCGCCTTCTTCAGCTTGAAGGCGGTGTCCGGCCCGACGAAGACGGCGGAGACATGCGTCTCGATCGGCTCGGCGCCGGCGAGGTGCCGGAGCAGCGCCGCGGCCCCGGCCTGCTCCGCCGGCATCATGCGCCGGCGCGCCTGCGGCCAGGCGAAGCGCTCGCGCGCCTCCGGCGCTGCAGGTCTCCCGCGCGCCTCCGGCGCGACCTCACGGGTAGAGCGCCTCGATGCGCCAGCCCGCGGGGGCATCGCCGGCGCCGCTTGCGGCGACCCGGTGGAAGACCTGCCGGTCATGCAGGCGGAAGGGCATGTCGCGCCAGAACTCGATCCGCTGCGGCAGAAGGCGGAAGCCGGACCAGTGCGGCGGGCGCGGGATCTCGCCGATGCCGAATTTCAGCGTGTATTCCGCGACCGCCTTCTCCAGCGCCCAGCGCCCCTCCAGCGGCCGCGACTGCCGGCTGGCCCAGGCGCCGATGCGGGAGCCGCGGGCGCGGGAGGCGTAATAGGCATCCGCCTCCGCCTCCGGGACCTGCTCGACCGGTCCCTCCACGCGGATGCTGCGCTGCAGGCTCTTCCAGTGGAAGCAGAGCGCCGCCTGCGGGTTGGCCAGCAGCTCCTGGCCCTTCCGGCTTTCGAGATTGGTGTAGAAGACGAAGCCACGCGGATCGACGCCCTTCAGCAGCACCATGCGGGCGGAGGGGCGGCCATCCGGCGTCGCGGTCGCCAGGCAGACGGCATTCGGATCGTTCGGCTCGGTTTTCGCCGCTTCCGCCATCCAGGACTCGAAGCGGGCGATCGGATCCTCGGCGGTGCTGTCCATGGCGGAAATCCCGGGTCACAAGGCGTGCGGCCGGAACCCCTTGCCCGGCGGTCGGGGGTGTGCCACCACGCCAGCCCCTTCGCAACAAGCCGGTCCCTGCCCAGAATGTCAGACGCGCCCCTCGCAGACGCCCCCACCGGCACGCTGATGGCCGGCAAGCGCGGGCTCATCATGGGCGTGGCGAATGACCGCTCCATCGCCTGGGGCATCGCCCGCGCCGTTGCCGCCCAGGGCGCGCAACTCGCCTTCACCTATCAGGGGGAGGCGCTGGAGAAGCGCGTGCGGCCGCTGGCCGAGAGCGTCGGCTCCTCCCTCGTCCTGCCCTGCGACGTGACGGACGATGCCAGCGTGGACGCCGCCTTCGCCGCGATCCAGCAGACATGGGGCCGGATGGACTTCCTGGTCCATGCCATCGGCTTCGCCAACAAGGAGTATCTCCGCGGCCGCTACCTGGACACGCCGCGCGACGTCTTCCTGCAGGCGCTCGACATCTCGGCCTATTCCTTCGTCTCGGTCAGCCAGCGGGCGGTGCCGCTGATGACCAATGGCGGATCGCTGCTGACCATGAGCTATCTGGGCGCCGAGCGCGTCACGCCGCACTACAACGTGATGGGCGTGGCCAAGGCGGCGCTGGAGGCGAGCGTGCGCTACATGGCGGTGGATCTCGGCGGCCAGGGCATCCGGGTGAACGCGATCTCGGCCGGGCCGATCCGGACGCTGGCGGCCAGCGGCATCGGCGATTTCCGCTACATCCTGAAGTGGAACCAGTACAACAGCCCGCTGAAGCGCAACGTGACCATCGAGGAGGTGGGCGGCGCGGGCCTCTACCTGCTGAGCGACCTCTCCTCCGGCGTCACCGGAGAGGTGCACCATGTGGACAGCGGCTTCCATGTGGTCGGCATGAAGGCGGTGGACGCGCCGGATATCAGCACGGTCTGAGCAGGCCGGCAGGCTGAGGCCCATCCATGTCCCACAACAGCTTCGGCCACCTCTTCCGCATCACCACCTGGGGCGAGAGCCACGGCCCGGCCATCGGCTGCGTGGTCGATGGCTGCCCGCCCCGCCTGGCGCTGACCGAGGCCGATATCCAGCCCTTCCTCGACCGCCGCCGTCCCGGCCAGAGCAAATTCGTGACGCAGCGGCAGGAGCCGGACCGGGTCCGCATCCTCTCCGGCGTCTTCGAGGGCCAGACGACCGGCACCCCCATTGCGCTGCTGATCGAGAACACCGACCAGCGCAGCAAGGATTACGGGGAGATCAAGGACCGCTACCGCCCCGGCCATGCGGACCTGACCTACGACCTGAAATACGGCATCCGGGACTATCGCGGGGGCGGCCGCTCCAGCGCGCGGGAGACCGCGATGCGCGTCGCCGCCGGCGCGGTGGCCCGCAAGGTGCTGGAGGGTGTCACCATCCGCGGCGCCCTGGTGCAGATGGGGCCGGACCGGATCGACCGCGCCGCCTGGGACTGGGCGGCGGTGGAGGAGAACGCCTTCTGGTGCCCGGACCGCGCCGCCGCCGCGCGCTGGGAGGCGATGCTGACCGAGGCGCGGAAATCCGGCTCCTCTCTCGGCGCCGTCATCGAGGTGGTGGCGGAGGGCGTGCCCCCCGGCCTCGGCGCGCCGATCTACGGCAAGCTCGATGCCGATATCGCGGCAGGGCTGATGGGCATCAATGCGGTGAAGGGCGTCGAGATCGGCGAGGGCTTCGCCGCCGCCGCACTCTCGGGCGAGAGCAATGCCGACGAGATGCGCATGGGCCCGGATGGCCGCGTGCTCTTCGGCGACAACCATGCCGGCGGCATCCTCGGCGGCATCTCCACCGGCCAGCCCATCATCGCCCGCTTCGCGGTGAAGCCCACCTCCTCCATCCTGACGCCGCGAAAGTCGGTGGACCGCTTCGGGCAGGAGGTGGAGGTGCTGACCAAGGGACGGCACGATCCCTGCGTCGGCATCCGCGCCGTCCCGGTGGGGGAAGCGATGCTGGCCCTGGTGCTGGCCGACCACCTGCTGCGGCACCGCGCGCAGAACCCGGATGCGCCGGGCGAGGCCCGGCTGCCGCGGAACTGACACCTGGCTCGTGACCTCCCGACCTGCGGCCCGCGGAGCGGGCCGGGCGAAGGCGCGCCGCGACCCATGCCGCGCAGCCAAGGCCCGGAGGGCCGCCGGCGGAGGCAGGACATGCGTCAGCATCTCACGAGCCAGGCATGAGGGCGTCCTCCCCGCCGCCGGTTTGATTCGCGCCGTCTCGCGGATGGCCTTCGATCCCCTGCCCGATCCGCCCTAAGCTTGTCCGACGACCGCCATCGGATCATGGCGCGCGTCCGCAAACCGCAGCCATGTCCGGCCGGCGGGGGGAGGAACACCAGCATGAAGATCAAGCTGCACCACGTGAATTTCTGCTCGACCGACGTGCCGGCAATGGCGGAATTCTACCGCACCGTGCTCGACCTGGATCCGGAGCCCTCGCTCGCGGAGGCACGGGTGACCGCCACGGGCTATGCCGGCAAGGTCGCCTTCGTCACCGACGGCACCACGCAGTTGCACCTGGCGGAGCGGGATCTCGGCGTCGGCTTCCGCACCGGGAAGGCGATCAACCCGCTGGAGCGGGGCCATATCGCCTTCCGGACCGACGACCTCGCCGCCTTCAAGCGGCGCCTGACGGAGAAGGGCATTCCCTTCGCGGATTACGGCGCCTGGGCCATGAATGGCTGGGAGCAGATCTTCTTCCACGACCCCGAGGGCAATGTCGTGGAGGTCCACCAGGACCATTCCGCGAAGCCCGGCGCCGATCCGCAGCAGGGCTGACCGCCGCGGGGGACGTGGCGGGCGCCACGCCCTTTTCCTGGCGCCGGTCCGCCGTGCCAGGGCCGGATTGCCGGCCGGCCCGGAAAGGCCGGCCTTTGGCCGCCCCCGGACCTCTGCACGCCCCGGCAGGTTGCGCCGAGGTCCGGCCGCGATCCGTCGGGGCAGGGAGAGGCCCTGATGCTTGACCGATCCGGGCAGGAGCGCCGCGCCTGCGGCGGGCCGCGGAAGCGGTCCAGCGCGGGCTGGCACCCCCGCCACAGGGATCAATGATCGGGGCCGTTGGTGCCCCCAGCCGCCTCAGGACTCCGCGGGTGCTGGCGTCGCAAGCTCAGGCGCGATGCCAGCCTGGCGCGCAACGAACGGGTGGCCCTGCCGCGTAGAGCGTCCTCAGACCGCCCAGTCGGTGGAGGTCAGGCACACGGCGCCGTCCTCGAACCGTACTACCTCGATCTCCTCCAACAGGTCATGGCCGCCCGGCCCCATCGCTTCCCACTTGCCGTCCAGCCGCGGCACCAGCACCGTGTCGTGCCGCTTGCCGGGCAGCACGGCGGTATCCCGGCCATCGCCGCCCCGCAGCGTGTCGTCGCCCGCGCCGCCTTCCAGGCGGTTGGCGGATGCATTGCCGATCAGCAGGTCGTTGTCCGAACCGCCCACCGCATTCTCGATGGTGACGCCATGGGCGATCCAGAGATTGTCCCGCCCGTCATAGGTGGGTGACGGTGCGGCCTTGGCCCAGTCCGGCAGTTCCGCCCGGCGCTCCGCCTCGGTCAGACGCAGGCCGATGCTGCTGGCCTTGCCTTCCCGCAGGTCGATGACATTGGGCAGCACCTGGTTGCCGGCATCGATCACATCCCGGCCGCCGCCATCCCAGATGGTCGTCAGGAAGCGCTCACCCGGCTCCCAGGCATAGGTCGTATCGCCGGCATTGGTCGCCTTGTTGGCGCCATAGAGGTACTGGACCGCCGCGATGTCCTTCGGCGTCGGCACCGCGGGGTAGAGGTTGGTGACCGTCCATTTGTAGGACTCCGGCGTCCCCTCGACCGCCACCACCCGGTAGTTCGGCGGGGCGGTGTAGGCCATGATGGTCTCGGCATAGGTCGTCTCGCCCTCCGGCAGGGAGGCCTCGCCCTCGAAGGGGTGCTTCAGACCGATCGCATGGCCGATCTCGTGCACCAGCGTGAAGGGGCCGTAGCGGCCCGCCGCCTGGTCGTCGAGATTCGGGGCGGTGGAGAGCCAGACATCGCCGGCACGTTTCGTTGGCTTGACCGTGGCGATCCGCCCGTCATCACCCAGGGTGATGTCGAAATCCGGGAACCAGCTCAGCCCGCCGGACTCCATTTCGCTCCGGCCGAAGCGGATCGCGCCGCCTTCCCCCGTATCGGACACTTCCTTGAATTTAATGTTGGCGACCGCTTCCCAATTCGCCAGCGCCTGCCGCGCCGCCTCCTGCAGGGCGGCATCGAAGGCGCGGAAGCCCGGATGGTCGGCCGCGGATTCATAATCCGGCCGCGCCGCCATGAAGCTGTAGGTCACCGTCGCGGAATTGCCGATGCCGCCCGGCTCGTCCGGCGGCGATCCCTTGGCATCCTTGAAATTCCAGCGCGCCCTTTCCCCGGCCAGCTCATTGATCTGCAGCAGCGGCGCCACATCCTTCAGCTCAGTCATGCGGCGTCGGTCCGATTGGCGGCATCGGTCATGCGTCCCCCTGTGTCCTCAGGCGGCGGCGCGGCAGCGCCGTCCGCGAATTGTATACCATAGTACTGCACCGGCCGGACGGTTGCACCCTTGACGGGGCCGGGCGTGGCGCGGGAAACACACTGGTAAGAAGGAGCGCGAGACGAGACCATGCCGTTCGCCGATCCGCAGCCGGAACCGCCTGCCCTCGATGCCTTCGTCGCCCTGTGCGGTGAAGGGCCCTGGCATTCCCGCGTCGCGGATCTCGGGCAACGGGCGCATCCCGGCTCGCTCAGCGGCCGCGCGGCGCAGCAGCGCTATGCGCTGGAACTCGCCCTGGCCCGGCTGTGCGACCGCAAGGCGGCGGCCAAGGCCGGCCCGGCCGAGCGCCGCCTCTGCGCCCTGGCCCGCGACGCCGTCGCCCTGGCCGAGAGCCTGCCGGCCGCCGCCCGCGCCCGGTTGCAGGACCGGCTGCTGGGCGGCCTCAGCGGGGAGGAGACGCTGATCCCGCTCTTCCACCTGCTGCGGACGGCGAGCCTGCTGCGTGGCCGCGGCTTCGCGGTGCATTTCGACGGCCTGGCCGAGGAGGCGCCCTACGACCTGCGGATCGAGCGCGGCGGTGCCGTGGCCGAGGTGGCGTGCGAGACCGTCTCGGCCGAGGAAGGCCGCCCCGTGCCGCGCGGCGACTGGTGGGCGCTGGTCGATGCCATCAATCCGGAATTGCAGACCTGGCTGGCCGCCCATCCCGGCCGCTACCTGCTGAAGATGACCCTGCCGGAAGGGCTGTCCGGCCCCGACCAACTGGCCGGGCTGCAGCGCCGGATCACCGCCCTGCTGGCCGAGGAGAAGCGCCAGGATGCCGGCGCCCAGGCGGTGCTGAAGCTCGACCCGCTGATGCTAGCCGGCGCCCAGGCGCAGGACATGCCGGGCGGCCTGCCGGCGCGGCTGCGGGCGCAATTCGGGCCGGAGGCGCATCTGGCCGTGACCACCGGGAAGGGCAGCGGCAGCGTCTTTGCCATGGCGGCCCGGGCGGGGCGGGAGAACGCGATCGCCGCCGCGGTCTGCCGGCGCGCGACGCTGGCGGCGGAGGGCCGCCTCACCGGCCGGCATCCCGGTATCCTCGCCGTCTTCCTCGAGGATCTCGACCGGCTGGACTGGCAGGTGCTGCGCGGCGAGCAGCTGGAGCTGGAGGGGGCGGTGCGCCGCTTCCTGACGACGCCGCCGGCGCGGCGGGTGGTGGCGGTCTCCTGCGCCTCCCGCTTCGAGATGTTCGGCGCGCCGGATGCGGCGCCCGAGGGCGAGCTGCGCTTCCGCAACCCCGGCCATGCCGCGGCCAAGCATCCGGGCCTCGCGCCGGCCATCCTGTCCTCGGTCTGATAAACCTCCACGCGGCGGGGCCCCGTATTCGTTGTGCGGTAGACTGGCGCCGCGCGTGAGCGTGCGACGAAAGCGCCCGCAGAGTCCTGATACCGTCGCGCATCAATGCTGACACATTTGCGCGGCCTCAGGCGTCGGCGCCGCCTGCTGCGTTTCGGCTGCACGGCCTCAGCCGCTGATGGCGGCTGCAAGTCGGATTTACGCCGGCTGGTGTGAGACGGTTAGGGTTACCTGGCACATGGCATGCTGGCGCAGGTCATGCGCCAGGGCCGATGCCGGCCGGGCTGACACCAATGCGGTCACCCCGAGGCAACCGGCGTGTTGCAAGCACGTTTCCCCGCAGCTTCGTAGATCGCCGCAGGCTGGTGCGGCTGAACCGGGAGACGGCGTTGCATGACCGAGCGTGAGTTCCAGGCCAAGCTTGCCGAACTGGACCGGCTGCTGAACGACCCGGAGATCCGCATGGATCCGGACCGGGTCTGGGCGCTGCTGGCCGAGATCAGCACGCAGGAGCCGGGCAGCGCTGCCACGCGGCCCTGATCCTGCCCCCTCCCCCCGCTGAGGAGGGAGGGCCAGGCTGGGGGGCGCGGCACCGGCCTTGCCTCAGCCCCCCTTCGGCCCTCCCCCGCCAGGCGGGGGAGGGCGCCCGGGATCAGGCGACCTCGAACAGCCCCGCGGCGCCCTGGCCGCCGCCGATGCACATCGTGATCACCACGTATTTCACGCCGCGCCGCTTGCCCTCGATCAGCGCATGGCCGGTCATCCGCGCGCCGCTCATCCCATAGGGATGGCCGATCGAGATGGCGCCGCCATCCACGTTCAGCCGCTCATTCGGTATGCCGAGCTTGTCGCGGCAATAGAGCACCTGGCAGGCGAAGGCCTCGTTCAGCTCCCAGAGGCCAATGTCGTCGATCTTGAGGCCATGCTGCTTCAGCAGCTTCGGAATCGCGAAGACCGGGCCGATGCCCATCTCGTCCGGATCGGTGCCGGCCACCGCCATGCCGCGATAGATCCCCAAGGGCTGCAGGCCGCGGCGGGACGCCTCCTGCTCCTCCATCACCACGCAGGCCGAGGCGCCGTCCGAGAGCTGGGACGCGTTGCCGGCGGTGATGAACCGCCCCTCCTTCACCCGCTGGCCGTCCTTGAAGACCGGCTTGAGGGAGGCGAGGCCCTCCAGCGTCGTGTCGGCGCGGTTGCCCTCGTCCTTGGTCAGCGTCACCTCCTTGCGGGTGATCTCGCCGGTGGTCTTGTCCTGCACCGCCATGACGGAGGGCAGCGGCACGATCTCCTGCTCGAACCGGCCGGCGGCCTGGGCGGCGGCGGTGCGCTGCTGCGATTGCAGGGCGTATTCGTCCTGCGCCTCCCGGCTGATGCCATAGCGGTCGGCGACGATCTCCGCCGTCTCCAGCATGGTCATGTAGAGCTGCGGCACATGCTGCTCGAGCCAGGGGTCGCGCGTGCGGTGGCGGTTCACCTTCTCGTTCTGCACGAGCGAGATGGATTCGAGGCCGCCGCCCACCGCGACCTGCTGCCCGTCCACGATCACCTGCTTGGCGGCGGTGGCGATGGCCATGAGGCCGGAGGAGCATTGCCGGTCCAGCGACATGCCGGGGACGGTATGCGGCAGGCCGGCCCGCAGGGCGCATTGCCGGGCGAAATTGCTGCCCTGGCTGCCCTGCTGCAGGGCGGCGCCCATGACCACGTCCTCGACCTCGGCGGGGTCGAGCTTCGCGCGCTGCACCGCGGCGGCGATGACATGGCCGCCCAGCGCCTGGGCCTGGGTGTCGTTGAAGGCGCCGCGATAGGCGCGCCCGATCGGCGTGCGTGCGGTCGAGACGATGACGGCACTTCGCATGGTCGTTTCCTCCTCCTGGACTCGGTCACGGCATCAGTTGCTGCCGAGGATCTTCCACACCCCGTCGCCATGCACCAGCGTGCGGCCGCCCGCGCTCAGCGTGCCGCGGATGAAGACGACGCTGCGGGTCGCCCGCAGCACCTCGCCGCGCCCCACCACCAGCTCGCCCAGCCGGCCGGGGGCGATGAAGTGGTGGTTGAGCTGCACGGTGGTGACGGGCTTGCGGCCGGCCGCCTCCCACACCGTCATGCCCAGCACGTCGTCCATGAAGCTCATCAGCATGCCGCCATGGACGACGCCGCCGATATTGAGGTGCCGCTGCTCCGGCAGGAAGGCGTATTCCCATCCCTCGCCGGCGCGGCGGGCGAGGAAGGGGCCGATCATGGCCGGGTAGTCCTTGGCCGGCACCGGCTTCCAGCCGGCGGCCTTCAGCTCCGGCGCGATCACGTCACTCACCTTCAGGTCGGGGAGGCGGGCTTCGGGGGGCGCGATATCGTTCATGGCTGCGGGTATAGCCGCCCCGGCCCGGGGCGTCAGGCGGGCTTCTCGGCCGCGATCAGGAACTCCCGGTTGCCCTCCGGCCCGAGGATCGGGCTGGGCTCGACGCCGATCACCCGCCAGCCCGGCAGCCCGGCCCACCACTCCGCGATGCGGTGGCAGACCGCGCGATGCACATGCGCGTCCCGTACCACCCCGCCCTTGGCGATGGCCGGCCCCACCTCGAATTGCGGCTTGATCAGCGCGACCGCCCAGGCGCCGGGCGCGCAGAGCCCGAGCGGCAGCGGCAGCACCGTCTGCAGGCCGATGAAGCTGGCATCGCAGACCAGGACGCCCGGCGCCTCCGGCACCTGGGTGGCATCGAGGTAGCGGGCGTTCACCCGTTCCATCACCACCACCCGCGGATCGTTGCGGAGCCTCCAGGCAAGCTGGCCATGGCCGACATCCACGGCATAGACCTTCGCCGCGCCATGGTGCAGCAGCACATCGGTGAAGCCGCCGGTCGAGGCACCGACATCGAGGCAGACGCGGCCCTTGGGCGAGAGGCCGAAATGCGCGATGGCATGGGCCAGCTTGACGCCGCCGCGGGAGACCCAGGGATGGTCCTGGCCGCGCACCTCCAGCGGCAGGCTCTCGGCGATCTGCTGCCCGGCCTTCTCGATCCGCTGCTCGCCGGAATAGATCTTGCCGGCGAGGATCAGCGCCTGCGCGCGGGTGCGGCTCTCGACCAGGCCGCGATCCACCAGGGCCTGGTCCGCCCGGATCTTCGTCACGCGCCCGTCCTGTGCTGCCATCGGACGACCCTCGGTGGGTGGTCTCCTCTCCGCCTGTGTCGCCGGCGAAGAACGGGTCGGGGTCAATCGGCGGCGCCGGGTGGCCCTGCCCCGCAAGCGGCGGAGGGCGCCCTGCCCTAGGCCCGCGCCGGCCGCGCCGCCGCGCCGGCGCCAAGCGCCGAGACCGCCATGGCGACGATCTGCGCCGCGTTCAGCCCGGCCTCGTCATACTGCTTCTTTGGGCTTTCATGGTCGATGAAGCGGTCCGGCAGGCACATCGGCCGCACCTTCAGCCCGGCATCCAGCATCCCGCGCAGCGCCAGGTGCTGCAGCACGAAGCTGCCGAATCCGCCCACCGAGCCTTCCTCGATGGTGATCAGCACCTCGTGCTCGCGCGCCAGGCGCTCCACCAGCGCGGTATCCAGCGGCTTGGCGAAGCGGGCATCGGCGACGGTGGTGGACAGGCCGCGCGCCGCCAGTTCATCCGCCGCCTTCAGGCATTCGCGCAGCCGCGCGCCGTAGGAGAGGATGGCGACCGACGTGCCTTCGCGCACGATCCGGCCCTTGCCGATCTCGAGCGGCGTGCCACGCTTCGGCAGCTCGACCCCGAAGCCCTCCCCGCGCGGGTAGCGGAAGCCGCTGGGACGGTCGTCGAGCGCCGCGGCGGTCGCCACCATATGCATCAGCTCCGCCTCGTCCGAGGCGGCCATCAGCACGATATCCGGCAGGCAGCCGAGATAGGCGATATCGAAGCTGCCGGCATGGGTCGCGCCATCGGCTCCGACCAGCCCGGCACGGTCCATGGCGAAGCGCACGGGCAGCTTCTGCAGCACCACGTCATGCACCACCTGATCGTAGCCGCGCTGCAGGAAGGTGGAATAGATCGCGCAGAAGGGCTTCATCCCCTCCGTCGCCATGCCGGCGGCGAAGGTGACGGCATGCTGCTCGGCGATGCCGACATCGAAGCTGCGCTTCGGGAACCGCTTGGCGAAGGCGTCGAGCCCGGTGCCGGAGGGCATGGCGGCATTGATCGCCACGATGCGGTCATCCGCCTCCGCCTCGGCGATCAGCGCGTTGGCGAAGACCTTGGTGTAGCTCGGCGGGCCGGGCGGGGCCTTCTGCTGCTCGCCGGTGATAACGTTGAACTTGACCACGCCATGGTACTTGTCGGCGCTGGCTTCGGCCGGGGCATAGCCCTTGCCCTTCTGGGTCACCACATGCAGCAGCACCGGCCCCTGCAGGTCGGTGTCGCGCAGGTTGCGCAGCACCGGCAGCAGATGCTCCAGGTCATGCCCGTCGATCGGGCCGACATAGTAGAAGCCCAGCTCCTCGAACAGCGTGCCGCCGGTCAGCAGCCCGCGGGCATATTCGTCGGCGCGCTTGGCCGCGCGCTCGAGCGGCGCCGGGAAGTGCCGCGCCAGCTTCGCCATCATCTCCCGGATCGAGAGGAAGGGGCGGGAGGAGACCACGCGCGAGAGATAGGCGCTCATCGCCCCGACCGGCGGCGCGATCGACATGTCGTTGTCGTTCAGCACCACGATCAGGCGCGACTTCTCGGCGCCGGCATTGTTCATGGCCTCATAGGCCATGCCCGCGCTCATCGCGCCGTCGCCGATGACGGCGACGACATTGCGCTTGTCGCCCTTCAGGTCGCGCGCGACCGCCATGCCGAGGCCGGCGGAGATCGAGGTGCTGGAATGCGCCGCGCCGAAGGGGTCGTATTCGGATTCGGACCGCCGGGTGAAGCCGGAAAGGCCGCCGCCCTGGCGGAGCGTGCGGATGCGGTCGCGCCGCCCGGTCAGGATCTTGTGCGGATAGGCCTGGTGGCCGACATCCCAGATCAGCCGGTCGCGCGGCGTCTCGAACACCGCATGGACGGCAACGGTCAGCTCGACCACGCCGAGCGAGGCGCCGAGATGTCCGCCGGTCTGGCTGACGGCATGGATCGTCTCGGCGCGCAGCTCATCGGCCAGCTGCTTCAGCTGGTCGGTCGAGAAATTGCGCATATCGGCCGGAATGCGCACCCGGTCGAGGAGCGGAGTGGAGGGTGTGGGGGACATCAGCTCCTCCGCTCGATCGTGAAATCTGCGAGCATCCGCAAGAGGTCGCCCCTCTCCCCGAAGCCGTCAAGGTGGCCTTTGGCCTGGGCCACCAGCCGCTCGGCCTGCAGCCGCGCGCGCTCCGCCCCCAGCAGGCCGACCAGGGTGGCCTTGCCGGCCGCGGCGTCCTTGCCGGTCGCCTTGCCGGTTTCCTCGGCGCTGGCGGTCGCATCCAGCAGGTCGTCGGCGATCTGGAAGGCGGCGCCGAGGTCGCGGCCATAGGCCAGCAGGGCATGCCGCTGCGCGAGCGGCGCCTTGCCGAGGACGGCGCCGGCCTCGGCCGAAAATTCGATCAGCTTGCCGGTCTTCAGCGTCTGCAGCCGGCCGATCGCCACCTCGTCCAGCCGGCCGCCCTCGCGCTCGGCCAGCATGTCCAGCATCTGCCCGCCGCACATGCCGCGCGGGCCGGCGGCGCGGGAGAGGCAGCGGACCAGCTCGGCCCGCACCGCCGGGTCGGCATGCGTGTCCTCCTCGGCCAGCACGGTGAAGGCGTGGCATTGCAGGGCATCGCCGGCGAGGATCGCGGTCGCCTCGTCCCAGGCCTTGTGCACCGTCGGCTTGCCGCGGCGGAGGTCGTCATCGTCCATCGCCGGCAGGTCGTCATGCACCAGCGAATAGGCATGGATCATCTCGATCGCCGCGGCGACGCGCAGCGCCGCCTGGCGGGAAACGCTGAACTGCCGCGCCCCCTCCAGCACCAGGAAGCCGCGCAGCCGCTTGCCGCCGCCGATCGCGGCATAGCGCATGGCGGCATAGAGCGGCGCCTCGGCGCCTTCCTCGGGCGGCAGCAGGACCGAGAGCGCCTGGTCGATCTCGGCGGCGGCCTCCGCCATGGCGCGCGACAGGGAGAGCGGGCGCGCTTCGGTGGTCGTACTCATCGGTGTGGAGACCTCATTCGACATCGCGCAGCGTCGGGCCGCCGGGCCCCTCGACGATGGCCTGCACCTTCGCCTCGGCCTCGGCCAGCTTGCGCTCGCAATGCTGCCGCAGCGCGGAACCGCGCTCATAATCCGCGATCGCCTGGGCGAGGCTGCCTTTCCCGCCCTCCAGCGACCGCACAATCTCTTCCAGCTCGGCCAGCGCGTCCTCGAAGGACAGGGAGGCAAGCTCCCGCCGTGCCGGCATCTCCGCCGGCCTGTCCCCCATCGGCGCGCCGGGCTGGCCCCGCCCCTCTCCCATCCGGGTCTCCTGGCTCGAAACGCCATCATACATCCGGCAGGCCAAGGGCAAAACCTCGCCAGGCCCGCCCGGTTCGATCCGGCACGCAACGAGCCCCGGCGTGGCGCCGGCGCGACACCGGGAAGCCCCGCAAAATCAGGGGGCCGCCGGCGCCGGCGGGCACGGGCGGCGATCCCTGCCGTCCTGCGGCGAACCGGCATCCCACCGCCCTCCCTGCCGAGTCGGGCCGGGGTCGGCGGCGCCCGGCGCCTTGCGGGGCCAGCGCCCCGCCCTGCGCGCCCCCTTCTTCGCGCATCCGGCGCGAGGGTGGATTGATCGCACGGCAAGGTTGCGGCCGCTGACGCTCCCGTCGCACCATTCCCCCAGGGCGGGGGTACACCGCCCGGCAGGAACGGATCGGCCAGCGCGGACCACCGCGCGGCCCGGCGTGAACACGCGCCAGCCGGGTCCATGAGGGAGAGGGTCCATGAGCTCGACCGCCATAGGCACACCTGCGGACAATCAATTAGCTGGCGAACAGATAGGGAGCGATGCAAACCAACCCTTGGTTGCCGGCGGCCCGCTGGAGGCACGGCACCTCCGCTCCGCCGCCTACCGCAATGCGGCGCAGCAGCAGAAGCTGACCAGGACCCACTGGCATATCGCCTGGGCGAACGGCCTGGGCTGGGGGTTCGATGGCATGGACGGCGCGATCTTCGCGCTGGTCGCGCCGATGGTGATGGCGGAATTCGCCGTCAGCCTGCCGGAATACCGCAGCGGCGTGCAGATCGCGATGCTGGTCGGCATCATCGGCCTCTATCTCTGGCCCTGGCTGGCGGACCGCTTCGGCCGGCGCAACCTGCTGGCGATCAACATCGCCATGTTCTCCCTGATGATGCCGCTGGTGGCGCTGTCGCCCAGCTGGGGTTTCTTCGTCGCGGCCTATGCCATCGTGCGCTTCGCGCTGAACGGTGAATGGGCGATCGGCTCCATGCTGGTGGCGGAGACCTGGCCGGCCCGGCTGCGCGGCCGCATCGTCTCCGCCAACCGGGCGGCCTGGGGCGTCGGGGCGGCGCTGGCCGGCACCATCACCGCCGTGATGGTGGACAGCTGGGGCTGGCGTTCCGCCTTCATCCTGCCGGCGCTCGTGGCGCTGCTGGCGATCTATGTCCGCTTCATGTGCCCGGAATCGCCCTATTGGGTGCGCACCACGGACCGCAAGCGCCGCATCCGCGCCGCCATCGCCTCCGGCGAGTCCCTCACCGAGGAGGACCGGACCTGGTTCGGCAAGGCGGACAAGGTCGGGCTGCGGCAGCTCTTCCTGCCGGACATGCGGCGGAACACGATGCTGGCCACCTTCGTCGCCGTCACCAACCTGATCGCCTTCTCGACCGTCGGGCTCTGGATGCCGCTCTTCCTGCGGGAGGCGCATGGCTGGTCGGCCGCGGAATACGGCAGCTTCTACGTCGCCTGGGGGCTGATCGGCGTGGTCGGCATCGCCGGCGCGGGCTGGATCTCCGACCTGTTCGGGCGGCGGCTCGGCTTCGTGCTGATGCTGGTGCAGGGCGCGCTGTTCCTGACGCTCTGGATCTATGCCGAAAGCCGGACCGCCCTCTGGGTCTATGGCCTGCTCTGGAGCATCGGCTTCCTCGGCGTCTGGGGGCCGGCCACGATCTATACGGCGGAGATGTACCCCACGCGCATCCGCGGCGTCGGCAACGGCTTCTCCTGGGCGCTGGCCTTCTTCATCGGCTACGTCCTCTGGCCCTTCGTCTCGGTCTGGATCCGCGAGGCGACCGGCGGCTTCCACCTCGCCTTCCTGCTCATCCCGGTCTTCATGCTGCTGCAGGCGGCGGTGGTCTGGATCTGGAGCCCGGAGCATGCGGGCAAGGACCTCGACGGCATCCATATTTGATACCAGACCGCATGATGGCTGACCTGCAGCCGCCGCAGGCGGCTGAGCGCCCGGATGGCCGGGCCCCCATGGAAGATGCGGCCGGCATCTTCCATGGGCACCGGGGGCGCCGCGCCCTGTGGCGCGCAGCCAAGCCGCAGGAGGCGGCGCTGCCGCCTGAGGCCGCATGAATGTGTCAGCATTTATGCGGGACAGCATGACGCGATGCGGGCGGGGCGCCGGCCGCCCCGCCCGCCCGGCCCGTCTTGCCCGGCCGCGGCCGGGCATGGACCATGCGCGCGACGGAACGGAGAGACAGGGCCGATGCGCGCGCGGATCCGCGACACGGAGATCTATTTCGACATCGAGGGCGCCGGCCTGGTACCCGACGGGCCGCGCATGCGGGAACGCCCGGTGGCCTTCGCCATCCATGGCGGCCCGGGCGGCGACCATACCGGCTTCAAACCCGGCTACGCCGCGCTGACCGAGGCCCTGCAGGTGGTCTATTTCGACCATCGCGGCCAGGGGCGCTCCGGCCGCGGCGACCCCGGGCGCTGGACGCTCGACGAGGCGGCGGAGGACATGGAAGCGCTGCGGCAGCATCTCGGCTGCGGCCCGATCGTCTCCATCGGCACCAGCTATGGCGGCATGGTGGCGATGGCGCATGCGGCGCGCTACCCCGGCAGCGTCTCCCACCTCGTGCTGGTCGTCACCGCCGCGCATGGCGGCTTCATCCCGCGCGCCCAGCAGATCCTGGCCGAGCGCGGGACGCCGGAGCAGCAGGCGCTCTGCGCCAAGGTCTGGGAGGGCGGCTTCGAGGATGAGGCGGAGCTGAAGCGCTACTACCGCGTCATGGGCCCGCTCTATGCCGCCAGGCACGACCCGGCCAAGGCCGAGGACGGCCTCGCCCGCGCCATCCACAGCCCGGAGGCGCTGAACCGCGCCTTCCGCCCGGGCGGGTTCCTGAGACGCTTCGACCTGCGGCCGGACCTCGCGCGGATCACCGCCCCCACGCTCATCCTCGGCGGCCGGCTGGACTGGATCTGCCCGCCGGAATTCTCCGAGGAGATCCATGCGCTGATCCCCGGCTCGCGCCTCGTCATCGTCGAGGAGTCCAGCCATTCCATGCGGGTCGATGCGCCGGAGCGGCTGTTCGGCGAGATCCTCCGCTTCGTCGCCGGGGCCTGAGCAGGCCGGGCTGGCCGGGCGGCCCGCCGCATGGCTGAATGCCGCCGCGGCAGGAGGAACAGCCCATGGCGGAGACGATCCTTTTTCCCGGACAGGTGGAATGGTCGGGCGAGAATCCCGGCATTTCCCTGAAGACCGACCCGGAGGGGCCCTTCACGGCGTTGGCCAGCTTCTTCCGCGTGGTCCTCTCGCCGCATGGCCGGGGCCATGCGCTGGTGCTGCTGGAAGCGCCGCAGCAATCCGGCGCGCCGGGCAATCTGTGCCTGACCGACAACGAGCCCCTGGCCCGCTGGCTGGTGGCCGAATACGTCTCGCATTTCGGCGCCTGGCGCGACCTGCCGGGCCTCGCCGGGCTGCGCTACCAGGCGCTCGACAGCGTCGCCACCGAAGGCGACCCGGCCAGCACCTATGCCGAGGTGGTGCGGGCCGGCGGCATGACGGTGCGGCTGACCTGGCGCGGCCTCAGCAAGCCCTTCTGCTTCGCCTTCCCGCCGGAGCGCTCGGCCACCGGCCGGCACCATATGCCGAGCCTCTTCATCGGCTGCGAGGGCGCCAGCATCGAGATCGACGGCCGCGCCCTGCCCGGCCAGCCGGTGCCGCGGGAGGTGGCGGGGCAGCGGATCAGCACGGCGATGCTCGCCTTCTCCGAGACCTGGATCCGCGCCTGAGCGGGAGGGAAGGCGCCATGCCGAGCGAGATCGAGCGCAAATTCCTGGTCACCGGCGATGGCTGGCGGCGGGCGGCGCTCGGCCCCGGCCTGCGGCTGCGGCAGGGCTACCTGCCGAATGGCGGCGCGCCGGGGGCGCCGGTGGTGCGCCTGCGCCTCGCCGGGGAGCAGGGCTTCCTGACCATCAAGGGCCCCGGCCTGCTGACGCGGGCGGAATTCGAGTATCCGATCCCGCCAGGGGATGCCGAGGCAATGCTCGCGGGCCTCTGCACATCGCCCATCCTGGAGAAGACCCGCACCCGGGTCGGCCATGGCGGGCTGGTCTGGGAGGTGGACGAGTTCGCCGGCCCCCTCGCCGGGCTGGTGCTGGCGGAGGTGGAGCTGGCCTCCGCCGACCAGGCCTTCGAGCGGCCGGCCTGGGTGGGCCGGGAGGTGACGGGCGATCCCCGCTATCAGAACAACAATCTCGTCCGCGCCGGCGCGCCGCCGGGCGCGTGACACAGCGCGCAGGCATGCTGGCGCATGTCCTGCCTCGAACGCCGGCGGCCCTCCGGGCCTTGGCTTCGCGGCATGGGCCGCGGCGCGCATGCGCGTGCTCGGCCCGCTCCGCGGGCCGCAGCTCGGGACGTCTTGCGCCAGGTCCCATGCCGCCCGGTACAGGCGCCATCACGCCACCGCGCCGAATTGCAGCGCCGCCAGCCGGCCATAGAGCCCACCCTGCCGCACCAGCGCCTCATGCGTGCCGGTGGCGACGATGCGCCCCGCCTCCATCACCACGATGCGGTCGGCGCGCCGCACCGTCGCCAGCCGGTGCGCCACCACCAGCGTGGTGCGGCCGCGCGCGGCCATGGTCAGCGCCTGCTGCACCGCCTGCTCGGATTCCGCATCCAGCGCGCTGGTCGCCTCGTCCAGCAGCAGCACCGCGGGGTCGCGCAGGATGGCCCGCGCGATCGCCAGCCTCTGCCGCTGCCCGCCCGAGAGCATGACGCCCTTGGTGCCGAGGAAGGTGGAGAAGCCCTGCGGCAGCGCATCCAGGAAGCCATCCGCCGCGGCCGCCTCCGCCGCCGCGCGCACCGCCGCATCGCTCGCCGCCGGCCGGCCGAAGCGGATATTCTCCCAGGCATCGGCGCTGAAGACGACCGGGTCCTGCGGCACCAGGCCGAGCCGGGCCCGCAGCGCCGCCGGATCGACGCCGCGGATGTCGATGCCGTCCAGCGTGACCCGTCCCGCCTGCGGGTCGTAGAAGCGCAGCAGCAATTGCAGCACGGTGGTCTTGCCGGCGCCGGAGGGGCCGACCAGCGCCACCGTCTCGCCCGGCTCCACCAGCAGGGAGAAGCCGTCGAGCGCCGGCTGGCCCGGCCGCGTCGGGTATTCGAAGCGGATATCCTCGAAGGCGATGCGGCCGCGCGGCGGTGAAGGCAATACGGCCGGCGATGGCGGCGCGGCGATGCCGGGCGGCACGGCCAGCAGGTCGAAGATGCGCTCCGCGGCGCCGGCGGCCCGCTGGATCTCGCCCCAGACCTCGCTCAGCGAGGCGCCGGAACTCGCCAGCATGACGGCGTAGAGCACGAAGGCCGCCAGCTCGCCGCCGGTCATCCGCCCCGCCACCACGTCGCGCCCGCCGACCCAGAGGCTGAAGGTGATGGCGCCGAAGCCGAGCAGGATGACCAGCAGGATGAGCAGCGAGCGGCTGTTGATCCGCCGCACCGCCGCGGCGACGGCGGCATCGACCCGCCCGGCGAAGCGCGCGCGCGCCGCCGGTTCCTGCGTGAAGGCCTGCACGGTCCGCAGCCCGGCCAGCACCTCCTCCGCCATGTCGCCGAGATCGGCGATCCGCTCCTGCGCCGCGCGGGACAGGCGCTTCTCCCGCCGGCCGAACAGCACCATCGGCGCGACCACCAGCGGCACCACCAGGGCGACGATGCCGGCGAGTTTCGGGCTGGTCACCAGCAGCATCCCGAAGGCGCCCGCGCCGGTCAGGACATTGCGGATCCCCTGGGAGATGGCGGAGCCGATCAGCGACTGCAGCAGCGTGACATCGGCCGTGAGGCGGGAGAGGATGTCGCCGGTCCGCGCCGTCTCGAACCAGGCGGGGGAGAGGCGGAGCACATGCTCGAAGACCTCCCGCCGCAGGTCGCCCGCCACCCGTTCGCCGAGCCAGGAGACCAGCCAGAAGCGGGCGCAGGTGGCGGCGGCCAGCGCCGCGACGACGCCGAAGAGCAGCAGCGCGGTGCGGTCGAGCGCCGCGGCGCTGCCGGCGGCGAAGCCCTCATCCACCAGGTGCCGCACGCCCTGGCCGAGGCCGAGCACGAGACCGGCCGCCAGCAGCAGGGCGATGGCCGCCAGCGCCACGCGGCCGCGATAGGGCCGGAGATAGGGCAGCAGGCGGCGCAGCGCGGCCAGCCGCGCGACGGCCGGGGCGGATGCGCCCGGGCCTGTGGTCTGGTCGGGCGGGCTCATGCCGGGCCGGGCTGCCTCCTCGGTTGTTCGGGGGCCGGATGCTGGACCCCGGGCCGCCTGCCGGCAACCGCGGGACGGGCGGCAGATCGGCGGTTGGCGTGCCCGGAATCCGCGCCTAGGCTGCCATGCTGCGACGCAAGGGAAGCCCGCCCATGGCCGATGAGATCCCCGTCCTCGACCTCGCCCCGCTGCTGCGCGGCGATCCCGGTGCCCTCGATGCGCTCGGGCCGCAGCTCCACCGGGCCTTCACCGAGATCGGCTTCTACTTCGTCCGCAACACCGGCGTGCCCGAGGCGCTGGTGGAGGCCGCCTTCGCCGCCGCGGCCCGCTTCCATGCGCAGCCGCTGGAGGCGAAGATGGCGATGCCCTTCAACAACCACAACCAGGGCTATCTCCCCTTCCGCGGCAACACCACGCGCATGAACGCGGTGGATGGCGTCAAGAAGCCGAACGCCAATGAAGCGGTGTTCTTCAAGCGGGAATTGCCGCCGGACCATCCGGACGTACTGGCCGGCAAGCGCTTCCGCGGCGTGAACCAGTGGCCGGCCGACCTGCCGGGCTTCCGGGAGGTCGCGCTGGACTATGCCCGCGCCCTGGAGACGCTCGGCAAGCGGCTGGTGCCGATCTATGCCGCGGCCCTCGGCCTGCCGCATGACTGGTTCGAGGACAAGTTCCGCGAGCCGATGTTCACCCTGCGGATGACCCACTACCCGCAGCAGGAGCCGACGGCGCCGGCCGATGAATGGGGCCTGGCGCCGCATGCCGATACCTCCTTCATGACCATCCTGGCGCAGAACAAGGTGCCGGGCCTGTCCATCCGCCTGCCGGACGGGCGCTGGATCGACGCCCCGGCGCTGGAGGGGCACTTCCTGGTCAATGGCGGCATGATGCTGCGGCGCTGGACCAACCACGTCTTCCTGGCGACACCGCACCGCGTCACCAACCGCTCGGGCCAGGAGCGCTATGCCATCCCCTTCTTCATGGACTGCTCCTACGACGCGGTCATGGCGCCGATCCCCACCTGCGTGACGCCGGACAACCCGCCGCGCTACCCCCCCTTCACCTATCTGGAGTTCATGACGGAGTATTCCGGGGCGAATTACGACCAGCGCGGCCGCTCGGCAGCCGGGGTGGAGTTGCAGGGGGCATAGCGGGGCGGCAGGCGGATCGCGCCACGCCCGCCCCGGCCTGACGATGTTGCGTCCGCCCCCTGGCCGGGCGGGCTTCCCGGCCGGGCGCGGCCGGTGCTTTCCTGGCGGCAACAAGACCGCCAGGGAGGAACCAGATGCGCCGCCGGACCCTCTTGCCCCTGCTCGCCGCCCTGCCGCTCGCGGCGCGGGCCCAGAATTTCGCCGAACGCCCGGTCATCCTCGTCACCGGCTACGCGCCCGGCGGCTCCACCGATATCGCCGCCCGGTTGCTGGCCGACCGCTTCGCCGCGCATCTCGGCGCCGGCACCCGGGTGGTGGTGGAGAACCGCCCCGGCGCGGCCGGCGCGGTCGCCAGCGAATGGCTGCGCCGCCAGCCGGCGGACGGCTTCACCATCATGGTGGCCGAGACCGGCTCCCACGCCATCGCCCCCAATGCCATCACCAACTGGAACCGCTACGACCCGGTGGCGGACTTCACCCATCTCGGCGTCATCGGCGCGCCGCCGCTGGTGCTGGTGGTGACCAACCGCTTCCCCGGAAGCAATGCGGCCGAGACGGTGGAGGCGCTGCGGCGCGCCCCGCCCGAGAGCATCACCTACGCCACCTCGGGGGTCGCCGGCGTGCTGCACCTGGCGGCCGAGATGCTGGGCCAGCATCTCGGCACCCGCTTCGTGCACGTGCCCTATCGCAGCGGCGCGCAGATGCTGCAGAGCATCCATACGGGGGAGGCGCAGTTCGGCATCGCCGCCCTCGCCTCGGCCAACGCCATGATGCGGGAAGGGCTGGTGCGCCCGGTCGCGGTCACCGGCCAGCGCCGCTTCCCGACCTGGCCGGACCTGCCGACCCTGGCCGAGAGCGGCGTGCCCGGCTTCGACTTCGACACCTGGTTCATCCTGGTCGGCCCGCCTGCCATGCCGCAGGCCACGGCGCAGGCGATCAACCGCGCCCTCGTCGCCTCCCTGCAGGAGGACCCGCTGCGCGACCGGCTCTTCGCCGCCGGCCATGACGCCTGGCGTGCCCCGAACGGCCTGCCGGAGGCGGAAGCCTTCATCCGGCGGGAGGTGGCGAAGTATCGCGAGGTCGTGGCCCGGACCGGCGTCCGGCTGGAGCCCTGACGAAACGGCGGCATGCCGCCGTCAAGAAACCGGCATGTTGTCAGGTGTAACGGGTCGGGCTGCGGATCGGCCTCGCCGGCCGCGGGTTTCGGGATGCTGCCGCCAGCGCCGCGTGGCGGCCGGGCCCGGTGGGCGCAAGGCGCCGCGCCGGGCCGGGGCCATGCGTCGGCGGCGGGAATTCCCGGATCACGCGCATCCAGCGGGGCTGTAAAGGGGCACAAACAACCGGTAGGTTCATGCCAGGGTGAAGGACCCCAGCAGGACCGCGCTGCCGCCGCACCGCATGACCCACCGGCCGCCCATGGCCGCCACAGGATGACCGGGATGCTTCCTGACCACCTGCCCCTGCGCCGTTCCCCCGCCGCGGCGCTCGGCCGCCGGGCGGCGTCGCTGCTGGGCCTGCTCTGCCTGCTGCTGGCCGGAGGCCCGCCGGCCGCCGCCGAGACCGCCCCGCCGATCGAGCTGAAGGTCGTCGGCGGCTTGGCCACCATCCGGCAATATGTGAGCTACGAGGCGCCCTTCTGGACCGACCGGGTGCCGGGCCTGACCAATGGCCGCGTCCGCGCCCAGATCGCCCCCTTCGACCGCAGCGGCATCCGTGGCCAGGAGATGCTCCAGCTCATGCGGCTGGGCGTGGTCTCCTTCGGCACCGTGCTGCTGGCCCTCGCCGCCGCCGACGAGCCGGAGCTGAACGCGGTCGACCTGCCCTTGCTGAACCCCGACCTGGCCACCCTGCGCGAGACGGAACGGCTCTGGCGCCCCCGGCTGGAGGAGCTGCTGCGCGAGCGCTACGGGGTGAAGCTGCTGGCGGTCTATACCTATCCGGCGCAGGTCATGTTCTGCCGCCAGGGCTTCGCCGGGCTGAACGACCTGGCCGGGCGTCGCATCCGCGTCTCCTCGGTCGGGCAGTCGGAGCTCATCACCGCGCTGGGCGCGACGCCGGTGGTCACCCCCTTCGCCGAGATCGTCCCCTCCATCCGGAACGGCGTCTTCGAATGCGCCATCACCGGCACGCTCTCCGGCAATGCCATCGGGCTGCATGAGGTCACCACCCATGTCGCCCGCACCGCCCTCACCTGGGGCGTCGCCATCTTCGGCGCGAACCAGCGGGCCTGGGACGCGCTGCCGGAGGAGGTGAGCACCGCCTTGCAGGGCGGGCTCGCCACCCTGCAGGAGGAGATCTGGCGCGGCGCGGCGGAGGAGACCGAGGACGGGCTGGCCTGCAATGCCGGCCGGCCGGACTGCGTGGCCGGCGGCCGCGGGCGGATGACGATCGTCGAGGACCGGCCGCAGGACATGGCGCGCCGCCAGCAATTGCTGACGGATGTCGTGCTGCCGGCCTGGGTGCAGCGCTGCGGCCCGGACTGCGCCGATACCTGGAACCGGATCCTGGGCAAGGCACGCGGCATCCCGGCGAGGGCGGAATAGCACATGCAGGTACGCCGCCTTCGCCTCGCCGTCGCGCTGTCCGGCGCGCTGGTCCTGCTGGCCATCCTGCTCGGCACCGCGCTGCTGCTGGACCGGCTGCGGGAGACGGCCGAAACCAACGCGACGCAGACGATCCAGCGCGTCGCCCGCATGGCCGAAAGCACGGTCAACCGGCATTTCCTGGCGATCGACGGCACGCTGGCCGGGCTTCCGGCCGTGCTCGGCCAGCTCGCCCGGGATGGCGGGGTGGAGCGGGCCGCGGCCACCCGGATGCTGCGGGACATCAATTTCCAGAACCTCAATTTCCGCGACCTGGTCATCCTGCAGCCGGATGGCCGGCCCTGGGCGAGTGCCCTCCCGGCCTCCCGCACGCGCCCCCCACCGGTCGAACCGGCCCGGCTGGACGAGGCGAAGCGGAGCGGCAGCGCCGTGGTCGGCGGCCCGGCCCGCAACCCCCTCACCGGCGAATGGACGCTCTTCGTCCTCCGCGCCATGGACCTGCCGGGCGCGCCCGACCTGGTCGCGGTGGCGGAGGTTCCGGTTCCCCTGGTCACCACCATGCTGGCGCCGGTGGGGGAGGCACCCGGGCTGCGCCTCTCGATCGAGCGGTCCGATGCCCAGTTGCTGGCCAGCCTGCCGCATGACGAAACCTGGATCGGCCAGCGGCTCAGCCGCAGCGCCACCAGCCTGCCTTTGGACGGCAGCGCCGTCGAGATCCCCGGGCGCCTTGCGCCGGTGACCGTCTTCGCCGCGGCGCGGCCCACGCTCTACCGCGACCTCTTCGTCGTCGCGAGCCTGGAGACGCAGGCCGCCCTCGCAGCCTTCCAGCAGGATCGCCGGCGCCTGATGTTCGTGGCGATCGGCAGCGCCCTCCTCATCGGGGCGCTCGGCCTCGCGCTCAATGCCGCGCTCCGCCAGCGCGAAAGGATCGAGGCGGAACGCACCGCCGCGCGCGAACTGCTGGAGAGCGCGATCGAGACCATGCCGGACGGCTTCGTCATGTTCGACGCCGAGGACCGGCTGGTCATCTGCAACCAGCGCTACCGCGACCTCTACGCGGTCAGTGCTCCCTTCATCGTCGCCGGCGCGCGCTTCGAGGACATCATCCGGGAAGGCGCGAAGCGCGGCCAGTACCCGCAGGCCGGGGAGGATATCGAGGCCTTCGTGGCGGCGATCACCGCCTGGCACCGGAACGACCAGCCCAGCATGGAACGGCTGCTGCCGGATGGCCGCTGGATCCTGGTGGCCGAGCGGCGGACGCCGACCGGCGGCACGGTGGGCATCCGCACCGACATCACGGCGCTGAAGCATGCCATGGCGGATCTCGCCCAGGCCCGCGACGCCGCCGCGGCGGCGACCGAGGCGAAATCGCGCTTCCTCGCCCGCATGAGCCATGAGCTGCGCACGCCGCTGAACGGGGTGCTCGGCCTCGCCCAGGCACTGGCGCGCGACCCGGCGCTGTCGGGCGAGCAGCGGAAGCGGGCGGAGACCCTGGAAGCCGCCGGGCGGCACCTGGTCGCCGTGGCGAATGACGTGCTCGACCTCGCCAAGGTCGAGGCCGGCCGGCTGGAGCTGCGCGCCACCGCCGCCGATTTTGCCGGGCTGCTGCGGGACTGCGCGATGCTGGTGCGCCCGGCCGCCGAGGAGAAGCGGGTGACGGTTGTCCTCGACCTGGCGGAGAACCTGCCCGCCGCGGCCGAGCTCGACCAGACCCGCCTCAGGCAGATGGTCCTCAACCTGCTGTCCAATGCGGTGAAGTTCACCCCGGTCGGCGGCCAGGTGGAGCTGGCGGCCTGGACGCTCGGGCCCATCGACGTCGAGGCGGTGCTGCCGGTCCGGATCGAGGTGCGCGATACCGGCCCGGGCGTGCCGGAGAACCAGCGGCGCGCCATCTTCGGCGATTTCGTGCAGCTCGACCGCGGGAAGGCGGGCGGCGCCGGCCTTGGCCTCGCCATCGCCGCCGGCATCGCGGAGCAGATGGGCGGCCGGATCGGGTGTGACGCCAATGACCGTTCGCCCGCCGGACAGGGCGCGGTCTTCTGGCTGGAACTGCCCTTGCGCCCGGTCGCCCCCGCGGCGGAGCCGGAGAAGGCCGCCCCGGGCATGCCGGCGCGGAAGGCGCTGCATGTGCTGGTCGCGGATGACGTTCCGGCCAACCTGGTCGTGGCCCGCGCGCTGCTGGAATCCGCCGGCCACAGCGCCCATTGCGTCGCGGACGGCGCGCTGGCGCTGGACGCCTTGGCCGAGCCGCCGGGGGGACGGCCCTTCGACGTGGTGCTGATGGATGTGATGATGCCCGGCATGGATGGGCTGGAGGCGACGCGCCGGATCCGCGCCCTGCCCGGCCCTGCCGCCCGCGTGCCGGTCCTGGCCGTGACCGCCAGCGCCTTCGCCGAGGACGTTGCCACCTGCCGGGAGGCGGGGATGGATGCCCATCTGGCCAAGCCGATCGAGCGCGAGGCCCTGATCGCGGCGCTGGCGCGGCTGACCGGCGATGCCCGGCCCGCGCCGGAGGCGCCGGAGGCGGCAGGCTTCGCGGACCTCCCGCTGCTGAGCCGCCCGCCCGGCGCGGCCCTGGTCGTGCCCGGCCTCGATCCCGAGGCCGCGCGCAGCCTGGCGGGCGAGTTCATCCGCGAGATGCGCGAGGCCGCCGACCAGCTCCGGGCCACCGCGCCGATGCCGGCGGATCACATGATCCCCTCCGCCCACCGGCTGGCCGGCGCGGCGGCCACGCTCGGGGCCACGCGGCTTGCCACGGCGGCGCGGCAGTTGCAGGGCGAGGCGCGACAGATGACACCGGAGGCGGCGCAGGCCCTCCGGGCCGCCGTGCTGGCCGTCGCCGCAGAGACGGTCGCGGCGCTGACGCCGGAGGGGAGCGCCGGGCCGGAGGGCGATACGGTGCGCGTCGCCGCCGCCTAAGCAGAAAACGGCGCCGCCAGGTTGAAGGCCGCGCCCTGGCCGGAGCCGCCGGCGCGGGGGAGGATGACGCGAGGATGCGCGGTGCCGTCAGCGGCGTGGTGCCGCCGGCCTTCCGCGCCACCTGCAACCGCCGCCGGGCGGCGTGCGGCGCCATCCGGAACCGCAGCCCCGGTGCCGCGCGCGGCCACACCATCCCGCAGCCCCCTTCCCCGCGCCCGCCGCCCCGGCCCGGGAGCGTGCCGGGGCGCGCGGGTCAGGCGGCGATCTCGCCGATCGCCGCCGCCAGCACCTCGAGCGCGGCGGCGAAATCCGCCATCGCCATGGCCTCCTCGGGGTTGTGGCTGCCATGCTCGTTGCGGATGAACAGCATGGCGCCGGGCACGCCGAGCCCGGCGAAGGTCAGGCAGTCATGCCCGGCGCCGGAGGCCATCGCCATGACCGGGACGCCCGCCGCCTCCGCCCCGCGCGCCAGCGCCGCACGCAGCCGCGCATCCATCGGCGCCGGCGGCACGGGCAGGGGCGGGCCGTAGTCGATCGTCACGCCGCGCTCGGCCTCGATCCGCGCCGCCTGGTCGCGCAGCAGCGCCTCGGCGGCCTGCAGCACCGCCGGGTCCTCGCTGCGGATATCGAGGCTGAAGGTGACCTGGCCGGGGATCCGGGTCGGGCCATGCATCGCCGGGTCGGTCCAGAACTCGCCCATGGTCAGCACCAGGTCGCGGCCGCCGGATTCCGCCACGCGCCAGAATTCCTCCAGCGCATGCGCGAGCGAGGCGACCGCCAGCACCGCATCCCGCCGCCCCTGCCGCGGCACCGCGCCGGCATGCGCCCAGGCTCCCGTGGCCTTGCAGGCGCGGTAGCGCAGGCTGCCGCGGATGCCGGTGACGATGGCGGCGGGCAGCCCGGCCTCGACCAGCGCCGGCCCCTGCTCGATATGCGGCTCGATGAAGGCGTGGACGAAGCGCGGGTCGAGCGAGGCGCGGCCCTGGCGGATGAAGTCCGGGTCGAACCCCTCCTCCGCCATGTGCTCGGCCAGCGTGCGGCCGCTATCCGTCCGGCGCAGCGTGTCCGGCGCATCCGGCGGCAGCAGGCCGAAGGCGGCGCGGCTGCCGAGATAGGGCATGGGGAACCAGCACATCTCCTCCGCCCGGATGCCGAGGATGACGAGGTCCCGCGGCAGCACCGGCCCTGCCCTGCGCAGGCGCGCCGCGAGGGCAAGGCCCATCACCACGCCCGCCGCGCCGTCGTAATTGCCGCCATGCGGCACCGCATCGAGATGCGAGCCGATGACGACCGGCGGCAGTTCGCGATTCATGCCAGGCAGCGTCATGGAGAGCGTGCCGATCGGATCGGTCTCGACCTCCAGCCCGATCTCCTCCGCCGCGGCGCGGGCGATGGCATGCGCGGCACGCTCGCCCGGGCCGTAGCTGGCGCGGCTGACGCCGGGCGGGTCGAGCGAGGCCTCGCGCAGCGCCGCGAACATCAGCTCCGCCATCCGCACCGCCGAATCCGCCTGCATCCCGGCCCCCTCGCGCTGTCGGCCGCCCTTGTGGCGCGCGGGGCGATCGGCTGCAATGCGGCGCGGGATCACGACGCGCCGGAGACATCGCCATGCCAGAATTCGACCTCGTCATCCGCAACGGCACCGTTGCGACCGCGAGCGACGTGTTCGGGAGCGATGTGGGGATCACGGGCGGCCAGGTGGTGGCGCTGGGCCGCGGCCTGGGCGCCGGGGCGAAGGAGATCGACGCGACGGGCCGGCTGGTGCTGCCCGGCGGCATCGACAGCCACACCCATATCGAGGAGCCGCGCGGCGGCCCCACGGTGAATGCGGACAGTTTCGCCTCCGGCAGCGCCTCGGCCGCCGTCGGCGGCACCACCACGGTGATAGGCTTCGCGCGGCAAGAGCGCGGCGGATCGATCGCCCAGGGTGTCGCCGAGCATCTGGAGCGCGCGCGGCACAGCCGCATCGACTACGGCTTCCACCTGATCCTGACCGATCCGCGGCCGGAGATCCTGGAGGAGGAACTGCCGCGGCTGGTGGAGCAGGGTCACCGCAGCTTCAAGATCTTCCTGACCTATGCCGGCGCGCGGATCACCGACGACCAGGCGCTGGAGGTGCTGGCGGCGGCGCGGCGCCTCGGCGCCCTCACCTGCATCCATGCCGAGCACCATGAGCTGATCGAGTTCCACACCAGGGCGCTGCTGAAGGCCGGGCTGACGGCGCCGAAGCACCATGCCTGGGCCAAGCCGATGGTGGTGGAGCGCGAATGCGTCCACCGCGTCTGCGCCATGGCCGAGGCGCTGGACGTGCCGATCCAGGTCTTCCATGTCAGCGGCGGCGAGAGCGCGGAGGAGATCGAGCGGGCGCAGCGCCGCGGCCTGAAGGTCTGGGCCGAGACCTGCACGCAATACCTGGTGCTGACCGCGGAGGACCTCGACCGCCCGGGCTTCGAGGGCGCGAAATATGTCTGCAGCCCGGCGCCGCGCAGCAGGGCGGACCAGGCCGCGCTGTGGGAGATGATCCGGCGCGGCGTCATCGGCAACATCACCTCCGACCACGCGCCGACGCGTTATGCCGGGCCGGACGGCAAATCCGCCTTCGGCGAGGACGCGCCCTTCACCCGCATCCCGAACGGCGTGCCGGGCCTGGCCGTGCGCATGCCGGTCCTGTTCTCGGAAGGCGTGGTGAAGGGGCGGATCGACCTGCCGACCTTCGTCTCCATCACCGCGACGCATGCGGCGAAGCTGTTCGGGCTGCATCCGCGGAAGGGCACCATCGCGGTCGGCAGCGACGCCGATATCGCCATCTGGGACCCGGCGAAGCGCGTGACGATCACCCAGGCGGTGGTGCAGGACGCCAATGACCACACGCCCTATGAGGGTTTCGAGGTCACGGGCTGGCCGGAGACCACGCTGGTGCGCGGCGTGCCGGTGGTGGAAGGCGGGCGCGTGGTCGGCGCGCCCGGCCATGGGCGGTTCCTGCCGCGCGGGCCCTACGAGATGATCAAGCCGCGCGGCATCTTCCCCGGCCCCTTCAACCCGGTGGACGGCGTGCCGGCCTGAATGCCGGCCGCCGCCCGGCGCCTTGGCTGTCGAGCGGGCCGATTCAGACCTCCGGGCCTGGAGGCCCTCCGGTCATCGGACCGCCCTGTATCCTGGCGGCCGGTTCACGGCTTGGGGCGGCGCCCCGCGCCGACCGGGCGCCTCAGCGGATGGCGATGGGGTTGATGATCGCCTGCACGGCGCCCTTGTAGCGCGGCTGGCCGAGCACGAACATGAACTCGGCCACGCCGTCGCGGACGAGCGGCGCGGTGTCCAGCGTCTCGAGGATATGGATCCCGTGCTGCGCCAGCAGCACCTGGTGGCCCTGCCAGAGCAGGTTCGGGTCCTTGAAGGGCACCGCCTCCACGCCCCAGGTATCGGCGCCGACCGCGCAGGGCTGGAGGGAGGCGAGGAACTCCGCGCCCGCGCCGTCGATCCCCGGCTCCTCATCGCCGAAGCGCTTCGGATTCTCCCCGAGCATGGACAGCCAGCCGGTGTGCAGCACCACGACATCGCCCGGCGTCACGCGGACATTCTGCTGCTGCATCGCCTGGCGCAGCTCGTCCGCCGTCACCAGCTCCCCGCCATCCAGCCGCGGCTTGTTCCTGAACTTCGCCAGGTCCACCAGCACGCCACGCGTCACCATGGGCGGCACGCCCTCCACCCCTAGCTTGGTGACGCCGGTGGTGCGGACGAAGTCGGCCGCCTTGTTGCCGTTATAGAAGGTGTAGTCGATGCCGAGATGGGCGAAGGTGTCGATTTGCGTGCCGACACCGAGCCAGCCGCTGATCATGTCGTCCACATAGGACATCTTGTTGCTGCCGAAGGTCTGCCCGCCCTCCTGCCCCGGCATGAGGACGGTGACGCCGACGCTGCGCGGCGGGAAGGCCGGCGTGCTGCGATCGACGACGATGCCGAGCGGGTAGGCGCGGCCCTGCGTCACCAGGCGGGAGGCCTCCTGCACCTTCTGCGGCGTCACCAGATTCATGTTGCCGATCGTGTCGTTCGGCCCGAAGCGGGACGGCCGGACGGGGCCCGCCGCGGCGGCCGCGGCGGGGGCGGCGCCCTGGGCCTGCACCGGCGTGGCGCGGAAGCCGGAGCCGAGCGCGGCGCAGCCGCCGCACAGGCCCCATAATGCACTGCGGCGCGACATGAGTCGGTTCATTGGCGTGTTCCTCCCGGATGCGCGGCAAGGCCAGGCGCAGGCGGAATGGTCGCTGAAACGACTCACTTGTCAACATTGTATACAGTCACGCCGCAGGACGGCGCCGGCCCGCCATGGGCCGGGCCGCAACGGACTTCGCCGGCGGCCCGGCCGGAGCGCCCCGGCCGCTAGATGGACGCCATCCGCCGCAGCCCGACCAGCCGGTCGCAGAGGATCAGCACCAGCACGGTCAGCCCGATCAGTCCGGTGCTGACCGCGGCCAGCGTCGGGTCCGGGCTGATCTCCAGGTAGTTCAGCAGCTGGATGGGCAGCGTCTTGGTCCGCACATCCACCAGGAACATCGAGACGGGGTAGTTGTCGAAGCTGGCGATGAAGGCAAACAGCGCGCCGGAGACGAAGCCCGGCAGGATGTTCGGCACCAGCACCCGCCAGAGCGCGACGGGATAGCTGCACCCGAGCGTCCGCGCCGCATCCACCATGGCGAAGTCGAACATGGCGAGGCTGCCCAGCACCGTGCGCATGACGAAGGGCATGGTGATGACGACATGCGCCAGCAGCAGGGACCACCAGGCATCGCGCAGGCCCACCTCCCGCATCGCCTGCAGGAAGGCGATGCCGAGCACCAGGCCCGGCAGCATGAGCGGCGAGACCATGAAGGTGGTGATCGCGGCCGCCCCCGGCACCGCGCCGCGCACCAAGGCGATGGCGCAGAGCGTGCCGAGCAGCAGGGAAAGGCCGGTCGCCAGCGCCGCGATCTGCGCCGAGAGCCAGAGGGCGCCGAGCAGCCCGTCCACATTGCGGATCTTCTGGTACCACTGGAGGGAGAAACCCTCCGGCGGGAAGCGGAAGACCGTCGCCTCGGTGAAGGAGACGGGGATCACCACCAGGATCGGCAGCAGCAGGAAGAGGATGACGATGATCAGCGCCGTCCAGGCGATGCCGAGGCCCAGGCGCTCCATCACCGCCCTCCCCCCAGCCGCCGCTGCAGCAGCGAGGCGCCGACCACCACGAAGGCCGCGACCGCCAGCAGCACGGCCGCCATGGCGGCGCCGAGCTGCCAGTCCCGCAGGTTCAGGAAGGCCTTCGCCATCACCATGGACATGGTCATGTAGCGGTCGCCCATGAGCAGCGAGGGCGTGACATAGGCCGCGACCGCGAGGGAGAAGACCAGCGAGACACCGGCGACCACGCCGGGCAGCGAGAGCGGCAAGGTCACGCGGGTGAAGCGGAACCAGGGCGAGGCGCCGAGGGTCGCCGCCGCATCCGGCAGGCGCGGGTCCATCATCCGCACCACCGAGTAGATCGGCAGCACCATGAAGGGCAGGAAGACATTGATCATGCCGGCATAGAGCGCGCCCTCGGTGAAGATCATGCGGACGGGACGCTCGATCAGGCCGAGGTTGAGCATCAGCCAGTTCAGGATGCCGTCGCGCCGCAGCACGATGCCCCAGCCGAAGGACTTGACGATGATGGAGACGGTGAGCGGCAGGAAGACCAGCGCGAAGAGCAGCACCTGCCAGCCGCCCCGCGCCCGCGCCAGGGCGAAGGCCGCGGGATAGCCGAGCAGCAGCGCGCCCGATGTGGTGACCAGGCCGAGTTGGAGCGAGGCGAGGATGACGCCGCGGTAGTACTCATCCCCCAGCACCCGCCAGTAGCCGGCAAGGGTGAAGCCCTCCCCGCCGCGGATGGAGGACCAGAGGAGCAGGGCCAGCGGCAGCAGGAAGACAACGAAGAGAAAGGCGATGCCCGGCAGGGCCAGCAGCCCCAGCGGGTCCATCCGCCGGCGCGGCGCGGGCAGGGCCGGCGCCTCGATCGCGGTCGCGCTCATGCGGCCGGGAACAGCATGGTGTCCTCCTCCCGGAAACTCAGGGTCACGGGGCTGCCGGGGCCGATGCCCTCCGGCAGGCGCGCCAGCTCCACCACGCCGCGGTCCTCCCCCTCCTCCGGCAGGTCGAGATGGAGCTGGGTGCGGGAGCCGAGGAAGGAGACCTCCCGCACCCGCGCCTCGATCCGGTTCAACCCCTCGGCGGGCGAGGCGGCGCCGGGCGTCACCGCCTCCGGCCGCACCGCCACCACCACCCGGCTGCCCGGCGCGAAAGCCCCAGGCGCCCGCACCGGGCCGAGCGCCGTCTCCACCGAAACGAGGCCGCCGCCGCCCGCGCTCACCCGCCCGGCCAGCCGCGTGGACTGGCCGACGAAATCGAGCACGTAGAGGGAGGCCGGGCGGCCATAGAGCGTCGCCGGATCGGCCAACTGCTCGATCCGCCCGGCATTCATCACCGCGATGCGGTCGGAGACGACCAGCGCCTCCTCCTGGTCATGCGTCACGAAAATCGCGGTGATCCCGACTTCCCGCAGCAGGTGCTTCAGCTCCACCTGCATCGTCTCCCGCAGCTTGCGATCGAGCGCCGAGAAGGGCTCGTCCAGCAGGAGGAGCGAGGGGCGGACCACCAGGGCCCGCGCCACCGCCACGCGCTGCTGCTGCCCGCCCGACAGCGCCGTGACGGGCTTGCCCGCATGCTCGCTCATCCGCACCAGCGCCAGGGCTTCCGCGATGCGCGGCGCCGCCTCGGCCGGGCGGATGCCCTGGGCGCGCAGGCCGAAGCCGATATTCTCGGCGACCGTCAGATGGGGGAAGAGCGCGTAGTTCTGGAACACCACGCCCACATTCCGCTTGTGCGCCGGCAGCGTGGTGATGTCCCGGCCCGCCACCGTGATGCGGCCGCTATCCGGCCGCAGCAGCCCGGCGATGCAGCGCAGCAGCGTCGTCTTGCCGCAGCCCGAGGGGCCGAGGAGCGAGACGAACTCGCCCTTCGCCACCGCGATCGAGAGATCGTCCAGCACGGTCGCGGCGCCGAAGCGCTTGGCAGCGCCGGCGACCGTCAGGTGCCCTGCCTGCCGCAGGGCGGCCATCCCTGTCACCGCGCGCTGATCTCCCGCTCGAAGCGCTCGATCCAACGACTGCGGTTGTCGGCGAAGTATTCCCAGTCCAGCACCACCAGCTCCGGCAGGTTCAGCCCGGCCGGCGCCACCGCCTTGGTGTTGGTGGGCTTGGAGAAGAAGGTGCCGGCGACCAGCGCCTGGGTCTCGGGGTCCAGCAGCTCGTTGATGAATTTCATGCCCAGTTCGGGGTTCGGCCCGCCCTTCACCAGGGCGACGCCGGCCGGCATGGCGACCGTGCCCTCCTTCGGGAAGGCGAGGTCCACGGGCGCGCGCTGGCTCTTGCGGAATAGCGTCGTGCGGCTGTCCGGCGAGAGATAGAGGTCCACCTCGCCGCTTTCGTGCAGCTGCTGCGCCTGGGGCGGATTTGTCGTGATCTGGAGAATATTGGGCTTCAGCTCGCGCAACTTCGAGAAACCCTCATCGGCCAGCTTCAGGCATTCCGCCAGCGGCTTGCCGGTGGCGAGCTGCGTCGCCGCCAGCAGCGGCACCACCGCCTGGGTGATGCGCATGGAGATCAGGATGACCTTGTCGCGGTACTTGCGGTCCCAGACCTCGGCATAGCTCTGCGGCGCCGCCTTCACGTTCTGGGTCTGGTAGCTGATGGAAGCGGCCGGGAAGCACCAGTTCGCCCACATCAAATCCCGTGGCTTCGCCTCCGCCCGGATATCCGCCAGGTTCGGGATGGCCTTGCCCCGCAGCGGCTCCAGCAGCCCCTCCCGCTCGCCGAGGATGAGGACGGGGTCGTCCATCATCGTCACCGTCATGGTGGGGCGGGCGCGGTTGCTGCGGATCTTCTCGAGGTTGATCAGGCTGTTCGTGCCCTCGAACAGGATCTTGAAGCCGTGCTTCTTCTCGATGCGCGGGAAGAGGATGTCGGTGAGCCCCGGGGAGGCCGGGCCGCCCACGAAGATCTCCGGCGTCTGGGCGCGCAGGATGGCGGGCGTGGCGAGCAGGGCGGCGCCGCCCAGCAGGGCGCGCCGCGTCGGGCGGATCAGCATCGGCTCGTCTCCGTGTGACAGGTCGGTCGGGACCCGCCCAGCAAGGACCGTGCCTCGGCACCCGCGGCGCGGGCACGGCCTCCCGGCCGGCGCCCCGCCCGGAATGCGGTCGCATCGCCCAGATCTTGTGCAAGGAGACTGGCGCCCCCTGCCCGCGCCTCCGGCGCGGGCCTTGGCCGCTCCCCCGCCCGGCAGCAGCGCCGCCGGCCCGGCGAGGATCGCCGCATTCACCGGCACGGACGGGAACGGCAGATGGTTGGAACGATGGCCCGCCGGGATTTTCCGCCTCCCAGTCCCGAATTTTCTCATTTGGCCCCTGATCTACGGCGCCGAAGGGTGATATCGCAGTCCCATGTCGGACGCCGCCCGCAGCCTTCCCCGCCGTGCCCCCCGCCCGGAGCCGGATCTCCACGGGACCGAGCCCCTGCCGGCCCATGGCCGGATCTATGACAGCGTGCTGGACATCGTCGGCTCCACGCCGCTGGTGCGGCTGAACCGGCTGAAGGCGGCGGATGGGCTGGCGGCCGACCTCGCCATCAAGCTCGAATTCTTCAACCCGCTTGGCTCGGTGAAGGATCGCATCGGCCTGGCCATGGTGGAGGCCGCGGAGCGGGAGGGGCTGATCGCCCCCGGCCGCTCGACACTGGTGGAGCCGACCTCCGGCAATACCGGCATCGCCCTCGCCTTCGTCGCCGCCGCCAAGGGCTACCGGCTGATCGTCGTCATGCCGGACGGCGCCAGCATCGAACGGCGCAAGATGATCCGCCTGATGGGCGGCGAGGTGGAACTCACCCCCGCCCGCCGCGGCATGGCCGGCGCCATCGCGCGGGCCGAGGCGATCGTGGCGGCAACCCCCGGCGCCTGGATGCCGAAGCAGTTCGACAACCCGGCCAACCCCGAGATCCATGCCGGCACCACGGCGGAGGAGATCTGGGCCGATACCGCCGGCGAGGTGGATGTGGTGATCGGCGGCGTCGGCACGGGCGGGACGCTCACCGGCATCGCCCGCGCCCTGAAGCCGCGCAAGCCGGGCCTCCGCGTCATCGGGGTGGAGCCGGCCGAGAGCGCCGTGCTCTCCGGCGACGAGCCGGGGCCGCACGGCATCCAGGGCATCGGCGCCGGCTTCAAGCCGGCGGTGCTGGACCTCGACCGGCTCGACGCGGTGCTGCGGGTCAGCGAGCGGGACGCCATCGCCGCCGCCCGGCGCTGCGCCCAGATGGAAGGGCTGCCGGTCGGCATCTCCTCCGGCGCCATGCTGCACGCGGCGCTGCAGGTGGCGCGGGAGCCGGGGCTGCAAGGGGGGCTGGTGGTCGGGATCGCGCCCTCCTTCGCGGAACGGTACCTGTCCACGGAGCTCTTCGCGGGGCTCTGAAAAAATGAGTGCCGGGGGAGGTATCCCCGTTGAACCCCTCCGGCGTTCAGCCCCCATCTGTTTCCCCGAGCCCGGTGCCGGGACAACGGCACCACCTCGGCCTGCCATCACCAGGAGGACGCGCCATGCCGCATGACGGCCACCACAGCCACGACGCCCCGCCCGACGGGTGGAAGCATACCGGCGTGCGGGTGATCCCGGGCGACCAGCTCGACACCAACACCGCCCAGACCCCGGGCATGAACCGCGCCGCCGCCATCAACGCAGCGCGGGTCGGCGCCCAGAAGATCTGGGCCGGCACGGTCCATATCCACCCGAATGCCAAGACCGGCGCCCACCACCATGGGGAGCTGGAAAGCGTCATCTACATCGTGTCGGGCCGCGCCCGCATGCGCTGGGGCGAGAAGCTGGAATTCGTCGCCGAGGCCGGCCCGGGCGACTTCATCTTCGTCCCGCCCTTCGTCCCGCACCAGGAGATCAATGCGTCCACGGACGAGACGCTGCGCTGCGTCCTCGTCCGCTCGGACAACGAGGCGGTGGTGGTCAATCTCGACATCGAGCCGGTGGAGAAGCCCGAAGAGGTGCTGTGGATTGACCCGATCCACAGGAATGGCGGGGTTTGACACCAACCCGCGTAAATGCTGACGCATTTATGCGTCCTCAGTCGCCGGCGCCGCTCTGCGGCTTGGCTACGCGCCACTTGGCGCGGCGCCCATCCGGGCGCTCAGCCGCCTGCGGCGGCTGCAGGTCAGGATTTATGCGGGCGGGTATGACACCGAGCGGCATGGTTTCTGGCTTGCAGCCGCCATCGGCGGCTGAGGCCCCGCAGTGGCCCGCACCGGGCGGCGCGCAGGCAAGCCATCGAAGGCAGTGCCGGCGCCCGCGGCCGGGGACGGGCCTCGGCATGTCTGCGGGACAGCACGGCGCCGGCCATCCGGGGCAGGCAAAGAATGGCCGGGATCCGTGGACCCCGGCCAAGGTGGGGAGGATACGTCCAACAGGCTGCCGCCTGCCCGGTCCGCTGCCCCATGAGGTGGCAGGGTGCCCGCGCGCGGCGCCAGCATGCCTTCAATCCACGCGGGCACCCGCGAGTTTCACGATCCCTGGCCAGCGCGGCACATCCTCGGCCAGGCGTGTCGCCAGAGCCTCAGGCGGGCCGGACACCGGCTCGAAGCCCTGCCCCGCCAGTTGCGAGACGACCTCCGGCAGCGCCAGAATCCGCGCGGTTTCGGCATTCAGCCGCCGCAGGATCGTGGCCTCCGTCCCGGCCGGCGCCAGCAGCCCCTGCCAGGACGTCACCTCGAAGCCCGCAAGGCCGCTCTCGGCCACCGTCGGCACCGCCGGCAGCGCCGGCGCCCGCGCCGTGGCGCTGACCGCGATGGCCCGGATGCGGCCGGCGCGCACATGCTCTGTCGCGGCCGGCAGGGTCAGGAAGACCGCGTCGATATGGCCGGCCATCAGGTCCGCCAGCGCGGGGCCGCCGCCCTTGTAGGGCACATGCGTCCACTCCGCGCCGGCATGCGCCTTCAGCAGCTCCGCCGCGAGATGCCCGATGCTGCCATTGCCGGGCGATCCCAGCGTGATCGGCTGCCGCCGCGTCAGGTCCAGGAACTCCGCCAGGCCGGCCGCGGGCAGGCCAGGGCGCACCACCAGCAACTGCGCCGTCCGCACCGTCTGGATGACAGGCGCGAAGTCGCGCAGCGGGTCGTAGCCGACCTTCGGGAAGAGCGCCGGGTTGATCGCCAGGCTGTCCCAGCCGACCAGCAGCGTATGCCCATCCGGCCTGGCGCGCGCCACCATCTCGAAGGCGATATTGCCGCCGGCGCCGGGATGGTTCTCCACCACCACCGGCTGGCCCAGCGCCTCCTGCAGGTGCCGCGCGATCAGCCGCGCCAGCGGGTCGATGCTGCCGCCCGGAGAGACTGGGACGATCAGCCGGACCGGCCGGTCCGGCCAGATCTGGGCCCGGGCCGCGGGGGCGAGCGCGAGGGCCGCGCCGGCGCCGAGCAGCGCCCGGCGGCGCAGGGCCTCAGACATGGCCATGCAGGGCGAAGATGGCGGCCGAGCTGGCCTCCGCGGGGGGCGGCGCCTCCGCCGGGCCCAGCGCGGCCATCAGCGCCGCGGCAGCGGCCAGGGTCAGCACCAGCGCGGATTCCACCGGCAGCGCCGGTACCGGCAGAGCCGCGAGCAGCAGGGACGGCGTCATGGGATGTCCTTTCAGCCCTGGCGCAGCAGGGCGAGCAGCGCGCGGCCGGCGACCGGCCCGCCATTCGGCAGGGGCGCCCGCGCCGTCAGCACGGTCTCCGCCATGCGCCGGGCGGCAGCGGCGCTGTCGAAGAAGGCGCCGTCGAGATTGGCGAGGCGCGGGTCGGCGGCGGTGAAGCGCAGGCGGCCGGCCTGGGGAACGGCGGTCCCGACCAGGGTGTCGGACAGGGCAACGGGCAGGGAGGCGGACACGGGGCGTCCTCCGCCGGCGCGGGGCCGGCATGGCGTGAAGGTCGATGTCAGGGGTTCGCGGCGCCGGGCCGCGCGGGCGCTCAGCGCGGACAGGTGGTCCGACACCCGCCCGGCAGGGAGCGGGAACGGAGCGGGTCGGCGACCAGACGCCAGGACATCGCAACAGCCTCCGTCAGCGGGACGGCACGGCCAAGGGGGCCGCCGCCTCGCCAACGGTAAATCACACTTCGAAAGCGTATGTCAATCTATTCGACGAAAATACACCGGGCTTAAGCGTGATTCTCCGCGCCGGGCGCGCCCATCGCGGCCAGGATGGCGTTCACCATCGGCTTCATGTGGAAGCTCTCCTCCGGCATCACCGCCACCCGGGCGCCCGTCGCCTCCAGCGCCTGGCCAACCACCGGGCCGACCGCGGCAATGCGGGTGCGCCCCAGCGCCTGACGCAGCCGCTCCGGCGCGGCAAGCGCGCTCAGCCGCCGCACCTGCGGCGTCGCGGTGAAGATGGCGAGGTCCACGCGCCCCGCCGCCATCTCCTCCAGCATCGCCAGCACCCGCGCGTCGTCCTCCTTCGTGGCATAGGCATAGGGGAGCACCGGATCCGGCTCCGCCCCCGCGCCGCGCAGGAAATCCAGCAGCGCGTGGTTCGGGTTGTCCGGATAGAGCTGCACGCCGACCCGCCTTCCACGCAAATCCTGCGTGGATAGCGTGGCGATGACGCCGGCGGTGGTCGGCTCGGCGGCCGAGAGGTCGGCCGAGAGCCCCACCGTGCGCAGCCGGGCCTGCGGCTTCGGGCCGCGGACGATGCGGCGGGTGCCGCGCAGAGCGGCGAGGAAGTCCGGCTCGATCCCGGCGCGCTGGGCCACGCCCAGCAGGCGGGAGAGCCCCTCCCCCGTCAGCAGGATCAGGTCATCGGGCGGCGCGGCGATGAAGCGGCGCAGCCAGGCCTCGGCCGGGGCGGGGTCGGGCAGGTCGATGATGGCGACCAGCGGGCAGCGCAGCGCCTCGGCGCCGTGGCGCTCCAGCATCCGCGCCAGCACCTCCAGCTCCCGCGTCTCGGGCACCATCACCCGCCGGCCGGCCAGGGATCCGCTCATGCCGCCTTGTCCCTCGTCACCTGTGTCGCGCGCCGCGGCGCCCGCCGCCGCGGCAGCGGCACCGGCTCGCCCTGCCGGAACACCACCGTGCTGCCGGGTTCCATCACCGTCCAGGCCTCGTCCCGCGTCAGCGGCCGGGTCGCCACCACGGTGACGACGTCCTGCGGCGTGGTCTCCTGCTCGAAATTCACCGTCAGGTCCTCATCCACCAGCGTCGCCGGGCCGAAGGGCGCGCGCCGGGTCAGCCAGGCAAGCTTCGTGCTGCAATGGCAGAACAGGCTGCGCCCGTCGGACAGCAGCATGTTGAAGACGCCGAGCGCCGAGAGCCGCCGCGCCAGTTCCGCCACCGCCGCCGCCAGTTCCCGGTCCGAGGGCGGCTTGGCGAAACGGGTGCGCAGCGCATCCATCAGCCAGCAGAAGGCGTGCTCGCTATCCGTGCTGCCGATGGGACAGTAGGCGCCGAGGCGCCAGCGCTTCACGCCCTTGAGCTGGCCGTTATGCGCGAAGGACCAGGGGCGGCCCCAGAGCTCCCGCTGGAAGGGGTGGGTGTTCTCCAGCGCGATCCGGCCGCGATTGGCGCGGCGGATATGGCAGATGACGATGCGGCTCTTGATGGGGTGGCGGCGGACGAAATGCGCCACCTCGGACTGGGCGGAGGGGCGGGGGTCGTGGAAGGCGCGGCAGCCCTTGTCCTCATAGAAGGTGATGCCCCAGCCATCGGCATGCGGCCCGGTCTGCCCGCCCCGCCGCATCAGCCCGGCGAAGCTGAAGCAGATATCCGTGGGCACATTCGCGCTCATGCCGAGGAGTTCGCACATGCCGGCCACCCTAGAGCAGATCGCGGGAGGGCGTGAACGACCGGCGGCCGCCCTCCGCGCGAAACGCGGCGGGCGCCGGCGGCGTGGCGCGCCGCCCTGGACGCGATCCGCCCCGCCCCCGGCCCGGGCACCCCGGAGGCGGGCCGGGCCCGCGGCTTCGGGGGCGGCGCCGGGCGGTTTCGGACAAAGCCCCCCGGGGGGATTGTGGCGGGATGGCGGCGGCCGGGGCGGGCCGGGCGTGGCTCATGGCTCGGCCCAGCGGCGGTGCCAGGGCTTGCCGGCATAGAAGCGGAGGAGGCGGAGCCAGCCGCGCATCTCCCGCAAGGGCAGCGCCAGCGGCGCATCGCGATGGGCGCGGAGAAGGCGGGCCATCTCACCCTCCACCTGGGCGAACCAGTAGGGGCGGGTGAGGTAGATGGGCAGCACCGGCATGGCGCTGAGCAGCCCGAGTTTCTCCGCCATCACGGCCGCATCCATGCCGAGGACGCGCATGGCGCGGCGGGCGGCGCGGACGATGAAATGCTCGATCCGCCGCAGCGGCGCGGGGGCGGCGGGGTCCGCGCAGGCGCCGACCAGGCGCATCCAGAGGCCCATGCGGGCGAGGCGGCGGAAATGGCGGCTGACCGTGTCCGGCTTGCCGTAATCCGCCGGCAGCGCGTGCCAGGGCTGGCCGGTGGCGGCGATGCGGAACATGGCATCGATGCGCTGTCGGGCATCGGCCAGGGGGCGGCCCTGGCCCATGACGACGGTGCGGAGATGGGGGAGGATGGCGGCCCATTCCGCATCGGTCAGCGGGGCCCAGGGGCGCTTCGGGGTGTAGCGGCGGTGGGAGGGCGGGGCGGGCATGGGGGGCGCTCCGGGGTGGCGGGCGGAGCGGGGAGGATATAGGAATATTTTCCAGAAATCTAGCAAAATGCGCATCTTGGTAGCGGTCAACGCCCTGCATATAGATCTCCGGGCGTGCCGGTTGTCGAAGCATTCTAGGTTTGCTGCGTCCGTTAGGGCGGATCCAATGGGCACGTCCGTTGGACGTGCACTACTAGCCCGTCTTATTCACGACAGAGCCAGCATTGCCCTGAAAGACGTGCAACTTCAGTAAGTTATAGCACATCGGCGAATTGTGGCGGTTGTCCCGCGCTTCTGGCCGCCAAAGCCCTGAGCAAGCTGCGTCTGCGAGGGTTCGCCAGGGGGCTTGGTGAATAAGACGGGCTAGCTGCCCCAAAAGCTCCTCTGCGAATGGTGAGCGCAAAGCGCGCAGTTGCATCTTGTCCGATCCTGAGCACGTGAAGGTTCGGTCAGGAGCTAGTGGAGCGAGTCTAACGCTTGGTGCCCACGCCTCGCGGCGGCGATGACGTGGTCCGGGTGCTTGGTCCATCGGAAGGGGCGCGGGTCGGCGTTGGCCTCCGCGACGAAGCGGTTGA
>NZ_JAJAQI010000016.1 GCF_020523605.1 Roseicella aerolata | reverse complement strand
AGGCCTGCCCACGACGCCACGCCATCGAAGCCTCCAGCCCAAGCTGGACACCTACGAATCACACCACCTCGCGCCGCAGCCAATCACAAGCCGATTCCAGCCAGGGCTACTCGGGTCTAGATGTTCGGTCCCAGGGTGAAGGCCGCCTGATGTGGCGGTCATGTACCGGGCGACAGCCTGATGCCAACCCGCATCGGTGCGGACGGGCAAGACGCTTTGAGGACGCCTCGCCACGCACGCCTGCCGGCCCAGGCAGGGTGCCGGCCCGAGCCGTTCCGTAGGCTGTTGCGGTCGCGAGCGCAGGCCGGATCGAGCGAGGCCGGGTCCCTGATGAGGACACCCGAGGAAGCCTCCCTCCCTGGCATCACCCCCGCGCCTGTCGCGCCAGTGCCGCCGACATGGCGCCTTCCTCCGGCCAGGCCTCCCGGCGATTCTTGCCTGCCCTGCGGGGCGCCATCTCCCGCCAATCGGCCCGGCCGCGCGCCATGGCCGCGGCAAAGAAGCTGAACTGCATCAGCGCCGTGCTGGCGATCAGCGTGTTATCGAAGCCGCTGTGCAACAGCGCGGCGAGGAGGGCGGCCCGGAGCACCAGCCGGTCCTTCGGCGGCGCCTTGTTCGATCCGGTCCAGATCCAGAGGATGATCGAGAGGAAAATGGCGGCGCAGCCGATGATCCCGGCATCGACCGCCAGCCGCAGATACTCGTTATGCGCGGCATTGCTGCCGAGCAGGCGGATGGTCGGATCCTCCGGATCGACGATCAGCTTGCCCGCGCCGAGGCCGAAGCCGAAAAGCGGACGCGCCTGGATGGCATTGAGGAAGTAGGGCCAGATGATGTCGCGGCCGGACATATTGCCGGCCATGCCGGTGATGCGGTCGAGCGCGAAGTAGAGCGCGGGGCCGAGCACGAGGACCCCGGGCAGCAGGCCGCCCATCACCAGATCCACTTTGCGCTTCAGCGGCAGGATCTCGCGGCCCGAGAACAGGAAGACGATGCCGACATAGAGGCCGACCGCGATGAGCGGCGCGCGCGCCTGGGTGAGCATCAGGATGGCGAGGTCGATGCCCGCGACCACCAGCCAGACCAGCCGGAAGCCACGCAGGTATTCGAGAGAGGCGGCGAAGATGGCGGTCACGCAGAAGCCGGCCAGGAAGGGCGGCGTATGCATGCCCTGGAAGCGACCGCCCGCGTCGAAGGAGGGCCAGAGGCCGATGGCGGCGACCGGCAGGCTGGCCAGCACGCTGATGATCGGGACCACCGCGGCGCCGCGGATCAGCAAGGTCCAGACCTTCCTGGGCGCCACCGCGAAGCCGAGCACGAAGGGCGCGCTCGAACCGATGAAGCTTCGCACCATGTCGGTATTGCTGGCGATCCGCCCGATCGGCAGGATGGCGAGGCTGAATCCCGCGATCGCAACGAAGGTGAGGAAGGGCCAGTTGACTTCCCGTGACAGCCCGTAGCGCAGCACCAGCACCGCCGCGAGCGCAAAGGGGATCAGCTTCACCATGGCGGCGCCGAGCGAGCCGCCGATTCCCGCCACCGCCTCCATCTGGATGTCGAGGCCAAGACCGCAACTCAGCACCAGCACCACCGCGAGCGCACGCGGAAATTGGTAGAAGGCGAGCGCCGCCAGCCCTAGCACCATGACCGGGACGATCTGCAGCATCCGGTACGGGATCACGACCGCACCGATGAGCAGGAAGGCCGCGCCGAGCAGCGCGATGACACGCTGCGTCGTAGGCGAAAGGGCGATGTTCATGCAACGGTGTTGTCCCATGTGGCCCGGGAATGGGCCAAATCAGGGTTGTGTCAGATAAGGGGTGGGAGGCGATGCAGGGGACAGGTGTGGCGCAGCGGCATGCGGGGCTCACGCGGCTGCGCTTCTTCCTCATCGGCTGGGTGATCCTCTACCACCTCAACCTGCCGCTTGCTGTCCTGGACAGCCGGCATTGGCTCGGGCCGCTGTTATGGCGTGGCTATCTGGGGGTGGACGGGTTCTTCCTGCTCTCGGGCTTTGCGCTCTGGCTGGGCTATGGCGCCCGCCCGCCGCGTGGCATCGCGGGCATCGGCCGCTTCCTGCTGCGGCGCGTGGCGAAGATCTGGCCGTTGCATGTCCTGGCGCTGCTGGCGCTGGCGCTGCTGGTCGGCACCGCCGTCGCGCTCGGTGTGACGATCCGGGAGCCGGAGCGCTTCGCCCTGCGCGACTTCGTCCTGCAGCTCTTCCTGCTGCATGGCTGGGAAACCACGCAGCGCTTCAGCTGGAACTACCCCTCCTGGGCGCTGTCGGTGGAATGGGCGGGCTACCTGGCCTTCCCGGCGGTGATCGCGGCGCTGCTGCGGCTGCCGCTGGCGGCGGTGGCGCTGGTCCCGGCCGCCGCCCTGGGCGGCCTTTACGCCCTGACGCAGTATGGCCCGGCGGGGTCCCTGAACCATTCGCTGCATCTCGGCCTGGTGCGCTTCGGCCTCGAATTCGCGCTCGGCCTCGGTCTCGGTCGCCTGGCGACGGAAGGGGCGCTGCCGCGGGCACTTCCCTGGCTGGCGCTGCTGGCGCTGCCACTCGGCCTCTGGCTCCGGCAGGATGCGGTCACCGTGCTCGGCCTGGCCGGCGCCATTCTGGCTATCTGGCGGGGGGGTACCGGCCGCGCCGCGCCGGCCCGGCAGAGTCTGCTGCTGCGGCTCGGCGAAGCCTCCTTCGGCATTTATCTCAGCTGGGTCTTCGTCGAGGCGGTGGTGGTCGGGCTGTTGCGGCTGGGCGATCCCGGCCTCGGCGGCCGGGTCGCGCTCATGGCGGGAGGCTTCGCCGCGACCCTTGCCCTCGGCTGGTGCGCCTGGCGCTGGGTCGAGGTGCCGGCGCATCGCTGGATCCTGGAGCGGCGGAACCCCGCCCCACCGGTCGGGCTCGCGCGGCCGGCGACGGATTAGGCGACGGCCGCCTCCGGATCCCCGGGCGCCGTCTCCCAGCCCGGGCCGATCAGGGTGACGACCCGGCGGCCGGCGGCATCGGGCCGGCAGGCGATCAGCCCCTGCTTCTCGATGAACTCCAGCGCCGAGCGGCCGCGCCCGCGGGAGATGCTGCCGAGGACCCGGGCGATCGCCAGGTCGGAGGGGCAGGGCTCATCCTCCAGCGCCGCCCGCGCCAGCAGCAGATAGGCGCCCTGCCGGTCCTCCGGCAGGCGTGCCGCGTAGTCGAGCGCGGCCTGCCATTCGGCGCGCTCCTCCAACGCGTCGGTCACGCCGGCCAGCACCACCGCCAGCAGCCGCCGGAAGGCGGCCAGGTCCGGCGGGCGGCCGGGCAGCATCTCGATCCGGCAGCGCAGCTGGAAATCCTGGTAGAGCGACTGCACGGGCCGGAAGGCGGCGGCGGGGTCGGCCAGGATGCTGCGCAGGACCGCCAGTTGGGCACGGCGGCGCTCCGCCTCTTCCTCGGCGCTGGCCGGCGGAAGCTGCGCCGGCGCGGCCGGGCGGGCGGCGGCGAGTTGGGCCAGGATATCCGGCGGCGGGACGGGCGGCGCACGCCGAGGCCGGGGCATCTCGGGCGGCGGGGCCTGCAGGATCAGCGCCCGGGCTTCCTCAGGCCGTGTCTCCGGCAGGGGCATGAGCCCGGGGCCGGCGCCGCGGCTTTCCGTCTCCACCTCGCCGATCCGCACCGCGACCGGCCGGCGGGCGAGGGCGGGGCCGAGCGCCATGAACCGCCCGCGCTCCAGGTCGCGGAACATCTCCGCCTGGCGCCGCTCCATCCCCAGCAGGTCGGCGGCGCGGGCCATGTCGATATCGAGGAAGGTGCGGCCCATCAGGAAGTTGGACGCCTCGGCCGCGACATTCTTGGCGAGCTTCGCCAGGCGCTGGGTGGCGATGACGCCCGCGAGGCCGCGCTTGCGGCCGCGGCACATCAGGTCCGTCATGGCGCCGAGCGAGGCGCGGCGGGCCTCCTCCGCCACCTCGACCCCGCCGGAGGGGGCGAAGAGCTGCGCCTCATCCACCACCACCAGCATCGGCGTCCAGTAGGTGCGCTCGACCGAGAAGATCCCGTCCAGGAAGGCGGCGGCACGGCGCATCTGCCCCTCGATATCCACCCCCTCCAGGTTCAGCACCACCGAGACGCGGTGCTGCCGCACCCGCTCCCCGGCCAGGACCAGACCCTGCTCCGTCTGCTCCGCGACGTCGATCACCAGATGGCCGAAGCGATCGGCGAGGGAGACGAAATCGCCTTCCGGGTCGATGATCGCCTGCTGGACGAAAGGGGCGCTGCGCTCCAGCAGCCGGCGCAGCAGATGGGACTTGCCGCAGCCCGAATTGCCCTGGACCAGCAGGCGGGTGGCGAGAAGCTCCTCCAGGTCCAGCAGGGCCGGCTGGCCATTGTCCTTCCGCCCCAGATCGATGCTGACCGCCATCCTGCCCCGGTGCTCCGTCGAGCGATGCTCCTAGAGCACCGGCCCGGTCCGCTCAATGACGACGCACCCTCGGCCCGGCGAAACCGGGGCGGGCTATGCTCCTCCGACGGGGCGCATTCACCGCCACGAAAGGAGGAGAGGTCTAGGGATAGGGCATGCAGACCCCGTCCCCAGGCCCGGCACCGGCCGCGGAGCTCACCGCGCAGTTCGACTCACTGCGGCAGTTCATCGACCGCCGGATCGCCGAGCTGAGTGCCGAGCTGCATGCCACCGTCCAGCTGGTAGACGACAGCGAAGCCAACCTCTCCGCCCAGCTCGCCCGAATCCATGCGCAGATCGCGGGCCTGGTGGCCATCCCGGCCGCCGGCACGCGCAACAGCGGCGTGGAGCTGGAAGCGGTGGTGCAGGCAACGGAGGCGGCGGCAACCACCATCCTCGAAGCGGCGGAGGCGATCCAGTCCTGGATCGAGGATGGGGCGCAGGACAGGGTTGCGCTGCAGGCGCTCTCGGCGCGGGTCAGCTCGATCTTCGAGGCCTGCAGCTTCCAGGACGTCACCGGCCAGCGCATCCGCCGCGCCATCCAGCACCTACAACAGGTGGAAACGATGCTGCAGGGGCTCATCCCGCCACAGGCGGCCCCGCCCGAGGCCGGGCGGGTGACGGTGCGCGCGCTGGCCGCGACGGTGCCTGATCCGGCGACGGCCGGACCCGATCTCGGGCAATCGGAGATCGACCGTCTGCTGAACGGATAGCGGCTGGTTCAGGCGGCTTCGGCCGGGGGAACGGCCCGGATGAGCGCCCGCACCCGGTTGGCCGCGGCGACGCCCTTCAGCGCATCCCGCCAGGCTGCTTCCGCCACCCGCTGGTGCAGGCCCACCGCCTCGTCGGCCGCGGTGATGGTCGCGACGCCGGCGCCCACCGCCGGCCCGCTATCCGGTGGGAAGGGGCTGGTCACCACATGCGCCCGCTCCCGGCCCCGCAGGACCATGAAGCTGCCGACCGGCTCCGGCCCCTCCTTCAGCCCGATCTGCAGGCCGATCGGAACCGCCTCCATCAAATTGGCGATGTTTTCCACCTCGGCGATGGCGGCGGCGCGGCAGCGGGTCCGGCTGCGCTCGGACAGGGCGAGACCCGGCGCCACGCCCTCCTCCAGGAGGCGGCGGAGCGCACCTTCCGACAGGATGGCAATGATGCTTGGCCGGCGCTGCTGGTACAGCTTGCGCCGGATGGCGATGACGGAGAGCGCCTGTTCCGCCTGGGCGCGGCCCTGCAGCAGATCCGGCGCCGCCTCGGCCGATTCGGTCCAGGCTTCGGTCAGCGCCGCCTCATAGGCTTCGCTGGCGACCTGGAAGCAGACCCCGCTGCCGAACAGCAGGATCTGGTCGGCCTCCTCCTCGATCTGGCGAAGCCTTTCCTGGAAGGCGAGCGGGCGGGAAAAATAGTCGATTCCGATTCCCAGGAGTGACAGCGGCGAGATCTTCAGCAGTTCCGCGAGCCGCCGGATCGTGTCCAGCTTGATGACCTCGCCCTTCTCGTAACGGTACAGCGCCGCGCGCGAGACCCCGAGGCGTGCGGCGATCTCCTCCGCCCGCAGGCCGGATTCGAGCCGATATGCCCGCAATTGCTGCCCGATATCCGCGAAACGCATCACTCTGCTCCGGCTCGCCAATCCTTGCCGACACTACGGCGCTGACGCGCAGGCCGCTCACGCGACCTGCACCCTGTCCAAAAAACTGCGCGCATTCCACCGGAAAGGCAAGTATCCCGCCGCGATTTCCCTAAGCGCGGGGCATGGCGCCCCACGACTCGCGTTTCGCGTCAGGTCTTGGGGTCGGGCACAACCGGATGCGCCGCCATGATCTCCAGCGCCTTCACCAGCCCGGAATGGTCCAGCCCGCCATTGCCCGCGGCGATGGAGGCGGAGAAGAGCTGCTGGGTGGAGGCCGTGTTGGGCAGCGCCACCCCGAGCTCCTTGGCCGATTGCAGCGCCAGGTTGAGGTCCTTCTGGTGCAGCACGATCCGGAAGCCCGGGTTGAAGGTCCGCTTGATCATCCGCTCCCCATGCAGTTCCAGGATACGGGAGGTGGCGAGGCCGCCCATCAGCGCCAGCCGCACCTTGGCCGGGTCGGCGCCGGCCTTGCTGGCGAAGACCAGCGCCTCACCCACTGCCTCGATGGTGAGCGCTACGATGATCTGGTTGGCGACCTTGGTGGTCTGGCCGGCGCCATTCGGCCCGACCAGGGTGATGTTCTTGCCCATGGCCTCGAAGAGCGGCCTAGCGCGCTCGAAGGCCTTCTCCTCGCCACCGACCATGATGGTGAGCGTCGCCTGCCTGGCCCCGACCTCACCGCCCGAGACGGGCGCGTCCAGGTAATCGCAGCCGAGCGCGTTGACCTTCTTCGCGAATTCCTTGGTCGCGGTCGGGCTGATCGAGGACATGTCGATCACGAGCTTGCCCGGGGAGAGGCCCGCCGCGACTCCGGCCTGGCCGAACAGCACCGCCTCCACATCCGGGGTGTCGGGGACCATCAGGATGATCACCTCGGCCGCAGCGGCGACCGCCTTCGCATCCGGCAGCACGGTAGCGGCGCCGCGGATCTCCTCCGTCAGGCTCTTGCGCTCCGGTACGAAGAGCTCATGTCCGGCGGTCTTGAGGTGCAGCGCCATGGGCTTGCCCATGATGCCGAGGCCGATGAAGCCGATCTTCATATGCGGCAGATCCTTGTGGTCTGGGTGGTCAGGATTTGTAGGGGGCGAACCAGCCGAGGCCGGCTTCCGTCTCGGCCGCCGGGCGGTACTCGCAGCCGATCCAGCCGCGGAAGCCGAGTTCGTCGATCCGGCGGAAGACGAAGGGCCAGTTCACCTCGCCCGTGCCCGGCTCGTTGCGGCCGGGATTGTCGGCCACCTGCATATGGGCGATCAGCGGCAGGTGCTTCTCCACCCGCTTCACGATGTCGCCCTCGGTGATCTGGCAGTGGTAGAGGTCGAACTGCATGCCCAGCCTCTCGGGGCCGATCGCCTCGATGATGGCGGCGGCCTCGTCCGTCCGGTTCAGGAAGAAGCCCGGGATGTCCCGGTGGTTGATCGGCTCAATCACCGGCTTCACGCCCGCCTTGCCGCATTCCTCTGCCGCCCAGGCGAGGTTCGCGGCATAGGTCGCCAGCAGGGTGTCGCGTGGCACGCCCGCGGGCGCGAGGCCGGCCATCAGGTGCAGCCGCGGGCAGGCGAGGGCCGCGGCGTAGTCGAGCGCCTTCTTCACCCCTTCCCGGAACTCCGCCTGCCGACCAGGCAGCGCCGCTTGGCCGCGCTCGCCCGCCGCCCAGTCGCCGGGCGGGGCGTTGAACAGCACCTGCTGCAACCCGTTGTCCTTCAGCCGTTGCGCGATATCGGCCGCGGGGAACTCGTAGGGAAAAAGGAACTCCACCGCCTGGAAGCCGGCTGCCCGGGCGCGGGCGAAGCGGTCGAGGAAGGGCAATTCGGTGAACATCATCGACAGGTTGGCGGCGAAGCGCGGCATGGCGCGGAGTCCTCCCCGGGTTGGGAGCGGAAGCTAACGGCGCTGCGCCGGGCTGGCTACTGGCGCGGATGCACGCCGCGAGGGCCGATGCTAGAGCAGCCCGGACCGGCTCACGCCCCGAAGCGGCTGGGCCCGGACGGAGGGGATGATGCAGCCTGACAGTGCCAACCCGGTCCGCTTCCTCGGGCTGCTCGCGGCGCTTGCGCTGGTGGTCGGGTGCCTGATGGTGCTGCGGCCCTTCCTCTCGGCGCTGCTCTGGGCCGCGATCCTGGTCTATTCGACCTGGCCGGCCTTCCGCTTCCTGCGGGAGAAAACGCGGCTCTCGCCCGGCCTGGCGGCGCTGGTGATGGTGCTGGCGGAGTTTCTCGTCATCGGCCTGCCGCTGGTCTATGCCACGCCGACGAGCCGGGATGAGATCGAGGGGCTGCGCGCCGCGGTCGAGAGCTTCCTGACCCAGGGCATGCCGGGGCTGGGGGACTGGCTCGGGCGGCTGCCCATGGTCGGACCGATGCTGCAGGGCTACCTGGCCGGGGTGGATTTCGGCTTTTCCGGTCTGGCCGGGCTGATCAGCCCCTATGCGGGCACGCTGGCGCAGGGCGCCCTTGGCATCCTGCTGGCGGTGCTCTCGGGCCTGGCCGAGGTGCTGGTCGCCATCCTCCTGGCCTTCTTCCTCTACCGGGACGGCCCGGCGATCGCGAAGCGGGCCGAGGCGGCGCTGGCCCGGCTGGCCGGCGACCAGACCCGCCATATCGTCGAGCTGACGGGCGACGTCACGCGCGGCGTCGTCTACGGCCTGCTCGGCACCGCGGTGGCGCAGGGTGTCATGACCTGGTTCGGCCTCTGGTTGGCCGGCGTGCCGCGGCCGGCGCTGCTCGCCGTCATTGCCGGCTGCATCTCCATCCTGCCGGTCGGCGCGCCGCTGGTCTGGATTCCCGCCACGCTCTGGCTCTTCGCCGAGGGGCAGACGGGCTGGGGCATCTTCCTCGGCCTCTACGGCGCCTTCGGGATCAGCAGCGCAGACAATGTCATCCGCCCCTGGCTGATCTCGCGCGGCGCCGATCTGCCGCTGCTGCTGACGCTGCTGGGCGCGCTGGGCGGGGTGTTCGCCTTCGGCTTCCTCGGCCTGTTCCTGGGCCCGGTGCTGCTGGCGGTCGGCTTCACCCTGCTCAAGGACTGGGCGGATGAGGGCACCACTCCGGCCAAAGGTCCGGTCTGACACCTTTTCGGCGGGGTGGCCGGCGGCCTATAGGGCGGGTCCGGGAACCGGAATACCGGGCCGGAGCGGGAGACAGGCGATGGGGATGAGGGCAGGGGCGGTCCGCCGGACCGCCGTGGCTTTGGCCGTGCTGGCCATGCTGGGGGCGGGTGCCGCCGAGGCGAAGACCGTCCGCTGGGCGGCGAGCGGCGATCCGAACACCATGGATCCGCACAGCCAGAATACCGGCACCGTGACGATGGTGCTGCAGCAGATCTACGACCCCCTGGTGAAGCGCAACCAGGACCTGTCGATCGCGCCGGGCCTTGCCACCGAATGGCGGCAGGAGGAGCCGACGCGCTGGCGCTTCCTGCTCCGCCAGGGCGTGACCTTCCATGAAGGCGAGACGCTGACCGCCGAGGATGTCGTCTTCTCCCTCCAGCGCGCCCTGCAGCCGACCAGCAATTTCGGGATCTTCGTCGACACTATCGACCGCGTGGCGGCGGTAGACGAGCGCACGGTGGATATCATCCTGAAGCGCCCCGACCCGATCCTGCCGAACAAGCTGGCCAGTGTCTTCATCATGTCCAAGACCTGGTCGGAGAAGCACAACGCCACCCGCCCGCAGAACACGCGGCAGCGGGAGGAGATGTTCACGGTCCGCAACACCAATGGCACCGGCGCCTATCGTCTCGCCTCGCGCGAGCCGGATGTGCGCACCGTGCTGGCCCGCAACGATGGCTGGTGGGGCTGGAGCGTCGAGGGCAATGGCGGGAACGTGACGGAGATCGTCTACCGCCCGATCGCCTCGGATGCCACGCGCATCGCCGCCCTGCTCTCGGGCGAGGTGGATTTCGTGCTGGATCCGCCGCTGCAGGACCTCAACCGGCTGCGCAACGCGTCCGGGGTGAAGGTGCTGGAGGGGCCGGAGGTGCGGACCCTGTTCATCGCCTTCGACACCCAGCGGGATGAGCTGCTGTACAGCGACGTGAAGGGCAGGAACCCCTTCAAGGATGTCCGCGTGCGGCAGGCGCTCTACCACGCCATCGACATCCAGGCGATCCACCGCACCACCATGCGTGGCCAGTCCGTGGTGACCGGCACGCTCTTCCCCGAGCAGGTGAACGGCTACGTCAAGGCGGAGGATGTGCGGCTGCCCCATGACGCCGCCCGTGCCCGCGCCCTTCTGACGGAGGCCGGCTATCCCCAGGGCTTCGCGGTGACGCTCGACTGTCCGAACAACCGCTACATCAATGACGAGCAGATCTGCCAGAACATCGCCGCCATGTGGTCGCGCATCGGCGTGCGGACCACGCTGAAGGCGCAGCCGCTGGCGCCTTTCTTCGCCCAGATCCAGCGCGACGACACCTCGGTCTACATGCTGGGCTGGGGCGTGCCGACGCTGGATGCGCTCTATTCCTTCCAGTCGCTGCTGGCGACCCGGAACGGGGAGCAGGGCGACGGAATCTGGAATTACGGCCGCTATTCCAACCCGCGGATGGATGCGCTGATCCAGCGCATGAAGTCGGAGACGGGCGAGGCGCGGCAGGCCGCGATCACCGAGGCGCTGCGGCTCTACCGCGAGGACGTGCCGCATATCCCGCTGCACCACCAGATGATCCCCTGGGCCATGCGGTCCAACATCCAGATCCCCCATATGGCCAACAACCAGCCCTATTTCCGATGGGCCGTGGTGAACTGAATGCCGAGACGCCCCTTGCACCCCGACACCGTGATGCCCGGGCTTGACCCGGGCACTGCCTTCCATGCCCGGTCCGCCAGGGCAGGGGGCGGCGTCTGATGTTCGCCTTCATCCTCTCCCGCATCCTGCAAGCGATCCCGGTCATGCTGACCGTGGCGCTGATCAGCTTCGCCATGTTCGCCTATGTCGGCGATCCGGTCTCCATCATGCTGGGCCAGGACTTCACCGAGGCGCAACGCCAGCAGTTGATCCAGGACCTCGGGCTGGACCGGCCCTTCTTCGTGCAATTCGGCACCTTCATCGGCAATGCGCTCCAGGGTGAGTTCGGCCTGTCCTACCGCCTCTCCCGCCCCGTCGCGGAGCTGATCGCGGAGCGCGCCCCGGCCACGCTCGAGCTTGCCTTCTGCGCTGCGGCCATCGCCATGTTCGTCGGCGTGCCGATGGGGGTCTATACCGGCCTCTACCGGAATTCCTGGCTCAGCCGCGCCTTCCTGACCTTCAGCCTGATCGGGGTCTCGCTGCCCACCTTCCTGATCGGCATCCTGCTGATCCTGGTCTTCTCCGTCTGGCTCGGCTGGCTGCCCAGCTTCGGCCGCGGCGACGTCGTCCAGCTTGGCTGGTGGAGCACCGGCTTCCTGACCTGGTCGGGCCTCAAGGCGCTGATCCTGCCCTCCATCACCCTCGGGCTCTTCCAGCTCACGCTGATCATGCGGCTCGTGCGCGCGGAGATGCTTGAGGTGCTGCGGACCGACTACATAAAATTCGCCCGGGCCCGGGGCCTCGGCAACCGCGCCGTCCATTTCGGCCATGCGCTGAAGAACACCCTGGTGCCGGTCATCACCATCGCCGGCCTGCAGCTCGGCGGCATCATCGCCTTCGCCATCGTGACGGAGACGGTGTTCCAGTGGCCGGGCATGGGCCTGCTTTTCATCCAGAGCGTCGGCGCCGCCGACATCCCGGTCATGGCGGCCTATCTGATGCTGATCGCCCTGGTCTTCGTGACCATCAACCTGATCGTCGACCTGCTCTACTACCTCGTCGATCCGCGGCTGCGCTCCAGCATGGGCGCGGCGCGGGGAGGGCACTGACATGGCCGCCGGTGTTCTCGCCCGCGCCTTCGACAGCGATCTCTGGTGGTCCTTCAAGCGCTCGCCCGTCACGGTGGTCTCGGCCATCGTGGCATTGGTCTGCATCCTGGGCGCCGTGCTGGCCCCCTGGATCGCACCGCACAACCCCTTCGACCTGGCCAGCCTGAATCTCGGCGACGCCTTCAAGCCGCCGGCCTGGGCGGAGGAGGGCGAGCTGCTCTACCCGCTCGGCTCCGATGATCAGGGACGGGATGTGCTCTCCGCCATCATGTATGGCGCGCGGGTCTCCCTGCTGGTCGGCGTCGCGGCGGTGCTGTTCTCCACCTTCGTCGGCGTCGCGATCGGCCTGCTGGCCGGTTATGTCGGCGGCACGCTGGACAGCCTGCTGATGCGCATCGCCGACATCCAGCTCACCTTCCCCTCCATCCTCATCGCCCTGCTGGTGGATGGCGTGGTCCGTGCCGCCCTGCCGCGGGAAGTGCATGACCAGATCGCGCTCTTCGTGGTGATCTTCGCCATCGGCATCAGCGCCTGGCCGCAATTCGCGCGCACGGTGCGCGGTTCGACGCTGGTCGAGCGCAACAAGGAATATGTGCTGGCTGCGCGGGTCATCGGCATCTCCCAGATCCGGATCATGCTGACCCATGTGCTGCCCAATGTGGTGGGGCCCGTCCTGGTCATCGCCACGCTCAATCTCGGCTTCGCCATCCTGGCGGAGGCGACGCTCTCCTTCCTCGGCGTCGGCGTGCCGCCGACCCAGCCCTCCCTCGGCACCCTCATCCGGATCGGCAACGACTTCCTGTTCAGCGGCGAGTGGTGGATCACGATCTTTCCCGGGCTCGCCCTGATCGCGATGGTGCTGTCGGTAAACCTGCTGGGCGACTGGCTGCGCGACGCCCTGAACCCGAGGCTCCGCTGATGGCCGCCCCCATCCTTTCCACCCCATCGCACTCGCGCGATGGAGGCCCCATTCTTGAGGTCCGCAATCTCCGCGTCGAATTCCCGACCCGGCGCGGCGTGCTGACGGCGCTCGACGACGTCTCCTTCGACATCGCCCCGGGCGAGGTGCTCGGCGTGGTGGGTGAGTCCGGCGCCGGCAAGTCCATGACCGGCGCCGCCATCATCGGCCTGCTGGAACCGCCCGGGCGCATCGCGGGCGGCCAGATCCTGCTGAACGGCCGGCGCATCGACAACCTGCCCTATGAGCAGATGCGGCGCATCCGCGGCAAGGAGATCGGCGCGATCTTCCAGGACCCGCTGACCACGCTGAACCCGCTCTACACCGTCGGCCGCCAGTTGACCGAGACGATGCAGACGCATCTCGACATCTCCGACCGGGAGGCGCGGCAGCGCGCCATCGGCTGGCTGGAGATGGTCGGCATCCCGGCCGCGGCGCAGCGGGTGGACAGCTATCCGCATGAATTCTCCGGCGGCATGCGCCAGCGCGTCGTGATCGCCCTCGCGCTCTGCGCCGAGCCGAAGCTGATCGTGGCGGATGAGCCGACCACCGCGCTCGACGTCTCCATCCAGGCGCAGATCATCGCCCTGCTCAAGCGCCTGGCGCGGGAGAAGGGGACCGCGATGATGCTGGTCACCCACGACATGGGCGTGATCGCCGAGACCGCCGACCGCGTCGCCGTCATGTATGCCGGCTGCATCGCCGAGATCGGGCCGGTGCGGGAGGTGGTGAAGGCGCCGAAGCACCCCTATTCCGAAGGGCTGATGGCCTCCATCCCGCCGCTCGACCGCAAGGTGGACCATCTGGCCGGGATCGAGGGCGCGATGCCGCGCCTCTCCGCCATCCCGAAGGGCTGCGCCTTCAACACGCGCTGCCCGCATGTCTTCGATCGCTGCCGGCACGAGCGGCCGGAGCTGCTGGAGACCGGCACCACCCTTGCGACCTGCTGGCTGTACGACCCCGCCTCCGAGAAGCAGGTGCCGGAGCTGCTGAAAGATGACTGACCGCAGGCCCCACCCGCGCGCCGCCGGCGCCCCGATGCTTGCCGCCGAGGACCTGGCGAAGCATTTCGACGTCTCCCGCCCGCTGCTGCAGCGCGTGCTGGCGGGGGAGGCGCGGCGCACGCTGAAGGCGGTGGACGGCGTCTCCTTCGACATCCCGAAGGGCACGACGCTCTCGCTTGTGGGCGAGAGCGGCTGCGGCAAGTCCACCGTGGCGCGCCTCGTCGTCGGCCTCTACCGGCCGAGCCGCGGCCGCGTGCTCTTCGACGGGATGGACCTGGAGACGGCACGGTCCGATGCGGCGCAGCGGCGCCGGATGCAGATGATCTTCCAGGACCCCTATGCCTCGCTCAATCCACGCTGGCGGGTCCGCGACATCATCGCCGAGCCGGTCCGTGCCTTCGGCCTGGTGGAGGGCGGCGCGGCGCAGCGCGAGCGGGTGGCCGAGCTGCTGATGCAGGTCGGACTCTCGCCGCTGGATGGCGAGAAGTACCCGCATGAATTCTCGGGCGGCCAGCGCCAGCGCATCTCCATCGCCCGCGCGCTGTCCTCCAACCCGGAATTCCTCGTCTGCGACGAGCCGACGAGCGCGCTTGATGTCTCGGTGCAGGCGCAGATCCTGAACCTGATGAAGGACCTGCAGGCACGGCTGGGCCTGACCTATCTCTTCATCAGCCACAACCTTGCCGTGGTGCGGCAGGTCAGCGACCGCATCGGCGTCATGTATCTCGGCCGGCTGGTGGAGCTGGCGCCGGCCGAGACGCTCTTCATCGCGCCGCGGCATCCCTATACGCGCGCGCTGATGGAGGCGATCCCGGACCTGGAGATGACGGGGCGGCAGCGCATCCCGGTGGGCGGCGAGGTGCCGAGCCCGATCAACCCGCCGAGCGGCTGCCCCTTCCACCCGCGCTGCCCGCTGGCGAATGCCCGCTGCAAGGCGGAGATGCCGGCCCTGCTGCCGCCGCGTGGCCAGCCGGACACGATCGTCGCCTGCCATGCGGTGGAGGAGGAGCGTGACGGCGTGGTGCCCGGCACCACCGTCCCACCCTTGCCGGCGGCTGCCACCGGCGTCTGAGCGGATCTCCGGAGGTCCGCGCGTCACACGGCGCTACAGCGGGCCTTTTCATCGGTGCCCTGGCCCGCACAGGGTGCGGGCCAGGGCACGAACACCTGCGCGGCCGGAGGATGCGCGCCGCGATCGGCCTGGCCCGGGGGCGTGCCGGACCCCCGATCCGGGAGGCCGTGGCCGCCTCAGCGCATCGGCACGACCGCGACGGCGTTGAAGGGAGAGCCTTCCACCAGCTTGGTGGACCAGGCCATGTAGACGACGACGTTGCGCTCCTCGTCCAGGAAGCGGTGCACCCGGGTTTCCTTGAAGAACAGGCTGGTGGCGCTCTCATAGACCCGCTCGCCGCGCGGGCTCCGGCGCGCGGCCTCGCTCACTCGCACCGGCCCGGTCACGGTGCAGGACAGGGCGAAGCGCGCCGGGTCCTCGGCCAGGCCCACCATGCCGCTCACCCCGCCGGTGCGCGCCTGGGCGATGTAGCAGGAGACGCCCTCCACCTTCGGGTCGTCGAAGCGCTCCACCACCACGCGATGGCTGCGGGTCAGGCCAAGATTGGTCAGGGCCGTGTTGACGTGGCCGATCTCCTTCGTCTCCTGCCCGAAGGCGGCGCAGGGGGCTGCCAGGGGCAGCAGCAGCGCGGCGGCAAGGGTGGCGAGGCGGGGCATGGCAGGGTCCTCTCGGTTGGGCTTGGCGCAAACGGGTTTCGGCATCGGCCGTGCCGATGGGCGAGCAGAAAACGTGCCGGCAGCGCGGATGTGACCCGGGCGCAGCGGGCCACGACATGCCGGGACGGCGTGCCGGCCGCGCCGGTCATGGCGTGCGGCTTTCTCCGGTGCCGGCAGGCGCTATTCGCCGAGCGCCACCCCGTCCCGCCGCGGATCGGCACCGCCCTGCAGCCGGACGCCGTCCGGACCGCGCAGGATGCGGATGGCATGCAGCCCGCTGGTCATGATGCGCACCTCCACCGGGAAGCCGCGCGCCTGCAGGGCCGGGGCGAGCGCCGCGGCGGCGGTGCCGGCTTCCAGTTCCAGCATGGCATTGGCCGCGCCGATGCGGGGCAGGGCGACCGCCGCCTGCGGCTCCATCCCCCAGTCCAGCAGCGCGACCAGCGTCTGCGCGACATGCCCGATGATGCGCGTGCCGCCGGCCGAGCCGAGCACCGCGACCGGCTGCCCGTCCGCGCCGAAGACAATGGTGGGGGACATGGAGGAGCGCGGCCGCTTGCCCGGGCCCACCCGGTTCGCCACCGGCCGCCCCTCGATTTCCGGCAGAAAGGAGAAGTCGGTGAGCTGGTTGTTCAGAAGCATCCCCCGCACCATCAGCCGCGCGCCGAAGAGATCCTCGATGGTGGTGGTCAGCGCCACGGCATTGCCCGCGGCATCGACGACGGACAGATGGCTGGTGCCGTTCTCCGGCTGCGGCGGCTGGGAGGCAAGCGGCGTCCCGCCGGCCCAGGGCGGGTTGCCGGCGCGCGGCACCGCCTGGGCTCGGTCGCGGTCGATGAGTTGCGCCCGGATTGTCAGATAGAGGGGGTCGAGCAGCCCGGGCAGCGGCACCGGCACATGGTCGCCATCCGCGAGGTAGCGGTTGCGGTCGGCGAAGGCGACCCGCCCGGCCTCCCCCAGCAGATGCGCGGCATCCAGCGCCCGCGCCTCGGAAGGGGCGCCGCGCGGGTCGAGCGCCGCCATGTCCTGATGTGCCAGCAATGCCAGGATCTGCAGCACGGTGGCACCGCCGGAGGAAGGCGGCGGGAAGCCGCAGAGGGTCCAGATGCGGTAGGGGGCGCAGAGCGCCTCGCGCCGCCGCGGCTCGTAGCCCGCCAGGTCATCGGTGGTCATGAAGCCGGGATTCGGGCTGGCGCGCACCGCAGCGGCGATCTCGGCCGCGATCGGGCCGCGATGCAGCGCATCGGCGCCCTGCTCGGCCACGGCGCGCAGCGTCGCGGCGAGCGCCGGATTGCGGAGCACCGCACCTTCGGCGAGCGGCCGTCCCTCCGGCAGGAAGAGTGCGCGGGCCTGCGGATCGCGTCGCAGCCGCTCCGCATCGCCGGCGATCTGCGCGGCGAGCCGTGCCGTGATGGGAAAGCCGGCTTCGGCGATGGCGATGGCGGGCACGAGGAGATCCGCCCAGGGCAGCCGGCCCTGCTCCCGATGCGCCGCCTCCAGCATGCGCAGCGCGCCGGGCACCCCGACCGCGCGACCGCCGACCGCGGCCTCGTGGAAGCCCATGGGCTGGCCATCCCGCAGGAAGAGCGTGGAGGGGAGGGCGGCCGGCGCGGTCTCCCGCCCGTCCCAGGCGGAGAGGCGCCGTGCCCCGGCATCCCAGTGCAGCATGAGGGCGCCGCCGCCGAGGCCGGAGGATTGCGGCTCCACCACGGCGAGCACCGCCTGGGTGGCGATGGCGGCATCGAGCGCCGTGCCGCCGGCCCGCAGCATGGCCATGCCCGCCTCGGCGGCCAGCGGATGCGCCGCGGCCACCATCTGGCGTTGCGCCCGGGCGGGGGCGGAGGCGGCGAGCGCGACGAGCAGGAGCAACAGGACCAGGCGGATCATTATGCTCCTCTCGGCGATCATGCCCTTGTAGCGGGGTGCCGAGGGAGCGGGAACGCTGCCCCGGTCAGGCCGGCGTGACCCGCGCCCCGCCACGGTGCCGGAAGGCCAGCGCCTCCGCCACATGGGCGCGCTGCACCACGGGGCTGCCGGCGAGGTCGGCGATGGTGCGCGCCACCCGCAGCGTGCGGGTATAGCCTCGGGCCGAGAGGCGCAGCTTCTCCGCCGCCTGTTCCGCGAGTTGCCGGGCCTGCGGATCGGCCTGCAGGGTCCGCTCCAACGCGCTGCCTTCCGCAGCGGCGTTGCAGCGGGGACCGTCCGGGCCGTAACGGGCGCGCTGCCGCTCACGCGCCGCGCGGATGCGGGCTGCAACCGCCTCGCTCGTCTCGCCGGCCGGGGCGCGCGCGAGTTCGGCGGGGGGCACCGGCACCACCTCGATCGCCAGGTCCATGCGGTCCAGCAGCGGGCCGGAGAGGCGCATCTGATAGTCCTCCCCGCAGCGGGGAGCGCGGCCGCATTCCCGCGGCGCATCGCCGAGATAGCCGCAGCGGCAGGGATTCATCGCCGCGATGCACTGGAAGCGCGCGGGATAGGTGACGTGGTGGTTGGCGCGGCTGATCGTCGCCCGGCCGGTCTCCATGGGCTGGCGCAGCGCCTCGAGCGCCGGGCGGGGGAATTCTGGCCATTCGTCCAGGAATAGCACGCCATGATGCGCCAGGCTGATCTCACCCGGCTTGGCGCGGTTGCCGCCGCCGATCAGGGCGGCCTGGCTGGCGCTGTGATGCGGCTCCCGGAAGGGCGCGCGGGTGACGAGGCGGCCATCGCGCAGCAGGCCCGCGATGGAATGCACCAGGCTGACCTCCAGCGCCTCGGCCGGCGTCAGCTCCGGCAGCAGGCCGGGCAGTCGGGCGGCGAGCATGGACTTGCCCGCGCCCGGCGGGCCGATCATCAACAGGTTATGGCCGCCGGCCGCCGCCACCTCCAGCGCGCGCTTGGCGCTCTCCTGCCCCTTCACCTCGGAGAGGCAAGGTCCGCGCCAGGGCGCCGCATCAGGGGCCGGCGGCTCTGGCGGGGTCAGCACCTGGGTGCCGCGGAAATGGTTCATCAGGGCCAGCAGGTCGGGCGCGGCCAGCACCTCGATCCGCCCGGCCCAGGCGGCCTCGCCCCCCTGTGCCGCCGGGCAGATCAGGCCCAACTCGCGGGCCGAGGCGCCGAGCGCGGCCGGCAGCACGCCGGCTACCGGGTTGATGCCGCCATCCAGCGCCAGCTCTCCCAGCGCGGCATAGCCGGCCAGTTCCTCGCGCGGCAGCACCTCCATGGCGGCCAGCACGGCGAGCGCAATGGGCAGGTCGAAATGGCTGCCCTCCTTCTGGATGTCGGCCGGCGCCAGATTCACCAGCACCCGCTTGGGCGGGAGCGAAAGGCCGAGGCCGGCCAGCGCCGCCCGCACCCGCTCCCGGCTCTCCGCCACCGCCTTGTCCGGCAGGCCGACCACCAGGAAGGCCGGCAGGCCGGCGGCGATCTGCACCTGCACCTCGACCGACAGGGCCTCGATGCCGGAGAAGGCGAAGCTGGCGACTCGCGCGATCGTCATGGTGCGGGACCATGACGATCTCAATGCCGACACGCAACAAGACAATCGGTTAGCAAATCGAAGTCAGGCGGTCAGCCGGCCGCGGCCTCCGCCTGCCGCATCAGCCGGAGGAAATTGCCGGACCAGAGCAGGCCGAGTTCCCGTGCCCCATAGCCGCGCCGCAGCAACGCCGCGCTCAGCCCGGCGGTCTCGGCCGCGTTCTGCCAGCCCTCCACCCCGCCGCCGCCGTCGAAGTCGGAGGAGAGGCCGACATGCTCGACGCCGATGCGCGTCACCGCATGGTCCACATGGTCGGCCATGTCCTCGACGCTCGCCGGGTTTTTCTGCCCTTCCGGCACGCGCCGCAGGAAGGCCGGCACGGCGGTGATCTGCGCCAGGCCCCCCACGGCCCGCAGCATGTCGAGTTGCTCGTCATCCACGCCGCGCGGATGGTCGCAGAGCGCGCGGCAGGCGGTGTGGGTGGCGACGATGGGGGTGCGGGAGACCTCGGCCGCCTGCAGCATGCCCTTCTTCGAGACATGGCTGACATCGACCAGCATCCCTGCCTGATTGAGCGCCGCGATGGCGGCGCGGCCGAGCGGGGAGAGGCCGCCATGCTCCTCCGGAGCATCGCCGAGCGGCGCGCGCGGCCGGGCACTGTCCGCCAGGTCGTTGTGCCCGTCATGCGTCAGCGTCAGGTAGCAGGCGCCGAGCGCCTTCCAGCGCTGCGGCGCGGACAGGTCATGCCCCATGGCATAGCCGTTCTCGACCGCCGACATCACCGCCTGGGCGCCGGCGGCGAAGCAGGCTTCCAGCGCATCGGCGGTCGCGCAGAAGCGGCGGTGGATGCCGTCGGCGCGGGCGCGGATATGGCGCAGCATGGCCTCCGCCCGTTCGGCGGCCGCGGCATGGCCGGCCGCATCGCGCCTCCCCTGCGGGACATAGGCGATGAAGATCGCGGCATTCAGCCCGCCGCGCGCCATCTTCGGGAAATCCACCCGCATCGCCGTCTCGGTCAGCGGGTCCGGCGGTTCCGGCCAGCGGAGATCGATATGGGTATCAAGCGAAAGGGTGGCCGCGTGAATCGCCTGCGCGTCCATCAGGCCTCGCCCCAGCCGGTCAGGAAGCGCTGCAGCAGCGTGCCGAGCAGATCGACATTGTAGCCCCCCTCCTGCACGATCGCACTCGGCAGCCTGAGGGCGCTGATGAGCGCGCCGGCCCGGGCGAAGCCATCGGCGGTGACGGAGAGGGCGTTCAGCGGCTCATGCTCGCTGGCATCGAAGCCGAGGGAGACGACCAGGGCCTCCGCCCCGAAGTTGCGCGCGGCCTGCACGCCGCGTTCCACCGCCTCCAGCCAGGCCGCGTCGCCGCTACCGATCGGGAGCGGCATGTTGATGTTGCGGCCATCGCCGGCGCCGGCGCCGCGTTCCTCGGCATGGCCGACATACCAGGGATAGTAGCGGGTCGGGTCGCCATGGACCGAGACGGTGAGCACGTCGTCCCGTTCCCAGAAGATGCCCTGGGTGCCGTTGCCGTGATGGCTGTCGATGTCGAGGGTGGCGACCCGTGTCGCGCCGGCGGCGCGTAGCGCCTCCACCGCGAGGGCGGCGTTGTTGATGTAGCAGTGCCCGCCGGCGCGGGCGGCATAGGCATGGTGCCCGGGCGGGCGGCAGAGGGCATAGGCGCTGCGGCCCGCAGCCGCCTCCGCCGCGGCGGCGAGGGCGACGCCGGCGGCGGCGGCGCAGGCCTCCCAGGTGCCGGGGCCGATCGGGCAGGCGGCATCGGCAGTGAACCAGCCGGCGTCGCTGATGATGTGCGGGCCGCGGCGGGCGCCATGGGCCAGCATCTCCGGCGAGGGGTGCATGTTCGCCACCACCTCCGGCCCTGGGTTGGGCAGCTCAGCCCAGGCCGCGGCCGCGCTGGCGAGGAATTCCACATAGTCGGGAGTATGGACGCGCGTCAGCGCCGCCCGGTCCGCCGGCGTCGCGAGGTCCGGCGCGATGCCCAGCGCCTCCAGCCCCGCGAGCAGCGAGGCGGCGCGTTCGGGCACCTCGAAATTCGGGCGGACGGCGCCGCGCACGAGGAAGAAGCGCGGCGTGTGCCGCATCTGGTCGGGATGGTGGAAGGCGCGCATGGCGGGAAGGCTAGCAGCGGCGGCGTCCTTGTCCATGCGCCGGGTGGCTGGACAGGGCCCGGGCTCTGGAGTGGACTGCCGCGCTGCAACACGGAGCCCCCATGACCCAGCCCCTCGATCCCGGCGCCCGGCGCGCCATCCTCGACGCGGTCGATGCGCTGCGGGACTGGTCGGTCGAGACGCTGGCGCGGCTGGTCCGCTGCCCCTCGACCCTCGGCCATGAGCAGTCGGCGCTGGAGGCGATGGCGCGCAACTACGAGGCGCTGGGCCTGTCGCCGCGCCGGGTGCCGACCGTTCCGGCCGAGCTCGCCACGCATTCCGGTTTCTCGCCGCCGCTGATCCCCTATGAGGGGCGGGACAATGTCGTGGCCGTCCACCGGCCGCGGGAGGCGCGCGGCCGCAGCCTGGCGCTGCAGGGCCATGTCGATGTCGTGCCGGAGGGCGCGGCCGATATGTGGGAGACGCCGCCCTATGAGCCGAGCGTCCGGGATGGCCGGATGTATGGCCGCGGCGCCGGCGACATGAAGGCCGGCATCGTCAGCTACCTGACGGCCTTCAAGGCCATGCAACTGGCCGGGCTGCAGCCCGCGGCCGAGGTGCAGATGCAGTCGGTGATCGAGGAGGAGTGCACCGGCAATGGCGCGCTCGCCTGCATGCTGGCGCTGCCCAAGGCGGATGCGGTGATCATCCCGGAGCCGGGGCCGGGGCTCGATGCGCTCTATACCGCCGAGGTCGGGGTGGTCTGGGCCTGGGTCACGGTCAGCGGCCGGCCGGCGCATGTGCGCGACATGCAGGCCGGGCTGAACGCCATCGAGGCGGCGCAGATCATCGGCGCCGCCTTCAAGGACTATGAGCGCGAGATGAATGACGGCTCGCGCATCCACCCGGCCTTCCGCGGCGTCAACCACCCGGTCAATGTGAACCTCGGCACCATCGAGGGCGGCGAGTGGAACTCCTCCGTCGCCACCCGCTGCCGCATCGGGCTCCGCGTCGGCATCATGATGGGCTACACCGCGGCGCAGACCCGGGCCGATATCGAGCGGATCGTCGAGCAGGCGAGGCAGCATGAGCGGCTGCGCGGCGCGCAGGTGAAGCTGGAATTCAAGGGCTTCATGGCCGATCCCTGCGTCTTCGACACGGAAGCCGAGATCGTCCGACTGGCGCGGCGCAACTATGCCGAGGTGACGGGCGGGTCGCTCCGCGACTACCCCGCGACCGGGCTGACCGACGGGCGCTTCTTTGCGCTCTATCAAGGCACGCCGGTTGCATGCTTCGGCCCCGACGCGGTCGACATCCATGGCATTGACGAGAATGTCGGGCTCGACAGCATGCATGGCATCACCCGCACCATCGCCCTCGCCATGGCCGAGTGGTGCGGGGTGGAGAGGGTCTGAGGGATATGAGCGCGACGAACCTGCCGCTGTCCGGCGCCCGACTCTGGGACAGCCTGATGGAGATGGCGAAGATCGGCGGCACGCCGAAGGGCGGCTGCAACCGGCAGACCCTGACCGACCTGGATGCCGAGGGGCGCGCCCTCTTCAAGCGCTGGGGCGAGGCCTGCGGCCTGACGCTCACCGTCGATCGCCTCGGCAACATGATCTTCCGGCGGGAGGGCCGGGACCCGACGCGGGCGCCGGTCGCGATCGGCAGCCATCTCGACACCCAGCCCACAGGCGGGAAGTTCGACGGCGTGCTCGGCGTGCTGGCCGGCCTCGAGATCATGCGGGCGTTGCACGAGGCGGGGGCGGAGACCGAGGCGCCGCTGCTGCTCATCAACTGGACGAATGAGGAAGGCGCCCGGTTCTCCCCGCCCATGATGGGCAGCGGCGCGGCGATGGGCATCTTCACCGAGGCGGAGATTCTGGCGAAGCGCGCCGCGGACGGCGCCGTCTTCGGCGAGGAACTCCGCCGCATCGGCTGGCAGGGCGAGGCCGATCCGGCGGCGCTGCAGAAGGTCGGCGCCTATCTCGAGTTGCATATCGAGCAGGGCAAGCTGCTGGAGGATGCCGGCCTCGATGTCGGCATCGTCACCCATGCGCTGGCGCAGCACTGGTTCGAGGTGGTGGTGGAGGGGGAGGATGCCCATGGCGGCTCCCCCATGGCCGGCCGCAAGGATGCCATGATGGCGGCGGCGCCGCTGATCTCGGCGGTGGAGGAGATCGCGCTCGGGACGCTCTCGCCCCAGGGCGAGCCGGGGCGTGGGACAGTGGGCGTGGTGGAGGTCCATCCCGCCTCCCGCAACGTCGCGCCGAGCCGCGTCTTCTTCAGCGTGGATTTCCGCCACAGCGACCCGGACGCCTTAGCGAGGATGGGTGAGGCGCTGACAGCGCGCGCGGCGGAGATCGTGGCGGCCCGCAAGGTGAAGGCGACCGTCACGCCCTTCTGGTATTCGCCGCACACCCCGTTCGACCCGACGCTGGTCGCCCGGGCGCGCGACTCGGCCAAGGCGCGCGGGCTGACGTGGCAGGAGATGCCGACCGCCATTGGCCATGACGCGGTCTACATGGCGCGCAAGGTGCCAACGGTGATGGTCTTCTGCCCCTGCCATGGCGGCCTCTCCCACAATGAGGCGGAGAGCATCACGCCGGACTGGGCGACGGCCGGGCTACAGGTGCTGGCCGATGCGGCTCTGGCCACTGCGGGGCTGGTCCGGCGGTGAACCTGCCGCTCTCGCCCGACCGGCTCTGGGACAGCCTGATGGCGATGGCGCGGATCGGCGCCACGCCGGAGGGCGGCTGCAACAGGCCCGCCCTGTCGGCCATGGATGCCGAGGCGCGGGCATTGCTGGCGCAGTGGGGCCGGGAGATCGGCCTGACGCTGAGCGTGGACCGCCTCGGCAACATGGCGCTGCGTCGAGAGGGCCGGGATCCCCGGCGCAGGCCGGTGCTGGTCGGCAGCCATCTCGACACCCAGCCCTCCGGCGGGAAATTCGACGGGCCCTATGGCGTGCTGGCGGGCCTCGAGATCCTGCGGGCGCTGCACGAGGCCGGGGCGGAGACCGAGGCGCCGATCGTGCTGGTCAACTGGACCAGCGAAGAGGGCTGCCGCTTCAGCCCCTCCATGATCGGCGCCGCCGGCGCCATGGGCGTGCTGGACGAGGCGACCGTCCTCGCCGCGCCCGCCATGGATGACGGGGAGCGCTATGGCGAGGCGCTGGCCCGCACCGGCTGGGCCGGCACGGCCGATCCCGCCGCCTTGCGCGAGGCCGCGGCCTATTTCGAGGCGCATATCGAGCAGGGCCCGGTGCTGGAGGCGGAGGGATACGATCTCGGCATCGTCACCGGCGGTTTCGCCACTGAGCGCGCCCTGGTGACCGTGACCGGCGAGACCAGCCATGCCGGCACCACGCCGATGGAGATGCGGCGCGACGCGCTGCTGGCCGCGGTGGAGATGATCTCGGCCGGCGAGCGCATCCTCTACGAGCGCGCCCCCGAGGGCCGCATGACGGTCTGCCGCCTGCTGGTGGACCCCGGCGCAGATGGCGTGGTGCCCGGCGGCGCCCGCTTCGCCTTTGAATACCGGCATCCCGACGACACCACCCTGCGCGCCCTGCTGGACGCGGCGGATGCGGCCATCGCCGCCATCGCCGCGCGCCGGCGCGTGGGCGTCCGGCGCGAGCCCTACTGGTCCTTCCCGCGCGTGGTGTTCGAGGAGTCGCTCGCCGCCCGGCTTCGCGCCGCCGCGGCGCGGCATGGCGCGAAGCACCGCGACATGCTGAGCGGCGCCGGCCATGATGCCTACCACGCCGCCGCGCGCATGCCGGCGGTGATGCTCTTCATCCCCTGCCACGGCGGCATCAGCCACCACCCGACCGAGTCGATCTCCCGCGCCTGGGCGGAGATCGGGCTGCGCGTGCTGGCCGATGCCGTCATCGAAACCGCCAACGCCCCGGAGTAACGCCTTGCGCATCGCCATCGGCGGCTTCCAGCACGAGAGCCATTCCTTCGCCCCGCTGCCGACCGGTTGGCGCGAATTCGTCAAGCCCGGCGGTTTCCCGCCGCTGCAGCGGCCGGCGACGCTGGTCGAGGCCCTCCGCCCCACCTCCGTCCCCTGCGCCGGCGCCATCGAGGTGCTGGAAGCGGCCGGCGCCACCATCGTCCCGCTCACCTGGTGCTTCGCCAACCCGGCCGGCCCGGTGACGGCCGAGGCCTTCGAGCGCATCGCCGCCCTGATGATCGCCGCGCTGTCTGATGCGCTGGAGGAGGGGCCGCTCGACGGCCTCTATCTGGAACTGCATGGCGCCATGGTGGCGGTCGGCTTTCCGGATGCCGAGGGCGAGCTGCTGCGTCGGATCCGCGCGGTGGTCGGGCCGGAGCTTCCCGTCACCGTCAGCCTCGACCCGCATGCCAACATGACCCGGCAGATGGTGGACCTCGCGGATGCGCTGGTGCCGTACCGCACCTATCCGCATGTGGACATGAAGCCGGCTGGCGCGCAGGCGACGCGGCTGCTGCTGGAGCGCATCCGGCGCGGGAAGCAAGGTCTGTCCCCTTGGGCGCGCGCCTTCGCCGAGATCGACTTCCTGATTCCGCTGACCATGCAATGCACCATGGTCCCGCCCATGTCCCGGGTGCTGGAGGAGCGGGCGCGGCTGGAGGCGGCGCATGGCTGTGCCGAACTCGCCTTCTGCTTCGGCTTTCCTTATGCCGATTTCCCCGGCTGTGGCGTCGCCATTGCCGGCTATGCCGAGACCCAGGCCGCCGCCGATGCCGCGGTCGCCGGGCTGAAGGCCTATCTCGATGCGCATGAGCCGGACTTCGCCGGCGGCGTCGCCCCGGCCGAGGAGGGCGTGGCGGAGGCCATCGCCATCGCGCGCGGCGCGTCAAAGCCCGTCGTCATGGCCGATACCCAGGACAATCCCGGCGGCGGTGGCCATGGCGACACCACCGGCCTGCTGGCGGAGCTGATCCGGCAGGATGCCCAAGGCGCGGTGCTCGGCCTGATCAACGATGCGGAGAGCGCAGCGGCCTGCCATGCCGCCGGGGTCGGCGCGATGCTCGACCTCTCGCTCGGCGGCAGGAGCGACGGCGCGCCGCTGGCCGTGACGGCCGTGGTGGAGGCGCTGACCGATGGCCGCTTTACCGCGACCGGCCCGATGTCGAAGGGCAATCCCTGCGACCTGGGCCCGACGGCGCTGATCCGGGTCGCGCCGCAAGGTGCGCGGAACGTAAGTGTCCCGGGTGTCCGGGTCATCGTCGTGACGCGCAAGATGCAGGCATTGGACCAGGCGCTCTTCACCCATATCGGCGTGGAGCCCGCCGCGCAGAAAATCGTCGCGCTGAAGTCCAGCGTGCATTTCCGCGCGCATTTCCAGCCGATCGCGGAGAAGGTGATCGTGGTGGCGGCGCCTGGCCCGGTGGTGGCGGACCCGGCGGTGCTGCCTTTCACCGATCTGCGGCCGGGGCTGCGCCTGCGGCCAGGCGCGAACCGGTAAAGGGGCGGCGGAGGCGCGATTCCGCCCGCCTGCCGCGGGTCAAGCCTGGGACCGGCGGCAGTGATCGGTGAGCCCTGGAGCGGGGGGCAGCAGCCCGTGCCGAAGCGGCTTCTGCCGCCCGCCGCCATGCGGTGCTCCTGCGCGGATGCGGTCACGCATCCGGGCCGCTGGCACCATCCTCCAGCAGCCTGGTCACGGCCTCCGGCCGCGGCAGCGGTGCCACCGCCCCATAGCCCGTGGTGGACAGCGCGGCGCAGGCATTGGCGTAGCGCGCCGCCGCCAGCGGCGGGTCGCCCGCCAGGCTGCGCGCCAGGAAGGCGCCGGCGAAGGCATCCCCCGCGCCGGTTGCATCCACAGCCTTGACCCGGTGGGGCCTGAGCACCCTGCGCTCCTCGGGCGTCGCCACCAGCACGCCATCCTTGCCCTGCTTCAGCAGCACCAGCGGGCAGCCGAGCCGCAGGTAGAATTCGGCGATCGCCTCCGGCGCCTCCAGCCCCGTCAGCAAGCGGGCATCGTCGAGGGAGGGCAGGGCAATATCCGCCTGCGCCACTGCCGCATGAATCACCGCCGCGGCGCGCGCCCGTGGCCAGAGCGGGAGGCGCAGATTGGTATCGTAGGAGACCTTCACCCCGGCGGCTTTGGCCAGGGCGATGGCATGAAAGACCGCATCGCAGGCGCTGGTCGAGATCGCCTGGCTGATGCCCGAGACATGCAGGATGCGCGCGCTGCGAATCGCGGCCTCCGGCACATCCGCCACGCGGTAGCGGCTGGCTGCGCTGTTGCCGCGATAGAAGGTGAAGGCATGGCCGCCCGCGTCATGGGTGACGAGGTAGAGGCCGGTCGGTGCGTCGGGATTGCGGAGCACCGTGCCGGTGTCCACGCCCTCGGCAGCCCAGAGCGTCATGAAGCTGTCGCCTGGCCGGTCCTGGCCGATGGCGGTGATGTAGCCGACGCTCGCCCCCTGCCGCGCGGCGCAAATGGCGGCGTTGCTGGTATCGCCGCCATGGCCTTCCAGATAGAGCCTCCGCCCGTCCGGCCCCGGCGGCTGGGCGTTCAGTTCCAGCATGGGCTCGCCCATGCAGAGCAATTCGGGCATGGCCGTCACGCCTGCATCAGGCCGAGCGCGTCCCGCGCCGCGCGCTGGATCGCGGATTTGTCGCCAGCGGCGATGCGCGCCTCATCCACCAGCTTGCCGCCGATGCCGACGAAATCCGCGCCGGCGGCGAGATAGGCGGGCGCATTCGCGGCATCCACGCCGCCGGTCGGGCAGAAGACCGCCCGCGGGAAGACGGCCCGCAGGGATTTCACATGGGCCGGGCCGCCGGCGGAACCCGCCGGGAAGATCTTCACCACATCGGCGCCGGCGGCCAGCGCGGCGCGGATCTCGGTGGGCGTCAGGGCGCCCGGCATGGCGCAGGCGCCGGCGGCGCGGGCCACGACGATGACATCCGGATCGGTCCAGGGCGTGACGAGGAAGCGGGCTCCGGCGGCAAGGCAGGCCTCGGCGGCCCTGGCATCCGGCACCGTCCCGGCGCCGACCACAAGGCCGGGCTCGGCCGCCATCTCGCGGATTAGCGGGATGGCATCGGGGATGGTGAGCGTGATCTCCAGGACGGTCATGCCCGCCTCCCGCAACCACTGGCAGGCGGTGGCGGCCAGGGCGGCGGTCGAGGTGCGGATCACCGGCACCACGCGCGCCCGGCGCAATTCAGGAATCAACGGATGGGTCATGGGCGGCCTCCCTGCCAGGCTGCCATCCTGCGGCGAAGGGCGGAGCGGGGCCAGGGGCGCGCCTGCCCGGCCCCGCATGCCGGCCGCACGGGCCGGTTGAGGAGGCTTCGAGCCGCCGGCCGGAAGCAATCGGGCCTGGCGGGAATCGCCACGCAGCCTGATGGTCAGGGCGGGCCCAGCGCTGCGCTTTTTCGGCCGGGCCGCATGCGAGCCCGGCCGATGGTCAGCGATCGCCCGGCCGGTATGCGACCTCGTTCGGCGCGCAGCGGGTACCGTAACCCCGCGCGGGTGCCGGCCGCAGGACGCCGGACTGTCCGTGCCGGACCTCAGGATCGCGCGGCGGCCAGCCAGCCCTCGGCGGTCCGCTCCAGGGTCCGGGCGTTCGCGCCGGCCCGGCGCAGCGCCGCCAGGGTCGTGTCCAGCCCATCGCGATAGCCGGCGACGGAGCCCTGCAGGTCCTCCATCGCGCCGGCCAAGTGGCGCAACTCGCTCCGCAGGCCCGCGACGGCCTCGGACTGCGCGTCCAGCGCGGCGACCAGGCCGCGCAGCGCCAAGCGCAGCCGGTCATCCTCCCGGGCGGGGAAGGCAAGAAGGGTGGCGGAGCATTCGGTCATGGCTGGGCCCCGTGGAAACGTCTAATTTTTGGTAAACGTTTCCGCCGCCTCGCCCAATGCACATGCCCGTCACTCACGCCGGCGAGGCGAGCCCGGCCAGCAGGCTGAAGGCGGCGCCGAGGCTCAGGATCCAGCGCAGCCGCAGATAGGCCGGCGGCAGCAGGCCGCGCCGCGCAGCCAGGGTCTCGACCGTGGCCGTGCCGAGGATGCCGAGGGCGAGCAGCGGCAGACCAAGGCCGGGCGGCAGCAGCAGCGCGACCCAGCCGATCAGGGATGGCAGGACGCCAAGGCCCAGCCGCGGTGCCGCCGCCTCCGCCTCGGAGGCCGGGGCGCGCAGGGCCAGTCCCCAATGCACGGCGCCGAGGAAGCTGAGGATGACCGCGCCATAGGCGGCCAGGGCATAGAGGGCGACGCCGCGCCAGTCCTCAGGTGCGATCCAGGACAGCAGCGCCGTGGCGAGGAAGGGCAGCAGGCCGGACAGGCCAAGCCAGAGGGCGGGGCGGGGCAGGGGCGACTCCATGCGCCAGCAGATCGCGCCGCCCGGCGCCAGCGCAACCCCCGGCTGCCTCGCCGGGGATTGATCCCGCCCGCGGCGCTACCCTCGCGCCGCCGCCGGGCGTAAGAACCGCGCCGGAACGGGGACGGGCATGGGTATCTGGTTCGAGATCGCGGTGATCCTGCTGCTGGTGGTGCTGAACGGCGTCTTCGCCCTCAGCGAACTGGCGATCGTCTCGGCGCGCCGGGGGCGGCTGATGGCCATGCAGCGCGCCGGCAGCCCGGGGGCTGCCGCGGCGCTGGCGCTCGCCGAGGACCCGCAGCGCTTCCTTCCGACGGTGCAGGTGGGCATCAGCCTGGTCGGCATCCTGGCCGGCGTTTTCGGTGGCGCCCAACTGGCCGGACCGGTGGGGGAGGCGCTGGCGGAGATTCCCGGCTTCGCCCCCTTTGCCACCCAGGTCGGCTTCACGCTGGTGGTGGTGGCCATCACCTATGCCAACCTCATCCTGGGCGAACTGGTGCCGAAGCAACTGGCGCTGCGCGACCCGGAGCGCTTCGCGGTGGTGGTGGCGCGGCCCATGGCCTGGCTCTCCCGCGTCAGCGCCCCGGTGGTCTGGGTGCTCTCACGCTCCTCCTCCGGCGTGCTGCGGCTGTTCGGCGCGCACCGCCCGCAGGACCAGTCGGTGACGGAGGAGGAAGTCAAGGCAGTGGTCGCCGAGGGCGCGCAGGCCGGCGCGCTGGAGCATGAGGAGCGCCACATGATCGAGCGCGTGCTGCGGCTGGCCGACAAGCCGGTGCGCGCGCTGATGACGCCCCGCAACGATGTCGCCTGGATCGACCGCAACGCCCCGCCCGAGGAGATCAAGGCGGGGCTGCGGGCGCAAAGCGTGACGCGCTTCGTCGTGGCCGACCGGCGGATCGACAATGTGGTGGGCGTGGTGGCGGCGAAGGACCTGCTGGACCAGGCGCTGGACGGCGCGCCGCTGTCGATCGCCCGGGCGCAGCGCCAGGCGCTGGTGCTGCCGGACAGCCTGCCGGCGATCGATGCGCTGGAGCGGATGCGGCATGACCCGGTGGGGCTGGCGCTGGTGCTGGACGAGTACGGCAGCTTCGAGGGGGTGGTCACCACCTCCGACCTGCTGGAGGCGATCGTCGGCGAGCTGGGCCCGCCGGACGAGCCGGAGAAGCCGGGCGAGGCCATCCAGCGGGCCGACGGCACGCTGCTGCTGGACGGGATGATGCCGAGCGACGAGTTGCGCGCGCAGCTCGACCTGCCGGCGCTGCCCTATGCCGGGACCTACCACACGGTGGCGGGGCTGATGCTGGCGCTGCTGCGGCGGGTGCCACGGGAGGGGGACCGGATCGTCTGGGCCGGCTGGCGCTTCGAGATCATCGACATGGATGGCCGCCGGGTGGACAAGGTGCTGGCGAGCAAGGAGGAGGCGGCGGGGGCGGTCTGATCGCCCCCGCCCGGTCGCTCAGGCAGCCGCGCTCTGCCGACGGAGGTGCTCCGTCACCTGTTGGATCGCGGTGCGCAGCGCCGCGCCCTGCCGTGCGACCTCGCTGCTCGAGATTCGGACCCGCTCCACCGCTCCGCCCGATTCCGAAACGGCGGCACTGACATCGGCGATGCCGACCGTCACGCGTTCCGTGTTGGCGGCCACGCCCTGCGCTGCCCGGCTGATCTCCCGCGTCGCGGCGCCCTGCTGCTCGACCGCGGCGGCGATGGCCGTCGCAACCTCGCTCGTGCGTCCCACAGCATTGCCGACGCCGCGAATGGCATCGACAACCTTCTGCGTGACCTGCTGCATATGCGCGACCTGGGCCCCGATTTCCTCGGTCGCCTTCGCGGTCTGGGTGGCAAGAGCCTTCACCTCGCCGGCGACCACGGCGAAGCCCTTCCCGGCTTCGCCGGCGCGCGCTGCCTCGATGGTCGCATTGAGGGCGAGCAGGTTGGTCTGGCCCGCGATCTGGTTGATCAGCCCGACGACCTCGCTTATGCGGGCAGCCCCGTCCGACATCTCGCGCACCACATGGTCCGTCGCCCGCACCTCCTGCACCGTGGCACGGGCGATGTTCGCGGTTTCCCCGACGCGGTGGCTGATCTCGTCCACCGTCGCCGTCAGTTCCTCGGCGGCCGAGGCCACGGTCTGCACGCCCATCGCTGCCTCCCGTGCCTCGGATGCGGCGCCGGCCGCATCACCGGTGGTCCGCTCGGCCGAGGCGGCCAGGGCATCGGCCGACTGGGTGAGCGCACGGGCGGATGCGGCCAGCATGTCAGCAACGGCGCCGAGCGAGTGTTCGAGTTCCGAGGCGGTCTCGGCCAGTGTCGCACGGCGCGCTGCCGCCGCCCGGGCCTGCGCGGCCTTCTCCTCCTCCTCCCTCAGGGCGGCAAGGCGTGCCGTCTCGGCAGCGCCACGCTCCGCCCTTGCGATCGCCTCTGCCGCCTGTTCCACCAGCCAGCAGAGCGCCGCGGCTTCGAAGATGACGATCAAGGCGTGGAACAGCACGCGGCCCAGTTCTGCCTCACCAGGGAAAAGCGCCGCCGGCAGGGCGAAATTCAGCACCAGGTGATGCAGTGCAATGGCGCCGGCGGCAACCAGCACCGCGCGGCGATCCATCATGGCGGCCGTGACGGCCAGCGCCGCGAAGAAATGCATATGCGCATCGGCCTGCCAGGGATGGTCCCAGAGCTGCTCGACCAGCACGGCCGGCATGAGGCAGAGCGCGACGGCGAGCGTGCTGCGGGAGATCGGCCGGCCCGCGCCTGTCCACCAAGCCGCCATGGCGGTCAGGGTGATGCCGGCCCAGAGCAGCAGTGGGACCAGCAAGGCGCCGCCGAGCTGCCAGCCGGTGAGCGCAAGCGCCGGCCCGTGCAGGAGGATGATGAGGAGGATGGCGCGCTCCGAGGCGGCACGCAGGCTCACGAGTTGGCCGGCCGTGGCTGGCCGTGGGGTCTGGGCAAGCAAGCAGGGCGTCCTTTCCAGGCGACTGCCAGACCGAAGGCCGCGCGGATGCGCGGCACATCTCCGCGCAGCAGCGCGAAGCCCGGGGCCGGCAGGTCGATCAGGGCGATATCGGCGAGTGTGGGATCCGCGGCGAGCCGCGTGAGGCCTGACGGGCCGATCCGGACCAGCACAGGTCCCTCGCCGGCCTGCATGATGCGGCCGAGCGCAACGGCAATGGACACCAGCAGGCAGAGCGCCAGGGCTGGGAGGACATCCCGGACAGGCATGGGGTGATGCTGCCGGGCGGAGTGCTTAGGATTCGCTAATCACCGCTTCTTTGCGGCTGGGTGATGACAATTCTACTTCCCCGCGCTGCGGGCGATCGGCGCGATGAACTGCGCCTCGGTATCCCAGGGAAAGAGGATCCAGGTGTCCTGGCTCACCTCGGTGATGAAGGTATCGACCAGCGGCCTTCCCTTCGGCTTGGCATAGACGGTGGCGAAATGCGCCTTGGGCAGCAGGGCGCGCACCACCTTCGCCGTGGTGCCGGTATCGACCAGGTCGTCCACCAGCAGCCAGCCCTCGCCGTCCCCCGCGGCGGCGGCCGGCTTCACCACCTGCGGCAGGCCGCGCTCCTCCTCATCATAGGTGACCACGGAGACGGTCTCGATCAGCCGCGCCTCCAGCTCCCGCGCCACGATGGCGGCGGGGATCAGCCCGCCGCGGGTGATCGCCACGATCCCCCTGTAGGGCCCGCGCTCCATGAGCCGCCAAGCGAGCGCCTTGCTGTCCCGGTGCAGCTGGTCCCAGGAGACGGTGTAGTAACGATTTGCCATGTCAGTACATCCTGCCCCCGTCCGGGACCTTCAGGTCGGGCTTCAGCAGCACGACCGCGCCATTCTCGTCCGGCACGCCCAGCACCAGCACCTCGCTGGTGAAGGGGCCGATCTGCCGTGGCGGGAAATTCACCACCGCCAGCACCTGCCGGCCGATCAGCCGATCGCACAGATAGTGCACCGTGACCTGGGCGGAGGATTGCTTCACCCCGAGCGGGGCGCCGAAATCCACCCAGAGCTTGAGGGCCGGCTTGCGGGCCTCGGGGAAGGGCTGGGCATCGACGATGGTGCCGACCCGGATGTCGACCTTCTCGAAGTCGCCATAGCTGATCGTGTCCGCCATCGCGATGGCATAGCCCGGCCGGCCGGGGTCAGGGAAGGGGCGGGTTGCCCGGTCGCGGCACCCATGCCACACGGCCCCCAGCACCCGGGAGGAGGCCGCCGCCGCGGCCCGCGCGACCGGACCGAGATCGCACGCCCAGAAGAAGAACGGACAACCCATGAAGCGCGACTTCCACGCCCCCGGCCGCAGCGCCGTCTATGGCACCGCCGGGATGGCCGCCACCTCCATGCCCATCGCCACCCTCACGGCGCTGGAGGTCCTGCGAAAGGGCGGGAACGCGCTGGATGCCGCCATCGCCGCCGCCGCCGTGCTGGCGGTGGTGGAGCCGCAGAGCACTGGCATCGGCGGCGACTGCTTCTGCCTCTACGCTCCGTCCGGCACCGGCAAGGTGGTCGCGATCAACGGCAGCGGCCGGGCGCCGGCGGCTTCGACGCCGGAGGCGCTCCGCGCCCGGGGCGTGGACAGGCTGGTGAATACCTCGGCGCATGTCGTCACCATCCCCGGCGCCGTCTCCGCCTGGGACCTGCTGAACCGGACGCATGGCAAGCTGCCGCTCGGCGAGTTGCTGCAGCCCGCCATCCGCTGCGCCGAGGAAGGCTGGCCAGTGCATGCCCGCGTGGCGATGGACTGGTACGACGCGGCGGACAAGCTGCGGGGCAACGAGGCCTCCTCCCGCCGCTTCCTGGTGGATGGGATGGCGCCGGAGATCGGCCACCGCTTCGTCCAGCCGGAGCTCGGCCGGACGCTGCGCGCCATCGCCGCCAGGGGCGCCAGGGCCTTCTATGAGGGCGAGATCGCGGCCGACATGGTGGCGACGCTGCGCGCCCTGGGCGGTTTGCACACCGAGGAGGATTTCGCCGCCGCCCTCGCCGGAGCCGAGTTCGTCGAGCCGATCAGGACCGGCTGGCGCGGCATGGAGGTCTATCAGTGCCCGCCCAACGGCAGCGGCCTGCATGTGCTCCAGCTCCTCGGCATCCTCGACGGCTTCGAGACGCCGGAGCAGGGCCCGATCAGCGCCGAGCGCTACCACCGCCACATCGAGGCGGCGCGCCTGGTCTATCGCGACCGCGACGCCTTCCTGGCCGACCCCGCCCAGGTGGATGTGCCCGTCGCGCGCCTGACCGACCCGGCCTATCTCGCCGCGCTACGCGGCCTGATCCGCGACGACCGGGCGCTGCGCGAGCTGCCGCCGGCCGGCGAGAGCGACTGGGCGAGGCACAAGGACACGGTCTATCTCTGCGTCGTGGATGCGGAGGGCAATGCCTGCTCCTTCATCAACAGCCTGTTCCAGAGCTTCGGCTCCGGCATCCTGGCGGAGAAGTCCGGCGTCATGCTGCACAATCGCGGCTTCGGCTTCCGCCTGCAGGAAGGTCACCCGAACTGCATCGCCCCGAACAAGCGGCCGATGCACACCATCATCCCCGGCATGGTGATGAAGAATGGCGAGGCCATCATGCCCTATGGCGTGATGGGCGGGCATTTCCAGCCCATGGGCCAGACCCTGTTCCTTACCAACCACTTCGAATTCGGCCTGGACGTTCAGGAGGCGCTGGACTGCCCGCGCCTCTTCCCCGCGCCGGGCAACGGACCGGTGGAACTGGAGCGCGGCATCCCGGGCCATATCGTCGATCGGCTCACGCGGCTCGGCCATGAGGTGAAGCTGATCGACAAGCCGCATGGCGGCGGCCAGGCGATCTTCATCGACCGCAAGGCGGGGCTGCTGGTCGGCGGCAGCGACCCCCGCAAGGATGGCTGCGCGCTCGGCTTCTAAGGCGCCGCCGCGGGCGGCGTCGGGGCGTGGTGGCGCTGCCCGTGCAGGGGCGCCATGCCGGCGGCCTTCGATCGGGCAGCACCGCCGCTCGCCACCCGCCCGGGGAGGATCCGGCATGCCGATGACAGCCCGCATCGCCGACATCACCACGCTGGCGGTGGATGCCATCGTCAACGCGGCCAATGAGGCGCTGGCCGCGGGCGGCGGGGTCTGCGGCGCCATCTTCCGTGGCGCCGGCCCGGCGGCGCTGGCCGCCGCCTGCCGCCCGCTCGCGCCCTGCCCGACCGGGGAGGCCCGGATCACGCCCGGCTTCCGCCTGCCGGCCAGGCAGGTGATCCATGCCGTCGGGCCGGTCTGGCATGGTGGCGGCCAGGGGGAGGCGGCGCTGCTCGCCACCTGCTACCGCAGCAGCCTGGCCCTGCTGCGCCGGGCGGGCGGCCGCTCGATCGCCTTCCCCGCCATCTCGACCGGCATCTTCGGCTACCCCGCCGGCCGGGCGGCTGCGATCGCCGTCGCCACGGTGCGGGAGGACCTCGCCGCCCATGGCGATCTCGACGTCACCTTCGCCTGCTTCGATGCCGGCACCCTTGCGCTCTATGAGAAGGAACTGGATCCGTGACCGAGTCCTGCGACCTGACCGCGCTGGAGGCGCGCCGCCTGATCGGCCGCAAGGCGCTATCGCCCGTCGAACTGCTGGAGAGCTGCCTCGCCCGCATCGTCGCCGTGAACCCGGCGGTGAATGCCATGGTCGCGCTCGATGAGGCGCGCGCGCGCGAGGCGGCGAAGGCGGCCGAGGCGGCGGTGATGCGGGGCGACGAACTCGGCCTGCTGCATGGCCTGCCGGTCGGCATCAAGGACCTGGAGGAGACCGCGGGGCTGCGGACCACCTATGGCAGCCCGATCTTCGCCGAGTTCGTGCCCGAGCAGGATTGCGGCATGGTGGCCAATATCCGCCGGGCCGGCGGCATCGTCATCGGCAAGACCAACACGCCGGAATTCGGCCTCGGCGCCAATACCCGCAACCGGGTCTATGGCGCGACGGGCAACCCCTTCGACAACACCCGCTCCGCCGCCGGCTCCTCGGGCGGCTCGGCCGTTGCGCTCGCGGCCGGCATGGCGCCGCTCTGCTCCGGCTCCGACACCGGCGGCAGCCTGCGCAACCCCGCGGCCTTCTGCGGCATCGTCGGCTACCGGCCGAGCGCCGGCCTGGTCTGCTCGGAGAAGCGGGCGCATGGCTGGTCGCCGCTGCCCGTCCTCGGCCCCATGGCGCGGACGGTGCCCGACACGGCGCTGCTGCTCTCGGCCATGGCCTCGGACGATGCCCGGGACCCGCTGGCCTACACCCTGCATGGTCGGCCGGTGCGGGGCGAGCCCGCGCTCTTCCACCCCGTGCAGGGGATCGACCTGGCGCGGCTCCGCCTCGGCTTCAGCGAGGATCTCGGCCAGGCGCCGACCGAGCGCGTGGTGCGGGAGGCCTTCCGGGCACGCGTCGGCGCCCTCGCGCCGCTCTTCCGCGCGGCCGAGGAAGCGCATCCCGACTGCGGCGGCGGCGACGAGGCCTTCGAGATCCTGCGCGCCACGATGATGCTGACGGCGCATGGCGAGAAGGTGCGGACCCGGCCGCAGGATTGCGGCCCCAACATCATCGCCAATGTCGAGGAGGGCCTGCGCTACACACTGGAGGACGCCGCACGCGCGGCGCAGATCCAGACGCGGATCTACCGCGATTTCCAGCGCTTCTTCGAGCGGCATGACGTGCTGGTGACGCCCGCCATCACGATCAGCCCGCGCAACTGGCGGGAACTCTTCCCGCGCGAGATCGACGGCCAGCCGACCCGGACCTATTTCCACTGGCTGGCGCTGGCCTATTACGTGACGCTGACCGGCCATCCCGCGATCAGCCTGCCGCTCGGCCGCGATGCGCAGGGCATGCCCTTCGGCCTGCAGATCGTCGGGCCGCGCGGCGGCGATGCCTTCGTGCTCGGCGTCGCGGCGGCGCTGGAGGAGGCCTTCGCCGGCGATGCCATGCTGGGCCGACCGGTGCCGGACCTCGCGGCGCTGCGGGCGGCAGCGCCGATCAGCGGGATGGAGGGCTTCCTCGGCTTCGACTGAAGGCGGCGCCCCAAGGGAGCCCAGGGCGGCGATGCGCCGGGTGGGCGGGGAGGCGCCCGCCCGCTCCATGCCGGCGGCGGTCACCAACCGCGGTAGTGGCCGTAGCCGTAGCCCGGGCGGCCATAGCCGCCATAGCCCCGGCCATGGCTGGGGTGGTAGCCGCCGCGATACCCGCCGCCATACCCCCCGCCGGCATAGTATTTGTGGCGGGGCTGGTCCGAGGCCGCGCCGGCCACCAGCGCCGCGGCGGTGCCGACGCCGGCGCCCAGCAGCAGGGTATTGCCCCAATTGGTGGAACCGTCCGGGTTCTGGCAGCCGCCCAGCAGCAGGGCGGCGGAAAGGCCGGCGGCGGCGAGAAAGCGGTTGGGCATGGTCGGGAACCTCCTGTGATCCGATCATGCCGGGGCGGAAAGGCGGGTCTTCGGCGCCTTCGCGGCGGGAGCGGGGCGCGCGTGGCGGAATCGCGGCGGCGGCGCGTCCGGCCCCGCCGCCCGGCCTACCGGCGGGGCGGGCGGCCACTCCGCCAAGCCACGGCCGCCGATCGGCGCGAGATGGGCTCCTCGGATGCCGGACGCTCCGCTTGTCCATTCCGCCCAGCACCGGGGGCGGCGTCTCTCTCAGCAGGCCAGATACCCGCCATCCACGTGCAACTCCGTCCCGGTCATGTAGGAACTCTCGTCCGAGGCGAGGAACAGGATGGCATAGGCGACCTCGTCCACCTCGCCCGACCGCCCGAGCGGCACATGGCCGAGCATCTTGGCGCGGAACACCGGATCGGCCGTGGCGCCGCTGGTGCGCATCGGCGGCATCAGCCCGGGATGCACCGTGTTCACCCGGATGCGCGCCGGCCCCTCCTGCACCGCCACCGACTTGCTCAACAGCCGCACCGCTGCCTTGGAGGCGTTGTAGGCGCAGTGGATCCGCTCCTGCCCCACCACGCCGGAGATGGAGGAGAGATTGATGATGCTGCCGCCGCCCTGGCCGCGCATCACGGCAATCGCATGCTTCACGCCGAGGAAGACGCCACGGGCATTCACCGCCATGATCCGGTCCCACAGCGCGGTGTCGTAGAGGTTGTTGGTGTTGCTGCCGGAGATGCCGGCATTGTTCACCAGGATGTCGAGCCGGCCCCAGGCGGAGGTCACGGTGCCGATCGCCGCTTCCCACTGCGCCTCCTCCGCGACGTCGAGGTGGATGAACCGCGCGGTGCCGCCGGCCTTCTCGATCTCGGCGACGACGGCCTGGCCTTCTGCCTCCAGCATGTCGGCGACGGCGACCTTCGCGCCTTCGCGCGCGAGGAGGCGGGCGGTCGCGGCCCCCATCCCGGAGGCGGCGCCGGTGACGAGGGCGACCTTGTTGGCGACGCGCATGGCATTCCTCTCCCCTTTTCTCTTGTGCGGGGAGCGTCGCAAGGCGAGTGGCCCGCGGCAAGCCTGACTGGCGTTGCGCGGGCGCCGCAGGGGGCAGGCGGAAGGGGGCACCCACGGCTTCGTGCGCGGGGGGCCATGGGCACCCGGCGGAATCGTATACTATTCCCTCAGATGCGCCTGGCGTCGCATCGCCGGGCTTCGGGCAGGGCGGATGGGCGCCCATGCCACGCCAGCGAGGGAGACGCCATTCATGGTGCATCATCGGCCAGGCCGCATCCGGTTTCGGTTCCGCCCCGCCTCGCGCCGTGATGCCTCCTTCTTCGAGGATGGCGAACTGCCGCCGCTCCGCAAGCCGCGCCCCGGCAGGCCGGCCCGCATCATCACCCGCGCGGAGGAAAAGGCGAGCAACGCCGCCTGGGCGCGTGCCGCACTGCACCAGAAATTCCGCGGCAAGCTGACCTGGACCGAGGCAACCGGACTCGGCCTGTATGGTGCGCTGTTCCTGCTGCTGCTGGGTCGGCAAGTCCCGAACGGCCCGCAGGAAGGTCTGCCGCTGGTTGAACCCAAGGCGCCGCTCTTTGCGCTCCGTGGCGGGGCGGACCCTGCGATGCACCTGGCCGAGGCGAGCCTTCCCGCGGATGCCGGGGGGGACGAACCGGAGCCGGGCCAGTTCGGCGGTGATGCCGCTCCGCTGCCGCGTTCGGCGCAGGGGACGGGCGGCACCGTCGCGCCGGCCCTGGCAGCCCTGGAAGCGCCCGCCCCGACTGGCGAGATGGTGGATGTCGCGGTGCTGCGGCCAGCCACGGGCCAGGGCGAGGTCCTGCAGCCGGTCGGAACTGCGGTGCAGGGCGGCGTTGCCGAGGCGCTCGGCGAGGTGCTGCCGGCGAGCTTCCGGGCCCCGCTGCGCGAGGCGCTGCCCATGGAGGCCGCCACGGCGCGCGCGGAGGCCGGGAAGGCTGCGGCGCTCGGTGCGCGGACCATGCAGGTCGAGGCCGCGACCAAGGCCCAGCCGGCCGAGCCGGCGGCCGCCACCGCCAAGGCCGAGACTGCGCCGGCGCGCGCCGCGGAGCCGGCCGATGGGACGCCGAAGATCGCCGTGGTCGCCGCCGAGGCGCGCGTGCCGCCGGCCGCGCCCATCGTCGAGCCTGCGACGGCGCTGAAGGCCCCGGTGCCAGTGAAGGCGGTCCTCGACGAGCCGGTGGCCGGCAAGGCCGCGGCGCCGGACCAGGGCCCGGGCCAGGCCAAGGCATGGATGGCCAGCCCGGCGGAGACTCCGCTCGAGCCGGCGATGCGTGCCTCCACGGTCGGGAACAAGGCGTCTGGCCCGGTGAAGCAGGCGACGGAGGCTGCGGGGACGCGCTCCGGTGCCTCCGATACTGCGGGGGCGCAGGAGGCGGGCGCGGGGCTGGCGAAGGCCGTATCGGGCACGGCGACCGAACCGGTGAAGCTTGCGACGGCGACGGAGGCCGGCAAGGCGGCGCTGGGCGAGGTGAAGGCACCCCCCGCCAAGGCGGTGACCTCGACGGAGGATGCCGCCGCGGGGAGTGCGTCTCCCGCCAAGCTGCCTGTCGCGACGCCCGGCGGGGAGAAGGCTGGCCAGGTGGCGGAGGCTTCCGGCGCTGTCCTGGAGCCGGAGGGCACGCCTCCGGCCATGCCCGGCGCGATCGAACCTGGGTTGGATGGCGCGATCCCTGCCGTGACGCAGCCCGTGGCGACGGACGCCCAGCCGGGCGATGCCGGCGCGGATGGCACGGCGGTGGTGGCGGAGGGCGCGCTGCCGGGCAAGCCGGGCGGATGGCTGGACGGGCTGGATGCGGCCCTGGGCGGCGCGATCCCTGCCGTGGCGCAGCCCGCGGCGACGGACGCCCAGCCGGGCAATGCCGGCGCGGATGGCACGGCGGTGGTGGCGGAGCGCGCGCTGCCGGGCAAGCCGGGCGGATGGCTGGACGGGCTGGGTGCGGTGCTGGGCAGCGTAATCCCGGCTAAGGCCAAGCCCGAAGCGGGCAACGACCAGCCGACCAAGGCTGTCGCAAGCGGCGAGGTGACAGCCGAGGAGGGGCAGCCCGGCAAGCCGGGTGGGTGGCTCGATGGGGTTGGGGTGCCCCTGGCCGGACTGAGTCCCGTCAAGGTCCAGCCGGAGGCGGCCGGTGACCAGCCAACCGGGATCGCCGCGAACGGCAAGCTGGCAGCCGGGAAGGAGCAGCCCGGCAAGCCGGGTGGATCGCTGGACGGCGCGGACGCGGTCCTGAGCGAGGTGATGCCTGCCGTCGCGCGGCCTGGGACCGCAACCGATCAGCCAGACAACGCCACGGAAGGCGGCTCACCGGCGGTCGAAAGCGTGCCATCCGGCAAGCCGGCTGGGATGCCGGATGGGCTGGGTGTGGTTCTGGCCGATGTGGCGCCGGCCATCGCACAGCCCGGAGCCGGTGGTGGTCAGCCGGGCGCTGCCGGCGGGAGCGCACAGGCCGGCAAGCCGGGCGGAGTGCCGAAGGCAATCGACAGCATCGTCTCCGACTTGGCGCAACCGTCCAAGGCTGCTGATCAGCCGGGTGACAGCATCAAGGGCGGTACGCCGTCGGGCTCGGCCGAGGATGCCTCGCCGGGCGGGTCCGGTGCAACGGCGAAGGAGGCGAAGGGCGCGCTGGCGGAATCGCCTGGTGGCGCCATCCCTGCGCCGGTGCAATGGGCCAAGGCCGAGGAGGGTGTTGCGCCCCGGACATATGATGGGATTGGCAAAGGCAAGCTGGCCGACCCTGTCGCGTCCTCCGTGCCAGGGAAGGGATCGGCTGGGCCCGAGACGGGACTGGGGATGCCGATGGAGGCGCCGGCCTTCGCTCAGGCCAATAAGCCCGCTGCGATGGCGGAGGCGCCGCCTGCCTCCGGCCAAGGCGATGCGGTGGCGCTGCCGACCGCGAAGCCATCCGCGGGGGCCGATCAGGCTTCGGACTCGCATCAGGCCCGACCATGGGCAGCCGCGAAAGCAGCGAAGGACGCCGTGGAGGTGGCGGACCGCGCCGGACCCGCCTGGGAGGCGACTGAGGCGGGACATGGTGCGTCGCCGAGCCTCCCCGCCCGGACGCAGGGCGCGATGGGTCGGGACGAGGGGCCGCAGGGCGCCAAGGCGGCGGCCGTCAGTGCTCTCGACCCGGACCAGGCGGCACTGTCGGTGCGGCTGGCGGCGGCCGACCGCGAGGCGTCTTCCGACATCTCGTCTCGCCATGACCATGAGCCGGTCGGGCCGCTCGGCGGGCGTGAGACGGCCGTACATCCGCTGCTGCAGGCGCGGTCCGAGACGGAGGCGGCGCATCACGGCGTGGACCATGCAGGGTATGGGTCGCACGACGTGCTGAAGGATCACCTCTTCGCATGAGGAGGGAGCGGGCCGCCCTCGTCTCCGGGTGCGGCCCCCTGGCGAGGGCTCAGCAGGCGGACGGGCCTATGGCGGGTCACGTTCAGAACTGAACGCCGATCCGCTGTAGGTCATTGTTTCCGAGCGTATTCACGCTCCCGGACGCTCACGCCCACCCGAGGCCGATATCAGCCATAGGCCATCGCCGCCTCTGCGCCGCGGCTCAGCTCCCGCGGCACGGGCTGACCGGTGGCGGTGAGGGCGACGGCCTCCGCCACGCGGATACCATCGACGCCCGCCGAGAGGATGCCGCCGGCATAGCCGGCGCCCTCGCCGGCGGGGAACAGACCGGCGGTGTTCAGGCTCTGGAAATCCCAGCCGCGGCGGATGCGGATGGGGCTGCTGGTGCGGGTTTCGACGCCCGTCATCACGGCATCCGCCCGGGCGAAGCCGGGGATCTGCGCCTCGAAGGCCGGCAGCGCCTCACGTATCGCGTCGATCGCGTAATCCGGCAGGCAGCGGGCCAGGTCGGTCGGGGTGACGCCGGGCTTGTAGCTGGGCTCCACATCGCCGAGCGCGGTGCTGGCGCGCCCTTGCAGGAAATCGCCGACAAGCTGGCCCGGCGCGCGGTAGTCGCCGCCGCCGGCCTCGAAGGCCAGGCTTTCCCACCTGCGCTGGAAATCGACGCCGGCCAGCACATGCTCCGGATAATCGCCCGGCGTGATGCCGACGACGATGCCGGCATTGGCGTTGAACTCGGCGCGGCTGTACTGGCTCATCCCGTTCGTCACCACGCGGCCCGGCTCGCTGGTCGCGGCCACCACGCGGCCCCCGGGGCACATGCAGAAGCTGTAGACGCTGCGCCCGTTGCGGCCATGGTGCACCAGCTTGTAGTCGGCCGCGCCCAGCAGCCTGTTGCCGGCATTCGGCCCGAAGCGGGCGCGGTCGATCAGCGACTGCGGGTGCTCGATCCGGACGCCGATGGAGAAGGGCTTGGCCTCCATGTAGACGCCACGGTCGCGCAGCATCCCGAAGGTGTCGCGCGCGCTGTGGCCGATGGCGAGCACCACCTGGTCGGTGCGCAGCGTCTCGCCGCCCTCCAGCACCACGCCGCGGACATGGCGCTGGCCCTCCCCATCCGGCTCGATCACCAGATCCACGACCTTGCTGCCGAAGCGGTACTCGCCGCCGAGCGCCTCGATCTGCTCGCGGATGCTCTCGACCATCGTCACCAGGCGAAAGGTGCCGATATGCGGCTTGGAGACGGTGAGGATTTCCTCCGGTGCGCCGGCCTTCACGAACTCCACCAGCACCTTGCGGCCGTAGAAGCGCGGGTCCTTGATGCCTGAATAGAGCTTGCCGTCGGAGAAGGTGCCGGCGCCACCCTCGCCGAACTGGACGTTGCTCTCGGGCGTCAGCACACCGCGGCGCCACAGCGCCCAGGTGTCCTTGGTCCGCTCCCGCACCAGCTTGCCGCGCTCCAGGATGATCGGGCGGAAGCCCATCTGGGCGAGAACCAGCGCCGCCATCAGCCCGCAGGGGCCAGTGCCGATGACGACGGGGCGCGTCGCGCCGCCAGGCGCGCGGGCGACGAAATTGTAGCCGGTATCCGGCGCCCGGCCGATCCGCGGGTCTCCGGCATGGCGCCTGAGCAGCGCGGCCTCCCCGCGCACCGCCAGATCCAGGGTGTAGACCAGCACGATCGCGCGCGGATTCCGGGCGTCATAGCCGCGGCGGAAGACGCGCACCTCCTCCAGCTCCCGGTCGGGGATGCCGAGGCGCTGGAGGATGGCAGGACGCAGTGCCTCCTCGGGGTGATTCAGCGGCAGGCGGAGCTCGGTGAGGCGGATCATGGGTCTCGGGGCGAGGTGGACCGGCCGGCGCGGGCGCGGGATGGTGTGCCGGACGCGTGTCTGGCGGGCAGAGTGACGCCGGCGAAGGGTTCGGGGCGGCGCCCCGGGGCGCTTCCCGGCGATCTGCTCCTAGCGGGAGGAACGGGCGGATGGAACAGCGGGTGCTGGGGCGGACGGGGCTGACGGTCTCGGCGCTGGGCTATGGGGCCGGCGCGGTGGGCGGGCTGATGGTGCGCGGCAGCCCGGCGGAGCAGGAGCGCTCGCTCGCCCGGGCCTTCGAGGCCGGCATCACCTATGTCGATACCGCTCCCCTCTACGGCAATGGGGAGTCGGAGAAGAACCTGGGACGGGCGCTGCGGGCGCTGGGGGCGGAGCCGGTCCTCGGCACCAAGGTGCGGCTGCCGGCCGAGGCGCGGGGCGATATCGGCGGCGCCATCGCTGCCTCCCTGGAGGCGAGCCTCCGGCGGCTCGGCCGCGAGAGTGTCGAGCTGTTCCAGCTGCATGACGAGATCGGCACGCCGGAAGGGCTGACGGTCGAGCAGGTGCTGGGGGAGGCGGTGCCGGCCCTGCAGCGATTGCAGCGGCAGGGGAAGTGCCGATTTCTCGGCATCACCGCCCTTGGCGAGGTGCCGGCGCTGCGGGCAGTGCTGGAATCCGGCGTCTTCGACACGGCGCAGATCCCCTTCAACGCCCTGAACCCGAGCTGGCTGGCGCCAGGGCATCCCGGCCTGCCGGCGCAGGATTTCACCGGGCTCGGCGCGCTGGCGGCGGCCAGGGGGATGGGGCTGATCGGCATCCGCATCCTCGCGGCCGGCGCGCTCTCGGGTGAGGCCGGGCGGCACCCGGTGGCGATGCAGGCGGTCGCACCCATCGCCTCCGGCCCCTCCTACGAGGCCGACCTGGCGGCGGCACGGCGGCTGCTGCCGCTGGTGGAGGCGGGGATGGCCGGGTCGCTGGCCGAGCTCGCCATCCGCCATGCCGCCTTCGCGCCCGGGATGGGCTGTGCGCTGATCGGCACCGCCTCGGTCGAGCAGCTGGAGGCGGCGATCGCGGCGGTGGAGAAGGGGCCGCTGTCCCCCGGTGCGGTGGAGCGCATGGGCGCGTTGCTGGCGTGAGCGCGGCGGCCGAGGGCGCGGCGGCGCGGGTGCCGCTGCGGGGCTTTTCCTTCCTGGCCATCACCGCCTTCGCCTGGGGCCTGAACTGGCCGGTGATGAAGGCGCTGATGCAGGACTGGCCACCCTACACCATCCGCGTCTTCGCGGCGCTGGGCGCGGTGACGGTGCTGGCGCTGGTGGCGGCGGCGCAGCGGGATTCGCTCTGGCCCCGGCGGGGGCAGTGGGGGCGGCTCGTCACCTGCGCCGTCCTGAATGTCTCCGCCTGGAGCGTGGTGGCGCCGCTGTCCCTGTTCTGGCTGGACGCGGCGGAGGCGGCGATCATCGCCTATACCATGCCGGTCTGGGCGACTGTGCTGGCCTGGCCGGTGCTGGGGGAGCGGCCGACCTGGCGCCGGCTCGCGGGGCTGGCGCTCGGCCTGTCCGGCGTCACGCTGCTGATGGCCGGCACCCTGGCGGCGGGTGGGGCATCGGCGCTCTGGGGCAAGCTGCCGGGGGTGGTGGCGATCCTGACCACCGCGCTGATGTTCGCGGGCGGTGCGGTCTTCTCCAAGCGCTGGCCGGTGCAGATGACGCCTGTCCCGCTGGTGGCGTGGCAGATCGCCATCGGGACGCTGCCGGTCTGGGTGATCGCCCTGGGCTTCGAGAGCGTGGACTTCGCCCGCATCACCTGGGTGGGGTGGGGGTGCCTGGTCTATCTGGGGCTGGTGGCGCAGTGCCTGGCCTATCTGGCCTGGTTCCGGGCGCTGAAGCTGCTGCCGGCGGGGACGGCGGCGATCGGCAACCTGATGGTGCCGGTGATCGGGGTATTCTCCAGCGGCATGCTGCTGGGAGAGCCGCTGGGGATGCGGCATGTGGTGGCGTTGGGGTTGACCCTCGGCGGGGTGGTGCTGGCGGCGAGGGGGTAACAGTGGGAGGGCGCCCGGCCGGGTGCCCCCGGCATCCGCCGCCCCCGCGGCGGCAGCGGATGCGGGAGCGAAGGCGGCGAAGGCCCGCATGCCGGCTGCCAGGAATCCGGAAATCCGGCCGCAGGGCCGGAGCGGATGACAGCCGAGCGGAGCGACTCAGGCGGCGTGCTCGGCTCGTCCGAACAAAAATGCGCCGGACCATCCGATGCACATCGTCACCTGCGTCGGACGGAGCCGCCATACCAGCCCCGCGCCTTGGTGCCGGCTTGGAAAGCCAGGGCTCTCCGGCCCGCATGTCAGTGGGACATCAGCACCGGAATCGTCATGTGCCGCAGGATGTCCCGCGTGACGCCGCCCAGCACGAGTTCCCTGAGGCGCGAATGCCCATAGCCCCCCATGACCAGCAGGTCGGCACCCATATCGGCCGCGTGGTTGAGGAGCGTATCGGCGACACTCGTGCCCTGGCGCTCCGTCTCGAGCGCCGTAGCCGCGACGCCATGCCGGGTCAGGTAGGCGGCGATATCCGCCCCGGACGGGACGTCCCGCTCGCCGCCCCCGAGGCGCCCCCCGATGGTGAGCACCCTGACCGACTGCGCCTTCTCGATCAGGGGCAGGGCGTCCCGCACGGCACGGGCGGATTCCCGGGTGGACTTCCAGGCCACCAGCACGGTCCGGACACCGCCATCGAAACGGCCCATGAAAGGTGCGAGCAGGATCGGACATCCCGCCGAGATGAGCGCGCGCTCGACCAACTCATCCTCGCCGTCCGCGCCGGGGTCGTCCGGATTGGGCTGGCCGACGACGACCAGGTCGGCGGACCGCGCCTGCGCCGCCACCGTCCTGGCCACCTCTCCCTCGAGCAGTCGCCAACTGGCCTGGATCCCGGCGCGCTCCGTCCGCTCCCGGAATCCCCGCTCGATCCCGGCCGCATGGTCGCGCTGTTCCTGCCGTGCCCGCTTGACCAGCAGGTCGAGGGTGGCGGGATCGGATTGCCGCGCCTGCCCGGTCCGGATGGCCAGGGGATAGGAGGGATCCGTCACGCAGAGCCCGGTCAGGCGGCTGCCGTGCTGCCGGGCGAGGCCGACGGCCAGCGTCAGCCGTGCCTCGGACCGGTCTGAGCCGTCGAGATAGACCAGCAGTTCCTTGAGTGCCATGGGTCCGTCCTTTCCCGGTCCAGTGATTGGCTGAGGTCCGGACCCCGCCGGCGCCATGCCGGAGGCGCGATCCCGGTACCCCCGGCCGTCCGGCATGCCGCCGCCAGCCTTTAGCGAGGCGATCCTGGCACAGGAGGCTCGGCGCGGAAGGATGTTCCGCGTCGCGACCGAGGGCCGGGGGAGGGCATCAGCACTCCAGGACGATCTTCCCGAAATGCGCATTGGCCTTCATATGCGCCAGCGCCTCGGCCGCCTCGGCCAGCGGGAAGGTCCGGTCGATCGGCAGCCGCAGCTTCCCGGCCTCCACCGCGCCCCACAGATCCGCGCGCATGCGCCGGTTGATCTCCCGCACCTCCTCCAGGCTGCGGGTGCGGAAGGTGACGCCGATATAGGAGATGCGCCGCATCGCATGCAGGTCGAAGTCGAACTCGCCCTTGCTGCCGCCGAGACGCCCGACATTCACGATGCGCCCGAGGATGGCGCAGGCCCGCAGGTTGCCGTTGGCGACACTTGCGGAGACCTGGTCCACGATGACCTCGACGCCCTTGCCCCCCGTCGCCTCCAGCACCTTGTCCGGCCAGGCGGGATCACTGGTGTCGATGGCCAGGTCGCAGCCGAACTCGGCCAGCTTCGCCCGCCGCGCCGCATTGGTGGAACTGCCGAGCACCTGCTTCGCGCCCATGAGCTTCGCGATCTGCATGCCCATCAGCCCGACGCCCGAGCTCGCGCCCTGGATCAGGATGCTCTCGCCCGCCTTCAGCCCGCCATTGGTCACCACCGCGTCATGCATGGTCTGCAGCGCGACGGGCAGGGTCGCCGCCTGCACCCAGCCCATATTGGCATCCGGCACCGGGGTGCAGCGGCCCCAGTCCGCCACCGCATATTCGGCATAGCCGCCGGAGCCGCTCGCCATCACCCGCATGCCCGGGCGGATGGACTCCGGCACCTCGGACCCGACCGCCGCGACCTCGCCGGCAAATTCCAGCCCGATGATGGTGCCGGGCCCGCCCATGCGGCCATGCGCATGGCCGGCGGCGACGCCGAGATCGGCGCGGTTCAGCCCGGCGGCGCGGACGCGGACCAGAACCTCATGCGGGGCCGGCTGCGGCTCCGGCACGTCTTTCACCTGCACCCCGGATTCGGTGACGATGGCGGCTTTCATGGCGTTTGCTCCCCCTCTCGCTTCAGGGGGGCGAGCTAAGCCTGGAAGCGCTTCGCGAACCAGTAGCGGGCGGCGCCCGGCGGCATGTCCTCGACCCGCCCGACCTCGGCATAGCCCTGCTTGCGGTAGAAATCCGGCGCCTGGAAGCTCCAGGTATTCAGATGAACGCCGAGGCAGCCATTCCCCCGTGCCAGCGCCTCGGCCGCCGCCAGCAGCCGGGCGCCGAGACCCTGCCGCCGCCGCCCCTCCGCCACCCAGAGCCAGTCCACATAGACCCAGCCCCAGGCCAGTTCGCAGCGGGCGCCGCCCTGCACCGCGCCGGCCGCGTCGCGCGCGAGGATCCAGCGCTCCTCCCGCGCCAGCCTGCCATAGGCGGCCCGGTTATAGGCGCCGAGGCCGCGGCCGACCGCATGCCGGTCCGCCTCCGCGGGCTCGGCCGTGACCTCCAGGGCCAGGCCTTCCGTCACAGCGTCTTCCGGAACCAGATGCGGGCATGGCCGCGCGGCATGTGGTCCAGCCGGCCGAACTCCTGATAGCCGTTCCGCTCCCAGAAGCCGGGGGCCTGGAAGCTGAAGGTATCGGTATAGGCGTCGGTGCAGCCGCGCCGGCGGGCGATGTCCTCGGCCCGCCGCAGCAATTCGCTCCCCAGCCCCTGGCCGCGGGCGTCGCGCGCCAGCCAGAGCCAGTCGATGAACAGCCAGTTCCAGTAGGTGAGGCCGAGCAGGCCGCCGCGCACCGTCTCGTTCGCGTCGCGCGCCAGGACGGTGACCGGCTCCCGGTCATAGGGGCCGCCCATTTCCTGGTTGAAGGCGTGCAGCCCGCGCTGGATGGCGGCCACCGCCTCCATCTCCGGGTAGTCGTCCTCGCTGATCTCGATGCCGCCGACGCTCATGTGCCTCCGGATGTCCTGGTCCCGGTTTCGCCCTGAGAAGCAGGTTGCAGCCGGGGAGTTGCCCTTTGATGGATCACGGCGCGCACCGCCGCTTCCCGCCTGGAGCAACGGGATGCCGCATGCTCCCGCTTTCCTGCCAGGGGCGCAAATCGCGGCGGCAGGCGGATTGCGCCGCGGTCCGGACGCTCCTCCGCCGAAGGGTCCGGCCGGAGCGGGGCAGGGGGGTGGCCCTGGCACCCCCGCCGCGCCGCGACCCGCTGGCAGGCGCCCTCCCTCGAGCGGATGCATGCGCCCAGGCGTTCATATCCGAACGCCCATCCGCTGTGGCTCCTTGTGTTCCGAGCAGAGTCACGCTCCCGGGCGTTCACGCCCGTCCGCGATCCGCGCTACAGCGGATTGCGTTTGAAATTGAACGCCAATCCGCTGCAGGTCGTTGTTTGTAGAGCAGATTCACGCTGCGGGGCGTTCATGCCCCTCCGCGATCCGCGCTAGCCGCCGAACCGTCCCCAGGCCGCGACCGCCACGGTCAGCAGGCCGAGCACGAGGTTCATGCTCACCAGTTGGCGGACCCGGTCCATGGCCTGCGCCGCCCGGGCGCGGTCGCCCGCCGCCTGGGCAGCGCGGAACTCCTTCCACGGCCCGGTGAAGAGGGCGACGAAGATGCCGGCCATGATCAGCGCCGTCAGGTGCATGGCATGCACATGCCAGCCGGCGCCGCGGAAGCCACCATCCAGACGATCAGGAAGAAGCGGCGCAGCGCGCCCTCATGCACCACGAGGCGCTGCGGCGGTTCCAGCGCGCCCAGCGCCGGGCGGAGCGCCAGCAGCGCGAAGGCCATGCCCCCCACCCAGAGCACGGCGCCCAGCACGTGCAGCATGTACAACAGATTTCCCAGCATCCCGGCCCCTTGTCCGATTGGATCGTGTTCCCGGCTGGCGAGCCATGGTGTTGCCGGCCGGGGGCGTTCCCGCCTCCGGGGCGCCATATTACCTTCGGCGCGTGATGGCCATGATCTCGGCCGCCACGGCGCGCATCTCGGCGGCGGCCGGGCTCCTCGGCGCCGCCTCGGTCACCGCCAGCCCGTCCAGGAAGGCATTGGCGAACTGCACCCGGTTGCCGATCGCCTGATCGAGCACAGGCACGCCCTTCTGCCCGAGCGCAGCCAGGACGGTCGCCTTCAGCCTTCCCTGCGCAGGGGCGCGGTTCAGCACCGCGGCGACCTGCCGCCTCTCCTCCTGCGCCAGCTTCAGCGTCGCCTCGCAGGCCCAGAAATCGGCCGGCGAGGGTTGCAGGGGCATCAGCACCAGATCGGCGGCGCGGATCGCGACCTTCGCCTCGGTCTCGGCATGCGGGGGGGTGTCCAGGATGACGAAGTCATGCGCACGGCGCAGCCGGTCGAGCGTCGCGGGCACGCGCCAGCCGGAAGAGGTATCGAAGGCGAGGGGCCGGGCCTTCGCCCCCTGCTTCACCCGCTCCTCGTGCCAGCGGGCGAGGGAGGCCTGCGGGTCGGTGTCCAGCAGGGCGACGCTGTGCCCCTCGGCGGCGAGCGCGGCGGCGAGATTGGCCGCCACGGTCGACTTCCCGGCGCCCCCCTTCTGTTGCGCCACCGCCACCACGAAGGCCATGTCCGCGACTCCGCCCCTGCCATGTGGAGGCTAGAGCAAATGACGGCTGAGGGGATCCCACTCAGGCGGCGGAATCGAAGGGGTGGAGCCTCGGGCGCGCGTCGCCGGACCTCGGCCAGGCTGGCCGGGCCAAGGCCAGGGGCAGCAGGAGACCCGGCGGGCCGATACCCTGGCCGGGTGCAAGGCCCCGCCGGGCAAGCACCTTCCCAGGCTGGCCAGCAACAGGATCGGGGGGCGACCCGATCCGATGCCGCACGGCCTTGGACGCGAGGCTCAACCGCCGCCCGGGGCGCGGGCCGGTTCGCCCGAGGGCGCGGTCGGCGTCGCCGCGGCGGGCGGGTTGCCGGGTACGCCAAGGTCGGGCGTGCCGGCCGGAACCGGGTTCATCTCGCCCGGCGGCAGGGCGGCATTGGCCGCGGGCTGCTGCACCTGGTTGCCGGTTGCCATGCCAAGGCCGCCCGCGGCCAGGCCCTGACCGCCGACATCCGAACCGGCGGCGGCGAGGCCCTGCTGCTCCCGCATCGCCGCGGTGGTGGGCGGTGGCGGACCGGCCGGCGGCTCCGCGGTCCAACTCCGAATGAAAAGCACAAGGGTAATGGCCAGCAGGGCCGGCGGAATGATGACGGCAAGCGACAGGCGCGGCATGGGCGTCCCCCGGTATGGATCGGCACATGCCCGGAACCACAGGGCTGCCACCGCGTGGCGCCTGCGGTTCCGGGTCCAGGAGCCGATGGTCTCCGTGGCCTGTTCCCGAATCGTCGCTTCCGGCGGTTGCGTCCGGCGGGGGCAGGCCCCTGGCAAAGCGCGCGGCGGGCAGCCGGGTTCGCCGCCCCGTCCTCCGCCACCTGCCTGACCCCGGATGCGCGCGGTACCCGATGGAGGACGCAGGGCATCAGCAGGGCATGGCGAGCCACCACCTGGGCACGGGTGCCCGGTGCAGCCATGTGTCGTGCTGCTGGGCGCGGGGATGGGGATGGGGCTGGCGGCCCATGGAGACCGCCAGAGAGGCATGGCGGCGGGAAGCAGCGTGCCTCGCGGTGGCGGGCTCCTGGCCCGGGGCACCCGGCAGGTTTTCATGGGGCGCAAACCTCCCGGGCATTGCCTAGGCTGCGCGCCGAGGAGGCCCCGCCATGCCGCAGCCGGAACGCCTGGAATTGCTGACCCCGGAGGAAATGGGCCGCGCCGACGCCCTGGCGATCGCCCGCGGCATTCCCGGCATCCGCCTGATGGAGGCGGCCGGCCGGGCGGTGGCGCGGGCGGCGCTGCGCCGATTCCGTCCGGTGCGCAGCCTGGTGCTCGCCGGCCCGGGCAACAATGGCGGCGATGGCTATGTCGCGGCGCGGCTGCTGGAGCAGGCGGGCTGGCCGGTCGCGGTCGCCGCGCTCGCCCCGCCGCGGCCGGGGAGCGACGCGGCGCTCGCGGCCGCGGCCTGGCGCGGGCCCATGGCATCCTTCTCCCCGGCCGAGGCGGCGCGCGCCGGGCTTGTCATCGATGCGGTCTTCGGCGCCGGGCTGGCGCGCGATGTGGACGGGATCGTGGCGGAGACGCTCGGCGCCATCCGGGCGCCGCTCCTGGCGGTGGACGTGCCCTCGGGCCTCGATGGCGGGACGGGGCAGCCGCGCGGCTTCGCGCCGCAGGCGGGGCTGACCGTCACCTTCTTCCGCCTGAAGCCCGGCCACCTCCTGCTGCCGGGCCGGACGCTGTGCGGCGAGACCATCCTCGCCGATATCGGGCTGCCCGATGCCGTGCTGGCCGAGGTCGCACCCCGCGCCTTCCGCAACGCGCCGGGTCCGTGGCGCCCGCCGGCCTCCGGCCCCGACTCGCACAAATACAGCCGCGGCCACCTCACCATCCTGGGCGGGGCGCAGATGACCGGGGCGGCGCGGCTCGCCGCCGGCGCGGCGCACCGGGCGGGGGCCGGGCTGGTCACCATCGCGGCCCCCGACGCTGCGGCCGCCGCGCTCTATCGCGCCGGCGATCCGGGGACGATCGTGAGCGAGGCGGGGCTCGATTCCCTGCTGGCCGATGAGCGCCGGCGCGCCTGGCTGATCGGCCCGGGCCAGCCGGCCGATGCGGCAACCGGCGCCGCGCTGCGCAGGTTGATCGAGGCCGGGCGGCAGGTGGTGGCCGATGCCGGGGCGCTGACCGCCTGCGCCGGCGCGCCCGCGGCCCTGACAGGGGCGGCGGTGCTGACACCGCATGCCGGGGAGTTCGCCCGTGTCTTCGGCCCGGTAGGGCCGGACCGCCTCGCCGCCGCCCGCGCCGCCGCGGCGACGACCGGCGCGGTGGTCCTGCTGAAGGGCGCCGATACCGTGATCGCCGCGCCGGATGGCCGCGCCGCCATCAATGACAACGCACCGCCGAGCCTCGCCACCGGCGGCACGGGCGATGTACTGGCCGGCACCATCGCCGCGCTGCTGGCGCAGGGCATGCCGGCCTTCGAGGCCGCCTGCTGCGGCGCCTGGGCGCAGGGGGAGGCGGCGCGCCGGCATGGACCCGGTCTGGTTGCAGAGGATCTGATCACGCTGCTGCCACGCGCGCTCGAAACCGCGCGCGTGAACTGACTCCGGCCTCGAAATCGCACAAGGTTTCACCACGTTTCTGACAGTGTCCCGGAGAGCCTCGCGATGTCCGACCTCGCCCTGGAAACCGGCCTTTTCGACCGCGCCCTCCGGCGCGTCACCAGCCTGTGGCGCGACATGGCCGAGCGGGTGACGGGCGGCGAGACGGAGAGCATCACCGACCAGATGCGCGCCTGCCTTGAAGGCCGCGGCGGCGAGGTCTCGGCGCGCAACCGCGCGGCCCGGCTGGCCCAGGACTATCTGGCCCTCGACCTGGCGGGGCGCACGGAGTTCCTGCGGGCGCTGGCCGCCTTCGATTCCGATGAGGCCGCGATGCAGGCGGCGATCGACCGCGCCGCACGGGCGCGCGATGCGGCGGAGCGCGCCTCGGCCAAGGCGGCGCTGCGGCGAGCGCTGGAGCCGCCACGGGTCAGGCTGCTGACCCAGTTCACCACCATCCCGGACGGGGTGAAGTTCCTGGTCGACCTGCGGGACGAGCTGCTGCAGGTGATGCAGGGCGATGCGCTGCTGCAGGCGCTGGAGACCGACCTCAAGGGCCTGTTGGCGAGCTGGTTCGATGTCGGCTTCCTGGAGCTGCGGCGGATCGATTGGAACTCCTCGGCCGCGCTGCTGGAAAAGCTGGTGCGCTATGAGGCGGTGCACCGCATCCGCACCTGGCGGGACCTGAAGAACCGGCTGGACAGCGACCGGCGCTGCTACGCCTTCTTCCACCCGCGCATGCCGGAGGAGCCGCTGATCTTCGTCGAGGTGGCGCTGGTCAAGGGCATGGCGGACAGCGTGCAGCGCCTGTTGGACGAGAAGGCGCCGGTGCTCGACCCCACTCAGGCGGACACCGCGATTTTCTATTCCATCAACAACTGCCAGCGGGGCCTGGACGGCATCAGCTTCGGCAATTTTCTGATCAAGCGGGTGGTGGCGCTGCTGGGGGGCGAACTGCGGAACCTGAAGAATTTCGCCACCCTCTCGCCCATTCCGGGCTTCACGCGCTGGCTGCAGGCCCGCGCGGCGGAGCGCGACCGCCCGCTGCTGACCGAGGAGGAAGCCGCTGCCCTGCGCGCCGCGGCCCCGCCGCCGGCCTCGCTACCCGTGCCGGCGGCCGCCGGGGCGGCGAGCGCGCTGGTGCTGGCCGAGCACCCCTCCGACACGCTGCTGCGCGTCCTGGCCCGCCGCGGCTGGCTGCGGGAGGAGGCGGTTGCGAAGGCGCTCGAGCCGGTGCTGACCCGGCTCTGCGCCGGCTACCTGCTGCAGGAAGCCTCGCCGCGCCACCCGAAGCGGGCGCGGGACCCGGTCGCGCATTTCCACCTCTCGAACGGCGCGCGGGTGGAGCGGCTGAACTGGCGCGGCGATATCTCGGAGAAGGGGCTCAAGGAGAGCGCCGGGCTGATGGTGAACTACCTCTATGACCCGGCGCGGATCGAGGAGCACCACGAGGATTATGTGGGCGAGGGGCGGCGCCCCGCGGCCGCGGCGATCCGCCGGCTGGTGAAAGGCTGGCAGTAGGCGGTCGCCCGCCCCGCCCTGATGGGCGGGGCGGCTGGCCGCCCGTGATCAGGCCGGGCCCAGGGCTTCACGCCCCCGCCGGACCCGCAGCCGGGCCAGGCTGCGGGCCCGAAGCGCCATCAGCGCCAGCGCGACCATCGGCAGCAGCCAGACGACCCGGGCCTGGAACCGGCCATAGGGCGAGGCGAGCACGCCGCAGACCACCGCATTCGCCAGCAGCCCGGCCACCACGATCAGGGCCAGGATCCCGGCCTGCCCCCAGGCCGGGTCGCGGACCGCCGGCCCCGGGCGCAGCAGGGCGAAGCCGGCGGCCCCGGCGGCGAGCGGCGCGGCGGCGTAGATCACCGCCTGGTGCAGCGGCGGGATCCAGGGACGGGTCTGCAGCAAGGTCGTGGTGCTGCCCTGCGCCAGTTCCGCCGGGAAATAGGTGGCGAAGAAGTCCAGCCGCTTCGGGGTGTAGAGGATGTCGTCCAGGTCGAAGGTGACGACCTGCCGCAACCCGTCCGCGGCGAGGCCGAGCATGGTGCCCCAGGGGTCATGCGCCAGGACGGCGAGCAGGAAGCGTGCCTGCTCCTCGGAGATGCGCCGTCGCGTCGCGGCATCCGCCACGCCGAAGACGCCGCGCGCGGGATCGCTCTCGAACAGGAAGGAGATCCAGTCGGTCGGCAGCCGGTCGAGATAGGTGCAGACCGCAAAGGGCGCCCCCAGGCCGCAATGCTGGCGGAGATAGTCGAGACCGGGGCCCAGCTCGATCAGATGGGCGGTCATGTGCGGCAGGCGGAGCGGCGGATGGCCGAGGGCGAGGCGCACCGCCTGGGCAAAGAGCAGCTCCGCAGCGATCCCCATGACAACGCAGGCGGCCAGGGCGATCAGGGGCGCGCGGCGCGGCGCCGGCGTCAGGCGGAGCAGCGCGGCGAGGGTGCCGGCGACGAGCAGCAGGATCAGCGTGGCGAGGTGGCTGCCATGCGCCGCGACGCCGAAGGCGACCAGCAGCAGCAGGACGGCACGCTCCGGCTGGCGGAGGTCCCGCCAGAAGGCGACCAGCAGCCCGGCGCCGAGGATGACGATCCCCGCGAAGAGGTCCGGCATGACGTAGGCGATATAATACGACAGAGGTGAGAGCAGCAGCAGCGCGACCAGCGTCCCGGCATACCAGCCGGGTCCGAGGCGAAGGCAGCGGAGGAGGAGCAGGTCGAGCAGCCAGGCGATGATCGCCGCCTGCAGCACCACCAGCAGCCAGAAGCCGCCGGCAAGCCAGCTCAGATAGGCGAGGCTGCCCCAGTAGATCGATCGGCCTGCCTCGACATCGCGCTCCGCCTTGGGCGGTGGTGCCGGCATGGTGGCCGGCGCGCCAGCCTGGCCCGCAGCGGCCTCACTTGTGGGGGCGGCGAGCGGCGTCTGCACCCTCGACCAGCTGTTCTCGAAGCGCGGCCCGCCAAGCTGGAGCGAGAGGACCGCAGGCCCGCGCAAATAGGCAAAGATGTCTTCGTAGAGCAACGGCTGGCGGTTGAGGAAGGCCGGGGCGGCCAGAATGAGCGTGCCGAGCAGGAGGCGCACCAACAGGCCGGGATGTCGCATGCGGGGCGTGCTCCGTCGAAATGCCGCGCCGGACCATAGCGGCGTAGTACGAGCCCGGCCACGACATGTCGTAATACTAACAATGACTTGATCGGAATGAGCGAAGCCTGGGCCGGAGCGGCGAATTCGCGGATGACGGAGGCATCCATGCAAGGGCTTCCATTGGTGGGGCTGGGAGCGCTGAACGGCGCTGGGCCGGTGCCGACTGCCGGCCGCAGGGCAGCGTCTGGCGGGGAGTGGAAGCCCCATCAGCCTTGATTTCGCACTGGCTGGCCGCCCGGGCCCTTGCCGCATCCCCGCCGGAGGGGCCACATGCCAGCCAAACCAAGCGGTGGAGACGAGAGGGTGAACGTCCTGACCAGCAGCGGGCCCGATGCGGCAACCGCCCCGGACGACCGCAACCCCGAGGCCGCGCGCCTGCGACAGCTGCATGCCATCGAACGCAAGCTGCTCTGGCTCTCGGCCTGGATGATCCACCACGCCAACCACACCCGCCCGAACCGGGACGGGCTGAAGGTGGGCGGCCACCAGGCCTCCTGCGCCTCCGTCATCTCCATCATGACGGCGCTGTATTTCGAAATCCTCAAGCCGCAGGACCGGGTGGCGATCAAGCCGCATGCCGGGCCGGTCTTCCATGCGGTGAGTTACCTGTTCGGCCGGCAGCAGCGGGAGAAGCTGGAGACGCTGCGGCAGTTCGGCGGCATCCAGCCCTATCCCTCGCGCGTGAAGGACGGGGCGGAGGTGGATTTCTCCACCGGCTCCGTCGGCCTCGGCGTCGCGCTCACCAGCTTCGGCAGCCTGGTGCAGGACTATGTCCGCCTGCACGGCCTCGGCCGGGCCGAGATTCCGGCCGGCCGGCATGTGGCGATCGTCGGCGACGCCGAACTGGACGAGGGCAATATCTACGAGGCCCTGCTGGAGGGCTGGAAGCACGATATCCGCAATGTCTGGTGGGTGGTGGACTACAACCGCCAGAGCCTCGATTCCGTGGTGCAGGACCGGCTTTTCGGCCGGATCGAGGGCCTGTTCCGCGACATGGGCTGGAACGTCGTCACCCTGAAATACGGCCGCCGGCTGCAGGCCGCCTTCGCGCGGGAGGGGGGGGAGGCGCTGCGCCGCTGGATCGATGACTGCCCGAACAGCCTCTACTCGGCGCTGACCTTCCAGGGCGGCGCCGCCTGGCGCAGCGCGCTGCTGACCGATCTGGGCCGGGAGGACGGGATCCGGGCGATCATCGATCCCATGTCCGATGAGGAGCTCGGCGCCCTGATGACCAATCTGGGCGGCCATGACGTGGCGACGCTGCTGGAGGCCTTCCGCGCCCAGGACGCTGCCGGCGACCAGCCGACCTGCTTCATCGCCTATACCATCAAGGGCATGGGCCTGCCCTTCGCCGGGCACAAGGACAACCATGCCGGGCTGATGACCAAGGAGCAGATGGCGAGCTTCAGGCAGGAGCTCGGCATCCGCGACGGCCACGAATGGGACCGCTTCGAGGGGCTCGACATCCCCGAGGCGGAGCTGCAGGCCTTCATTGAGGGCGTGCCGTTCGCGACGCCGATCGCGCCGGAAGGCCGGCGCCTGACCGCCCCGCCCGTGCCGGTGCCCATGGCGCAATTCCCGGTGCCGCGGGTGCCGGCCGGCCGCAAACTCTCCACCCAGGCCGCCTTCGGCGAGGTGCTGGCCGAGCTCGGCCGTGGCCAGGGCGAGGCGGCCCAGCTCGCCAGGCGGATCGTGACCACCAGCCCGGATGTGACGGTCTCGACCAATCTCGGCCCCTGGGTGAACCGGCGCGGCATCTTCGACCGGCACCTCAAGAACGACGTCTTCCGGGATGCCAAGCTGGCCAGCGCCCAGCGCTGGGGCATGAGCCCGGAGGGGCAGCATATCGAGCTCGGCATCGCCGAGCAGAACCTTTTCCTGCTGCTGAGCGCGCTCGGCCTCGCGCATGATCTCTACGGGGCGCGGCTGCTGCCGGTCGGCACGGTCTACGACCCCTTCGTCAATCGCGGCCTCGATGCGCTGATCTATGCCTGCTACCAGGATGCGCGCTTCATGCTGGTGAGCACGCCGTCCGGCCTGACGCTCGCGCCGGAGGGCGGGCAGCACCAGTCGGTCAATACGCCGCTGATCGGCATCGCGCAGGACCGCCTGGCCAGTTACGAGCCGGCCTTCGCCGATGAGCTGGCCATCCTCATGCGCTGGGGCTTCGAGCACATGCAGAAGCCGGATGGCAGCGCCGTCTGGTTCCGGCTCTCGACCCGCGGGCTGGAGCAGCCGCAGCGCAGCCTCGACCCGGCGGCGGTGATCGCCGGCGCACACTGGATGGTGCCGCCGGCCCCCGGGGCGCGCATCGCCATCGCCTATCAGGGGCCGGTCGCGCCGGAGGCCATGGCCGCCTTCGAGGCGCTGCGGGAGGACGAGCCGGGCGCCGGGTTGCTCGCCATCACCTCGGCCGACCGGCTGCATGCCGAATGGCTCTCGGCGCGGCGGAAGGCGCGGGCGGGCTTCGGCGCGCCCTCCTGGATCGAGGCGCTGCTGGCGCCGCTGGCGCCGGATGCCGCGCTGGTGACGGTGCTGGACGGCCACCCGGCGGCGCATGCCTGGCTGGGCGCGGTGCGCGGCCAGCGCGTGGTGCCCCTTGGCGTGGACCATTTCGGCCAAGCGGGCGACATCCCCGACCTCTACCGGGAGTACGGCCTCGACACCGACGCGATCCTGGATGCCTGTGCCCAGGCCCTGCTCGGCACCTGAGACCGGGTGGCGGCGGGCCGGCGCCAGGCAGCCCGGTCCGCGAGCGGCAGCGTCCATCGGCTGGCAGGCGGCCGTGATGCCGGAACGCGCCGCGCCGTCGCGGCAGGGGCAGGGGCAGGGGCAGGGGCAGGGGCAGGGCGGACCGCGATCCGCCACCGGGTCAAGCCGCCCGGAGGCTCCGGATCCGGTGCAGCTCATGCCGGTAGGCCGGATTCTCCGGCCGTCGGCCCACCAGCTCCTGCAGGAGCGCGACGGCTTCGGGCACCGCTCCGGTCCGGGCGCAGGCCCGCGCCAGGTAGAGCCGGCGCTCCAGGGCCGCATCGGCCTCCAGCGGCTCCGCCAGGGCCTCCAGCAGGCGGCGGGCCGTGGCCGCCCGGCCGGACATCAGCAGGGCCCGGGCGAGATGGATGCGATAGAGCGGCTGCGCCCGGGCATTGCGACGGGCCGACACCCTGACCGGTGCAAGGCTGACACCGGAACGAATCGCCTCGAAGGCCGGCAGCAGCACGCTGGCCGGCTTCAGCGCCAGCGCGGCGCGGTGGCGGAGATGGGGCAGGGGCAGCGCCTCGACCCTGGGCGAGAGATGGAGGATCGCCTCGGCATGCTGCCGGTCCGCCGGGAAGCGCGGGTCGTAGGCCAGGATGAGCCGGCCCGCGAGGTGCTCCGCCCGGATCGGCATGTCCCGGTGCAACAGGGGATCGTAATCCGCCGCGTAGCGCAGGTCGTCGAAGCGGTGGTTGGGGGCGATGGAGAGCAGGGGTGCGCTCGCGATGCCACCCTCCAGCCCGAGCAGCGCGGCATAGCGCAGGCAGGCATAGCCACCCATGCTGTGGCCGTAGCCGAGCAGGGGCTTCGACCGGCGTGACGCCAATGCCGTCGCGGCAGCCGCCATGGAGGCGGCGGGAAACCAGTTGGGGCCTTTCGTAACGAATCCGACGCATTCCACGCCGTAGCGATCGGCCAGCACCCGGGCCCAGAAATCCCGCCCGTTCGCCCGCTGGTCGCGGGCGTTGAAGCTGGCGACGGCATAGGGCGAGGTCCCCGGCGCGTGCAGCACCTGCAGGTGGTCGTCCTCGAAGATGATGGCCATGTCCGCTCCCGGTACGGGCAGTCCGGGAGGCAAAGCCGCGAATCCTTGCCGGTTTCCGAGCCGGCGGCGCCGGCGCCGGGCCCCTCCTTTCAAAGCCGCCGGCTCTGCGCTACACGCGCCCTCTTCGATACCGCGGGCTGGCCGCGCGGGCGTGGTGGAATTGGCAGACACGCTGGATTTAGGTTCCAGTGGCGCAAGCCGTGGGGGTTCAAGTCCCTCCGCCCGCACCAGGCCGTCCGCCTTCCTGGGCTGATGGAAACGATACGATGCAGGTGACCGAGGTCGCGAACGAGGGGCTGAAGCGGGCCTATACGGTGGTGGTCCCCGCGGGCGACATCGCGGCCGAGCGCCAGAAGCGCCTGGCCGAGCTGGGCCGCGACCTCCGCCTGCCCGGCTTCCGCCCAGGGAAGGTGCCGGCCAAGGTGGTCGAGCAGCGCTACGGCCAGGCCGTGATGGGCGAGGTGCTGGAGCAATCGGTCAACAAGGCGACCGACCAGGTGGTCACCGACCGCGGCCTCCGCCCGGCCCTGCAGCCGAAGATCGAGCTGGTGAATTTCGCCCCCGAGGCAGACCTGGAGTTCAAGGTCGAGCTGGAGATCCTGCCCGAGATCCCGATGCCGGACTTCGCCGGGATTGCGGTGGAGCGGCTGAAGGCCGAGCCCTCGGACGAGCAGGTGGAGAAGGCGCTGGAGACCATTGCCTCCCGCAATCGCAAGCTTGAGGACGTCACCGAGCCGAAGGCGACCGAGAAGGGTGACATCCTGGTCTGCGACTTCGTCGGGCGGCTCGACCCGGCCGAGGGCGAGGAGGGGCCGGGCGAGGCTTTCCCGGGCGGCACGGCGACCGACATGCCGGTCGAGGTGGACGGGCCGGGCTTCATCCCGGGCTTCACCGAGCAACTGGTCGGCATGAATACCGGCGATGTGCGCGAGGTGAAGGTCACCTTCCCCGAGGAGTATGGCTCCCAGGCGCTGGCCGGGAAGAAGGCGACCTTCACGGTGACGGCCAAGGGACTGAAGCGCTCCATCGTCCCCCCGGCGGATGAGGAGATGGCGAAGTCCATCGGCTTCGAGACGCTGGACGCCCTGAAGGAGGCCGTGCGCGGCAGCCTGCAGCAGGAATACGACCAGCTCGCGCGGCTGAAGGTGAAGCGGGCGCTGCTGGATGCGCTCTCCTCCCGCGCCGAATTCCCCGTGCCGGCGGGCATGGTGGAGGCCGAGTTCGCGCAGATCTGGCAGCGGGTGGAGCAGGACCTGAAGGCCGGGCGCCTCGACGAGGACGACAAGGGCAAGGACGAGGAGACGCTGAAGGCGGAGTACCGCGGCATCGCGGAGCGCCGGATCCGCCTCGGCCTGCTGCTCTCCGAGATCGGCCGGACAAACAACATCTCCGTGAGTGGTGACGAACTGGCAAGGGCCATGCGGCAGGAAGCAAGCCGGTACCCGGGCCAGGAACAGCAGGTCATGGAGTTCTTCCGCAAGAACCCCCAGGCCGCGGAAAACCTCCGCAGCCCGGTCTTCGAGGAGAAGGTCGTGGATTTCATGCTGGAACTGGCCCAGGTGACCGACCGGCAGGTGTCGCCGGAGGAGCTGACCGCGCCGGCGGCGGCCTGAGCGGGGCAAGCCCCGGCGGCAACCAGCCGGGCACCCCCGCCGAATGGCGGGGACTTCCGGCGGCCCCGACCTTGCCCCACATTGGTTGAGGCAGGTCTGGCCATCGGGCGGGGTGGCCGCCCCGGCCACCTGCTCCCCCGGGCTCCGGCCCGGCGGGCTGGTAGAGAGTGAAAGGTTGCACCATGCGGGACCGTGATCCGGTCGAGGTCTACAACAACACCCTGGTTCCGATGGTCGTCGAGCAGACGGCGCGGGGCGAGCGGGCCTTCGACATCTATTCGCGCCTGCTGAAGGAGCGGATCATCTTCCTGACCGGGCCGGTCTTCGACCAGGTATCCTCGCTGATCTGCGCCCAGCTGCTGTTTCTGGAAAGCGAGAACCCGAACAAGGACATCGCCTTCTACATCAACAGCCCGGGCGGCGTGGTCTCCTCCGGCCTCGCGATGTATGATACCATGCAATACATCCGGTCCCCCGTGAGCACGGTCTGTATCGGCCAGGCGGCCTCCATGGGCTCGCTCCTGCTCTGCGCCGGTGCCAAGGACAAGCGCTTCGCCCTGCCGAACAGCCGGATCATGGTCCACCAGCCCTCCGGCGGTGCCCAGGGGCAGGCGACCGATATCGAGATCCAGGCCCGCGAGATCCTGAAGCTGCGCCAGCGGCTGAACGAGATCTATGTGAAACACACGGGTCAGCCCATCGAGGCGATCGAGCGCAAGCTGGAGCGCGATACCTATATGTCGGCCGAGGAGGCCCGCGATTTCGGCCTGATCGACCAGGTGGTCGAGCAGCGGCCGGCGGCGCCCGGGGCCGAGACCAAGGCCTGAGCCGGGGACGGCGCTGACCGCCACCCCGCCCGCCGCGCCAGCGGCAGCGTGCCCCCGGTGCCATCCTGACGGGATGTTGCCGGTCCGGCGGGCTGCCGGCTGGGGCCGGAGCTTCCGTCGTGCTTCCCCCCCGGTGACAGGGGGGCTAGAGTTTCATCCAAGGTCCCCCCTCGGCTAACGGGGGGAGGGGCCGGGACCGCTCGCGCCTTTCCTGTCGGGAAGGCGCGAGCGGCCCGGCCGGCCCATCCAGGCGGAGTGCCCATGAGCAAGTCCGGCGACTCGAAGAACACCCTCTACTGCTCGTTCTGCGGCAAGTCGCAGCACGAGGTCCGCAAACTCATCGCCGGACCCACCGTGTTCATCTGCGACGAATGCGTCGAGCTGTGCATGGACATCATCCGCGAGGAGCACAAGACGCACCTCGTGAAGAGCCGCGATGGTGTGCCGACTCCGAAGGAGATCTGCAAGGTCCTCGATGACTATGTCATCGGTCAGGACCATGCAAAGCGGGTCCTCTCGGTGGCCGTGCACAACCACTACAAGCGGCTGGCGCATGGCGCGAAGAACAACGACGTCGAGATCGCGAAGTCTAACATCCTGCTGCTCGGCCCGACCGGCAGCGGCAAGACGCTGCTGGCCCAGACGCTGGCCCGCATCCTCGATGTCCCCTTCACCATGGCGGACGCCACCACGCTGACCGAGGCCGGCTACGTGGGCGAGGATGTCGAGAACATCATCCTCAAGCTGCTGCAGGCCGCCGACTACAACGTGGAGCGGGCGCAGCGCGGCATCGTCTATATCGACGAGGTCGACAAGATCAGCCGCAAGTCGGACAACCCGTCCATCACGCGCGACGTGTCCGGCGAAGGCGTGCAGCAGGCGCTGCTGAAGATCATGGAGGGCACGGTCGCCTCCGTCCCGCCGCAGGGCGGCCGGAAGCACCCGCAGCAGGAATTCCTGCAGGTCGACACCTCCAACATCCTCTTCATCTGCGGCGGTGCCTTTGCGGGGCTCGAGCGGATCATCGGTGCCCGCGGCAAGGGCAGCGGGATCGGCTTCGGCGCCGAGGTGCGCAGCCCGGATGAGCGCCGCGCCGGCGCGGTGCTGCGCGAAGTGGAGCCGGAGGACCTGCTGAAATTCGGCCTGATCCCCGAATTCATCGGCCGCCTGCCGGTGGTGGCGACGCTCGAGGACCTGGACGAGAAGGCGCTGGTCGAGATTCTGACCAAGCCGAAGAACGCCCTTGTCAAGCAGTACCAGCGGCTGTTCGAGATGGAGGGGACCAAGCTCACCTTCACCGAGGACGCCATGCGGTCGGTGGCCACCCGTGCCATCCAGCGCAAGACCGGCGCGCGCGGCCTGCGTTCCATCATGGAATCGATCCTGCTCTCGACCATGTTCGACCTGCCCGGCATGGACGACGTGGACGAGGTGGTGGTGAACCGCGAAGTGGCCGAAGGACGCGCCACGCCGCTCTTCATCTATGGCGAGCGCGCGGCCGAGCAGAGCTCGGCCTGACGCACGTTCCGAATCGACGCCCGGAGCGGCCGCTGCTCGGCCGCCCGGTTTTCAAGGGGTTGTGGGGGATCGCCGGGTCCCCATCTCTTTTCGCAATCCCGTGACGCCATGGGACATGCCGCGATCGGGTGTCCCAGGCGTCGACTGTCCCTCAGCGAGGTCCACAATGGCGGATAAGCCCGAAACACTCCACGGCGAGCTGCTTCCCGTCCTGCCGCTCCGCGACATCGTCGTCTTCCCGCACATGATCGTGCCGCTCTTCGTCGGTCGCGAGAAATCCGTACGCGCGCTGGAAGCGGTCATGCGGGACGACAAGCAGATCCTGCTGGTCGCCCAGAAGAACGCCGCGCAGGACGATCCCGGTGCCGACGACCTGTATGATGTCGGCACGGTCTCCACCGTTCTCCAGCTGCTGAAGCTGCCGGACGGCACCGTGAAGGTGCTGGTCGAGGGCGGCCGGCGTGCCAGGATCGCCGGCTTCAAGGAGACGCAGTCGCATTTCGAGGCCTATGCGACCGCGCTTGAGGAGCCGGCCGCCGCCGCCTCTGAGACCGAGGCGCTGGCCCGCACCGTGGTCGGCCAGTTCGAGCAGTACATCAAGCTCAACAAGAAGATCGCGCCGGAAGTGCTGGTCTCGATCAACCAGATCGACGACCCGAACAAGCTGGCCGATACGGTTGCCGCCCATCTCTCGCTGAAGATCCCCGAGAAGCAGGAGCTGCTCGAGACGGCCGGCACCGCCGCGCGGCTCGAGCGGGTCTTCGCCCATATGGAAAGCGAGATCGGCGTCCTGCAGGTGGAGAAGCGCATCCGGAACCGCGTGAAGCGGCAGATGGAGAAGACGCAGCGCGAGTACTACCTGAACGAGCAGCTCAAGGCGATTCAGAAGGAGCTGGGCGAAGGCGAGGACGGCAAGGACGAGGCCGCCGAGCTGGAGGCCAAGATCAAGGCCACCAAGCTGTCCAAGGATGCGCGCGAGAAGGCCATGGCCGAGCTGAAGAAGCTCCGCACCATGAGCCCGATGAGCGCCGAGGCGACGGTGGTGCGCAACTACCTCGACTGGATCCTCTCGATACCCTGGAAGAAGCGCAGCAAGGTCCGCAACGACATTGTCGAGGCGGAGAAGGTGCTCGATGCCGATCACTATGGCCTTGAGAAGGTCAAGGAGCGGATCATCGAATATCTGGCGGTGCAGTCGCGCTCGCCGAAGATCAAGGGTCCGATCCTTTGCCTCGTCGGCCCGCCCGGCGTCGGTAAGACCTCGCTCGGCAAGTCGATCGCCAAGGCCACCGGCCGAAACTTCGTGCGCATGTCGCTCGGCGGCGTGCGGGACGAGGCGGAGGTGCGCGGCCACCGGCGGACCTATATCGGCTCCATGCCCGGCAAGGTCATCCAGGGCATGAAGAAGGCGAAGACCTCCAACCCGCTCTTCCTGTTGGACGAGATCGACAAGCTCGGCGCCGACTGGCGCGGCGATCCGTCCTCCGCGCTGCTGGAGGTGCTGGATCCGGAGCAGAACGCGACCTTCGCCGACCACTACCTGGAGGTCGATTACGACCTGTCGGACGTGATGTTCGTCACGACCGCCAACAGCCTGCGCATGCCGCAGCCGCTGCTGGACCGGATGGAGATCATCCGCATCCCCGGCTACACCGAGGATGAGAAGGTCGAGATCGCGAAGCGCCACCTGATCCCGAAGCAGTCCGAGGCGAACGGGCTGAAGGAGGGCGAGTGGAGCGTGAGCGAGGACGCGCTGCGCGACCTGGTCCGCTACTATACGCGTGAGGCCGGCGTCCGGAACCTCGAGCGGGAGATCGGCGGCCTGGCCCGCAAGGCGGTGCGCGAGATCGTCTCGAAGAAGGCGAAGAAGGTCCAGATCACCGTCAAGAACCTCGACAAATTCGCCGGTGTGCGGAAATTCCGCTACGGCGAGGCGGAGTCCGAGGACATGGTCGGCGTGGTCACCGGCCTGGCCTGGACCGAAGTGGGCGGCGAGATCCTAACGATCGAAAGCGTCATGGTCCCGGGCAAGGGCAAGGTGCAGCACACCGGCAAGCTCGGCGACGTGATGCAGGAGAGTGTCAGCGCGGCCATGTCCTATGTCCGCTCCCGCTCGACCAATTTCGGCATCAAGCCGACGCTGTTCGAGCGGCGCGACCTTCATGTGCACGTGCCGGAAGGTGCGACGCCGAAGGACGGGCCTTCCGCCGGCATCGCCATGGCGACCAGCATCGTCTCCGTCCTCACCGGCATCCCGGTGCGCAAGGACGTGGCGATGACGGGCGAGATCACGCTGCGCGGCCGCGTACTGCCGATCGGCGGGCTGAAGGAGAAGCTGCTGGCGGCGCTGCGCAGCGGGACCACCACGGTCTTCATCCCGAAGGACAACGAGAAGGACCTGGCGGACATCCCGGACAATGTGAAGAAGGGGCTCACGATCATCCCCGTCTCGCATGTGGACGAGGTCATCGCGAGCGCTCTCGTGCGCAAGCCCGAGGCGATCGCCTGGGAGGAGCCGCCCGAGCCGCCGGCGCCGCGTGCGACGGATGGCGAGGCCGGGAAGCCCGCTCTCCCACATTGACCGTTCATGCATGAACCGGGGCGGGTTCGCCCGCCCCGGATCTCCGGGCTGCCGCCACGAGACCCTGGGGAGCGGCGGATCGCCGCCATCTTGGCCGGGCCGCGTCATTGACGTGCCAAAATCGCGCCTCCTACAGTCGCTTCCGGTTTCCTGCCCGGATCATCCGGGCATACCCGGTGTTTTTGCCGGGGTAGGGGGGCAGGCATGAACAAGCAGGATCTCATCGCCATCGTCGCCGAAGCAGGCGATCTACCGAAGGCGAAGGCGGGCGATGTCCTGGATGCGGTCTTCGAGGCGATCACCACATCCCTGAAGAAAAAGCAGGATGTCCGGCTCGTCGGCTTCGGCACCTTCTCGACCTCGAAGCGCAAGGCCGGCAAGGGCCGCAACCCGCGCACCGGCGAGGAGATCAAGATCGCTGCGACCACGACGGTGCGCTTCAAGGCCGGCAAGGGCCTGAAGGACGCAGTGAACTGAGCGGCGAGCTTCAGGGGGGCAGGATCAGGAAATGGGCCGGCGGCAACGTCGGCCCTTTCTTTTTGTCCGAGATTGAGCGCATTCTCGGCCGCCGTGCGGTATGGGCGCTTAGCTCAGCGGTAGAGCGCTTCGTTTACACCGAAGATGCCGGGGGTTCGAATCCCTCAGCGCCCATTCGCTGCGTCGATCACCCTGGCCCTGTCGCCGCTGCCGCTCCGCCCAGGGCGCCTGTCGCCTAGCCGTGGCGCCCGACTCCTCTGCCCGATCGCGGTTCATGGGCGCCTGCCCGGCGGCACCCCGTTGACGCCCCCTGCGAGCGGCCCTATACCCCCGCCACGTCGCAAGCGGGTGTAGCTCAGTCGGTTAGAGCGCCGGCCTGTCACGCCGGAGGTCGCGGGTTCGAGCCCCGTCACTCGCGCCATGCGTCGGATTCAGCAAAGGCGCCGCTCCCACCTGGGAGCGGCGCCTTTGCCGCATTTTACCCCCTTTTCGTTCTGCAAAAAAATCACCACCTCGGTCTTGAGTAGGGCGCGCACCCCTCTATGCGAAGCGCGCAGGGCACGGCTAATGTCCGCCCGCGCTGCGCCGCGGCATCTGTCGGGGCGAGGCCCGCCGCTGGTCCGCCAGGGCCGATGCGGCGCCACGAAGGGCGGAGCAACGATGACCCAGCCTCTGCTGGCAGAGTATTTCCCGATCCTGGTTTTCCTGGCGATCGCCGGGGGGATCGCCGCGGCGATGGTGGGCGGCAGCCTGCTGCTGGCCCGGCAGAAGCCGAATGCCGAGAAGCTCTCGGCCTATGAATGCGGCTTCGAGCCCTTCGACGACACGCGCCGGCGTTTCGACGTGCGGTTCTACCTGGTCGCGATCCTCTTCATCATCTTCGACCTTGAGGTCGCCTTCCTCTTCCCCTGGGCCATTGCGCTCGGCGAGATCGGCTGGTTCGGATTCCTGTCGATGATCGCCTTCCTGGGCGTTCTGACGGTTGGCTTCATCTACGAATGGCGCAAGGGCGCCCTGGACTGGGAGTGACGGCCCGAGGCCGCGCCCGACCGGAGAGGATCATGAGCGGAAACACGGACTCCATTGCCTGGAACCGCGAGCACATGGCTCCGGGGCCGGCGCAGGATGCGGTGATCAAGGGCATCACCGGCGAGATCGAAGAAAAGGGCTTCGTTGTCGCCAACCTCGACAAGGTGGTGAACTGGGCGCGCACCGGGAGCCTCTGGCCGATGACCTTCGGCCTGGCCTGCTGCGCGGTGCCGATGATCCATGCCTATATGGCGCGCTACGACCTCGACCGGTTCGGCATCATCCCGCGCGGCTCGCCGCGGCAGTCGGACGTGATGATCGTGGCCGGCACCCTGACCAACAAGATGGCCCCCGCGCTGCGCAAGGTCTACGACCAGATGTCGGAGCCGCGCTGGGTCATCTCCATGGGCAGCTGCGCCAATGGCGGCGGCTACTACCACTATTCCTACAGCGTGGTGCGTGGCTGCGACCGCATCGTGCCGGTGGATGTCTATGTCCCGGGCTGCCCGCCGACGGCGGAGGGGCTGGTCTACGGCATCATGCAGCTGCAGAAGAAGATCCGTCGGACGGGGACCATCCTGCGTGGCTGACAGCATCGAGACGGCGGCCCCGAGCAAGGGTGCGCGCCTGCAGGCCCTGGGCGAGGCGGTGCGCCAGGCACTGCCGCGCGCAACAATCGAGTCGATCGAGGTGGAGCGCGGCGACGAACTCGTGCTGCGCGTCCGCCGCGACGGGCTGGTCGAGCTCATGACGCTGCTGCGCGACGGCGCGGACTTTGCCTTTGAGCAGTTGATGGACCTGTGCGGCACCGACTGGCCCGAGAAGCCGCTGCGCTTCGAGGTTGTCTACAATCTGCTCAGCCTGTCGCTGAACCAGCGCATCCGCGTGGTGGTGGCGACCGATGCCGCGACCCCGGTGCCGAGCATTGCCTCCATCTGGCCGAACGCCACCTGGTATGAGCGCGAGGCCTGGGACATGTACGGGGTCGTCTTTGAAGGGCAGACCGATCTGCGCCGTCTGCTGACCGATTACGGCTTCGAGGGACATCCGCTCCGCAAGGACTTCCCGCTGACCGGCTATGTCGAGGTCCGCTATGACGAGGAGCGGAAGCAGGTCGTTTATGAGCCGGTGAAGCTCACCCAGGACTTCCGCAATTTCGACTTCCTCAGCCCCTGGGAGGGCATGACCACCCTGCCGGGCGATGAGAAGGTCCATCTCAATCGGATCGAGGGGCCCAAGCCCCAGGGGACAGAAGCATGAGCGGCAGCTCCGCCATGGCGTCCGAGGCGGGGCCGCTGACCACCGCCGCGGATCCCGCCAGCCTGACCTCCGCCTCCGGCGACTCCGAGCAGCGCCGGACCGTCGAGGTCGACAGCCACACCATCAATTTCGGCCCGCAGCACCCGGCAGCCCATGGCGTGCTGCGCCTCATCCTTGAGATGAAGGGCGAGGTGGTGGAGCGTGCCGATCCGCATATCGGCCTGCTGCATCGCGGCACCGAGAAGCTGGCGGAGTACAAGACCTATCTCCAGGCGATGCCCTATATGGACCGCCTGGATTACGTCTCGCCGATGTGCATGGAGCACTCCTACGTCCTCGCGGTGGAGAAGCTGCTGCGCATCGAGGACCAGATCCCTGAACGGGCGCGGGTCATCCGCACCATGTTTGCGGAGCTGACGCGCATCCTGAACCACTTGCTGAACATCACCACCTATGCGCTGGATTGCGGCGCCATCACGCCGGCGCTCTGGGGCTTCGAGCAGCGCGAGCACCTGCTGGAATTCTACGAGGCGGCGGGCGGCAGCCACTACCACGTCAACTACTTCCGCGCCGGCGGGGTGGCGAAGGACATTCCGAAGTCGCTCGAAGACCGGATCGGCAACTGGTGCAAGCAGTTCCCGAAATTCCTCGATGACCTCGAAGGCCTGCTGACGGAGAATCGCATCTTCAAGCAGCGCACCGTGGATATCGGCGTCATGAGCGCCGAGCAGGCGATGGCCTGGGGCTTCTCGGGTCCATGCCTGCGTGCCTCCGGCGTGCCCTGGGACCTACGGAAGTCGCAGCCCTACGAGATCTATGCCGATCTCGACTTCGACATCCCGGTCGGCCGGCATGGCGACTGCTACGACCGCTACCTGGTCCGCATCCAGGAGATGAAGCAGTCCCTGCGGATGATGGAGCAATGCCTCGCGCGGCTGAAGCCGGGGCCGGTGAAGATCCAGGACAACAAGATCACGCCACCGAAGCGCGGCGAGATGAAGCGGTCCATGGAGTCGCTCATCCACCACTTCAAGCTCTACACCGAAGGCTACCACGTGCCCGAGGGCGCGACCTATACCGTGACCGAGGCGCCGAAGGGCGAGTTCGGCTTCTACCTGGTCGCCGACGGCACCAACCGGCCCTATCGCTGCAAGATCCGCGCGCCGGGCTACGCGCACCTGCAGGCCATGGAGGTGCTCTCCAAGGGCCATATGCTCGCCGATGCGGTGGCTATCATCGGGTCACTCGACATCGTCTTCGGGGAGATCGACCGCTGATGGTCGCCGAGATTTCTACTGCGAATGAGATCGTGCAGCCGGAGAGCTTCGCCTTCGACGCGGAGAGCGAGGCGGCGATCGAGAAGATCCTGAAGCGTTATCCACCGGGCAAGCAGGCCAGCGGCGTCATCCCGCTGCTCTATGTGGTGCAGCGGCAGATGAAGCGGCAGACCGGCAGCGCCTGGGTGCCGAACAAGGGTATGGATGCGGTGGCCGAGCGGCTCGGCATGGCGCCCATCCGCGTCTACGAGGTCGCGACCTTCTACTTCATGTTCAACATGAAGCCGATCGGGAAGTTCCACCTGCAGGTCTGCGGCACCACGCCCTGCTGGCTGCGCGGATCGGACGACGTCTTCCGCGCCTGCAAGGAGGCCGCGCATGTGCCGGGCTACGGCCATACCAGCGCCGACGGGCTCTTCACCCTGACCGAGGTCGAGTGCCTCGGCGGCTGCGTGAACGCGCCGATCCTGCAGGTGGACGACGACTACTACGAGGACATGGATTACGAGAGCACGGTCAGGCTGATCGAGGCGCTGAAACGCGGCGAGCGGCCCGCGCCGGGCTCCGTCATCGGGCGCCAAACCAGCGCGCCGGAAGGCGGGCCGCTGACTCTGCTCGACGTGCCGGGGGAATAAGGTCATGGCGCTGAGCGACAAGGACCGCATCTTCACGAACCTCTACGGGCTGCAGGACTGGCGGCTGCCGGCGGCGCGCCGCCGCGGCAACTGGGACGGCACCGGCGCCCTGATCGCCAAGGGCCGCGACTGGATCATCGAGGAGGTCAAGAACTCCGGCCTCCGCGGCCGCGGCGGCGCGGGCTTCCCGACCGGGCTGAAATGGTCCTTCATGCCGAAGCAGTCGGACGGAAGGCCGCATTACCTGGTGGTCAACTCGGACGAGTCCGAGCCCGGTACCTGCAAGGACCGCGACATCCTGCGGCATGATCCGCACACGCTGATCGAGGGCTGCCTGATTGCCGGTGTCGCCATGGGTGCGCATGCCGGCTACATCTATGTCCGCGGCGAGTACTACAACGAGCACCTGGTGCTGCAGGCCGCGATTGACGAGGCCTACGCGGCAGGGCTGCTCGGCCCGAATGCCTGTGGCAGCGGCTGGGACTTCGACCTCTATGTCCATCGCGGCGCCGGCGCCTATATCTGCGGCGAGGAGACGGCGCTGATCGAGAGCCTGGAGGGCAAGAAGGGGATGCCGCGGCTGAAGCCGCCATTCCCGGCGGCCGTCGGGCTCTATGGCGCGCCGACAACGGTGAACAATGTCGAGACCATCGCAGTGGTCCCGACCATCCTCCGCCGCGGCGCGGCTTGGTTCGCCGGCTTCGGTCGGCCGAAGAACAGCGGCACCAAGATCTTCTGCATCCAGGGCCATGTGAACAAGCCCTGCAATGTGGAGGAGGAGATGTCGATCCCGCTGCGCGAACTGATCGAGCGCCATGCGGGCGGCGTGCGCGGCGGCTGGGACAACCTGCTCTGCGTGATCCCGGGCGGCAGCTCCACGCCGCTGATCCCGAAGGAGGTGTGCGACACCGTCCTGATGGATTTCGACGCGCTGCGGGAGCAGAGGACGGGTCTCGGCACAGCCGGCGTCATCGTCATGGACAAGTCCACGGACCTGATCAAGGCGATCGCCCGGCTGTCCGCCTTCTACAAGCATGAGAGCTGCGGCCAGTGCACGCCCTGCCGCGAGGGCATGGGCTGGGTGAAGCGCATGATGGACCGCATGGTCGAGGGCCGCGCCGAGGTGGCCGAGATCGACGTGCTGGAGCAGGTGACGCGGCAGATCGAGGGACACACGATCTGCGCCCTGGCCGATGGCGGCGTCTGGCCCGTGCAGGGCCTGATCCGCCACTTCCGGCCGATGATGGAAGAACGCATTGCCGCCTACAAGGCGCGGAAGGGCTCGCCGGCCCCGACGCTGCCGATGGCGGCGGAGTAAGCCCCGATGGCGAAGGTCACGGTCGACGGGATCGAGGTGGAGGTGCCGAATGGCGTCTCCGTCCTGCAGGCCTGCGAGGCGGCGGGCAAGGAAATCCCGCGCTTCTGCTACCACGAACGTCTCAGCGTCGCCGGCAATTGCCGCATGTGCCTGGTCGAGGTCGAGAAGGCGCCGAAGCCCATCGCCTCCTGCGCCTATCCGGTGGCGGACGGCATGAAAGTCTTCACGGATAGCGAGATGGTCCGCAAGGGCCGCCGCGGCGTGATGGAATTCCTGCTGATCAACCACCCGCTGGACTGCCCGATCTGCGATCAGGGCGGCGAGTGCGATCTGCAGGACCAGGCGGTCGCCTATGGCATGGACAAGAGCCGCTACCTCGAAGAGAAGCGCTCGGTCAAAGACAAGTACATGGGTCCGCTGATCAAGACGATCATGACCCGCTGCATCCAGTGCACCCGCTGCGTGCGCTTCGCGACCGAAGTGGCCGGCGTGCCGGAACTCGGCGCGACCAATCGCGGCGAGAACATGGAGATCGGCACCTATGTCGAGAAGGCGCTGACCACCGAACTCAGCGGCAATCTGATCGATATCTGCCCGGTCGGCGCGCTCACCTCGCGGCCCTACGCCTTCGTCTCGCGCCCCTGGGAGCTCCGGAAGACCGACAGCGTCGATGTGCTGGACCCCGTCGGCACCAATATCCGCGTCGACGCCCGCTCGGGCGAGGTGCTGCGCATTCTCCCGCGCACCAATGACGACGTGAACGAGGAGTGGATGGCCGATCGAGGCCGCTTCTCCTTCGATGGCCTCAAGCGACGCCGCCTCGACCGCCCCTGGGTGAAGGTGGATGGCAAGCTGAAGCCGGCAACCTGGGCCGAGGCCTTCGGCGCCATTGCCGCGAAGCTGAAGGGTCTCTCGGGCGAGCGCATTGGCGCCGTGGTTGGCGACCTAACCGATGCCGAGGCAATCGTCGCGCTGAAGGATCTGATGGGCGCGCTCGGTAGCCGCAACCTCGAATGCCGCATCGATGGTGCAGCGATCGACGCTTCCCGCCGGGACTATTACACCTTCAATACCGGCATTGCCGGCATTGAGGAGGCGGATGCGCTGCTGATCATTGGCAGCAATCCCCGGACCGAGGCGCCGGTGCTGAATGCCCGCATCCGCAAGCGGGTGACGGCCGGCCACTTCCCTGTGGGCTTCATCGGGCCACGCGGGCTCAACCTCACCTATCCGCACGACTGGCTGGGGGAGGGGGGCCAGACGCTTCGCGTCCTGGCCGAGGGCGGCCACCGCTTCAATGAGGTGCTGCGCAAGGCGAAGCGGCCGATGCTCATCCTTGGCCGCGGCGCGCTGACCCGGCCCGACGGTGTGGCGATCCTCGCCGCGGCCTGGAAGATCGCGGCCGAGAACAACATGCTGCAGGCCGATTGGCACGGCTTCAACCTGCTGCACCATTTCGGCGGTCAGGTGGCGCCGCTCGATCTCGGCTTCCTGCCGCAGCAGGGTGGTGCCGCCATTTCGCCGGCGGTTGAGGCACTGTGGCTGCTGGGCGCCGAGGTCGATGCGGCCGCCATACCGGCCGGCGCCTTCGTCATCTACCAGGGTCATCACGGCGAGGCCGCGGCGGCGCGAGCCGATGTGATCCTGCCGGGCGCGGCCTATACCGAGAAGGACGCGACCTGGGTGAACACCGAAGGTCGCGTGCAGCGCGGACGCCTCGCAGTCTACCCGCCGGGCGAGGCGCGAGAAGACTGGAAGATCATCCGCGCCGTCTCCGAGGTGCTCGGCAAGCGGCTGCCCTATGACTCGCTGGATGCGGTCCGGGCTCGGCTGGGACAGGTGAACCCGGCCTTCGCCGATGGCGGCTTCGCGCCGCATGGCTGCACGGACCTGACGGGCCCGGCGGGCGATGCCTCGGCCGTGTCTGATGCGCCCTTCGCGCCGGTGCTGCAGAACTACTGGCAGGCGGATGTCATCAGCCGCGCCTCCGCCACCATGGCGGAATGCGCGCGCGTCTACAGCACGCCACAGACCCAACTGGCGGCGGAGTGACCGCGATGGACGGCTTCCTTTCCACCCCCGTCGGCATCCTGGCGATCACCCTCGCCCAGACGCTGGCGCTGCTGGTGCCGGTGCTGATGGGCGTTGCCTACCTGACGCTCGCCGAGCGGAAGGTGCTTGCGGCGATGCAGATGCGGAAGGGACCGAACGTGGTCGGCCCCTTCGGCCTGCTGCAGCCCTTCGCTGATGCACTGAAGATGCTGATGAAGGAGACGATCGTTCCTTCGGGCGCGAACCGTTACCTCTTCCTCTTCGCGCCGATGCTGACCTTCATGCTGGCGATGCTGGCCTGGGCGGTGATTCCGGTGAACGAGGGCTGGGCGATCGCCGACATCAATGTCGGCATCCTCTACCTCTTCGCCATCAGCTCGCTCGGCGTCTACGGCATCATCATCGCGGGCTGGGCGTCCAACTCGAAATACGCCTTCCTCGGCGCGCTGCGTTCGGCGGCGCAGATGGTCAGCTACGAGGTCTCGATGGGCTTCGTCATCGTGACCGTGCTGATGTGTGTGGGCTCGCTGAATCTGACGGCTATCGTGAAGGCGCAGGAGACCGTCTGGTTCTTCCTGCCGCTCTTCCCGATGTTCATCATCTTCTTCATCAGCACGCTGGCGGAGACGAACCGGGCGCCTTTCGATCTGCCGGAGGGCGAGAGCGAGCTGGTGGCGGGCTTCTTCGTCGAGTACAGCTCGATGAGCTTCGCGCTGTTCTTCCTCGGCGAGTACGCGAACATGATCCTCATGTCCGCACTGACCACCATCCTGTTTTTGGGTGGCTGGCTGCCGCCGATCAATGCCGAGCCCTTCACCTGGATCCCCGGGCCGATCTGGTTCGCGCTGAAGATCGCGCTCTGCCTCTTCACCTTCATCTGGGTCCGCGCGACCTTCCCGCGCTACCGCTATGACCAGCTGATGCGGCTGGGCTGGAAGGTGTTCCTGCCCTTCAGCCTGCTCTGGCTGGTGCTGACGGCGGCGGTGCTCAAGCTGACCGGCTGGCTGCCGGCGTAAGGACCGACGACCATGGCCACCCTCGATCGCACTGCGCGCAGCCTGCTGCTGTCCGAGCTGGTCTCGGGCATGGCGCTGACCTTGAAGTATTTCTTCAAGCCCAAGGTCACGATCAACTACCCCTACGAGAAGGGGCCGATCTCCCCCCGCTTCAAGGGGGAGCATGCGTTGCGCCGCTATCCGAATGGGGAGGAGCGGTGCATCGCCTGCAAGCTGTGCGAGGCGGTCTGTCCCGCCCAGGCGATCACCATTGAGGCCGAGCCGCGCGAGGATGGCAGCCGCCGCACCACGCGCTACGACATCGACATGGTGAAGTGCATCTATTGCGGCATGTGCGAGGAAGCCTGCCCGGTGGACGCCATCGTCGAGGGGCCGAATTTCGAGTTCAGCACGGAGACGCGGGAGGAGCTGCTCTACGACAAGCAGAGGCTGCTCTCGAACGGCGACCGGTGGGAGCCGGAACTCGCCAAGCGGCTCGAACTTGACGCCCCCTATCGCTGAGAGACCTTTCCCCGGGCCGCGATGAGCGGCCCGGTTCCTGTCGAACGCGCCCCTTGGGCGCCACACCGGACGACGCCATGACGCAGCAACGGCCTGGAGGCATGCGATGATCGCCGCGCTCGCCTTCTATCTCTTCGCGGCCATCCTGATCGCCTCCGCGGTCATGGTGGTCACGGCGCGCAACCCGGTCCACAGCGTGCTGTTCCTGATCCTCGCCTTCTTCAACGCGGCGGCGCTGTTCCTGATCGCGGGCGCCGAGTTCCTGGCAATGATTCTGGTCATCGTCTATGTCGGCGCGGTCGCGGTCCTTTTTCTCTTCGTCGTCATGATGCTGGATATCGACTTCGCGCGCCTACGCGAAGGCTTCCAGCGCTACGCTCCCTTCGGCGCGGTGGTCGGCGGCATTCTCTTCCTGGAACTGGTCCTGGTGCTCGGCAGCTGGTCCTTCGCGGACACGGCCGATGATCTGCGACTCTCCCCCAATCCGGGCGCAAGCGTGACCAATGCAGAGGCGCTGGGGCGGATCCTCTACACGGACTACGTGTACCTCTTCCAGGCTTCCGGCCTGATCCTGCTGGTGGCCATGATCGGCGCCATTGTTTTGACCCTGCGCGACAGGCCTGGCACGCGACGCCAGAATGTTTCCGCGCAGGTCGCGCGCAGCGGCTCCATCAGCCTTGAGAAGGTGCCGGTCGGCGCTGGCGTGAAGGAACTTGGCATCCGTCGCCCGCCGGAGCCGGAACCAGAGAAGCCCAAGGTCGCGCATGGCGCTGGGCATGGCCAGGGTCATGGGGGGCATCACTGAGATGGTTATCGGTCTTGCCCATTATCTGACCGTCGGCGCGATCCTTCTCGTGCTCGGGGTCTTCGGCATCTTCCTCAACCGGAAGAATGTCATCGTCATTCTGATGAGCGTCGAACTCATTCTGCTCTCAGTGAACCTGAACTTTGTCGCCTTTTCGGCCTGGCTGGATGACCTGACGGGCCAGGTCTTCGCCATGTTCGTCCTCACGGTCGCAGCCGCCGAGGCGGCGATCGGCCTCGCCATCGTCGTCATCTACTTCCGCAACCGCGGGAGCATCGAGGTCGAGGATATCTCGACCCTGAAGGGCTGAGGGCCATGTTCGTCGGCGCCATCTTCTTCCCCCTGCTCGGGGCGACCATCAGTGGCTTCTTCGGCCGCTGGATCGGCGACAAGGCCGCGCAGTGGTCCACCGTGATCTGCATGGTGCTCGCCGCCATCTGCGGCGTGCTGGCCTTCGCGCAGGTTGCCCTCGGCGGCGACCCCACCACAGTTCCCATCGTCACCTGGATGGATGTGGGTGGGCTCGAGGTCTCCTGGGCCCTTCGTTACGACACGCTGTCGGTGGTGATGGTGGCCATGGTCACCTTCATCTCGACCCTGATCCACCTCTACTCCGTCGGCTACATGTCGCATGACGCGACGCCGCCGCGCTTCTTCGCCTATCTTTCGCTTTTCACCTTCATGATGCTCATGCTGGTGACGGCGGACAACCTGGCCCAACTCTTCTTCGGCTGGGAGGGCGTCGGCCTCGCGAGCTACCTGCTGATCGGCTACTGGTATGACCGGGAGAGCGCGAACCGTGCGGCGATGAAGGCCTTCATCGTCAATCGCGTGGGCGACGTGTTCTTCATGCTCGGTCTGGCGCTGACCTTCCATGTTTTCGGCAGCATCGAGTTCTCGACCATCTTCAGCTCGGTCGAAGCGCATGCCGGCGATACCTTCCTCGGCATCAATGCTATCGAGCTGATCGGTGTGCTCCTGTTCCTCGGCGCCTGCGGCAAGTCGGCTCAGCTCGGTCTGCACACCTGGCTGCCGGATGCGATGGAAGGGCCGACGCCGGTCTCCGCGCTCATCCATGCCGCGACCATGGTAACCGCCGGCGTCTTCCTGGTTTGCCGCATGTCGCCGGTGATGGAGTTCGCGCCGACAGCGCTTGCCATCGTGACGATTGTCGGTGCGAGCACAGCCTTCTTCGCCGCAACCATCGGCTGCGTTCAGAATGACATCAAGCGGGTCATCGCCTATTCGACCTGCTCGCAGCTTGGCTACATGTTCTTCGCCGCGGGCGTGGGCGCCTATCAGGTGGCGATGTTCCACCTCTTCACCCATGCCTTCTTCAAGGCTCTCCTGTTCCTCGGCGCCGGCAGCGTGATCCATGCCATGTCGGACGAGCAGGACATCCGCCGCATGGGCGGCATCTGGACCAAGATTCCGGTCACCTATGCGGTGATGTGGATCGGCAACCTGGCGCTGGCCGGCATTCCCTTCTTCGCCGGCTACTACTCCAAGGACGCGATCCTGGAAGCAGCCTTCGCCAGCCATAGCGGTGTCGGTTTCTATGCCTTTGTCCTCGGTCTCGCCGCCGCCTTCCTGACCGCGTTCTATTCCTGGCGCCTGCTGATCCTGACCTTCCACGGCGCGCCGCGGGCCGATCGGCACACCATGGAGCATGTCCATGAGAGTCCGCTGGTCATGCTCGTCCCGCTGCTGCTGCTGGCCGTCGGTGCGGTGCTAACCGGCTATGTCTTCGCGCCGCTCTTCATCGGAGAGCACGAACACGCCTTCTGGAACGGCTCGATCTTCAACGCCGAGCACAACCATATCCTGCATGCAATGCATGAGGTGCCGGACTGGGTGCCGCTGGCCCCGACCGTCATGGGCGTCGGAGGCATCGCGCTGGCCTATATCCTGTACATGGCCATGCCGGGCCTGCCGGCGCGCATCGCCCAGACCTTCAGCGCCCGCCCGCAGATGGTTCAGCGCCTGCCGCTCGTCCCGCGCGAAGGTGCGGAGCAGCGGACGGAGCCCGATCCGGGCGGGCTCTACGGCTTCCTGCTGAAGAAGTGGTACTTCGACGAGCTGTATGACCTGATCTTCGTCCAGCCGGCCCGCCGCCTCGCCACGGTGTTCTGGAAAGTGGGCGATGCACGGATCATCGACGGCATGCCGAACGGTGCCGCCGACCTCGCCGTTCAGGCTTCGCGCGGGGCAGTGCGTATCCAGACGGGGCGGGTGGCGAACTATGCCTTCGCCATGATCATCGGCCTCGTCGTCTTCGTCTCCCTCTTCCTGATCGGGCGCTGAGAATGAACGCCGCCGGCTTCCCGCTGCTCTCGCTGATCACTTTCCTGCCCCTGGCGGGAGCAGCCATCATCATGTCGGTGCGCGGTGACGAGGCTGTCGTCGCCCGCAACGCTCGCTGGACCGCGCTCTGGACCAGCCTGATCGTCTTCCTGCTCAGCCTCATACTCTGGGCGCGCTTCGACCAGAGCTCGGCCGCCTTCCAGTTCGTCGAGAAGGTGTCCTGGCTGCCGGAGTTCGGCGTCGGCTACCACATGGGTGTGGACGGCATCTCCGTGCTCTTCGTCCTGCTCTCCACCGCCCTGACGCCGATCTGCATCCTGGCCTCCTGGGAGGCGATCGAAACCCGCGTTCGCGAGTACATGGTCGCCTTCCTGATCCTGGAGACGATGATGGTCGGCATGTTCGCCGCCCTCGACTTCATTGTCTTCTATGTGTTCTTCGAGGCGGTGCTGATCCCGATGTTCCTCATCATCGGGGTCTGGGGCGGGGCGCGGCGCGTCTATGCCGCCTTCAAGTTCTTCCTCTACACGCTGCTCGGCAGCGTGCTGATGCTGCTGGCGATCCTCTATCTCTGGTACAATGCCGGCACGACCGACATCCCGCAGCTCTTCGAGTATCAGGTGCCGCGCGCCGCGCAGACCTGGATCTTCTTCGCCTTCCTCGCCAGTTTCGCGGTGAAGGTGCCGATGTGGCCGGTGCATACCTGGCTGCCGGACGCGCATGTCGAGGCGCCGACCGCGGGGTCGGTCATCCTGGCCGGCGTGCTGCTGAAGATGGGCGCCTACGGCTTCCTGCGCTTCACCCTGCCGCTGCTGCCGGAAGCCTCGGCCGCTTTCGCGCCGCTCATCTTCGTCCTCTCCGTCGTGGCCGTGGTCTACACCTCCCTCGTCGCCCTGGCGCAGGAGGACATGAAGAAGCTGATCGCCTACAGCTCGGTCGCCCATATGGGTATCGTCACGATCGGCATCTTCACCTTCAACCAGCAGGGCCTTGCCGGCGCGCTCTTCACCATGCTGGCGCATGGCGTGGTTTCCGGCGCGCTCTTCCTCTGCGTTGGCGTGCTGTATGACCGCGTCCATAGCCGCGAGATCCAGCGCTATGGCGGCGTCGCCGCGATCATGCCTTCCTACGGCCTGGTCTTCCTCTTCTTCACCATGGCCTCGGTCGGCCTCCCCGGACTGGCCAATTTCGTCGGCGAGTTCCTGGTGATTGTCGGCGCCTGGCGCGTGAATCCCTGGGTGGCCTTCGGGGCCGCGCTCGGCATGATCCTGGGCGCGGCCTACATGCTCTACCTCTATCGCCGGGTCAGCTTCGGGAAGGTGACGCGGGAGGATTTGCGGGCGCTGCTCGATCTCAGGCCCCGGGAATATGCGGTCTTCGCGCCGCTGATCCTGCTGACGCTCTGGATGGGCGTCTATCCGCAATCCTTCCTGTCCTTCTTCGAGGCCTCGGTGGCCAACCTCGTGGCGCGGCATGAGGCGGCGCTCGGCGCCGCGCGCCTGGCCGGGATTCAATGACCATGATCTGGACCCTTGCCCTGCCGGAGCTGGCGCTGGCCGTCTCCGGCCTCATCATCCTCGCCGCGGGTGTCATCCCGAAGCAGGACACTTTCTTCCCGGTGTCCATGGCCTGCGTCGGTGCCCTGCTGCTCGCCGCCGTGCTCGTGCTCGGCCAGGGGGAGGGTACTGCGCTCGGTGGACACTACGTCGCCGATGCCTTCAGCAACTTCATGAAGGTGCTGGCCATCGGCGCGGCTGCGGTCGGCATCCTCCTCTCGCTCGACTTCAACGAGAAGGAGGGGCTGGCGCGGTTCGAATTTCCGGTCCTTATGCTGTTCGCCACGCTCGGCATGATGGTCATGATCTCGGCGAACGACCTGCTGGCGCTCTATCTGGGGCTCGAGCTGTTGTCGCTGCCGCTCTATGTCATCGCCGCCTTCAACCGCGACAGCAGCCGCTCAGCCGAGGCTGGCCTGAAGTACTTCGTGCTCGGCGCCCTCGCCTCCGGCCTGCTGCTCTATGGCAGCTCGCTGGTCTACGGCTTCGCCGGCACCACGAATTTCGACCGCCTGGGCGAGGCCTTCGCCGAGCCGCACGGCATCTCGGCCGGCGTCATCGTCGGCATCGTGTTCGTCATCACCGGGCTCGCCTTCAAGGTCTCGGCCGTGCCCTTCCATATGTGGACGCCGGACGTCTATGAGGGCGCGCCGACCCCGGTGACCGCCTTCTTCGCCTCGGCGCCCAAGGTCGCGGCCATTGCCCTGCTGGCCCGCGTGCTGCTCGGACCCTTCGGCGACCTGGTCGCGCAGTGGCAGCAGGTCATCCTGCTGGTCTCGATCGGTTCGATGATTCTCGGCGCCTTCGCCGCCATCGGGCAGCGTAACCTGAAGCGGCTGATGGCCTATTCCTCCATCGGCCATGTCGGCTATGCGCTGATGGGCCTCGCCGTCGGGTCCGATATCGGGCTGCGTGGCCTCCTTATCTACATGGCCATCTACGTCTTCATGAATCTCGGCACTTTTGCCGTGCTGGTCGCCATGCGGCGGCAGGGTCGGGCGGTCGAAGGCGTGGATGACCTTGCCGGCCTCGGCCGCACCGACCCGGTGATGGCGATGTGGATGGCCGTTTTCATGTTTTCCATGGCCGGCATCCCGCCGCTGGCGGGCTTCTTCGGCAAGCTCTACGTCTTCCTTGCGGCGGTGCAGGGCGGCTTCTGGACGCTCGCCGTGGTCGGTGTGCTCACCAGTGTGATCTCCGCCTACTACTATCTACGTATCGTGAAGGTGATGTACTTCGACGCGCCCATCGGTAGCCTGGACCGTGCCCCGGCGAGCCTGACGGTGGTGATGGCCGGCACGGGTCTCTTCACCCTGCTCTTCGCCCTCTGGCCAGCGCCCATGCTGGCGGCGGCGCAGGCCGCGGCCACGGCGCTGCTGGGGTGAGCGGATCCGGCCAGGCCGGGGCGGCCCGAGGGGGCGCGGCCTCGGCCCTGCCGACCGGATGGCGGCTGGAGGTGCATGAGGCGCTGCCGAGCACCTCCGACCTCCTTGCGCAGAGGGCCGAGGATGGCGAGGCGGAAGGCCTCGCCATCCTCGCGCGCCAGCAGACCGCGGGCCGTGGCCGATCGGGCCGGGTCTGGGCGTCGCCGGCCGGCAATCTCTACCTCTCCGTCCTGTTGCGGCCCGAGGGGCCGGCGCGGGAGGCGCCGCAATGGAGCCTGCTGGCCGGTGTCGCGCTGGCCGAGGCGGCGGCCGAACTTGTCCCCGATCCCCGGGCGTTGCGACTGAAATGGCCGAACGATCTGCTGCGCGAGGGCGCGAAATGCGCCGGCATCCTGGCCGAGAGCGCGTTGGCGGCTGGCGGCGGGCTTGCTTGGCTGACCCTCGGCTTCGGCGTCAACCTCGCCCATGCGCCGGCACTGCCGGACCGCCCGACCGCGACACTCGGAGGGGCGGAGTCGCCCGAGGAATTCGCCGCCCGGCTGCTCGGCCGCCTGCAATGCTGGCGGAAGGTCCAGCGCGATGCCGGTTTCGCCCCGATCCGTGCCGCCTGGCGCCGCTTCGGCCCGGCGGAGGGTGAGGCAATGACGGTTCGCGGCATCCCCGGGTTTGGACGCTTCGCGGGGCTGGCCGAGGATGGCAGCCTGCTCCTGGAGATCGACGGGGCGAAGCGGGCCATTCCCGCCGGGGAGATCCTGGCTTAGAGCAGGATATTGCCGGGCGCGAATGTCCGGCGGTGCAAAAGCGCCATCAAAGACGAAAATGGGGTATCGTCGCGCGGTTCGTCCGGCGCGGCGACGCTCCAAGGGGACGCCTGGAACCATGCTGCTCGCGGTGGATGCGGGGAATACCAATGTCGTCTTTGCCGTGCATGACGGCACGGAGTGGCGCGGCCGCTGGCGGATCGCGACCCGGTCCGACCGCACCTCGGACGAGTATGCCGTCTGGCTGATGGCGCTGTTCCAGCATTGCGGCCTCAAACCGGGCGAAATCGACCGCTGCGTCATCGGGACCGTGGTACCGGCGGCCCTGTACAACCTCCGTCGCCTGTCGCGGGAATGGTTCAATGTCGAACCGCTCATTGCCCGCGCTGCCGTGGACTGGGGCTTTGACATCCGGGTGGAGCGGCCACAGGAGGTGGGCGCCGACCGGCTGCTGAATGCGCTCGCCTCCCAGCACCATTACAGGGGGCCGCTGATCGTCATCGATTTCGGCACGGCCACCACCTTCGATGTGGTGGATGCCGATGGCGCTTATCTCGGCGGCGTCATCGCGCCCGGGATCAATCTCTCGATCGAGGCGTTGCACAAGGCGGCGGCTCGCCTGCCACGGATCGGCATCGGCCGGCCGCAGGCGGTGATCGGGCGTGACACGGTGGCGGCCATGCAGTCGGGGATCTACTGGGGCTATGTGGGGATGATCGAAGGCATTGTCGGCCGCATCCAGGCCGAGCACGAGGCTCATCTGAAGGTGGTCGCCACCGGTGGCCTGGCACCGCTCTTTGCCGAGGGCACGGCCGTGATCGAGAAGATCGATCCCGACATCACGCTGGAAGGGCTCCGCCTGTTGGCGGCGCGCAATCCGGTCCCCATTTTGCCGAAATCGGTACGCGACGTTCCGTGACCGCGAGCCAGCGTCCGGCCCTCCGCCCGAGGGGCGGCCGGACACTGCATCGCGTTTGCAACGAAAAGGCTGGGGCCGGGCCACCTCGGTACCGCCCTGGAGACAGGTATGGACGATTTCATGGCGACGGCCGGACCCGATCCGGCCGGTGATCTTGCATTCATTCCGCTCGGCGGGACCGGCGAGATCGGAATGAACCTGAATGTGTACCGCTGCGATGGCAGGCTCCTCGCCATTGATTGCGGCATCGGCTTCGGCGGGCCGGAGAATCCCGAGGTCGAGGTGATGGTCCCCGACCCCGTCTGGCTGGCCGAGCGGCGTGACCGGCTGGTGGGCCTGGTGGTCACCCATGCGCATGAGGACCATGTGGGTGCCGTCGCCCATCTCTGGCCGCAGTTGCGCTGCCCGATCTATGCCGGCCCCTTCGTCTCCGCCGTGCTGCGCCGCAAGCTGGGGGAGGCCGGTCTGCTGGGCGAGGCGAAGATCACCACCATCCCGCTCGGCGGCAAGCTCTCCCTGCCGCCCTTCGACCTGGAATTCCTTCGCGTCGCCCATTCCGTACCGGAGGCGCAGGCGGTCGCCATCCGCACGCGGCACGGCATCGTGCTGCATACCGGCGACTGGAAGCTGGACCCGGACCCGCTGATTGGTGGCCCGACCGATGAGGCCGCTTTCGCCAGGCTTGGGGCGGAAGGCGTGCTCGCCATGGTCTGCGATTCGACCAATGCCTTGGTCGAGGGGCATTCGGGGTCCGAGGGTGAGGTGCGGCGAAACCTCACCGCCATCATCCGCAGCCTGAAGGGTCGCGTGGCCGTCAGTTGCTTCGCCACCAACCTCGCCCGGGTCGAGAGCATCACCCGCGCCGCCATGGCGTCGGGCCGGCAGGTCGCGCTCTTCGGCCGGTCGCTCCGCAATGCCGAAGCGGCGGCGCGGGAATGCGGCTACCTCACCGACATCCCGCCCTATGTGCCGGAGGAGGAAGCGGGTTACATCCCGGACGACAATCTTCTCATCATCTGCACCGGCAGCCAGGGCGAGCCGCGTTCGGCGCTGGCAAAGATCGCCGCCGATACCCACCCGCACATCGCGCTGGGGGAGGGGGATACGGTCATCTTCTCCTCCCGCATGATCCCGGGCAATGAGCGGGGGATCTTGCAATTGCAGGACCAGCTCGCGCGGCGCGGCTGCAAGGTGATGACCGCCGATGATCACATGGTCCATGTCTCCGGCCACCCGGCGCGTGACGAACTGCGGCGGCTCTACCAGCTGGTGAAGCCGAAATTCGCCGTGCCGGTGCATGGCGAGTGGCGCCACCTGACAGAGCACGCGGCGCTGGCGAAGGAGCTGCAGACCACGCCGGTGCTGGTCGAGGATGGCGACGTGCTGCGCCTCGGCCCCGGTCGGCCGGAGGTGGTGGAAGGTATTCCCACCGGGCGTCTCGCGGTCGATAATGGCCGGCTGCTACCGCTCTCGGGCGGCGTCCTGGCGGCGCGCAAGCGCATGCTGTTCAATGGCGTCGTCATGGCCTCCCTGGCGGTGGACGAGGCAGGGCGGGTGCTCGGCACGCCGCAGGTCTCGGCGCCCGGCCTGCTGGACGGCGATGAGAGCCTCGGCGCCCAGTTGGCGGCGGACCTGACGCGGGCCCTGACGGATCTGCCGAGTTCGCTGCGGCGCGAGGACGATGCACTGCGCGAGGCGGCGCGCAGCGTGCTGCGGAAGGCGGTCGGCCGTCGGCTCCGCAAACGCCCTAATGTCGAGGTGCATCTGCTGCGGGTCTAGCCCGCGGCATCGCCCCGATGCGTCCTGGCCGGGGATTTCCCGGTTGTCCCGTCTCCAGGCCGGCAGAGCGCGCTGGCCCCAGCCGCGCGCGCCCGGCCCGATACCCCCACGGAGCCCCGCATGGGTTGGGTCAGCGGAATTGTCGTCTTCTTCCTGATCTGGTGGACGGCGCTGTTCGCCGTGCTGCCGATCGGCACCCGGCCGAATCCGGAGGGTGATCCCGAGACAGGCTGGCGCGGCGTACCGGAACGGCCGCGGCTCCTCCGCAAAGTCCTGCTGACCACCGTGGTCTCGGCCGTTCTCTGGCTGGGCGTCTATGTGCTGGTCGAAAGTGAGTGGCTGAGCTTCCGCAGCGGCTGGCTGGCATTGCCTGAAAAATGAGCGGCTTTCTGGTCTTTTGACCAGTGCCGCCTTCGTGTTGTGCAGATGCCGTGTGGAAGCCGCTTTTTTTCGCTTTTTCGGAAGCCTTTGCCGTTGTCCGACGTTCGGCCTCCGCGTCACCATGCTTGCAGAGAGAGGGTTGGTCCTCTCTCTGCCGTGTGACTGGCGTTTCCTCCCTAAACTCGGGCCGTGCCCTTCGGGTGCGGCCCTTTTTTTGTCTAGCTTACGGAATCGCCTGGGCCAAGCTGAAATGACGCTTTCGTCCCGAATTCTGGTGGCTTCGTGCGTCCCCCCACGCAGCAAGGAAAGAAAATTGCTGCGCTGGTGGAGCCTCGCCCCCATACCGCCCCCATCCCCGTCGCGGCAAATCCAGGCTAAAGGGTCTCCGAACGATTACCCTGCCCCAGGAGTCTGCCTTGCGCCTGTCCCGCGCCTTCCTGCCGACGCTGAAGGAAACCCCGGCCGAGGCGCAGATCGCCTCCCACCGCCTCATGCTGCGTGCCGGCATGGTCCGGCAGACCAGCGCCGGCATCTATGCCTGGCTGCCGCTGGGCTGGCGGGTGCTGCAGAAGGTCGAGCAGATCGTCCGCGAGGAGCAGGATGCCGCCGGCGCGCAGGAGATCCTGATGCCGACGATCCAGACCGCCGATCTCTGGCGGCAATCCGGCCGCTATGACGCCTATGGGCCGGAGATGCTGCGGCTGAAGGACCGGCATGAGCGGGAGATGCTGTTCGGCCCGACCAACGAGGAGATGGTCACCGACATATTCCGCACCTATGCGAAGAGCTACCGCGATCTGCCGCGCAACCTCTATCACATCCAGTGGAAGTTCCGGGATGAGGTGCGCCCGCGCTTCGGCGTCATGCGCGGCCGCGAATTCCTGATGAAGGACGCCTATTCCTTCGACCTGGACTATGCCGGGGCGCAGAAGAGCTATCGGCAGATGTTCGTCGCCTATCTCCGCACCTTCGCGCGGATGGGGCTCAAGGCCATCCCAATGCAGGCCGATACCGGCCCGATCGGTGGCAACCTCTCCCATGAATTCCTTATCCTGGCCGAGACCGGCGAGAGCCAGGTCTACCTCCACAAGGACCTGCTGGAGTTCGACGTGTTGTCCCAGCCCGTGGACTATGACGGCGACCTCTCGCCCATCGTCGATTTCTGGACCAGCCGCTACGCCGCGACCGACGAGAAGCATGACGAGGCGGCCTGGGCGCAGGTGCCCGCCGAGGCGCAGGTCTCAGCCCGCGGCATCGAGATCGGCCACATCTTCTATTTCGGCACCAAGTACAGCGCGCCAATGGGCCTGCAGGTCAGCGGCCCGGACGGCAAGATGGTCACGCCGGAGATGGGCAGCTACGGCATCGGCGTCTCTCGCCTGGTCGGCGCCATCATCGAGGCGAACCATGACGAGAACGGCATCCGCTGGCCTGAGGCCGTGGCGCCCTTCAAGCTGGCGGTGCTAAACCTGAAGAAGGGCGATGCCGGCACGGATGCGCTGGCCGAGAAGCTCTACGCCACCTTCGACCCTGATGCCGTCTATGACGACCGGGACGAGCGGGCGGGGGTGAAGTTCGCCGATGCCGACCTGATGGGCTATCCCTGGCAGGCCATCATCGGCCCGCGCGGCGCCGCGGCCGGCAAGGTAGAGCTGAAGCACCGAGCGACCGGCGAGCGGGTGGAACTCTCGCTCGAGGACGCCATTGCCCGGATCAGGGGCGCCTGAGCGTAGCGCGCCGCCGATGTTCGGACCCTTCGAGTGCATGGTGGCCTGGCGTTACCTGCGCGCCCGCAAGGGGGAGCGCTTCGTCTCCATCACCGCAGCCTTCTCGCTGCTCGGCATCGCCCTTGGCGTGGCGGCGCTGATCATCGTTCTCGCGGTGATGAACGGCTTCCGCCAGGACCTGATCGGCCGGATCATCGGCCTGAACGGACATCTGACCGTGCAACCCGCGAGCGGCCGTGCGCTGCCGGATGACGCCATGCTGGCCGGGCGGCTGCGCGGCCTGCCGGGCGTGCTGCAGGTCTCCCCCACCGTGGAGGGGCAGGTGCTGCTGACCGGCGAGGGGGGCGGGGCCTCCGGCGGCCTGGTCCGCGGCATCGCGCCGGAGGAATTGCAGGCGCGCGCCGTCATCGCCCGGGGGATCCGCCGCGGCAGCCTGGCGGAGTTCGGCGGTGAGGACACGGTGGTGGTCGGCCTGCGCCTCGCTGCCCGCATGGGGCTCCGGATCGGGGACCGGCTGACCCTGGTCCTGCCACAGGCGCGTGGCTCGGATTTCGGCACGGCCCCGAAGATGCGCGGCTTCCGGGTGGTGGCCATGTTCGATGTCGGCATGCCGGAATATGACGGCCGCCATATCTTCATCCCGCTCGCCGCGGCGCAGTCGCTCTTCGGGCTGGAGCAGGCCGCCAGCCAGCTGGAACTCTTCGTCGCCGACCCGTCCCAGGTCGCGCCGGTGACGACGGCGGTGCGCCAGGCGCTTGCCGGCCAGCCCCTGCGCATCACCGATTGGCAAGGCGCCAACAGCAGCATCTATGCCGCGGTGGTGGTCGAGCGGAACGTGATGTTCCTGATCCTGACGCTGATCGTGCTCGTGGCCGCCTTCAACATCATCTCCTCCCTCACCATGCTGGTGAAGGACAAGGGCCGGGATATCGCCATTCTGCGCACCATGGGGGCGGGCAGGGGGGCGATCCTGCGCATCTTCCTGCTTTGCGGCGCGACGGTTGGCTGTGGCGGCACGCTGATCGGCTTCGCGCTTGGCCTCGGCATTGCCACCAATTTCGACAGCCTTCGGGCCGGTCTGCTGGCGCTGGAGGGCACGCCGCTGTTCCGTCCCGAACTGCTCTACCTCACCCAGCTTCCCGCTGTCGTGGACCCGCGGGAGGTGGCGCAGGTGCTGGCCATGGGCCTCGGCCTCTCGCTCCTGGCGACGCTCTATCCCAGCTGGCGGGCCGCCCGCATCGACCCGGCGCAGGCGCTGCGGCATGGCTGAGGACCGCATGTTCGGGCCCTTCGAGCGGGCGGTCGCCGCCCGTTACCTGATCGCGCGCAAGGGGGAGCGCTTCGTCTCGGTCATTGCCGGCTTCTCGCTGGTCGGCATCGCCCTTGGCGTTGCCACGCTGATCGTGGTGCTCAGCGTGATGGGCGGCTTCCGGCAGGAATTGCTGGGGCGCATCCTTGGGCTGAACGGCCATCTCGGCGTCTCCGCCATGCAGGGGCCGCTGACCGACCATGCCGCAGCCGCCCGACGCATCCGCGCCCTGCCGGAGGTGGCGCAGGCCGCACCAGTGGTGGAGGGGCAGGTGCTGCTGACGACGGATGCCGGCGGCTCCGCCGGCGGGCTGGTGCGCGGCATCGCGCCGGAGGACCTTCGCGCCCGCGCCATCATCGCCGGCAACATCAGGGCAGGCAGCCTGGCGCAGTTCGAGGGCGAGGATGCCCTCGTCATCGGCAGCGCCCTCGCGCGCCGGCTGGATATCAGCGTCGGTGACCGGGTCACGGTGGTCTCGCCGCAGGGGCGCGTCACCGTCTTCGGCACGGTCCCCCGCCTGCGTGCCTATCGCGTGGTGGCGATCTTCGAGGTGGGAATGCAGGAATACGATGGGGGCTTCGTCTTCCTGCCGCTCCCTGCCGCCCAGCTCTTCTTCCAGCTCCCCAATGCGGTCAGCCAGATCGAGGTCCATCTGCGCGACCCGGACGCCTCCGCGGCGGCGGCCTATGCCATCCGCCAGGCCCTGGCCGAGCGCCCCATACGCATTGCCGATTGGCAGGACTCCAACAGCGGCTTCTTCCAGCTGGTGCAGGTGCAACGGAACGTCATGTTCCTGATCCTGACGCTGATCATCCTGGTAGCCGCCTTCAACATCGTCTCGTCGCTCACCATGCTGGTGAAGGACAAGGGCCGGGACATCGCCATCCTGCGCACCATGGGGGCGGGCAGGGGAGCCATCCTGCGCATCTTCCTGCTCTGCGGCGCGGCAGTGGGCGGCGTCGGGACGCTGGCCGGCTTCGGCATCGGGCTGCTCTTCTGCGCCAATATCGAATCCATCCGGCAGGTGCTGATGCGCATCACGGGTACCACGGTCTTCGACCCCGAAATCTACTTCCTGACGCAGATCCCCGCTGTGGTCGATCCGGCGGAGGTGGCGCAGGTGGTCGGGCTGGGCCTTGCCCTGTCGCTGCTGGCGACCCTGATCCCGAGCTGGCGCGCGGCGCGGCTCGACCCCGTGGAGGCGCTGCGGAATGAGTGACACCACGCCCCCGCTGCGCCTCGCCACAGTCGAGCGCCGCTATCGCACCGAGGCCGGCGAGCTGCCGGTGCTGCGCGGCGCCGACCTCGTGCTGCGGGCGGGCGAGATCGTTGCGCTGGTCGCGCCCTCCGGTACCGGAAAATCCACCCTGCTGCATCTGGCCGGGTTGCTGGAGCGGCCGGATGGCGGGGAGGTATTCGTCGAGGGGCGCGCTGCCGGCACGCTGTCCGACGATGCGCGTACCGCCATCCGGCGGACGACAATCGGCTTCGTCTACCAATTCCACCACCTTCTGCCGGAATTCACGGCAGAGGAGAATGTGGTGCTGCCGCAACTCGCAGCCGGCACCGCCCGGGCGGCGGCGCGGGAGCGGGCGCGGGGCCTGCTGGCAAATTTCGGCCTGAACGGGCGCGAGCATCACCGGCCCGGGCGGCTTTCGGGCGGGGAGCAGCAACGCGTGGCGATTGCCCGGGCGCTGGCCAATGCGCCGCGCATCCTGCTGGCCGACGAGCCGACCGGGAATCTGGATGTCGGCACCGCCGGACTGGTTTTCGAGGAGTTGCTGCAGGCCGTGCGCGGCCAGGGGCTGGCGGCGCTGATCGCCACCCACAATCCCGAGCTTGCGGCGCGGATGGACCGGACCGTGACGCTGCGGGACGGCCGGGTGGCGGAAGCGTAGCCGCAGCCTATTCCGCCGGCATCATCGCCGCCATCCGCCGCTCCGCCGGCGCGCCGCGCAGCATCAGCAATACCAGACGCGCAAGGAACAGCAGGGCGCCCGCCATCCACACCATGGCGGCACCGATCGCCAGCCCCGGCGCGTGATGCTCGATGGACAGGTAGATGCCGAGGGGGAAGGCAAAGGCCGCCCCGGCCGAGAGCGCATATTGCGCAAGCGCCGGCAGCCGCTGCTCCGCGAGTTCCGGCCAGGCGCGGTAGGTCAGGCCGATCAGCGCCAGGGAAGTCCAGCCCAGCAGATTGAGGTGCGCATGCACCGGCGCCAGATGGAAGTCATGGGCGATGCCCATGGCGATCCCCATGCCGACACCCAGGACGAGGCAAAGGGCGGCCGAGGCGAGGAAAAGCAGCGGCAGGCGGGGCATGGGCAGGTCCTCCGTATATTGCAGGCTGCCGCTTAAAATGCGGAGTTCGAACAGTCTGTGCGCCGGAGCACAGCGGCGGCTGTGCGGGGAGGGCGTACGGCGGGAGCGCTTTCGCTTGTCATCCAGGAGGTGAAGAGCTCTCCCCTGTCCCCACCGCCAGGGCTGTGTCTCCGGTCGTCCATTGGCGGGGCAGGCCAGCGGAGCCCATAATGCCGGCCAGAGGGGGATACGGTCATGGAATTCGGACGTCTCGGCGTGTGGTGCTCGACCGACCGGCTGGATGCGGCCGGGCTGCGCTCCCTGCTGCGCAGCGTCGAGAAGGAGGGCTACGGTACCCTCTGGTACCCCGAATCGCGCGGCTACGAATCCATCGCGCTGGGCAGCTTCCTGCTGGCCAACAGCACGCGCCTCGTCATCGGCAGCTCGATCGCCAACATCTATGCGCGGGACGCCTTCACCGCACGCCGGGCACTGGCCTCGCTGAATGCGCTCCACGATGGGCGCTTCGCCCTCGGGCTCGGCGTCAGCCATATCCCGATGGTCGAGGGGCTGCGCGGTCATCATTACGACAAGCCCGTGCCGGCCATGCGCGCCTATCTGGAGGGTATCCGCAGGGCGGGGGGCGAGGCACCGGAAGGGCCGGTGCTGCTGGCCGCGCTCGGACCGAAGATGCTGGCGCTGTCGGCGGCGCAGGCCGACGGGGCGGTGCCCTACAATGTGACGCCGGAGCATACGCGGCAGGCGGCCCAGATCCTCGGCCCGGGCAAGGTCCTGGCAGTGGAGCAGAAGGTCTGCGTCGAGACCGACAAGGCGCGTGCCCGCGCCCTGGGGCGGCGCGAGCTGGCGCGCTACATGACGCTGCCGAACTACGTGAACAACTGGCTGCGGCTGGGCTTCACCGAGGACGAGTTGAAGGACGGCGGCAGCGACCGCTTCATTGATGCCATGGTCCTTTCGGGCGATGCGGAGACGGTGAAGACCGGGTTGCGGACGCATTTCGCGGCCGGCGCCACGCATGTCTGCATCCAGCCGGTGACCGAGGAGGGCGATACCAGGCACCGCGACGCCATGCTCGCCGCGCTGGCGGACAGTTGAGGGAGTCCGGAGCATGATCAGGCTCGGCTACAAGGCTTCGGCGGAGCAGTTCGCGCCGGACAGGCTGCTGGAGTTCGGCGTGCTGGCGGAGCAGGCGGGGTTCGATTCCTGCTTCATCTCCGACCATTTCCAGCCATGGAAGCATACGGACGGCCATGCGCCCAACTCGCTGGTCTGGCTTGGCGCCCTGGGCGCGCGGACGCAGCGGCTGGTGATGGGCACCAGCGTGCTGACGCCGACCTTCCGCTACCATCCTTCGATCGTCGCGCAGGCCTTCGGCACACTGGGCGCCATGTTCCCGGGCCGCGTCATCCTGGGCATCGGCACGGGGGAGGGGCTGAACGAGGTGCCCTCTACAGGCCAGCCCTGGCCCGAATTCAAGGAACGCTTCGCGCGGATGCGCGAAGCGGTGCAACTGATGCGCCGGCTCTGGAGCGAGGAGCGCGTGAGCTTCGAGGGCCAGTACTACCGGACCGAGAAGGCGACGATCTATGACCGGCCCGAGACGCCGGTGCCGATCTATGTCGCCGCCGCCGGCGCGCTGGTGGCCAAATATGCCGGCCGTGCCGGAGACGGCTTCATCTGCACCAGCGGCAAGAAGCCGGAACTCTACACAGAGACGCTGCTGCCGAATGTGGTGGCCGGGCTGGAGGCCGCGGGCGTGGAAAAGCCCGGATACGAGCGCATGATTGAGGTGAAGGTCTCCTTCGATACCGACCGGCAGCGCGCGCTGGAGGACACCCGGCGCTGGGCCGCGCTGGCGCTCAGTCCGGAGGAGAAGATGACGGTCGAGGACCCGGCGGAGATGGAGCGGCTGGCCGAGGCCCTGCCCTTGGAGCGCGCGGCCAGCCGCTGGATCGTCTCCGACGATCCGGAGGAGCAGGTGGAGAGGATCGGCTATTACGTCGGCCTCGGCTTCCGCCACCTCGTCTTCCACGCTCCGGGCCCGGACCAGGCGCGTTTCTTGAGCCTGTTTGGGGAGCGCGTGCTGCCCCTGCTGCGCCGCCGCTTCGGGTGAGTGCCACACTGAGCCTGACGGCGCTGCCCGATCTGCCGATGGTGCAGGCGGGCGATGATCTCGGGGCGATGCTGGCGGAGGGCATGGCGCGCGCGGGGCTCTCCCCGCAGCCCTGCGACGTGCTGGCTGTTGCCCAGAAGGTGGTGAGCAAGGCGGAGGGGCGGAGCGTGCCGCTCGCCTCCGTCACGCCCTCCGCCTCGGCATGTCGCCTGGCCGAGGAGACGGGGAAGGACCCGCGACTCGTCGAACTCATTCTCTCGGAATCTCTGCGCGTGGTACGCGCACGGCCCAACCTGATCATCGTCGAGCACAGGCTCGGCTTCGTCATGGCCAATGCCGGTATCGACCAATCGAATGTCGGGCAGGAAGGGCATGCGCTGCTGCTGCCGGTCGATCCGGAGGCCAGCGCGGCGCGGCTCTCGGCACGGCTGGGGCTGGCGGTGGTGATCACCGACAGTTTCGGCCGGGCCTGGCGGCGTGGGACGGTGGGGGTCGCGATCGGCGCAGCGGGATTGCCGGCGCTGCTGGACCTGCGTGGGCAGCCGGACCTGTTCGGACGGGAGTTGCGTGTCAGCATCACCGGCTACGCCGACGAGATTGCCGCGGCGGCCGGGCTGGTCATGGGCCAGGGTGCTGAGGGGCGGCCGGCGGTCCTGGTCCGTGGTCTTGCCTGGTCCGCGCCGGCCATGCCGGCCGCGGCATTGCTGCGCGTGGGGGCGGAGGACCTGTTCCGGTGATCGTCGCATTGTCGGGTGGGATCGGCGGGGCGAAGCTCGCGCTCGGCCTGTCGAAAATCCTGCCGCCGGAGGAATTGCTGATCGTCGCGAACACCGGTGATGATTTCGAGCATTCTGGCCTCGCCATCTGCCCCGATATCGACACGTTGACCTATACGCTGGCGGGTCTCGACAATCCGGTGCTGGGCTGGGGAAGGCGCGACGAGAGTTGGGCCTTCATGGAGACATTCGCCCAATTGGGCGGGGAGGACTGGTTCCGCCTCGGCGACCGCGACCTGGCGCTGCATGTGCTGCGGACGCATCGCCTGCGCCAGGGCGAGGCGCTGTCCTCCATCACGGATGACATTCGGCGGCGGCTGGGGATCGGCCCGCGCATCCTGCCAATGAGCGACGACCCGGTCCGCACGCGCATCCGGAGCGATGAGGGCTGGATCGACTTCCAGGACTGGTTCGTGCGCCGGCGCGCGGCACCTGTCGTCCGCGCGGTGGAATTTGCCGGTGCGGGTTCGGCACGGCCGCAGGCGGAGGTGCTGGCGGCGCTGCGGGCGCGCCCGCGCGCGGTGATGATCTGCCCGAGCAACCCCTTCATCAGCATCGAGCCGATCCTGGCCATTCCCGGCATGCGGGAGGCGATTGCCGCATGCGGCGCACCGGTGGTCGCCGTCTCGCCGATCATCGCAGGCCAGGCGGTGAAGGGGCCGACGGCGAAGATGTTCGCAGAACTGGGCATGGCGCCATCCGCCAGCGCCGTGGCCGCGCGCTATGGCGCATTGCTGTCCGGCTTTGTCATGGAGGAGGGTGACGACGCCGCCGGCATCACGCCGCGCGTTTTCCGGGCGCGGACGCTGATGCGGGGGCTGGAGGACAAGCTGGCGCTGGCGCGGGCCGTACTGGCCGCAGCGGATGCCCTGCGATGAGCATCTGGGCCATCCTGCCGGTCAAGGAGATGGCCGGGTCGAAGCAGCGTCTGGCGCCGCTGCTCTCGGCGGAGGAGCGCGTGGCCCTGATGCGCGTGATGGTGGCGGAGGTGCTGGACACGCTCTGCGCAACGCGCGGGCTGGCGGGGATCGCCGTGGCCACGCTGGATGCATGGACGAGTGACGAGGCGGAGCAGCGCGGCCTGCGGGTGATCACGGAAGGCGCGCGGGACGGGCATACGGGCAGCGTGACCGCCGCGGCACAGATGCTGGCGGCCGAGGGCGCCACAGGCATCCTGACCATGCCGGGCGACATCCCCGCGGTAGCACCGGCCGAGGTGGAGGCACTGCTGGCAGCGCATCGGCCGGCGCCGTCCTTCACCATCGCGCCGGCACATGACGGGAGGGGCTCGAACGGCGTGGTCCTTTCGCCGCCGGACGCGGTGCCGCTGTGCTTCGGGAATGACAGCTACATTCCACACCTCGCCGCCGCACGGGCGAGGGGCCTGGAACCGCAGATCCTGCGGCTTCCTGGGGTGGCGATGGATATCGACCACCCGGCGGATCTGGCAATGTTCGCGCGGCTTGATGTTGCTGCGGGCACGCGCACGCTGGCCTGGCTGCGCAAGGCGGGCGTGCTGGCGCGCCTTTAAGGCTGGCCGCTGGTCGGCAGGAGCGCCGAATGCTGCCCCTTCCGGCGGGGTGCCGTCTGCACCAATGGCGCCAGCGCCACCGCTGCATGGGACGCGCGCTGCCGCTCCTCCGGCACCGTCCCGTACAGTGTCGTGCGCTGCCGCGGGCGGCGACCAATCGCGAGGATCAATGTCTCCATCGCCGCCGGCGGGAATTCCTGCCCGTGCTGCGTGCCGGCGGCGCGGCTGATGCTCTCGTTCATCAAGGTCCCACCGAGGTCGTTGGCGCCGGCCCGCAGCGCCAGCTTGGCACCCTCCGGGCCCATCTTGACCCAACTTGTCTGGATATTGGTAATATGCGGGTGCAGGGTCAGCCGGGCGACGCTGTGCATCAGCAGCGCCTCCCGGAAGGTGGGCCCCCGGCGGGCCTGGCCGCGCAGATACATGGGCGCTTCCATATGAACGAAGGGGAGGGGCACGAATTCCGTGAAGCCCCCCGTCTCCGCCTGCAGGTCGCGCAACGCCAACAGGTGCCGCGCCCAGTTCGGCGGTCCCTCGACATGGCCGAACATGATGGTTGAGGTGGTCCGCAGGCCGAGCGCGTGGGCCGTGCGCGCCACCGCGAGCCATTCGGCGGTGGTCACCTTGTCCGGGCAGATGATGGCCCGGATCTCGTCATCCAGGATCTCCGCCGCGGTGCCCGGCAAGGTGCCCAGCCCCGCATCCTTCAGCCGCGCGAGGTAGTCGCGGAGCGAGAGGCCGAGGGTTGCCGCACCCTGCGTGACCTCGAGCGGCGAGAAGGCATGGATGTGCATCCCGGGCACGGCTTCGCGGATGGCGCGGCATATGCCCTCATAGGTTGCGCCGGTATAGTCCGGGTGGATGCCGCCCTGCAGGCAGACCTCGGTGGCGCCACGTGCCCAGGCTTCCTCGGCGCGGCGTACGACCTCGGCATGATCCAGGTCATAGGCCGGGCCACGCAGCGCTTCATGCGTCTTTCCTTTGCTGAAGGCACAGAAGCGGCAGCGATAGGTGCAGATATTGGTGTAATTGATGTTGCGGTTGACCACGTAGCGGACCACGTCGCCGGATACCGACGCCCGCAGCGTATCCGCCGCTGCCGTGACATGGGCCTGGTCGGCATCGCGGGCCGCGAACAGCCTGATGATGTCGGGTGCGTCCAGTCTCGTGCCGGCGCTGGCGCGCTCCACGACGCGGGTCACCGCTGCATCGGCCGCCGCCAGCCTCGGGGCGGGCAGCATCGGCAGCCGCGTCTCGCCCGGCGACCAGTCGTCCCCGCGCGCGAAGCCCTCGGCATCGCTCATCCGCCGCACCGCCGCAGCGACCGTCGGCGCGAACCAGGTCTCGGGCGCAAGAACATAGGCCGGGTATGCAGGCAACCTTTGTACCAACACGCTGCCGGCATCAGCGGTGCGGGCGGCCAGTTCCTCCAGATGCGGCCAGGGCGCTTCCGGGTTCACATGGTCCGGCGTCACCGGGGAGACGCCACCCCAATCGTTCAGCCCTGCCGCAACCAGCTTCTGGTACACGCCCGGTGAAAGGTTCGGGGGAGCCTGGATGTTCATCTCCGGCCCCAGCACGATCCGCGCCGCGGCGATGGTCCAGAGAAGATCGTCGAGATCCGGCTCCGCCGCGCCCGCCCGCCGGGTGCCAGGCTTGGCGCGGAAATTCTGGATGATGACTTCCTGGATATGTCCATGGCGAGCGTGCAGATCGGCGATCGCCCGCAGCGCTTCCAGCCGCTCCCCCCGCGTCTCGCCGATGCCGATCAGGATGCCGGTGGTGAAGGGCACGCGCAGCTCGCCCGCCTGGCGCAACACCTCCAGCCTCGCCTCCGGGTGCTTGTCCGGGCTGCCGTGATGGACCTGGCCCGGCTCGCAGAGCCGCGCACTGACGCTCTCCAGCATCAGCCCCTGGCTGGCCGAGACGCTGCGCAGTGCGGCGATTTCCTCCCGGCTTATCACCCCGGGATTGGCATGCGGCAGCAGTCCGGTTTCCTTCAAGACAAGCGCGCATATCGCCTGCAGGTAGGAGATGGTCGTTTCCTGTCCCAGCGAGGCCAGCGCCTCCCGCGCCTGGCGCCAGCGCAGTTCCGGCTTGTCGCCAAGGGTAAAGAGCGCCTCGGTGCAGCCTGCGGCGGCGCCGGCGTGGGCGATCGCCAGCACCTCCTCCGGCGAGAGATAGGCGTTCCGGCCAGGGCGCGGCGTCTCGGCGAAGGTGCAGTAGTGGCAGACGTCGCGGCAAAGCTTCGTCAGTGGGATGAAAACCTTGCGGGAGTAGGAGATCACCCGCCCATGCGCCGCATCGCGCAGCGCCGCCGCTTCCGCCATCAGCGCGTCCAGCGGCATGGCTTCCAGCCGGTCCTGCACCCTTGCCTTCCCCCTTCCTCGCGCCGCATCGTGGGTGAAGCCCCAGGGGGATGCAATCCCGGATAATGCGTGGGCACTGGAGGAAACACCATGCAGATCGGCTTCAACGCGCCGACCGGCGGGCCGCTCGCCACCCCGGAGAACCTGACCCGCCTGGCGCAGGAGGGCGAGGCCATGGGCTTCGGCTATGGCACCTTCAGCGATCACGTGGTCATCCCGACCGACATCCATGCGAAATATCCCTATACCGACAGCGGCGAATTCCCGGCGAGCAGTCGCGGCGAGCGGCACGAGCAGCTCACCCAGGTAATGTTCGTTGCGGCGAAGACAACGAGGGTGCACCTCGTCACCTCCGTCATGGTCGTCCCGCATCGCCCGGCCATGCTGGCGGCGAAGATCCTCTCGACCATCGATGTTCTCTCGAGCGGACGCCTCACCCTCGGCATCGGCGCCGGCTGGCTGCGCGAGGAATTCGAGGCGCTGCAGGCGCCGGACTTTGCCGCCCGCGGCAAGGTGACGGATGAATACATCCTGGCGGCGAAGGAACTCTGGACCGCACCGCTCCCGCGCTTCGAGGGGGAGTTCGTCCGCTTCGACAACATCACCTTCGAGCCGAAGCCGGTCCAGCCCGGCGGCCCGCCGATCTGGGTGGGCGGGGAAAGCGGCCCGGCGCTGCGCCGCGTGGCGCGCCTCGGCGATGCCTGGTACCCGATCGGCACCAACCCATCCTTCCCGCTCGAGAGCCTGCCGCGCTACCGCGCCGGGGTGGCAAAGCTGCGGGAGATGGTCGAGCGGGCAGGGCGAGACCCGGCGAGCATCGGCCTCGCCTACCGCGTGCAAAGATACGGGCCGGAGGTGCCCGGGACGGCGGGGGACGGGGAGCGGCGGATGTTCTCCGGCCAGCCGGCGCAGATCGCGGACGACCTGAAGGCAATGCGGGATCTTGGTGTCTCTGCTGTCGATTTCAGCTTCCCCGGCACCACGGCGGAGGAAATGATCGCCAGCATGCGCGAGTTCCGCGACAGCGTGATGACGAGGCTCTGACGATGCGGCTCGGTCTTACCCTCGGGATGGGTGCCGGCGTCGATACGGCGCTGGTGCTGGAGGCGGAGCGGCTCGGCTACAGCGCCGTCTGGTGCGGGGAGAGCTATGGCAGCGATGCCGTCACGCCCATCGCCTGGGTGCTCGCCCGCACCTCCCGCATCAAGGCCGGCACCGGCATCATGCAGATGCCCGGCCGCACCCCGGCCTGTGCCGCCATGACGGCGATGACGCTGCAACAACTCTCGGAGGACCGCTTCCTCTGCGGCGTCGGCCCCTCCGGCCCGCAGGTGGTGGAGGGCTGGCACGGCCAGCCCTATGGCACGCCGCTGGAGCGCACGCGCGAATACATCTCCATCATCCGGGCGATCGTCGCACGGGACAAGCCGCTGGAACATCAGGGGCAGCATTACCGCATCCCCTATGACGGGCCGGACGCCACCGGCCTGGGCAAGCCGCTGAAGAGCATCCTCCATGGCAAGCCGCTGAAATTCTACTGCGCCTCCATCACCCCGGGGGGAATGCGGCTGGCGGGCGAGATCGCGGACGGCAACCTGCCCATCTTCATGTCGCCGGAAGGAGCAGATCTGGTGGCAAAGCCGACAATGGAGGGGATGGCAAAGTCCGGCAGGCCCGCCGACCTGATGCAGTTCGACATCGCGCCCTACACCAAGATTCGCGTCGGCGACGACCTGCAGGCCTGCCGGGACGCCTGCAAGCCGGAACTCGCGCTTTATATCGGTGGCATGGGCGCCAAGGGCAAGAATTTCTACAACGATTATGCCAGGCGCCTCGGCTATGCCGAGGCGGCGGCGAAGATCCAGGACGCCTATCTCGCGCGGCGCCACCGGGACGCGGCGGCGCTGGTTCCGGACAGGCTGGTGGACGAGATCGCCCTGGTTGGCCCGCCGGACCGTATCCGCGGCCGCCTGCAGGACTGGCGGGCGGTGGCGAAGGGGGGAAAGGTCGGCACGCTGGTGCTGACCGGCGCGACGCAGCAGGCGCTGCGCATCGTGGCGGAGGCGGTGCTGTAGAGCGGCGCGGCGGGGCGTACCCCGCCTTTGGTCAACCATCCACTGCGGATTGGCGTTCGGCCCAGGACGCAATCCGTCGCCGTCAGGGCGCTTTCGGCCGGGCTCCCATAAGCCCGGCCAGCGGCACGGCCGCCGCCGCGGTGAAGGCCATCAGGTGGAAGGCATTGATGTAGCCGATCATCGAGGCCTGGCGCAGGATCTCATTCGACAAGCGCAGCAGCCCGCTGGTGCTGCCGATATCCCACTGGCTCGGCAGCCCCGGCAGCGCCAGCGCCTCGTTGTAGGGGCTGACCAGGCTGGTCATTTCCGAATAGCTCATCGCGGTGGTGCGGATCAGCACCAGGACGGAAAGCGAGACGAAGAGGCTGGAGCCGAAATTCCGCATCAGGGTGAAGACGGCCGATCCCTCCGTCACCTGATGCGACGGCAGGGTCGAAAAGGCCATCACCGCCATGGGCGTGAAGGCGATGGACTGGCCGAAGCCCTGCAACAGGTGGCTCCAGAAGATGTCCGACTCGGTCAGGTTGATGTCGAACTGCGCCATCCAGAAGGCCGAGGCCGCCTGCAGCGCGAGGCCGGTGGCGATGGCCAGCCGCGGCGCCACGCTGGTGAACTGGATGACCACCAGGAAGGCCAGCCAGTTTCCCATGCCGCGTGCGGCGATCAGCAGCCCGATCGCATTATGCGGGTAGCCCCGCAGGTCGTGCAGCAGCGTCGGGAACAGGGAGAGGCTGGTGAAGGCCAGCATGCCCATCACCAGCGAGATCAGCAGCCCGACGCTGAAATTCCGGTCCAGCAGCAGGCGCGGGTTGAGGAAGGGGTGCTCCGTCGTCAGGCAATGCGCGACGAAGATCCAGAGAGCCAGCGCCCCCATGACGCAGCAGGCAATGATGGTGGGTGAGTCGAACCAGTCCATTCGCTGGCCCCGGTCGAGCACAAGCTGCGCGGCGATCAGCGCGACGGAGAGTGCGAGGAAACCGGTCCAGTCGAAGCGGGTGCTGGATTGGCTGGTGTGGTCACGGAGTGCGAACCAGATGCAGACCAGGGTACAGATCCCGGGCGGGACGATCATGAAGAAGGCGGCGCGCCAGTTCCAGGCCTCAGTCGCCATGGCGCCGAGGATGGGCCCGAGCACCGGGCCGAAGACCGCGCCCACGCCCCACACGACCAGCGCCGTCGAATGCAGGTGCTTCGGAAAGGTGCCGAGCAGCACGGCCTGGCCCAGGGGCATGATCGGCGCGCCGAAGGCGCCCTGCGCCACGCGCGCAAGGATGAGCTGATCGAGGCTGGTCGCCAGCCCGCAGGCGAGCGAGGCAAGGGTGAAGCCAAGCACGGTGCCGAACATGAGACTCCGCCAGCCAAGCCGCCCGGCGAGCCAGCCAGTCATCGGCGTCGCCACGGCGGTCGCGGCGAGGTTGAGGGTGATGACCCAGGAAATTTCGTCCTGCGTCGCGGAGACGGCGCCCCGCACCTCCGGCAGGACGAGGTTGGCGAGGGTGATGGTCATGCCGAACAACAGATTGGCGAGTTGCACCATCAACAGGATCAGCCACTGCCGCCCGCTGATGGTAAAGAGCCCGCCCTGCGGCTCGGCCGTCGCACTCATGCCAATGTCCGGGCGGTCACGCCACCGCCGCGATCAGCTTCGCCCAGCGGTCCAACTCAGGCAGGATGACGTCACGTTTCGCCGCATCCAGGCTTAGCACCACACGCTGGATGCCGAGGTCGCGGTCGGCCAGCAACGCATCCCGATCCTCCCTGACGCCCCAGATGGTGACCGGGCAGTCCTCCTCGCGTCGACCGGCCTCCGCCAGCAGGGCGCGGAAGCGCGGGACCAGCGCTGCGACATCGGCATAGTGCTTGCGCACGCGGTGCGGCATCCAGCCATTGCCGTAGCGCACGGCGCGCCTGGCGCCCCAGGGGAACGCACCACCGACGATGATGGGCGGGTGGGGTCTCTGCACCGGCTTGGGCCAGGCCATGAGCGGGCCGAAGTTCACGAACTCGCCGTGGTACTCGGCCTCCGCCTGCGTCCAGATGGCCTGCATGGCCTCGATCCGCTCTCGTGCCAGCTTGTGGCGGGTGGCGAAGGCGGTGTTATGGTTCTCGATCTCCTCGCGATTCCAGCCATTGCCGACGCCAAACAGGAAGCGCCCGCCGGAGACCTGGTCGAGCGAGGCAACCGCCTTTGCCGTCTGGATCGGGTCCCGCTGGACCACCAGGCAGATGCCGGTGCCGACCTTCAGGGTCCTCGTCGCCGCCGCGGCGGCGGTCAGCGTCACGAAGGGATCCATGACCTCGTAGTACATCTTCGGCAGATCGCCGCCACCCGGATAGGCAACGGTGCGGTTGACCGGGATATGGGAGTGCTCCGGCGCCCAGAGGCTGTCGAACCCGCGCTCCTCGAGCGCCGTGGCAAGGTCAGCCGGCGCCATGGAGGTGTCTGTGAAGAACATCGCAGCGCCGACCTTCATGGCTCCCTCCCTTGTCGTTGCGGGAAGGCTGGACCGGCGCGCCGCCTGCGGCAAGTCCGCCCTGCGGCCCAGCCTCGGCGGTGGCTGGCGCCCCAGTGGTCCCGTCCCACATCCCGCAGCCTCAAAGCCCCGTCATGGCATGCGCCGGCAAGTGAGTGGCCGGTTTGCGCATCGCGGCCGGAAAGCGGGTGCACTGGCCTGGGCCCATCACCCCGCGGCCAGATGCGCCGCCACTTCGCCACAGGCCGGGGATCCTTACTGCAAAGAACTGCACCCCCGCATTCCGCCGGTCATGCAAGCAGACCCATGAGACAGGACAGGTCCGGCGCTTCCTCCAGCGCCCAGATGGCGGCGATCTGCGCCTCCGCCCGGTCCGCGAAGCCGCCCATGGCGGCATTGTCGCGGAACTTCGCTTCCAATTCGGCATCGCTCATCGGCCGCGCCTCGCTGCCCCGGGGGGTGGTGACCAGCGCCTCCTCGACACGGCCGTCAGCCAACCGCACCGTGACACGGGCCGCGCCGCGCGGCAGGGAGGGATCGAGCACTGCTGCGACCTTCGCCCGGAAAGCGGCTAGCGCCGGGTCCGCCACTGCCGGCATCTCGAAATCCGCGACGCCGGCATGGCCCCGCACCAGGCCGAGCGCGGCGCTGTGATGGATGCTGACGCGCGCATCCCGCTCATTCCGCACGACCCGGTCGCCCCGCGCCAGCAACAGGGCATCGCCCGCGACGGAGACGGCGGCGATCGCTTCCGGCGGTGCGCGGAGCCGGTCCCGCAGCGCCAGGCAGGCATCGATCACCGAATGGAAGACGATTCCGGCAGGATAGGGTTTGTAGGTGTTGCGGCCGATCTCCCAGCGCTCGCCAAGCCCCTCGGTGATCGCCGCCACATCCGGCACATCGCCGGTGGCGCGCGCCCAGCCGAGCGGGCCCTCGATCGCAGCTGGGGCGGCCTCCCAGCCCTCGGCCGCGAAGAACGCCGCCATGATCCCGTGCCGCGCGGCGTTTCCCACGCTGACATTCTTGGCGGCAGAAGGCAGGTTCTCCACTGTTCCCGCGGCCTGGCTGCTGGCGATGCCAATGGCATGGGCGGTCTGCCCGGCGGAGAGGCCGAGCAGCTTTGCGCAGCCCGCCGCGGCCCCGAAGGCGCCGCAGGTGGAGGTGATGTGCCAGCCTCGCGCGTAATGGCCGGGTGAGACGGCATTGCCGATGCGGCAGGCGATCTCGCCGCCGAGCAGGAAGGCGTGCAGAATCGCGGCGCCGCTGAGCCCACCCTGCTCCGCCAGGGCAAAGAGCGGCGGGGCGACGGGCGCGGCCGGATGAATGACCGTATTGAGATGCGTGTCGTCATAGTCCAGCAGGTTGGAGGCGACGGCATTCACGAAGGCCGCGCCCATGGCGTCCAGCCGCGTGCTCTGTCCGAACACTGTCACCCTTGGCGCGCCGCCCAGCCCCCGCATGACCCGCACCGCCGTCCGCACCGCCGGGTCCCGCGCCGTACCCAGAGCGCATCCGATATGATTGAGGAGGGAGCGCTTCGCCTCATGCCGCAGCGCGGGCGGGATGTCGCGCCAATCGGAGCCGGCGACAAATCGGCCGAGTGCCTCTGAGGCGGTTGGGCCGGGCATGGTGGGCTGCCTCGTTGTTCCTGGACCGGGATGGCATAGCCCATCCCACGCCTCCCGCCAGCCCTTTGCGCCGCCGCCTCGGCCATGGAATGGTAGGCCCAATCGCGATGGGAGGCGACGAGAATGCAACGACGCGGCGTGCTCGCGGCGCTGGCCATGTCCGGCCTGGCCGCGCCGGCCCTGCTGCGGGCCCAGCCTGCCTGGCCCAGCCGACCGATCCGGATGGTCATTCCCTTCCCACCCGGAGGCACCACGGACATCCTGGGGCGCTACCTGGCCCCGCCGCTGGCAGCGGCACTCGGCCAATCCGTCGTGATCGACAACCGCACCGGCGGGAACGGCGCGGTCGGCGTGGTGGAGACGCTTCGTGCCACGCCGGACGGCCACACCATCTGCATGAGCATCAGCACGCTGATCACCCAGGCGCTGCTGACCCGCCAGCCCTATCACCCCATCGACGACGTCACGCCCATCCTCCATCTGGCGAATGTCGCCAATATCCTCGTGGTCAACAATGCGATGCCCATCCATAGCGTCGCCGACCTCATCACCCATGCGCGGGCGAATCCCGGCCGGCTCTCTTACGGAAGCCCGGGCATCGGCAGCTCGGTCCATCTTTCCGGCGAACTCTTCGCGCAGGCGGCCGGCATCCAGATGGTGCACGTGCCCTATCGCGGTGGTGGTCCGGCCCTGACGGACCTCGTTGCCGGCAATCTCCAACTCATGTTCGGCAATGCCAGTTCCACGCTGCCCTTCGTGCGGGGCGACCAGGTGCGGCCACTGGCGGTGACCGCGGCAACCCGGCAGGCCTATGCGCCGGACCTGCCGACCATCGCCGAGGCCGCCTTTCCTGGCTTCGCCGTCTCGGAATGGTACGCAATGATCGGCCCCGCCGGCATTCCGCCGCCGGTGGTGGAGCGCATCAACCATGAGATCATGGCCATCGTCGGCACGCCGGAGGGGCGGGCGAAGCTGCTTGATCTGGGGGCGGAGGTCGTGGGCGGCACGCCGGCCGATTTCGCTGCCTTCCTCCGCACCGACATGACGCGGACCGAGGCATTGATCCGCAGCGCCGGCATCAGGGTGGAGTAAGGGCATGGATCGCGGGCTGAAGGGCAAGGCGGCGCTGGTGAGCGGCGCCAGCAAGGGGATCGGCCGGGCCATCGTCGCGCGACTCGTGGCGGAAGGGATGCAGGTGCTCGGCACGGCGCGGGGCGGTTGCGACGTGCCGGGTGCGGTCGGCTTCCCGGCCGATCTGCGCGATCCGGCGGCCCCTTCCGCCGTGGTGGCGCGGGCGGTAGAGGCCTTCGGCCGGCTGGATCTGGTGGTGAACAGCGCCGGCGCGACCCGGCGTGGGGACTTCCTGGCGCTCGACGATGCCGCCTGGACGGACAGCTATGCCGGCAAGTTCTTCGCTGCCATGCGCCTGACCCGCGCCGCCTGGCCGCATCTCATGGCCACCCAGGGCAGCGTGGTGCATGTCGCGGGGGCAGGCGGGAAGATCGCCAGCGCGGATTTCACCATCGGCGGCTCGGTCAACGCCGCGCTGATGAATCTGACCAAGGCATTGGCCGACCGCGGCGTGCAGGACGGTGTGCGGGTGAACTGCATCAACCCGGGCAGCATCCGGACCGACCGGCTGACCGGCCGCATCACGACCGTCATGCAGGAACAGGAGCTGGACGAGGCCGCTGCAGCGGACGCGCTGGCCAAGGCGACTGGCGTCGCCCGCTTCGGGGAGCCGGAGGAGATTGCCGCCGTGGTCGCCTTCCTCGCGAGCGCGGAGGCCGGCTACATCCAGGGCGCCATCCTGGATGTCGATGGGGGCTGGATCCGCGCCGTCTAGATGGGTTGCCCCAGGGTCCGGTGGTGCGTTCTCGCGCGCGCAGGAGGCCCCCCTCAAGAGGCAGCCAATCTTCACGGCTCAGGCCGCATGGATACCACGCATCAGGGCGGAGTTACAGGCGGCGAAAGCGGGCACCCGCACCCTGACCACGCTCTGCGGGCTGAACCCAAGGCCCGTCGCCAGGTGGCGCAGGCGCACATCGGCGACGGGACCGACCCGGCGATGCAGCATCACCCTGCCCGACACCGAGGAGATGATCGTCCTTGAGTTCAAGCGGACCTGTCGGTGTCGTGGAGGACGAGAGGGGGCGGAGCGGGCGCGCATGGCGGGGGCAGCGAAAAGCCGGGGCGCCATCGTCAGCGCTGCCGTTCAGGACCAGGGAAAGAAGTGTCCGACGCCACCGGCCGCGCGCCGAGGGGGGGCGGAAGGTCACCGGATTCGCCGCAGGCGAAGCCGGCAGCGCAACAGGACGATGAACCGGCGGGCTCCAGCAGCCTTGCCCGCTGCACCGGCGGCTGCACGACCCTATCTAGGGGGGAAAGCCAAGGAGAGATGCAATGAGCGGGACGGAAGGCGAGGGGGCGGACCTGGAGGTCGCAACCCTCGGCGGCGGGTGCTTCTGGTGCCTCGATGCCGTGTTCCGGGATCTGCGCGGCGTTACCCGGGTCCATTCCGGCTATGCCGGCGGCCATGTGCCCAACCCGACCTATGAGATGGTCTGCGGCAAGCAGACCGGCCATGCCGAGGTGGTGCAGGTGACCTTTGATCCGAAGGAGCTCAGCTATGCCGACCTGCTGCGGGTCTTCTTCACCATCCATGACCCCACCACCAAGGACCGCCAGGGAAACGATATCGGCCCGCAATACCGCTCCATCATCCTGTATCACTCGCCGGAGCAGAAGGCGGCGGCCGAGCAGGTGATGGCGGAGGTGACCGAGGCCGGCATCTGGCGCGACAGGCTGGTGACCGAATTGGTGCCCTTCGACCGCTACTGGCCGGGCGAACCGGAGCACCAGGACTACTTCGCCCATAACCCCTGGAGCGGCTATTGCCGCGTGGTGGTCGCGCCCAAGGTCGCGAAATTTCGCAAGACCTATGCCGAGCGCCTGAAACGTCCGGCCGCCTGAGCCCCGCGGCGACACCGCGCATCTTCTCAAGGACTGCTGCCATGTCCCTGTTCCGTAAGGAAAAGCCTGCCGGGCACTATCCGGTCGAGAGACCCGATGCCGAGTGGCGACGTGAGTTGTCGCCCGAGGCCTATCGTGTCCTCCGCCAGCACGGCACGGAGAGGCCGGGCACCAGCCCGTTGAACCGGGAGAAGCGCCCGGGCACCTTCGTCTGCGCCGGCTGCGGCCAGCCCCTGTTCGACGCCGCGACAAAGTACGAGAGCGGCACCGGGTGGCCGAGCTTCTGGCAGCCCCTGGAGGGCGGCGTCGGCACCACCACGGACCGCAGCTTCTTCATGGTGCGGACGGAGGTGCATTGCGCCAATTGCGGCGGCCATTTGGGGCATGTCTTCCCGGACGGGCCGCCGCCGACCGGCCAGCGCTACTGCATGAACGGGGCTGCGATGCGCTTCGAAGCCGCGGAGCAGGAGTAAGATACGGGACAGATTGTTCAACTCCGGCGCGCAGAGCGGAACGCCGCTTGCGTTTCCGCGCGCCCCGGGGAATTTTGCGGCCCCTTTTACCGGATGCCAGGACCATGCGGCGCGCCTGTCTCGCGCTTTCCCTCGGGCTGCTCGGCCTCGCGCCCGCCGCGGTCCGGGCCGACCTTGTCTATGTGCTGAACAGCGGCGACGCCTCCATCAGCGTGATCGAGAGCTCCACCCGGGAGGAGGTGCGGCGCATCCCCGTCCTGCGGGAGGTGCACCACCTGATCCCGACGCTCGACGGGCGGGAACTCATCGTCGGCGACAGCGTGGCCAATGAACTGATCTTCATCGACCCCGCCACCGCCGAGGTGACGCGGCGGGAGAAGCTGAGCAACCCCTACCACCTGGAGCACAGCCCGGACGGCAAGCACTTGGTCATCACCAGCCTGCGCCGGGACCAAGTGGACATCTACGATGCGCCGACCCGGACCCTGCTTGCCCGGCTGAAGGTGCCGGACAAGCCGAGCCACCTCGCCTATACGCCGGACAGCCGTGTCGTCTTCGTCACCCTGCAAGGCGCCCGCGGGCTGATGGCGATCGACCTGCAGGACCGCAAGCCGCTCTGGACTGCCCAGGTCGGCTCCCAGCCGGCCGGGGTGATCTGGCATCGCGGTAGGCTGCTGGTGGGCATCATGGGCGCCGACCACGTTGCGGTGGTCAACCCCGCGGATGGCAGGCTGGAGCGGACCATCCCGGTCGGGCGTGGCGCGCATACCATCTTTCCCTCGCCGGATGGCAAGACGCTCTACGCCACCAGCCGCGTGGACAGCCGGGTCACGGCCCTGGATGCCGAGACGCTCGAGCCGCGCGACCGCTGGGACATTCCCGGCGGGCCGGACTGCATGTCCTTCGACCCGCAGGGACGGATCTGGATGACGCTGCGCTGGATCGCCCGCATCGCGGTGCTGGACCCGGCGACCGGCGCGGTCGAGACCATCCCGGTCGGCCGCTCCCCGCATGGAATCTACGTGCATCCGCGGCGGGAGCCGCTGCCGGCCGCCGGGACGGAGCCCTTCGTCGCGACCGCGGAGCCCGCGCTGGCTCCGGCCAAGGCTGGCCAGGACGCTCCCACTCCCCAGCCGGCAGTGTGGCAGCGCGACCCGGTCCGATGAGTTGCCTCCGCCGGCGGGCGGTGCTGGCAGGGCTCCCGGCCGCTGCCCTGCTGCCGGTCCCCGCCCGGCCGCAGGCTTCCTGCCGCGGCACCATCTACCTGACCATCGACACGGGCTGGAGCCGGGAGGCGGAGCAGATCGCCGCCATCCTGGCCCGCCGCGGCGTGCGCGCGACGCTCTTCCTCGCGGATGAGCCGACCTGGCGGGGCGACCGCACGCTCGACGAGAACTGGGCGCCCTTTTGGCGGGCCCGGGCGGCGGAGGGGCATGTCTTCGCCAGCCATACCTGGCGGCACTGGTATTTCCGCGGTGACCCGGCGCCGGACCGCGTGCGCTACGTGTCGCGGCAGAGGGAGGGGGAGGAGGTGCTCGACGCCGCCGCCCTCTGCGCCGAGTTGCGCCGTCCGATGGAGCGCCTGAAGCAACTTGTGCCGGAGGCGCAGGTCCTGCCGCTCTGGCGCGCCCCGGGCGGCATCACCACGCCGAACGCCCTGGCAATGGCTGCCGCCTGCGGGTTGCGGCACCAGGGCTGGACGGCCAACGGATTCTGGGGCGATGAGTTGGACAGTGCCGCCCACCCCAACGCCATGCTGGCCCGCCGTGCCATCGAGCGGACCCGGGACGGGGAGGTGGTCGTGCTTCATTGGGGCGTGCGCAGCCGGCGGGAGCCCTTCGCCGGCGTGCTGGAGCAGGTGATCGAGGGACTGCAGGCGCGGGGCTTCTGCTTCGCCTCACTGCCGGCTGGGGGAAGGTGATTGGGAAGGGCATGAACGCCATCGCCGATCTGTATGCCGGCTTCACCGGCTGGCTGTTCGAGCACGCGTTGCAGCCATGGCTCTACGCTGCCGGGCTCATGGACTGGGCGGAAGACATCTACGAATGGCTGGACTTCGCGCTGTTCGGCCTCATCGGCATCGCCGTGGTCTGGCTGGTCTGCCGGCCGCTGGAGGCCTGGCGGCCGGTCGAGCCCGTGGCGGACCGCCGGGCGATCCGCACCGACATCCTCTATACCGCGCTGACGCGGCTCGGCCTGCTGCCGCTGATCGCCTTCGTCTTCCTGGCCACGATGCAGTCGGCCTGGGAAGGCTGGCTGACGGAGAACGGGCTGCTGCCGCCGACGCTGGAGGAACTGGTCCCGGCATTGCGCGACCACCCGGTGCTGGCCTTCACCTGCTATGTCGTCATCCTCGATTTCGGCGAATACTGGCGGCACCGGGCCCAGCACCGGTTCCGCTGGTGGTGGGCGCTGCATGAGATCCACCATGCCCAGCGGCAGATGACCTTTTGGACCGACGACCGGAACCACCTGCTGGACGACGTCATCGCGGCGCTCTGGTTCGGCGGGATCGCGCTGCTGATCGGCGTGCCCCCCGGGCAGTTCCCGCTGGTCGTTCTGCTGCTGCGCCTGGCCGAGAGCCTGTCCCACGCCAATGTCCGGCTGGATTATGGCTGGCTGGGAGAGCGGCTGCTGGTCTCGCCGCGCTTCCACCGGCTGCACCATGGCGTGCTCTCGGCCGGTGCGTCGGGCAAGAACTACGCAGTGCTGCTGCCGGTCTGGGACTGGGTCTTCGGCACGGCGGATTTCCAGCGCAAGACCTACCTGCCGACCGGCGTGCCGGAGGGGCCGGAGGCGCTGGCGACGGGCGGGTGGCTCCGGCAGCAGGTGGTCGGGCTGCGGCGGATGGTGGCGGCGATCCGGGGCCGATAGGGGCAGCATCATCAAGCGCGGCATGCCGCGCGACGCCAGGGACTTCGGCCGAATGGAGAGCCACGACCCGGTGACCGACGCTTGGCACAGGCACCTGCCCATGCCGACCCCCGCCATGCGGTAGCGGCCGCGACGTGCAGTCCTCCGTGCACGAGGCGTTCACACTGAGCTAGGAAAGAGCGGGGGAAGGCATTCCCCCCGCACCCCATCGATTTTCGTGAGTCCGCCGTTCTGCCGCACAACCAACATTACGATGTCATCGTGCTCGGGGCGGGGGCGGCGGGGCTGTTCGCGGCCATCGCGGCCGGGCAGCGCGGGCGTCGTGTCCTCCTCCTCGACCATGCCGATGAGCCGGGCAAGAAGATCCTTATCTCCGGCGGCGGGCGGTGCAATTTCACCAATCTGCACTGCGCGCCGGACCGCTTCCTCTCGGCCAATCCGCACTTCGCCAAATCGGCGCTGGCCCGCTACACCCAGCACGACTTCATCGCGCTGGTGCGGAAGCATGGCATCGCCTTCCATGAGAAGACGCTGGGCCAGCTCTTCTGCGACGGCTCCGCCCGGCAGATCGTCGCCATGCTGCTGGCCGAGGCGCGCGCCATGCAGGTCGATCTGCGCTTGGCGCATCGCATCATCGGCGTGACCCGCGCCGATCAGTTCCGCGTCGTAACCGATCATGGCGGTTTCGAGGCCCCGGCGCTGGTGCTCGCCACCGGCGGCCTCTCCATCCCGAAGATGGGCGCGACCGGCCTTTCCCACGACATCGCCCGCCGCTTCGGCCTGCCTCTTGTCCCGCCGCGCCCGGGCCTGGTGCCGCTGACCTTCCAGGGGGAGCTGCTGGAGCTCATGCGCCCGCTCTCCGGCGTCGCCCTCGACAGCATCGCCCGCTGCGGCCGCATCGCCTTCCGGGAGGCGATGCTCTTCACCCATCGCGGCCTCTCCGGCCCCGCCATCCTGCAGGCCAGCTCCTACTGGCGGGAGGGGGAGCCGCTGCTGCTGGACCTGCTGCCCGGCCGGGAGGCCGCCGCACTGCTGCGCGCCGCCAAGCGCGCCCGCCCGAGGGCGGAGCCGCGCACGGTGCTGGGCGAGTTGCTGCCGCAGCGCCTGGCCCAGGCTCTCGCCACGCAGCATTTGCCGGGGCTGCGCATGGCCGATCTGCCCGACCGCGCACTCGATGCCCTTGCCGCGCTGCTGAAGGGCTGGCACCTGACCCCGAGCGGCACGGAAGGCTATGCCAAGGCCGAGGTGACACTGGGCGGCGTGGACACCGCCGCGCTCTCCTCCCGCGACTGCCAGGCGAAATCCGTCCCCGGCCTCTTCGTGGTGGGGGAGGCAGTGGACGTCACTGGCTGGCTCGGCGGCTACAATTTCCAATGGGCCTGGAGCAGCGGCTGGGTGGCGGGGCAGGCGGCGTAGCGCTCTACCCCAGCAGCCAACCGGAGGCTGTTCTCAGCACCAGCCCCGCCAGCGCCGCCACTGCCAGCGTCGTCACCACGCCGAGCTTCATCCGGAACAGGCAGACCGCCGCCAGCATCGCCAGCAGCGCCGCCAGCGGGTCAAGGCTCGTCAGCACCGGCAGTTCCAACGCCACCGGCCCGACCGGCACCTCCCGTACCGTACTGAACAGGACGCGCAGCCCGAACCAGACCGCGAGGTTGGCGATGACGCCGACCACCGCCGCCGTCACCGCCGCCAGCGCGCCCTTCAGCCGCGGTGCGTCATGCAGCCGCTCGACATAGGGGGCGCCGAGGAAGATCCAGGCGAAGCAGGGCGTGAAGGTGACCCAGAGCGTCAGCAATGAACCGAGCGCGCCGCCCCAGAACCCGCCCTCGGCATGGCCAGCGAGGTAGCCGACGAATTGCAGCACGAGGATGAGCGGCCCGGGCGTCGTCTCCGCCAGGCCGAGCCCCGCCAACATCTGCCCCGCGGTCAGCCAGCGGTAATGCTCCACCGCCTCCTGCGCCACATAGGCCAGCACGGCATAGGCGCCGCCGAAGGTGACGACCGCCATCTTTGAGAAGAACCAGGCGATGTCGCCCCAGACGCCGGAGCCCATGAGCATCGCCGCCGGCCAGAGCCAGAGCACGAGGGCGACGAGCCCGGCCCGGCGCGCGGCGCCGGTCAGGCGCGTGATCCGGTCCGGCTCGGCCGCCAGCATCGCATCAAGCAGCGAGGGCGGCCCCTCCTTCGTCGCGCCATGGCCGCCGCCCGCGAAGATGCCCGGCAGCGCATAGCCGAGCAGCACGGCCGCCAGCACGACGACGGGGAAGGGCAGGTTCAGCAGGAACAGTGCCACAAAGGCTGCGATCGCGACCGCCCAGGGCACCCGGCCCTTGAGCGCGCGCTTCGCCACGCGCAGCAACGCCTCGACCACCAGCACCAGGACGGCGCATTTCAGGCCGAAGAACAGCGCATCGACGAGCGGCACCCCGCCGAAGGCGGCATAGATGGCCGAGAGCGCCAGCATCACCAGCGCGCCGGGCAGAATGAACAGCACGCCGGCGGCGACGCCGCCCTTCACCCCATGCAGCAGCCAGCCGAGATAGGTGGCGAGCTGCGTTGCCTCCGGCCCCGGCAGCAGGGTGCAGAAATTCAATGCATGCAGGAAGCGCGAGTCGGAGACCCAGCGACGCTCATCCACCACCTCCCGGTGCATCAGCGCGATCTGCCCGGCGGGACCGCCGAAGGAGAGGCAGCCGATGCGGAACCAGACCCGCAGCGCCTCGCCGAAGCCGGGAAAGGGGGCCGGCGGTCGAGATTCGGCCGTCAAGGTGCGATGCTCGGTCGCAGCATTGCCCGCATCCTGCTGACCCAGCGCATGTCCTGCTCCCCCAGCCGTCGCGGACGGCAGGATAGGCGAGGCCGGCGGCTTTGCGGAGGGCGTCATGCCGGGCGCGCCGCCGGCCAGTTATGCGTCTCCTCGACCGCATCGCGGCACCAGCGGTGGAAAGCGTCATAGAGGCTCATGCCGGCATCGAGTTGCGCCAGGTCGTCGCGATGCATCCGCGAGAGACCGAGCGAGGCGGCCAGCAGCCCCGCCGCCTGCGGCGCCAAGTCGAGACGCGCCGTGTCGGCCCCGCGCACGATCACCGCCAGGCGCCGCAGCGCCTCCGTCTCCAGGCCGAATTCCGCCAGCATGATGTCGAAGGTGCAGAGCGGCCCGCGATGGCTCCAGAAGACGCCCTCGATGTCGAAGGGCGTCGCGCCGAAGCGCTCGGCGACGGCCGGCACCTCGGCGGGCGCGACGAAGAGGAAGATGGCGGCAGGATCGAGGAAGCGGCGGATCAGCCAGGGGCAGGCGATCCGGTCGACCTTCGGCCGCGTGCGGGTTACCCAGACCGTGCGGCCGAGCGCGTCCCGTGGCGGGATGCGCGCAGGGCACAGCAGGGGTTGTCCGGCCGCAGCCCAGGCCTCGAAGCCGCCTTCCAGCACCTCGGCACGCGCGCCTTCATGCCGCAGCCAGGCGGCGACGCCCTGGCTGAGCTTCAGGCCGCGCCGGCAGGCGACGACCACGTGCCGGCCGGCGAAACCCGGTGCCCAGGCGGCGACATCCGCATGATCGCGGGTGATCGACGCCGGCAACAGCCGCGGGTCGGCGGCGCGGTCCTCGGGCAGGCGAACATCGATGATGGTCGGGGCGTCGGGCGTCCCGGTCAGGCGGGACAGTTGTGGGACAGTGATGGCATCGGGCGCAGGCATGGCGTCCACTCCAGGGGATGGACGCGACGCTTGGGCCGAGGCCTCACGGGGTGATCGCGGAACCCCATGCGATCATCCTGCGGAAGGCGGCGCGGTGCTGTCAAGGAAAGGGCCGCGACGAAACCGATCCGTCGCGGCCCGCACCTTTCGCTGCCGTCAGGCGACGTTCGGGGATCCGCCCATCGTCGGATCGTTCGCCGCCTGCGGCGTCGCCGGCCCGCCCTTCACCTGCTCCGTCTGCGCGCCGCTGTCGGGCCGCGGCGGAGCCAGCACGGGCTCCTGGCCCAGCGGCTCGCTGATCATCGGCTCGAACTTGCCGTTGCCGTCATAGGACGGACCGGTGGTCCAGCGGCCGGCCGGGACCTGCTTGTCCGTGCGGTGGCCGAAATAGGCATAAGAAAAGCGGTTCGCCTCCTGCTCCTGCGGGAAGCTGTTCGGAATTGGCAGCGCCTTCTCCCAGCCGCCCAGCTCCTCGATTACCGCCAGCCATTGCTGTTGGTGCATGGTATCGCGGGCGATGAGGAAGGAGAGCATGTCGCGCATGCCCGGATCGTCCGTCATGCCGTAGAGCCGGACGGCGAGCGCCCGGCCGGTGGCCTCGGCGGTGACGTTAGCAACCATGTCGGCCGTGATGTTGCCGCTGGCATAGACATGGCTGGCGTTGAAGGGCACGCCGTTGGCGTTCTCCGGCGTCGCGGCCAAGCCGGTGCTCAGGATGTGGCGCAGGTTCATGCCGCCGAGGATGGCGCCGGCGACGCCGTCATTTGCCACATCCTCCTGCAGCGAGAGCGGCGCGCCTTCCAGGTTCAGCGCGACGGCGGTTGCCAGCATCTCGATGTGGCCGATCTCCTCCGTGCCGGTGTTGATCAGCATGTCGCGGTACTTCTTCGGACCGCGGCTGCCCCAGCCCTGGAAGAGGTACTGCATCATGACGCGGATTTCGCCCTCCACGCCGCCGATCGCCTGCTGGAGCGCGCGGGCGAAGATGGGGTTCGGCTTCTCGACGCGAACGGGGTACTGCAGCTTGCCGTCGGTGTAGAACATGCTTTCTCCCGGTGGGCTGGTGACCGGGCGCCAACAGGATGTGCCGCCCAAGGTTCGGGCGCGAAGGCGCAATGATGCCAGCGGCTCCCGAAAGCGTGCGGCGGGCCTGTGTGCCCGCCGCTGCCGCTCGCGTCAGGCCGACTTCTTGCTGCCGCCGCGGCGATCGTTCGCGGCTTCTGGCTCCTGCATGCCCTGCAGGGCAGCCGGGTTCAGCTCGCTCTCGGCCAGCTGGGTCAGCTTTTCGTCGGTCTGCTTCTCCTCCTGCAGCGTCTGGGCGAGCAGGTCGGCAACCTCCTTCTGCCCGGCCGCCTTGGCCAGCGCGGCCATGGTGCCGTAGGAGGCGATCTCGTAATGCTCGATCCGCTGCTGGCAGGCGACGATCAGGGTGTCCATCAGCGGGCCCTTGTCGTGGTCCTCCAGCTCGTGCTGGCCTTCCTCGATGATGCCGCGCATGCCTTCGCAGACCTTGCGGCCGGCCTTGCCGCCCATGAGCTCGAGCGCCTTCTCCAGCCGCTCGATCTGGCCTTCGGTCTGGTCGACATGCATCTGCAGCGCGTCCTTCAGGGACTGCGCCGTGGCCTTCTTCATCATCCGCGGCATGGCGCGGAGAGCCTGCTTCTCCGCGCTGTAGGCATCGCGGAGTTGCTCGATCATCAGCTTGTTGATCTCGTCCATGGACTGCGTCCCCGTCCTTCGCGGCCGGGATGGCCGCGCTGCTGCGGGAACGGCAGGAGACGGGTGGAGGTTTCTGCCCGTTCAGGGTGTGGTTTGCGGGCCGGCTGGATGGACGCCTTCAACCGGCCAGCACGGGAGCGCGAGGGGCGAGGCAGCCCATCGCGCTTGCGCGATGCGGAGCGCGCGGAGCCCCCGCATGGCCTGCATCGTCCCGCATCAATGCCGAGACATCAATGCGGCCTTATCACCGCTGCCGCCGCCGGCAGTCTGGCGACGCGGCATGGGCCGCGGGCCGTATTCGCGGCTTCAGCCGTCCATGGCGGCTGCCACCCTATGCCGGTCGGCATCAGCTGCTGGCCTTGTCGAGCCTGGCGACGGCTTCCGCCGGCAACTTCAGTGCCGCCGCCTTCACGAGATCCTCGATCTGCGCCTCGTTCGTCGCGCTGGCGATCGGCGCGGTGACGACAGGCTTCGCCAGCAGCCAGGCCAGCGCCACCTGCGCCGGCGTCGCCGACACCTCCCCGGCAATGGCATCGAGGGTGCCGAGCACCGCTTGGCCACGCGACGTCAGGTATTTCGCCATGCCGGCGCCGCGCGCGCTCTTGCCGAAATCCGCCTCCGACCGGTACTTGCCCGTGAGGAAGCCGGAGGCGAGGGCGTAGTAGTTGATCACGCCCAGGCCCTCCCCGGCGCAGAGCGGACCAAGCTCCGCCTCGAAGCCCTCCCGCTCCATCAGGTTGTAGTGCGGCTGCAACGTCTCGTAGCGCGGTAGGCCAAGCCTGGCGCTGGTGTCCAGCGCCGCCTTCAGCCTTTGCGCCGAATAGTTGGAGGCACCGATGGCGCGCACCTTGCCCGCCTTCATTAGCTCGGCGAAGGCGCCGAGCGTCTCCTCCAGCGGCGTCTCCGGGTCATCCTTATGCGCCTGGTAGAGGTCGATGACGTCGGTGCGCAGGCGGCGGAGGCTGTCCTCCACGCTTTGCATGATCCAGCGGCGGGACAGGCCGACGGCATGCTTTGGGCCGTTCCCCTGGGCGTCGCGCGGGCCCATCTGCATGCCGACCTTGGTCAGGATGGTCACCTGCGCACGGTTGCCGCGTGCAGCCATCCACTCGCCGATGATCGTCTCCGACTCGCCGCCCTGGTTTCCCGGTACCCAGGCGGAGTAGACATCCGCCGTATCGATGCAGGTCAGCCCCATATCCAGCAGCTTGTCGAGGATTCGAAAGGACGCCTGCCTGTCCAGCGTCCAGCCGAAGACATTGCCGCCGAAGACGATGGGCGGCACCGCGATGCCGGTCCGCCCGAGTTGCCGTTGTTCCACGCGCCCCTCCTCTCGCTCGCATGCAGGATGCGCGTGGCGCGGCCAGCCGGCAATTCCCGACCGTCAGCGCTCGAGCAGCCCCGCGGCCTTGAGGGCGCGGCGGATGATCCGGCCGGGATCGAAGCCGCCGCCGGCATCGGGCATGTCCGGCGGCGGCTTTCCCGTCTCCGCCCGGCGTGTCAAGGCCATCCGGTCGAGCCAAGCGGAGGCCGACCGGGGGGTGGGCGCCGCAGGGTCCGCCGCTGTCTCCTCGCGGTCCGGCTTCGCCGCCTGCCGCAATGGCGCATGGACGGGCCCGGGCACCGACCGTGTCTGCTCGACCCGTGCCCCGCCATCGCGCCCGACGGCGATGATGCGGTCCAGCCAGCCCGGTGCGGAAGGCTGCGGCGTCGGCTGGACCTCCGGACCGAGGCCGAAGAAGGCGGCGATCGCCTCGGTGGAGGACAGCCCGACATCGAGCATGTAGGGGCCCGCCTGGCCGAGCGGCGCATCGCCATGACGCGGCGCGATCGGCACGCCATGCGCCATGCCGGTGACGGCGTGGTGCTCCAGCAGCGGCAGGCCGTCCGGGCCGCGCCAGAGACGGTGGCGATGGGCCGGGCTGCGCGCCTCGCCCGCCAGCGGCACTCCGGTGAGGCCGTGCAGGTCACGCCACTGCTTCAGGATTTCCTCGGCATTGGCCGGGCGCACGGTGGTATCGGCCTCCCCCTGCCAGACGGAGACGCGTGGCCAAGGCCCGGGATGCGGGGAGGCGGCGCGGACCAGCGAGCCCCAGTCCCTTGCGGGGCGTGGCCGGCCGGTCGCCATGGCCTCGAAGGCCTCCGACATCGACCGGCCCGCGCCATAGGGGAGGCCGGCCAGGATGGCGCCAGCGGCGAAGACCTCCGGATAGGTCGCCAGCATGACGGAAGCCATCGCGCCGCCGGCCGACAGGCCGGTGACGAAGATACGCCGAGGGTCCAGCCGGTGCCGGGCCACCAGATGGGCCACCATCTGGCGGATGGTGGCTGCCTCGCCCTGGTCGCGGCGCGTATGCGCCGGTTCGAACCAGTTGAAGCAACGGTTGGGATTGTTGGCCTGGCGCTGCTCCGGCAGCAGTAGGGCGAAGCCCTGGCGCGCTGCCAGGATGGACCAGCCGGTGCCACGGTCATAGTCGCCGGCGGTCTGGGTGCAGCCATGCAGGGCGACGACCAGCGGCGCACCGGGCGGCAACCCCTCCGGCACGAAAGCCAGCATGCGAAGCCGTCCGGGATTGCCGCCGAAACCCGTCACCTCCCGCAGGACGCCGTCCCCGGCAGGAGCCCCGCCGAGAAGGGCTTTCCCCTGGGCCGACCCTAGGGCCAGCCTCTGGCTGCGACGGACGAGATCGGCGAGGTCGAGGCGGGGAGGGGTCAAGACGAGGGTCCTTCCAGGGGCCACGCCACATGGCTTTTGAGAGCAGCGCCAGCGGACGGAACGGGTTTCGCTGCGCTGCAGCATAACTTTCTGGCGTCTTGCGATGCAGACTTGCAGCACGGCCTGAGGCAACGCGAGGCACAGGCGAACGTTGAGGGAACACGCAACGGGAATAAGGACTCCAGAGGTATGGCGAAGCAGCCACAGCATGACGCGCCCGAAAACCCGAAGCGGGATCCGGATCCGGGCTCCAACACCATCAAGGACCCGGATGACTGGACCACCGGCGACGAGCAGATGACCGGCGCGCAGGCGAGCTATCTGAAGACGCTGAGCGAGGAGGCGGGCGAGGAGTTCGACCCGGACCTCACCAAGGCCGAGGCCTCCCGCCGGATCGACGAGTTGCAGGCGAAGACCGGGCGCGGACGGTAGGGCCGGCGAAAGGCCGCGCGCTTGGGATAGAGCAGATCGCGGAGGGGCGTGAACGCCCCGCAGCGTGAATCTGCTCTACAAACAGCGGTCTACAGCGGATGGGCGTTCAGTCTTGAACGCAATCCGCTGTAGTGGATAGGCGTCATGGGCACGGCCAGGGTCAGCCTTCGCATGGCATTGCGGCCGGACTCCTTCCTTCTCGGATCGAGCGGGGCGGGGCCGGTGCGGCACATCGGCAGGTCGCGCTCGAAACAAGACGGCGCGATGCAAGGGGGGATGTCCGCGAAGGCATCGCCCGCAACGGCACCTTGCCCCTCGCGACCGTCGAGTTACCGCTTCATGTCTGGCGCATGTTCATGTCTGGCGCATGACAGACTACAGCGGATTGCGTTCAGAACTGAACGCTCATCCGCTGTAGCTCCTTGTTTTCCGAGCAGATTCACGCCTTCGGTCCTTCATGGCCTCTGGCGATCTGCTCTAGCAGGCTGCTGAAATTCATTGTGGTGATGCCGCCTGCGTGATTCCCTACCCCCGGCAGCGAGCGGGGTGAGGATGCGTGGCAGTGATGCGGTGGTTGGGTCGCTGTTCAGCTACGTGGATTTGGAACAACGGGTCCGGGCCGACCATCCGCTGCGGGTG
>NZ_JAJAQI010000015.1 GCF_020523605.1 Roseicella aerolata | reverse complement strand
TCGAAGGCAAAATCGGCGCCCCTGCCGGCGCTCATATCGCCCAAACCTCCGCATTGCCGAGCCATCTGCTCGTTCTGGTGCGCTGGGCCCGTTCTGGCGCATCCGCGCACAGCTCTCCTCATACCGGCCGCACGGAGTCCTGACCCATGGTCGGCGGTCGTGCGGCCGGCATGACTCTCTCGCTCGGCGCGCAGCCGCCACACCAACCCTGCGCGCGATACTCGCCGAACCCTCAGCGGCAACCTGGGGCGCCGGTACGGGAAACGCTCCTCGACAGGGCTTGGCGCCGCTATCCGCAGGCGCTGGGCCGAAGCCGCGCCGGCCGCATCCGGTGCGGCGCAGATCGTTGATGTCCCCTGCCACGCCATCGCCCCCCTGCAACAAAGCGCCCTTGTCCCACAAACGCCAGGACCGGAGATCGGGCAGGGCCTCTCCTGAAGGTCATCGAGGCGGCAGCGTGCGCCGGGCCGTGGCTGGACGCTTCCACTGCCCGGTGCAACCCTTTCCTCGCGGGCGGCCGATCCGCCCCCGCCATCTGCACAGCGGCCGGGGCGGGTACTCGCCGGGGCACCAGGACGCCGATACGGAGGACGCCATGACACTCAACCGACGCAGCATGCTGGGCACGGCCACCGCCATCCTTGCCGCAACCACAACGGCGCGCGCGCAAACGGCAGGCAGCACGATCCGCCTGGGCGCACTGACCGACATGTCCGGCCCCTACCGGGACGTCGAGGGCCCGACCGGCACCGCCTGCGTCCGGCAGGCCATCGCGGAGTTCACGGCCGAGAACCCCGGCATCACGGTGGAACTCGTGGCGGCAGACCACCAGAACAAGCCCGACGTCGCCAGCGTCACCGTGCGTGAGTGGTTCGACCGCGGCGGCGTGGACGCCATCGTGCAGGTCGGCAACACGGCGGTGGCGCTCGCCGCCAACACGGTCGCGCGCGAGAAGGACAAGGTCCACCTCAACACGGGTGCGCTGTCTTCCGTGCTGACGGGTGCGCAATGCTCACCCAACCTGGTTCACGGCCCGCTCGACACCTGGAGCATGAGCCATGCCACCGCGAATGCCGTGGTGAAGGACGGCGGCGAGAGCTGGTACTTCATCGCCGCCGACTATGCCTATGGCCACGCGCTGCGCGACGAGGCGGCGAAATTCGTCCGCGCCGCGGGCGGCAAGGTGCTCGGTGCCGTGGCGCACCCGTTTCCGGGGACGACGGATTTCGCCGCCTTCCTGCTGCAGGCGCAGGCGAGCGGCGCCAAGGTGATCGCGTTGGCGAATTCCGGTGCCGACCTGATCAATTGCCTCAAGCAGGCGCAGGAGTTCGGCCTCGCGCGCCGCGGCCTGCGGATGGTGGGGCTCGGTGCCTTCGTCACCGACGTCTCGGCCATGGGCCTGCAGGTCGCGCAGGGGCTGCTGCTGACGGAAAGCTTCTACTGGAACCTGAACGACCGCACGCGCGCCTTCTATGAGCGCGTGAAGCCGCGGCTCGGCCAGGGCGTGATCCCGAATACGCTCCACGCCGGCGCCTATGCCGCAACACGCCACTACCTGAAGGCAGTGAAGGCGATGGGCGTGGCGGAGGCCAAGCGCTCCGGTCAGCAGACCGTGAACGCGATGAAGGGCATGCCGACGGATGACGATGCCTTCGGCGAGGGCCGCATCCGCGAGGATGGGCAGATGATCGTGCCTGTCCACCTGTTCCAGGTGAAGACACCGGAGGAGAGCAGGAATCCGGCGGATCTGTTCAAGCTCGCCGCGACCGTGCCTGCGGCGGAGGCATTCCGTCCGCTGGCGGAGGGTGGCTGCCCGATGATCCGGACATAGAGCAGATCGCGGACGGGCGTGAACGCCCGGGAGGGTGAATCTGCTCCATGATCAATGACCTCCAGCGGATTGGCGTTCAATTCTGAACGCAATCCGCTGGTGCCGGCGTCATCGCGGCTTCGGCCGGCGGCGCATTCTCCGCCTCCTCCGCGGTCGGTGCTGTATGGCCCGGGTCTCGCCCATGGCAGGCCAGCCCGGCAGGGGTGCCGGGCTCCGCTCCGGCCACCCGGTCCGGCGCCGGGACGGGGGGCTCCTGCCCGGGCGCGTCGGCCGGATCCGCAGTCCGGTCCTCCGGCGGCGCATGGCCCATCATGCCGCGCCGTACCTCGCAGATCCAGCACATGGGTGCCTCCCTCAGCGCCGCTGCGCGGGGAACAACCGCGCGGAGGCCAGGCGCGCGCCCTCGGCAAGGCTGCGCAGCTTCGCCCAGACCACATCGGGTGCCACCCGGCCGCGGCCGGCCGAGGTGTCGAAGCCGCAATCCGTGCCCGCCAGTACCCGGCGAGGATCGCCGACCGCCTGCGCAACCCGGATGATCCGCTCGGCCACGACCTCCGGGTGCTCGACGAAATTCGTGAGCGTGTCGATGACGCCCGCGACCATCACCTGGTCCGCGGCGAGCGGCATCCGCTCGAGGCAGCGGACCTCATGCGCGTGGCGCGGATTGGCGAAGGGCAGGACCAGGCCGCCGACCTCGGCCCGCAGCAGGATGGGAAGGATCGCCTCCAGCGGCACGTCCTGGTCATGCGGCGCCTCGTAATTGCCCCAGCAGACATGCAGCCGCACCCGCTCGCGCGGGATACCGGCCAGGGCGGCGTTGATCGCCGCCACCACGCGCTCGACGAAGCCGAGGAAATCCGAGAGCGGCCGGTCACGGTAGGAGCAGTGCCGCTCCAGGGCCAGGTCGGGGCAGTCGAGCTGCAGCAGGAAGCCATGCGCCACGACGGCGCGGTACTCGACGGCCAGCGCCCGGGCGAGCGCATCGAGATAGGCGTCCTCGGTCGCGTAATGTCGGTTCTGCACGATGGAAGCGACGATCCCCGGCGAGGGGGCGGTCAGGAAGGCTTCCACGTAGCGGCCCGCGACCGGCGCAAGGGCGACGGCGAAGTCGCCGCACTCCGCCTCGATGACCCGCGGGTCGGCATAGGCGACGGGACCGATAGCCGCGGGCAGGTGGGCGGTGTTGCTCACGGCTTCCTTCGCCCCGGCCTGCCGGGTGAACTCGGCCTTGAACTCCGGATAGGCATCGATGTCGGCGAAGGTGGTGCGGATGCTCTCGCCACCGATGCCGGTGAGGCGGTGCCGGAGGTAGAGGGCGAAGGAGTCCCGCTGCTGCTCGCCGTTGTTGATCACGTCGAGCCCGGCCTCGATCTGGGCCGGCACGATGCGCTGCAGCGCCTCCCGGCCGGCCGCCTCCAGGGCCGGTTCGTCGACCGGCTCGCCGCGGGCGCGCCGGGCATAGAGCTGGGTCAGCCCGGGCGGCCGGGGCAGGCTGCCGGTATGGGTGGTGAGGATGCGGTCTTCCGAGCGCTGCATGTGACGATCCCTCCCGAGGCGCCGCGCCGCCCGGCGCGGCAGAATGCAGGCATGATACGGCTCCGCGCCGGGCAGAGACGATGGGGAAGGCCCCGGAAAAGGCCGGCATGACCGCCGGATGAGCCCTGTCCAGGCGCCACCTGGCCCACCTCCTCCCCGCCGCGCCTCACCATTCCGCAGCATGCCGTGCCAGGAAGTCCACGAAGGCCTGGACGCGCGGCAGCCTGTGCCGCCCCGGCGCCGTCACGGCCCAGACCGGGACGTCCTCCGACACATGCAGTTCCTCGAAGAGCGGCACCAGGCGCCCCTCGCTGATGTCGCGGGCGACGATGAAGGCGCTCACCCGGATGATGCCGAGGCCCGCCAGCGCCATGTCGCGCAGCGCCTCCGCGCTGTCGGTCGTCGCCACGCCGCGCACCGTCAGGGTCTGCAGCCCGGTGGCCGTCCGGAATGGCCAGGCGGTCAGCCGGGACAGGCCGCGCAGCACCAGGCAGTCATGCGACAGCAACCCGTCCGGCGTCGCGGGCCGGCCGCGGCGTTCCAGATAGGCCGGCGCGGCGCAGATCACCCGCCCGCCTTCGGCGATCTTGCGGGCGATCAGCGAGGAGTCGCCCAGAGGGCCGGTCCGCAGCAGCACATCGGCCTGCTCGGCGACGAGATCCACCCGGCGATCCGTCACGCTGAGGTCGAGCGTGACGGCGGGATAACGTTCGAAGAAGGCAGGCAATAGCGGGATGAGGCGGTGCCGGGCGAAGGCGGTGCCGGTGTTGACGCGCAGCAGGCCGCCGGGACGGCCACGGCCCGCGGTCACGTCCTGCTCGGCTGCCTCGATGAGGAGGAGGATGTCGCGGGCGCGCGCCAGATAGGTCTCGCCCTCCGGCGTCAGGCTGATGCGCCGCGTGGTGCGGGTGAGCAGCCGCACGCCGAGCCGCGCCTCCAGCCGGGCGAGCTGTTTCGACATGGCCGAGGGCGTGAGGCCGAGGTCGCGGGCCGCGGGGGCGAGCCCGCCCGTCTCCACGATGCGGACGAAGGCGGCCATGTCGGAGGGCTGGCTCATTGCGGACTGACGGTCATCAGTGTCGGTCCAGGATGCCTGATTATCGCCGGCGGGGACCAGACCCAATCTCGGTGGCCTGTGGAGGACCCGATGACGTCCCGGATTGCCGCCCGCCTGCGTGGCGGTGCCGGGCCGCCATCCCGCCACGAGCAGGAGGAGGTGAGACCATGCACGTCACCCGCGTGACGCCGGCTGCCGCCGAAACCTTGACGCCACGGGGCGCCATCACGGCTGCCTTCCCGCAGCCCGGGCCCGCCAGAGGACCCTGGCCGGTCTGGCTGGAGACGATGCTGTCCCGCATGGCCGAGCGCCGGCAGCTCCTCGCTCTCAAGGAGCGCGACCTGCGCGACATCGGCCTGACCCCGGCCGAGGCATGGGCCCTGGCGCGGAAGCCCCTGTGGCGGCGGTGACGCCGCCCCGCCCCGATCCCACCCGTTCGAGGAGAAAATCGATGAGCCTGAGCCTTGCCATGCCCCCGGTGGCCCCGGTGCGCTCCTCCGCCATCGAGGCGGAGCTGAACTACCTCGGCCCGGTCGCGGGCCGACCCTTCACCTATACCCATGCGCCGCCAGCGGGCCGCCCGCGCAGCAACATCACCGCGGAGCCGCATCGCGTGACGATCCGGGACCTGCGCCCGATCGCCGGCACGGTGTCGCTGGACCGCGAGGGCTTCGCTGTCGCGCAGGGGGCCAGCGCGCTGCGCGACGTCGATGACGAGGCGGCGATCCGCAGCGTCTACTACTCCGAGAGCGCGCGCATCCTGCAGGCGGCAACCGGTGCCACGCGGGTGCACATCTTCGACCACACCATCCGCCGCCGGATCCCCGGCGCCGAGGACCGCAGCGCCGTGCCGCGCCAGCCGGTGGCGCGGGTGCATGTGGACCACACCGAGCACTCCGGGCCGCAGCGCGTCCGCGACCTGCTGCCGGAGGAGGCGGAGAGGCTGCTGCGCGGCCGCGTGCAGGTCGTGAACCTCTGGCGTCCGCTCGCCGGTCCGGTGCGCGACATGCCGCTTGCAGTCTGCGACGCCGCGAGCGTCGCGCCGGGCGATCTGGTGGCGAGCGACCTGATCTATCCGGATCGCACCGGCGAGACCTATCAGGTTCGCTTCAACCCGGCGCATCGCTGGTACTGGCTGCCGGAGATGATGCCGGACGAGGCGCTGCTGCTGAAATGCTATGACAGCGCGGTGGACGGCCGGGCACGCTTCTCGCCGCATACCGCCTTCGCTGATCCGGGCGTGCCCCCCGATGCCCCGCCGCGGCAGAGCATCGAGATCCGTGCCCTGCTCTTCCACGAGCCCTGACGCGGGAGAGTCACGCACCCGGGCGTTCACGCCCGTCCGCGATCCGCTCTATCTCCCTGGATCGGAGCATGGCGGTTCCGATGCCGGACCCGCGGCCGCAGGGACGATTCCATGGGCACGGCCGCGAGGATGCGCCCGCCCGCGCCGCAAGGGGCGATGCCGGGCCGTCGGCAGGACGTCGATCCGCCGCCGATCAGGGAGGGGCGGGCAAAGTCCCGCTTCCGGACGGCGAAGCCCCCGCGGACCTTGCCGGGCAAGGTCCGCGGGGTGCCCCGTTCACACCGGTCCGCCCGGGAAGCTCAGGCCTGGCGCTCGGGCCCGACCCGCTTCTCCTGGATGGTCTCGACATCCACGTCCTGGCGCCGGACGGTCTCGCGCACCACCTCGCGCCGCTCCACCGCGCGCTTGCGCAGCGCGACCTCGCCGGTCACGCGGGCCTCCTTCGAGACCACGGGCCGCTCGCTGGTCGCGGTCAGCTCCACGGTCTCCTCGCGGAAGGCGCGGTCGGCCTCATCCGGGCTGAGGCGGTGGTCCTCGCGGCGGCGCTCGACCTCGACCTCCTCCTCATGCAGCGTCACCGGCTTCTCGACCTGGCGCTCATGGATGCTGGTCACCAGGCGCTTGCCGCCGGCCGCCTGCTGCTTGCCGACCTTCAGATCCTCTTCGATCGACTGCGCGCGCTCGACATGCTCGCCATGCAGCATCTCCTCCGGCGCCTTCAGCTCGAAGCGGTTCATGACCGCGAGCGCCTGGTCGGCCTTCTCGGCCTCGGCAGCGACCAGGATGCCGCCGCCCTTCACCACGGCCTCGGCATAGAGCCGGGCGCGCGCCTGCTCAAGCCCACGATCGACGAGTTCCTCGGCGAGGCCCTCGCCGGCCTGGCGGTCGAAGATGACGACCATCTTCTGGTCGCAGCCGGCCTCGACCAGGGCGCCACGCACGCGCTGCGCCGACTCACGGTCCGCAAGCAGTCCAATCACGGATTCCATCATGGAATTCCCCTTCTTTCCAAATGCTTCGGTCAAACCGCCTGACGCCCGGACCCCTTCCCGGGGCCTCGCGTCAGGCGTCGCGGTCGCGCCCCGCCGCGCGGGGAGGCCCGGCCTGCTCGACGGTGACCTCCTCGCGCCGCAGCGCGACCTCTTCCCGGACATGCCGGGTTTCCCGCCGCTGGGTGACGCGCACTTCCTCCACCAGCCGCAGGCGCTTCTCGACCACCAGGACCTCCTCCACCACGGGGTAGACCGTGGTGTCGCCCTCCTGGCGGATGGCCGGCGCCGCCTCGACGAAGCGGCCGACCGGCACGCGCTCCACCTCGAGCGCTTCGGTCCGGACCGGGATGTCCAGGACTTCCCTGTCCTCATGGACCCGCTTGTGCAGGCGCACCCGGTCGGTGACCACCTGCTCCTTGTAGACCACGGCCGTCTCCTCCACGACGGGAACGACCTTCTCTTCGACAAGTCTTCCGGTCCGCTCGGGATGAGCCATGACTACCTCCCGCTGGCATGGCTGGGTGCCATGCCAGGCGATGTCTCAGGAATTATTATTGAAAGTTCGGGCCAGGACTTGGCCTTGCAGGACGTGTTCTGGTCCGGCCGGCCGCATCGGGCCACGCCTGTCAGAACATGCTGCACCGCACTGCGTTCCGCCGCACCGCACAATTTTCTGCCCGGCGGCAGGTTCGGCGGCTGTTCGTCCCTGCATCGGGCACGGGAATGGCTGGATCGGCCTTGAGGGGACGCCGTGCCCCGAGAGGACGAGGGCGGCCGCCAGAGGCGAGCTATCCGCGACGGCAGCGATGCAGGGCGGGCCAAGTCCCGAAGCGGAGCCGCCATCGGCGGCTGGAGGCGCAGACATGCGTCAGCATCCATGCGCGCTGACAGGAGAGACAGGCGGGAGGCGGTCATGCCGCCTCCCGGGCCTGTTGCGTCAGGCGTTCCGGTCGCGCGCCGCGCCGGCCAGGTGCTGCGCATCCTCGCTGGTCCGCCGCGCCGCGCCCAGCAGCGTGGCCTGGCCCGCGACGATGGCATCCAGGTAGCCGCGGACGAGGCGCTGCTGCATCTCGATGACCGCGACCGGGTTGGCCAGGCGGAAGAACTCCTGGCTCATCGCCATGTTGGCCCGCATCATCTCGCCCATGAAGCCCGCGACGGCCTGCGGCAGGTCCAGCATGCCGCCGGGCGGGGTGGCGAAGCCCGGCATCATCCGCCGCATCTCCTCGCTGCCGGCCCAGAGGCTGCGCGTCGCCTCCCGGCTGCCGGCCGCGGCTGCCGCAGCGCCCTGGCCCGTGGCCTCGCCGGTGCGGCGGACGAGTTCCGCCCCGGCCTGCTCGCCGCGCCGGGCCGCCTCGGCGCCGGTCCCCGTCGCCTGCCGTGCCGCTTCCACGGCGCTGCGCGCCACCTCGGCGACCACGGCGCGGCCGGCGCGGGCCGCCTCCGGCAGGGTCTCCTCGGGGGTCGGCGGGGTCGTCTCCGGCGTGCCGGCGCGCAGGGCCTCGCTCGCCACCTTGGCGGGACCGCCACGGCGCGCCACCTCGGCGCCGCCGGTGCCGTTCCGCTGGTCCGTCCGGTTGTTGCTGTCAGCCATGCTCTGATTCCTTCCTGTCCAATGCCGGCAGCCACCCCGCAGCGGGCGTCAAGATCCTGATTGTGGGGCTGGGCTGCGCAACAGAATGCTTGTCGATTGTGCGGCCAGGCTCCCCAACGCCCGGGTCAGGGGACGGTTGCAGTGCAGCATGGGGCTTGCCCCCGGCCGGCTCAGGGTCCATGCCCATGCCGAACAGACCGGGGTGAGGCGATGCAGGCGGTGCTGACCGTCGATCTCGGCGCCGTGGCCGGGAACTGGCGCCTGTTGCGGGACCGCGCCGCGCCGGGCGCGGTGGCGGGGGTGGTGAAGGCGGATGGCTATGGCCTCGGCGCCGCGCCGGTCGCGGGCGCCCTGCTGGCGGCCGGCTGCCGGCATTTCTTCGTGGCCCATCTGGCCGAAGGGGTGGCGCTGCGCGCCGCCATCGGCCCCGGCCCGTTGATCGCCGTGCTGAACGGCTTCGCCCCCGGCGCGGATGAGGACGCCGCGCTGCTGCCCGTGCTGAACGGCCTGCCGGATATCGCCGCCTGGTCGGCGGCGGCGCGCGCGGCCGGGCGGCAACTCCCGGCCCTGCTGCACGTCGATACCGGCATGGCGCGGCTCGGCCTCGCGCCCGCGGAGGTGGAGGCTCTGGCGGCGGACCCGTCCCGGCTCGCCGGCCTCGATCTCCGCTACGTCATGACCCATCTCGCCTGTGCCGATGAGCCGGAGCATCCGCTGAACAGAGACCAGGCCGCCCGCTTCGCCGCCGCCCGCGCCCGGCTGCCCGCCATGCCGGCGAGCTTCGCCAACTCCTCGGGCATGTTCCTCGGGCCGGATTTCGCCTCCGACCTTGCCCGGCCGGGCTGCGCGCTCTATGGCATCAACCCGACCCCCGGCCGGCCCAACTCGATGCGGCAGGCGGTGAGGCTGGCCGCCCCGATCCTGCAACTGCGGGAGATCCCCCGGGGCACCACCGTCGGCTATGGCGCTTCCTGGGCCGCGCCGCGGCCCACGCGGATCGCCACCGTTGCCGCGGGATATGCCGATGGCTACCTTCGATCCCTGTCAGGGCGGGCTGCCGGCATCCTCGCCGGGCGGCCCGTGCCCCTGGTCGGCCGGGTGTCCATGGATCTCATCACCTTCGACGTCACCGATGTGCCCGGCGTCGCGCCCGGCGACCTGGTGGAACTGATCGGTCCCGGCAACACGCCGGACGAGGTGGCGGAGCGCGCCGGCACCATCGGCTACGAGATCCTGACCTCCCTCGGCGCCCGCTACCGCCGCGAGATCCGCACCGCCTGATGGCCGCGCTCATCCTCGATCCGCTGGCGGCGCTCGGCCGTCTCACGCTCGCTGGCTGCCGGGAGGTGGGCGGCGTCGCGCTCTTCGCGCTGGAGGCGATCAGCCACCTCTTCCGCCCGCCCTTCTACTGGCGGCATTTCTGGCGCGCCTTCGTCCAGGTCGGCTGGTTCTCCCTGCCCGTGGTGGCGCTGACCGCGGTCTTCACCGGCATGGTGCTGGCGCTGCAGAGCTATACCGGCTTCGCCCGCTTCAACGCGCAGAGCGCCATCGCCAGCGTGGTGGTGATCTCCATCACCCGCGAGTTGGGCCCGGTCCTGGCCGGGCTGATGGTCGCCGGCCGCATCGGCGCGAGCTTCGCCGCCGAGATCGGCACCATGCGCGTGACGGACCAGATCGACGCGCTGACCACGCTCTCGACCAACCCCATGAAGTACCTGGTCGCGCCGCGCCTGCTGGCGGCGACGATCGCGCTGCCGCTGCTGGTGCTGGTGGCCGACATCCTCGGCGTCATGGGCGGCTGGCTGATCGGCACCTACAAGCTCGGCTTCCTCTCCTACGCCTATCTCGATGCGACCTTCGACTACCTGCAGGTGCAGGACGTGGTCTCCGGCCTGGTGAAGGCGGCCGTCTTCGGCTTCATCATCGCGCTGATGGGCACCTGGTGCGGCTATACCTCGAAGGGTGGCGCACAGGGCGTGGGCCGGACCACCACCACGGCGGTGGTGGCATCCTCCATCCTCATCCTGGCGCTCGACTACGTGCTGACCGAGATCTTCTTCGCGCAATGAGGGACATGGTGGAGCAGGCGACCCTGGCCGCCGGCGCCGCCCATGGCGGCCCCCAGGCGGTCCCGAAGATCCGCATGCGCGGCGTGCGCAAGGCCTTCGGCCCGAAGCAGGTGCTGGACGGCGTGGACCTGGATGTCGCGGCCGGCCATTCCCTGGTGATCCTGGGTGGCTCCGGCAGCGGCAAGTCGGTGACCATCAAATGCGTCCTCGGCCTGATCGAGCCGGATGAGGGCGTGATCGAGATCGACGGCCGCGACGTGACGCAGATGAGCCGGCGGGAGCGGGAGGCGGTGGCCGACCGCATCGGCATGCTGTTCCAGAACGGTGCCCTCTTCGACAGCCTGCCGGTCTGGGAGAATGTCTGCTTCAAGCTGCTGGCGCAGGGGCGGGTTACCCGCGCGAAGGCACGCGACAAGGCGGCCGAGGTGCTGGCGCAGGTCGGCCTCGCCGGCTCGGTCGGCGACCTCTCCCCGGCCGAGCTCTCGGGCGGCATGCAGAAGCGGGTGGCGCTGGCGCGGGCCATCGCGGCGCAGCCCGACATCATCTTCTTCGACGAGCCGACCACCGGCCTCGACCCCATCATGGGCGCGGTCATCGACGGGCTGATCGTGGACTGCGTGAAGCGCCTCGGCGCCACGGCCGTCTCCATCACCCATGACATGGCGAGCGCCCGGCGCATCGGCGACACGGCGGCGATGCTGCACAAGGGCCGGATCGTCTGGAGCGGCCCGGCCGCCAGCCTGGGCCATACCGGCCATGCGCTGGTGGACCAGTTCGCCAATGGCGAGCGGGAGGGGCCGATCCAGATGGAACTGCGGCGCTGAAGCAGATCGCGGAGGGGCATGAACGCCCCGCAGCGTGAATCTACTCTACAAACAGCGGTCTACAGCGGATTGGCGTTCAGCTTTGAACGCAATCCGCTGTAGGGCGGACCGCGGAGGGGCGTGAACGCCCGGGCGCCTGAATCGGCTCGAAAAACAAGGAGCTACAGCGGATGGACGTTCAGGAAGGAACGCATTTCGCCGCAGCGGGCCTGCATGTCCCGAGGGCGGGCGGCATCATCCTGGCCTGAGACACCCGGCCGGCCGCGGCCCCGTCACCGCGCATCCGCCAGTTCCAGCACCGGCGGCACGCCGAGCGAGACCAGCATCGGCCCGTGCAGGTCGCGCTGCCCGGCGATGGACCGCCCGACCCAGCCATGCAGCTCCGCCAGGCTGAGCGGCCGGCCGCTGCGGCGCTCGGCGAAGAGCTCCCGGTTCATGGCGTGGCCGTCGCGCGAGACGAAATCCGCGGCGGGGCGGGAGGGTGACTTCTCCAGCGCCGTCAGGAAGCGCTGCGCCCCGGCCGGGCCGAGCAGGTGGACCAGGTAGAGGTCCTCCGCCCGGACCGGGCGGCCGAGGCTCGCCTGCAGCCCGCCACGGGCGCGGTTGATCCGCTCCGCCGCCAGCACGGCCGAGAGCCGCGGATTGTCCCGCAGATCCAGGATCTGCTTGAGGTGGCGCGGGTCGCGCGTGGTGATCGCCCCCGTCGCCGCATCGGTCCGCAGCTGCGCGGCGCGCTGCGCGAGGCCGTGCCGCGGGCCGAAATCGCGCACCACCTCCAGCCAGGTCGCCTCGGTGAACTGCATCAGGCCGCGCGCCGTGGAGCGGCCGTTGCGGGCGCGCGGGTCGAAGCGGCTCTCCTGCCAGGCGAGTGCGACCAGCAGCAGCGGGTCGAGGCCGGTCGCGCGGCTGGCATGGTCGATCGCCGCGGTGACCGACTGGCCGGAAGGCGCCGCGGCACGGGCGGGCAGCGCGGCGCGGGCCGGACGCGCCGCGGCGGCCGGCCTGCTCGCCCTGCGGGCCGGCGTGGCGCGAGTGGGCTGGCGGGCTGCCGGCCGGGCTTCCCGCGCCGGCCGGGGCTGGGCGGCCGGCTTGCGCGGCTGGCTCGTCTCCGCGCGCGGCTTCGGGCCGCCGCGGGCCGCCTCGGCCGGGGGGATCAGCCAGGGTGCGGCAAGCAGCGCCGCCGCCATGGCGAGGGCCGGGACGAGGCGCGCCGGCAGGTGGGCACAAGTGTTCTCAGCGCGCCGCGTGAGGGCGGCGCGACCATGGTCCGGTCGCATGCGGCAGGCCTCCCTGGGGGGATGGGGAGATCAGGCGTGACGTTGCGGGATAATGTCGCCCGGGCCGAGCGGTTCCGTGATGCCGGCCGCCGCTGGCGCTTGCGTCGCGGCGAACCCGCCTGTGCCGCCGGTTGCGCGATGGATCAGGAGATCGCGAGGGCATCCCGCCGGACTCGTCCCGCCTGCGCGACGGGCCGCATCCTCCTCCTCGCCGGGTGCCGCCCAGGCGTCGCCCTGGCCAAGGACATGTCAGGGAGGATCAACCATGCAGGACGTCACCCGCCGCGCGGCCCTTGGCCTCGGCGCCGCGGCGCTCGCCGGCCCGGCCATGGCGCAGGGCAGCATCCCGCGCACCGATGCCGGGCCGCTGCGCGCCACGCCCGAGGCCGGCGCCACGCTCCGCGTCATCCGCCCGGCCCGCTTCGTCGAGCCGGACGAGGTGATCTTCCGCCAGAACGCCCAGCGCTTCCAGGACCGCTTCAACATCCCCGTCCGGGTCGATTTCGTGGGCTGGGAGGACATCCGGCCGCAGACCGCGGTGGTGGCGAATACCGGCACCGGCCCGGATGTCGTCATCGGCTGGTCCGACGACCCGCATATCTATGCCGACAGGGTGGTCGAGCTGAACGATGTCGCCGACTATCTCGGGCAGCGCTATGGCGGCTGGATGACCCTCGCCGAGCGATACGGCAAGCGGCACAACAGCAATGCCTGGCTGGGCATCCCCTTCGGCGGCAATATCGGGCCCTGCACCTATCGTGTCTCGGCGGTGAAGGAGGCCGGCTTCGACCGCATCCCCGAGGACCATGAGGGCTTCCTCAGGCTCTGCCAGGCCTTGAAGCGCAACAACAAGCCGGTCGGCTTCGCCCTGGGCAATGCGGTCGGGGACGGCAACAATTTCGCGCAGTGGCTGCTCTGGTCGCACGGTGCCTATCTGGTGGACGAGGAGGGCAAGGTCGCCATCAACAGCCGGGAGACGGTGGAGGCGCTGAAATACCTCCAGGAACTCTACCCGACCTTCGTGGCCGGCACGCTCTCCTGGCTTGATCCCTCGAACAACCGGGCCTATTCGGCGCAGGAGATCTTTCTCACCGCGAATGGCGTCTCGCTCTACTTCACCCTGAAGAACGATCCGAAGACCGCGGCGATCGCCGAGGACACGCAGCACGCCTTCATGCCGAAGGGTCGCGCCAGCGCGCCGCCGCAGACCGCGACGGTGATGAACGCCATGGTCTTCCGGCACACGCGCTACCCGAACGCCGCCAAGGCCTTCATCGCCTTCATGCTGGAATCCGAGCAGTACGAGCCCTGGATGCAGGGCTCGCTCGGCTACTGGGCGCATCCGCTGAAGGCCTACAGCGCCAGCAGCGTCTGGACCTCCGACCCCAAGCTCACGATCTTCCGGGAGACGATGGAGACCCCGTTCTGGAGCGGTTACAAGGGGCCGATCAGCCAGGCTTCCGGCGCGGTCGCGGCGGATTACGTGCTGGTGCAGATGTGCGCCGCCGTCGCCACCGGCCAGGCGACGCCGGAAGCCGCGGCACGGGAGGCCGAGCGGCGGGCGCGGCGCTACTACCGCGCGAGCTGACCGCCGGAGCCGGCGCCCGCCCGGGGCGCCGGCCAGTCCGCCGGGAATTCAGACCGCGACGCAGGCGGACGGTCGCTTGACCGCCAGGGGCCGGCCGGGGCTAATATATCAGCCCTGGAGGACCAGGCCATGCCGCTGCAACTCACCCCGCTGCACCCGCTCTTCGCCGCCGAGGTCTCGGGCCTCGACCTGCGCACCACCCCGGGCCCCGAGATCTGCGACGAGATCCACCGCGCCATGGACCGCTACGCGGTGCTGGTTTTCCGCGACCAGCGGCTGGACGACGACCAGCAGATGGCCTTCGGCGAGGCGCTCGGCCCGCTGGAGGAGGCGCGCGCGACGGTGGACGCGCACAAGCACCGGCTGAAGCACAACCGGATGGCCGACATCTCCAACCTCGATGTCGATGGCAAGCTGCTCGCGGCCGATGACCGCCGCCGCATGTTCAACCTGGGCAACCAGCTCTGGCATTCCGACAGCAGTTTCAAGGCGACGCCGGCCAAGTATTCCATGCTGCATGGCCGCGTGGTCCCGCCCGAGGGCGGCGAGACCGAGTTCGCCGACATGCGCGCCGCCTGGGATGCCTTGCCGGAAAAGACCAGGGCGCAGGTCCGCGACCTCGTCACGGAGCACAGCCTCATCTACTCGCGCGGGCAGATGGGCTTCGAGGACTACACCGAGGAGGAGAAGCAGAAATTCGCCCCGGTGAAGCAGCGCCTGGTGCGCTGGCATCCCGGCTCGCAGCGCCACTCGATCTATCTGTCATCGCATATCGGGCAGATCCTCGGGATGCCGCGGCCCGAGGCGATGATGCTGATCCGCAACCTGACGGAATTCGCGACCCAGCGTCAGTTCGTCTATGCCCATCCGTGGCGGCAATGGGACCTGGTGATGTGGGACAACCGCTGCACCATGCACCGTGCCCGGCCCTATGACGACCACACCTATCCGCGCGACATGCGGCGCGTGACGCTGATGGACGTGGCGCCGACGCTGGAGCAGCAGCTGCCGATGGCGGCGGAGTAGCGGCCTGGCCCTGTCACGGCCGGGCTCCGGCCCGGCCGTCATCCTGTCCGACCGCCCCGCATCAAGCACCGGTGGCGGCTGCGAGCCTCAAACGCCGGCGGCCCTCCGGGCCCTGGCTGCGCGGCATGAGCCGCGGCGCGCCTTCGCGCCCGGCCCGCTCCGCAGGTCAGGACGTCATGCGCTACAGCGGATTGCGTTCGAAACTGAACGCCAATCCGCTGTAGACCGCCGTTTGTAGAGCAGATTCATGCCGTGGGGCGTTCACGCCCCTCCGCGATCCGCTCTAGGCGTCATGCGGGCCGGCTATCAGCCCAGCGCCTCCGCCGCATCCACCTCCCGCCCCCGGCCGGCCTTGCGCATGATCTCGGCGAGGTGCGGCCGGATGCGCAATTGGTGCCGGTAGATCACCGCCGCCGCCGCCGGCAGCGTGCCGCCCCGGCCGAGCATGGCATCCCCCATCTCCAGCAGGCGCAGGTTCGGCCAGGCCTTCTCGCGGATGCCGAGGATGCCCTGCAGCAGCTCCTCGGCCGGCAGCGCCGGCCGGGCCTGGGCCAGGACCAGCGCCATGGAGGCGGTCGAGCGCGAGATGCCGGCATGGCAATGCACCAGCAGCCTGGAGGCCGCCTCGGCCTCCAGGTCCCGGCCGAAGGAGAGGATGGCCTCCACATCCTCCTCCCGCGGCGGGGTCATGCCCGGCATCGCCTCGATGATGTCGTGGAAGCGGAGCTCCAGCTTGGCGTGCTCGCCGAAGGCTCCGAAGGCCTCGGGCACCGGCCAGTCGGGGTCGAGGATCGACAGCACATGGCTGACGCCGGTCTCGCAATGGCCGGTCAGCTCCTCGATGCCGCAGACGGTGAGGCCGAAGGGAAAATGCGTGTCCATGGGCAGGAGCATGGGTCTGCCCGGCGCCTCGGTCCAGGGCTGGCCGCGGCGGAATCGGGTGACGTTGCGCGGCCGCGGCGCTATATCCCCTGTTCACGTTTCGTCCCGGAGGGTGCCGCTTGGCCAAGGACCGCAACCGCCATGTCTGCCAGGCCTGCGGCGCCGTCTTCCCGAAATGGCAGGGGCGCTGCGATGCCTGCGGCGAGTGGAACACCCTGCAGGAGGAAGCGCCGCCCCCGGCGCGCGGCCCCGGCCCGGCGGCCAGGGCGGCGGGCGGGCGGCGCGTGGAATTCGTGGGCCTCCAGGGCCAGGCGGCGCCGCCGCCGCGCATCCCGACAGGCCTTGCGGAGCTCGACCGCGTGCTGGGCGGCGGGCTGGTCCCGGCCTCCGCCGTTCTGGTCGGCGGCGATCCCGGCATCGGCAAGTCCACCATCCTGCTGCAGGCGGCGGCGCGCATCGCGACGGCTGGCCGCCGCGCCCTCTATATCAGCGGGGAGGAGGCGGTGGCGCAGGTCCGGCTCCGCGCGCTGCGCCTCGGGCTGGAGCAGGCGCCGCTGGAACTCGCCGCCGCCACCGCGCTGCGCGACATCGCGGCGAGCCTGGAGGAGGAGAAGGACGCCGCGCTGGTCGTCATCGATTCCATCCAGACCCTCTGGCTGGATGCGCTCGACAGCGCGCCGGGGACGGTGGCGCAGGTGCGCGCCTGCGCCGCCGAGCTGATCCGCCTGGCCAAGACCCGCGGCTTCGCCCTCGTCCTGGTCGGGCATGTGACGAAGGAAGGGACGCTGGCCGGACCCCGCGTGCTGGAGCACATGGTGGATGCCACGCTCTATTTCGAAGGCGATCGCGGCCACCAGTTCCGCATCCTGCGCGCCGTCAAGAACCGCTTCGGCGCGACGGACGAGATCGGCGTCTTCGAGATGACCGAGGGCGGGCTGGTGGAGGTGCCGAACCCCTCGGCCCTGTTCCTGGCGGAGCGGCGCGGCAATGTCGCGGGCAGCGCGGTCTTCGCCGGCATCGAGGGCACGCGGCCGGTGCTGGTGGAGGTGCAGGCGCTGCTCGCTCCTTCCGCCGGCGGCAGCCCGCGCCGGCAGGTGGTGGGCTGGGACACCGGGCGGCTGGCCATGCTGATGGCGGTGCTGGAGGCACGCTGCGGCCTGACGCTCGGCATGAACGACGTCTACCTGAACATCGCCGGCGGCCTGCGCATCGCCGAGCCGGCGGCCGACCTCGCGGTGGCGGCGGCGCTGGTCTCGGCCGCGACCGACCGGCCGACCGACCCGGAGACGGTCTATTTCGGCGAGGTCGGCCTTTCCGGCGAGATCCGCCAGGTGGCGCAGGCCGAGGCGCGCCTGCGGGAGGCGCAGAAGCTCGGCTTCGCCGGCGCCGTGCTGCCGCGGCGGCTCGCCCGCGGCGGGCGGGCGCCGGTGGCGCTCGAGGGGCTGCGCCTCGCGGAGATCGGGCATATCGCCGACCTGGTCGCGCCTTTCGCCGCCAAGACGGGGCGGCGCGAGAAGGAGAGGGAGGCCGCGAAAGCGGGTTGAGCCGCCGGCGCGCGGGCCGCATCCTTCCCCGCAACGAGGCCGTTCAGGCCCGGAGGGAGGAAGTGCCCATGCCCATCCGTCGCCGGGCCGTGCTGGCCCCCTTGGGCGCGCTCTGGGGCGCGCCCGTCTTCCTCTCGCCCCGCGCCCTGCGCGCCCAGGGCGGCTTCCCGGACCGGCCGGTCCGCCTCATCGTCCCCTTCGCCCCGGGCGGCAATTCCGACACGGTCGCGCGCGTCATGGCGCCGAAGCTGTCCGAGATGCTGGGCCAGCCGGTGGTGGTGGAGAACCGCGCCGGCGCCGCCGGCAATGTCGCGGCGACCGCCTTCGCCCGGGCGAAGCCGGACGGCACCACCATCTTCCTCGGCTCGAACGGGCCGCTGACGGTCAACCCGACCATCCAGGCCAACCTGGCCTATGACCCGGCCAGGGATTTCGCGCCGGTCGGGCTCTTCGTCCGCACGCCGACCGTGCTGGCGGTGCATCGTAGCGTCCCGGTCCGGACACTCGTGGAACTGGTCGCGCTGGCCAGGGCGGCGCCCGGCAGCATCACCGCCGGCTCCTCCGGCAATGGCAGCACCTCCCACCTGGCGATCGAGAGCTTCAACGCCGCGACCGGCGCGGCCCTGCAGCACGTGCCCTATGGCAGCGGCGGCGCCATGACGCCGGACCTGGTGGCCGGGACCATCAAGGCGGCGATGACCGAGATCTCCACCGCCCTGCCGCTGCACCGGGAAGGGGTGGTGCGCATCCTCGGCGTCGGCTCGGCGCAGCGGCTGAAGGTGGCGCCCGAGGTGCCGACCCTGGAGGAGGCCGGGATGCCGGGCTTCCGCGCCGCGGCCTTCGTCGGGATTGTGACCGTCGCCGGCACGCCGCCGGAGGCCATGGCGGCGCTCTCCGCCGCGGTGGCCGCCGCCGTCGCCGATCCGGCCAACCGGCAGCGGCTGGAGGAGATGGGCAGCGAGATGGCCTCTCCCGAGGAGGCGACGCCGGCGGGCTTCGCCGCCTTCCTGGTGCGGGAGACCGCCTGGACCCGGGCGGCGGCGGAGCGGGCCGGGCTGCGGGCGGGGTAGGGGCGCCGGCCCGGGATCGCCCCCGCCCAGCCCCTTCCCCACCGCGACGCTGCCCCGCTTGCGCTGACTGCCGCTTGCGTGGACACCGCCACCGCCCCGCCGCTATACCGCCGCCACGATGACCTGGGTCGACGGTGTGGTGCTGGCGGTGCTCGCCGTCTCGGCGTTGCTCGCCTTCATGCGGGGGCTTGTGCAGGAAGTGCTCGGGGTCGGCGCCTGGATCGGCGCCGCCTTCCTTGCGCTCGCCCTCCGCCCCGCCGTGGTGCCCTTGCTCGAGGGCAGCGTGGAGCCCGCCTGGCTGGCCGATGCCCTGGCCGCCGGCGGCGTCTTCCTCATCGTCCTGGTCGTCCTCAAGATCCTGATCAGCTTCGTGGCCCGCCGCGTGCAGGACAGTGTCCTGGGCGGCACGGACCGCGCCCTCGGCCTGGTCTTCGGCGTCGCGCGGGGTGCGTTTCTGGTCATCCTCGCCTATATCCTGGGTGGCATGGTGCTGCCCGCGGCCGATCGCTGGCCGGAGGCCGTCCGCGAGGCGCGGACGCTGCCCCTGGTGGTGGACGGTTCCCACTGGCTGGTGGCCCAACTGCCCCCCGAATACCGGCCCCGCGTCGCCGCGCCCCCGGCACGCCCGGGGCCGACGCATGACGAATTGCTGCGACCGCCGGCCCGCAACCGGACGTGAGGACCCCCATGACCGACCTGTCCACCCGTCCGTGGCAGTCCGAAGACGACAAATTCCACGAGGAATGCGGCGTCTTCGGCGTCTGGAACGCCACCGATGCCGCCGCCCTCACCGCGCTCGGCCTGCATGCCCTGCAGCACCGGGGGCAGGAGGCCGCCGGCATCGTCGCCCTAGATGAGGGTGGCATCTTCCACGCCCATAAGGGCCAGGGCCTGGTCGGGGACATCTTCTCCGACGCCAAGGTGATGGCCCAGCTTCGCGGCCGCGCCGCGGTCGGCCACAACCGCTACGCCACCACCGGCGAGACGGCGCTGCGCAACGTCCAGCCGCTCTATGCCGATTTCGCCTTCGGCGGCTTCGCGGTCGCGCATAACGGCAACCTCACCAACGCCCTTGGCCTCCGCCGCAGCCTGGTCGGGCGCGGCTGCCTGTTCCAGAGCACGACCGATTCCGAGGTCTTCATCCACCTCATCGCCATCAGCCTCTACTCGACCGTGGTGGACCGGCTGATCGACGCGCTGCGCCAGGTCCAGGGCGCCTACAGCCTGGTGGCGCTGCACAACGGCGCGCTGATCGGCGCGCGGGACCCGCTCGGCGTCCGGCCGCTGGTGCTCGGCCGCATGGGCGGGGAGGGGGGCGCGCCCCCCTCCTGGGTGCTGTCCTCCGAGACCTGCGCCCTCGACATCGTCGGCGCCGAATTCGTGCGGGACATCGATGCCGGCGAGATCATCGTCATCGACGACAAGGGCGTGCACAGCATCAAGCCCTTCGGCAAGCAGCCGGACCGCTTCTGCATCTTCGAGTACATCTACTTCGCCCGGCCCGACTCGATCGTGGAAGGCACGCCGGTCTACGACACCCGCAAGAAGATCGGCGCGGAGCTGGCGCGCGAGAGCGGCGTGGCGGCCGATGTGGTGGTGCCCGTGCCGGACAGCGGCGTGCCGGCGGCCATGGGCTATTCCATGGAAAGCGGCATCCCCTTCGAGCTCGGCATCATCCGCAACCACTATGTCGGCCGCACCTTCATCGAGCCGACCGACCAGATCCGCCATCTCGGCGTGAAGCTGAAGCACAGCGCCAACCGGCCGATGCTGGAAGGCAAGCGGGTGATCCTGGTGGACGATTCCATCGTCCGCGGCACCACCAGCCGCAAGATCGTCGAGATGGTCCGCCAGGCCGGCGCGACGGAGGTGCATATGCGCATCTCCTCCCCCCCCACCACCCATAGCTGCTACTACGGCATCGACACGCCGGAACGCGGCAAGCTGCTGGCCGCCAGGCACGATCTGCAGGAGATGGCGCAGATCATCGGCGTGGACAGCCTCGCCTTCATCTCGCTCGACGGCCTCTACCGCGCGCTCGGCAAGCCGGGCCGCGATCCCAAGAAGCCGGCCTATTGCGATGCCTGCTTCACCGGCGACTACGGCATCCCGCTGACCGACGCGCAGGACAACAACGACCGGCAGCTCTCGCTGCTGCAGGCGGGCTGATGCCGAAGCCGCTCGAAGGATCGGTGGCGCTCGTGACGGGCGCCTCCCGCGGCCTCGGCGCCGCGACCGCGATCGAACTGGCGAAGCTCGGCGCGCATTGCGTGCTGACCGCCCGCACCCAGGGCGCGCTGGAGGAGGTCGACGACGCCATCCGCGCCGCGGGCGGCCAGGCGACCCTCTTCCCGCTCGACCTGGCGAAGGATGGCGAGAAGCTCGACATGGTCGGGCCCTCCATCGCCCAGCGCTTCGGGCGGCTGGACATCCTGGTGCATGCCGCGGGCGTGCTGGCGAAGCTCACCCCCATCGCGCACATCATGCCGCGGGACTGGCAGGAAGCCGTGGCGGTGAACCTCTCCGCCTGCTGGCGGCTGATCCGCACCTGCGACCCGCCGCTGCGCGCCGCCCCCGCCGGCCGCGCCGTCATCCTGACCGACGGGCTGGTGGCGGAGCCGCGCGCCTATTGGGGCCTCTACGGTTTCGGCAAGGCCGGGCAGGAACACCTGGCGAAAGCCTGGGCGGCCGAGGTGGCGAACACGAAGCTCCGGGTGAACCTCTTCGACCCCGGCGCCGTCGCCACCAAGCTGCGCGCCATGGCCATGCCGGGCGAGGACCCGGCGACCCTGCCGCAACCCGCCGAGGTGGCGCCGCAGGTCGCTGCGCTCTGCCTGCCCGCGGAAAGCCGTAACGGCGAGGTCGTTCGCCGCACATAGCGGAGGGGGGCTTTGCCCCCTCCGCACCTCCCCCACCAGGGGTCAGGCGACCCCTGGACCCGGCCTGAGTTGGCAAGACCATGAACTACCGCCACGCCTTCCACGCCGGCAATTTCGCCGATTGCATGAAGCACGCGCTGCTGGTCTGGCTGCTGCGTGCCCTCGCGGCCAAGGAAAAGCCCTTCCGGGTGCTCGACACCCATGCCGGCATCGGCAGCTACGATCTCGGCGGCAGCGAGGCGGAGCGCACCGGGGAGTGGAGGAAGGGCATCGGCCGGCTGCTCGACACCAGCGGTGGGCCGCTCGCCGATTATGTCGGCCTGGTCCGCGCCGCCGGGGCGCCGGCGCAATACCCGGGCTCTCCCGCCCTGATCCGCGCCCTGCTGCGGCCGCAGGACCAGCTCCTCGCCTGCGAACTGCACCCGGAGGACCACGCCACCCTCCGCGCCCGCTTCCGCGGCGACCGGCAGGTCGCCATCCACCACCGCGACGGCTACGAGGCGCTGAAGGCCCTCACCCCCTTCCCGGAGAAGCGCGGCCTGGTGCTGGTGGACCCGCCCTTCGAGCAGGAAGGGGAGTTCGACCGCATGGCCCAGGGCATCGCCCTGGTCGGCCACCGCTTCCGCGCCGGCATCCAGGCCTGCTGGTATCCCATCAAGCACCGCGCCCCGGTCCGCGCCTTCCACGCCGGGCTGAAGGAGAGCGGGGTGCGCGACCTGGTCGCCGCCGAGCTCTGGCTGCGCGAGCCGACCGACCCGCAGCGCCTGAACGGCTGCGGCCTGCTGGTCGCCAACCCACCCTGGAAATTCGAGGAGGAAGGCGCCGCCATCCTCGCCGCGCTGCTGGAGCGGCTGGGGGAGGGCGAGCCCGGCCAGGGCTGGGCCATGACCCGCATCGCGGAGGAATAGGGGGAATGCCGAAGCTCGCCGTCCTCGGGGCCGGCGCCTGGGGCACCGCCCTCGCCCTGCAGGCAGGGCGGGCGGGGCAGGCGGTGACGCTCTGGGCGCGCGACCCGGCGCGCGTGGCAGCCATGGCGGCGGCGCGCGAGAATGCCCGCTACCTCCCCGGCATCGCCCTGCCTGATGGAGTCTCCGCCACCGCCGACCTGGCCGCGGCGGTGCAGGGCGCCGAACTCGCCATCCTCGCCGTTCCGGTGCAGCATATCCGCGCCTTCCTCGCGGGACTGCCGGCGGCCGCGCCGCCCCTCGTCACCGTCGCCAAGGGCGTCGAGCTGGGCACGCTCCTCCTGCCGCTCGAGATCATCGCGGCGCTGCGGCCCGGCCATGCCACTGCCGTCCTCTCCGGCCCGAACTTCGCGCGGGAGGTCGCGGCCGGCCTGCCCGCCGCGGCGGTCGTCGCCAGCCATGACCAGGCCCTGCGGGGACAGGTGGGTGACCTGCTGGCGACGCCTGCCTTCCGCCTCTATGGCAGCGACGACCCGGTGGGCGTGCAGGTGGGCGGCGCCGCCAAGAATGTCATCGCCATCGCCGCCGGCGTCGTGATCGGCGCCGGCCTGGGCGAGAATGCCCGCGCGGCGCTGGTCACGCGCGGCGTCGCGGAACTCTCCCGCCTCGCGGTCGCGCTCGGCGGCCGGGCGGAGACGGCGGCCGGGCTCTCCGGCCTCGGCGACCTGCTGCTGACCGCGACGGGCCCGGGCAGCCGCAATTTCTCGCTCGGCTTGGCGCTCGGCCAGGGGCGGACCCTGGCCGAGGTGCTGGCGGAGCGCGTGGGGGTGACGGAAGGGGTGGCGACCGCCCCGGCGATCACCGCCCGCGCCCGGCGATGCGGCGTCGAACTGCCGATCTGCCAGGCCGTGGCCGACCTGCTGGCGGGCCACCTGACGGTGCCGGAGGCCATGGGCCGCCTGCTCTCCCGGCCGCGGCGGGACGAGTAGCGACGGCCGCGCCACGGCGGCGCGCGGCCCTGCCCTTGAGCGCCGGTTCCTGCTGCGGATCCGCCTTGCGGTCCGGCCGTGATCCGTGGCCGGCGCCCGTCGCGCCGCGCTGCGCCGCCCTGTCCGGCCCACCATCTGGCGAGCTGTCGCGCCTCGCGCTCACGTCAGATCGGGCGGGCCTCCCGGGCACGGGCATATATCATTTGTTAGATGTTTTAACGCTTCGCAAATGCCTAGGCTGCTCTGGCCGGGTGCAGCGGTCTGGTTTCAGAGAATGAAAAATTTAATTTGGTGCAAGTGGAGGGGCGACATTGCCGTTGCTCAAAAATTCCAGAATAGCATTTATGACGAGTAATGGCGTATTTACAGGATTTACTTTGTTGGGTTTGGGTTGGGTAAGAATTTACTGAATTCGAAGCTGAATGATATACGCCAATGGTACAAGGCCGTTGCCCCGGCCTCGTCGCTGCGCTGGGCACCAGCGCGGCGGCGCTGCGGGGAGCCCCGACAGGCCGGTCTCTCGTCTGGCGGTGTTCGGGCGATGGCATCACGCCACCCGGGTGGCGATCCGCTGCAAGCCATTGTCTGCAGGGCGGAGTCTCGCGCGCGGACGTTCACGCCCGGGCGCGGTCTGCGCTACAGCGGGTTGCGTTCATGCCTGAACGCCCATCCGCTGGTGCTCCTTGCCGTTCGAGCAGGGTCACGCTCCCGGACGTTCACGCCCGTCCGCGTTCCGCTCTACAGCGGATTGCGTTCGAAACTGAACGCAATCCGCTGTAGATCGCTGTTTGTAGAGCAGATTCACGCTGCGGGGCGTTCACGCCCCTCCGCGATCTGCTCTAGGCCGCCTGTTCCAGCGTCGGCGCCACATCCGCCACCGTCGTGCGGTGCAGGTCGCGCACCTGCGCCGCGTCATAGCGCCGGGCGCGGTGCATGGTGACGCGGTTGTCCCACATCACCAGGTCATGCGGCTGCCAGACATGGGCGTGAACATTCTCGCGCTGCGTCGCGTTCTCCGTCAGGTCGCGCAGCAGCGCCCGCGCTTCCGGCACCGGCCAGCCCTGGATGGCCCCGGCATGGGAGGAGAGAAAGAGCGAGAGCCGCCCGGTCCGCGGGTGCCGGCGCACCAGGCGCTGCGGCACCGGCGCCCATTTCGCCCGCTCCTCCTTGGTGAAGTCGGTGAAGCCCAGCACGCCGCGCGAGTAGATCTGGCTGTGTTCGCAGACCAGGTCGCGCACCAATGCCCTGGTCTCCTGATCGAGCGTGTCCCAGGCCCGGCGCATATCGGCGAATTCCGTGTTGCCGCCTGCCCCGGGGATGACGCGGGCCGAAAGCAGGGAATACTTCGCCGGCGTCGCCTTGAAGCTGCTGTCGCTGTGCCAGAGCATGTTGCCGAGGCTGAACAGCCGCTTGCGGTCGTCCCGCGCCATCACCGTGCCGTCGCGGTGCAGGTTGGAGATGTCGTTCACCTCCATGGACAGCCGCCGCTGCTCGCCCTGCACGATGTCGCCCGTCGCCAGTTCCAGCGGGCCGAAATTCCGGCTGAAGGCGACCTGCTGCGCGTCGTCGATCTCCTGGCCGCGGAAGACGAGGACGCCGTAGGTGTCCATCCCCTCCTCGATCGCCGCGGCCTCGGCCGGGGTGATGATGTTGCGAAGGTCGACGCCGGAGACCTCGCCGACGAAATCGGGGCGCGCCGGATTGGCGGGGCGGATGGCAAGCGGCATGGGCAGGGTTTCCTCCTCCGGGGGGCCTCCGGCCCCTTCTCAGGCCGCCGAGCTTAACGCCGGGCGCCGCCGCCGGCCATCTCAGCGATGCGCCGTGACGCCGACCTGCCGGCATTGCCGCAGCAGGGCGCAGCCGGAGCAGCGCGGCTTTTCGCCGGTGCAGACGAATTTCCCGAAGGGCACCAGCTGCTCGTTGATCTCGATCCAGTAGCGCTCCGGCAGCCGGGCCAGCAGCGCCTGCATGGTCCGTTCCGGCGTGCCTGTCGCCACATAGCCCCAGCGGTTGGCAATGCGGTGGACATGGATGTCGACCGAGATCGCCGGCGTCCCGAAGCCGACGCCGAGCGTCAGCGCCGCGATCTTCGGCCCGACGCCGCGCAGCGCCTGCAGCCCCTCCATCGTGTCCGGCACCGCCCCGGCCTCGGCGATCCGGCGGGAGAGGGCGAGGATGTCCCGCGCCTTCGGCTCCGGGAAGGTCGCGCCCTCCAGCAGCCCGACCAGCTCCGCCTCCGGCAGCGCGGCCATGGCGTCCGGCGTCCGGGCGCGGGCAAAGAGGCGGCGGCAGACCGGGATGGTGGTCTCGTCCCGCGTCCGGGCGGAGATCAGGGCGGCCACCAGCTGCTCGAAGGGCGAGGCATGGCCCTCGTCGCGCAGCGCGAACATCGCCGCCCGGGGCAGGCCCGCGGTCGCGCCGCGCAGCAGGCGGAAGACCAGGTCGATGTCGAAGGGGTCCTTGCCGGGCAGGGGCAGCTCCGCGGGCAGCGGGGCGGCGACGGCAGAAGGGGAGGGGGGCCGGGTGGAGGGTTGCGGCATGCCGCCTCAACGCGGTGCCTGCCCCGGATGGTTGCCGCAGGGCTGCCCGGTCATCCCGGGCCGGGGCAGGGCCGCCCGGCGCAGCGGCCGCTAGGGCAGCAGGCCCGGCAGCAGGTCGTCCGGCCGCCCCGCCTCGCGCGGCCGCTTCGGCGCCGGTGCGGGGCGGTTGGCCACCATCTGCCGCAGCCGGATCAGCTCATCCACCAGCCGGTCCATGGTCTGCCAGAGCGGCTCGTCGCCCTGCCGCTCCGCCAGGACGAAGCGGTGCGCCGCCAGCGTCACGTTCAGCGTGCCGCGCGTGCTCTCCGGCCGCGGGCTGCGCATCTGCACCAGCGCCTTCTCCACCTCCTCGACCGGTACGCCGAAGCGGGCGGCGATGGCGGCCGGGGGCTCGCCCTGCCGGCGGAGCGCGCGGGCCTTCGCGGCCTCCTTCGGCTCGAGCGCGATGTTCGGCCTGAGGGCCTGGGTCCGGCGCGACATCTCCCCCGAGCCGCTGCCCGGCGGCTTGCCCTTGAACGGCATGGCGGTCCCCCTCGATTCGCCTCTTTGGTGAAGTGCGGAAAGCCGAAAGGGTTCCGTCGCTCAGGCCGCCGGAGACCTGCGGTGCGGAGTTGTGAAACCCGTCGCCGGGCCGCGGCTGGGATTCACCAATAAGCGAGGTTCAGCTGCGAGATTGCCGGCCCGAACGGCGCCGAATGGCTGGATCAGACCCACATGCCTGACGATCTCCGCCTGCATCCGCCGCGGATGGCGGGCCAGAACACCACCACAGTTGCTGGCCCGGAGGATGGCAAACGCAGGCATGGGCTGCGCCGCCTGCTGCGCGGCGCGCTCGGCCTCGGGCTGATCGCCCTGGCGGGATTCTTCCTGCATGACCGCTTCTACCGGCTGGAGGCGGCGCATGCCGTCATGGCCGGGGCGCCCATGGTGCTGCGCGCGCCTCTCGGCGGCGTGCTGGAGGCGCCGGCCGGTCCCGCCCCGCGCATCGGGGATATCCTGCCGGCCGGCACGCCCTTCGCCATCCTGCGCAACCCGCGGGTGGATGACAGCCGCCGGGCCGAGCTCATGGCGCAGCTCGCGACCGCCGAGGCGGAGCGGATCGCGCTCGACCACCGCGCCGCGCATGCCGCTGCGGAACTCGCCGAGGCTGATCGCCACGCCGCGCTCTTCCAGCAGACCCGGACCGCGACGCTGCGTGCCCGGCTGGCCGAGGTGGAGAGTGCCGCCCTCGCCGCCGAGGCCCGCCTGCAGGAGGCCGAGCAGGCGCTGCGGCGGTCGCAGAGCCTCCATGCCACGGGCAATGCGCCGGCCGCCGCGCTCGACCAGGCGACCCGTGCCGCGGCGGTCGCCCGGGCCGAGCGCCAGGCGGCGGTCGAACGCCGGGCCGTGCTGATGGCCGAGCTTGAGGCCGCCGGGCAGGGCGTCTTCGCCTCGGAGGCGGCGACGGACCGCTCCGCCACCCAGCAATTCCGGGACCGGCTGCGTGCCGCCGCCGCCGAGCTGGAGGCGCAGCGGCTGGAGCGGGAGGCGCGGCTGGCCGCGCTCCGTGCCCAATTGCAGGAGGAGGCGGGCCGGCTGGAGCGGCTGCGCCAGGCCGAGCTGTCCCTGCCGGTCGCCGCGCGCCTGCTGCATCTGGCCGCGCGACCGGGGGAGCAGGTGCTGCCGGGCCAGGAGGTGGCGGTCCTCGCCGAATGCGGGCGCCCCGAGGTCACCGCGGCCGTCGAGGCCCATGTCTTCCGCGGCCTGCGCCTGGGTCAGGCGGCGCGGTTCCGGCCCGCCGGCGAGGATGCCGCGCTGCCGGGCGAGGTGGCGGCGCTGCGGGCCGAGCCCGGCCGGGCGGAAGGCGGCCTGCCGCGCTTCGAGGTCCTGGTCCGCCTGTCCCCGGAGAGCGGGCATGCCGCTGCCTGCGAAAGCGGGCGGCTCGGCCGCCTGTCCTTCTGAGGCCGCATGCCGGACCTCGCTTCCGCCGCGGCGCCCCTGCTTCTCGTCCTCGGCATGGCGCTGCTGCTGGCCGGGACGCCGCCGGACCGCCCGCTGCCACGGCTGCTCGGGGCGCTCATCGTCGCGCTGCTGATGCTGCGCTACCTGGCCTGGCGCGTGACGGAGACCTTGCCGCCGCCGGAGCAGGGGATCGACGCGCTCCTCGCGCGGGCCTTCCTCGGCCTGGAAATGCTGAGCTGCCTCGCCGGCCTGCTGCTCCTGCACGTTCTCTCGCGCAGCCGGGACCGCAGCGCCGAGGCCGATGCCCATCCGGTGGAGCTGTTCCCCGGCGGCCCGCCGCTGATCGACATCCTGATCCCGACCTACAACGAGGGCCGCGAGATCCTGATGCGCAGCATCGTCGGCGCGCTGGCGCAGGACTACCCGCGCTTCCGCGTCTGGGTGCTGGATGATGGCCGGCGGCCCTGGCTGCGTGCCCTCGCCGAGGACCTCGGCGCGCACTACGTGACGCGCGGGGACAACCGGCACGGCAAGGCCGGCAACATGAACGCGGCGCTCCGCCACCTGCTCGCCCTGCCGGAACGGCCCGACGCCATTGCGGTGCTGGATGCCGATTTCATCGCCACGCCGCAATTCCTCCGCCGCGCCGCCGCGCTGCTGCACGACCCGCGCGTGGGCTGCGTGCAGACGCCGCAGCACTTCCTGAATCCCGACCCGATCCAGCTGAACCTGCGCGGGCTCTCCACCCTCAGCGACGAGCAGCGCTTCTTCTTCGACGCCATCCTGGCCAGCAAGGACGCCCACGGGACGGCCTTCTCCTGCGGCACCTCCGCGCTGATCCGCGCCTCGGCGCTGGAGGAGATCGGCCTTTTCCCGACCGAGAGCGTGACCGAGGATCTCCTGCTCTCGATCAAGCTCACCGGCCTCGGCTGGCGCACCGTCTATCTGAACGAGCCGCTGACCGTCGGCCTGGCGCCGGAGGGGCTGCAGGAATACCTGACGCAGCGCGGCCGCTGGTGTCTCGGCACCATGCAGATCGTGCGGACGCGCTGGGGGCCGTTCTCCTTCGGGCCGACGCCGCTGCTGATGCGCCTGCACACGCTCGATACCGTGCTCTTCTGGCTGGTCGGCTCGCTGATGCGCCTGGCCTGCTTGCTGGTGCCGATCCTCTACTGGTGGCTCGGGCTGGTGGTCATGCGGACCGACCTCGCCGGCCTGCTCGGCCATCTCGGCCCCTACTGGTTCGCCTGCGTGCTCTATCTCGGCTGGGTGAGCCGCGGCACCAACCTGCCCGTCATGGCCGAGGCCATGGGGCTGCTGGTGACGCGCGAGGCGCTGCGGGCCAGCGCCATCGGCCTGTTCGGCCGCCGGGACCAGCGCTTCAAGGTGACGGCCAAGGGAACGCGGCGCGACCGCGTGGTGGTGCAATGGAGCATCGCCTGGCCCTGGCTGACGCTGCTCCTCCTCACCATCGGCGGCATCGGCTGGCGGCTCCTGCTCGGCCCCGCGCCGGGCACGCCGCCGGATGTCGAGGCGATGAACCTCTTCTGGAGCCTGTTCAACGTCGCGATTCTCGGCATCACCCTGCTGATCTGCGTGGAGCAGCCGCGGCAGCGCCTGCAGGAGCGCTTCGATGCCGATGAGGCCGCAACGCTCCGCCTGCCGGGACGGGAGGAGGTGCCGGTCAGGCTGCGCGACCTCTCCGTCACCGGTTGCCGGGTGGAGGGCGGGCCGGAGGGGCTGGTGCCCGGCCAGACGGTGACGCTGCACCTTGCCGGGGTTGGCGCAGTGCTGGCGGATCTGCGCCGCGTCAGCGGCACGGCCTTGCACCTGGCCTTCCGCGCGCCGGCCCCGGTGGAGGCGGCGCTGATCCGCAAAATCTTCTCCGGCCGCTATGTGCGCTCGGTCGCCAGCACGCGGCCGCTCGACCTCGTGCGGGTGCTGGCGCGGCGCGCCTTCGCCTGAGGCCGGGCCGGGCGGCGCCCCGCCCGGCCGCGCGCGTGCGGCCGGCGGCCCGCTACTCCGCCGCCTGCTTGCTCGGCTGCGCCCCCGGCTTGCGCACGCGCAACCGCCGGATCCGCCGCGGATCGGCGTCCAGCACCCGGAATTCCAGCCCGGAGGAATGCGAGACCAGTTCGCCCCTGGCCGGCACGCGGCCCGCCAGGGTGAAGACCAGCCCGCCCACCGTGTCGATATCGGCCGCGCGCTCCTCCTCGGTCAGCACGGCGCCGAGCTTCTGCTCGAAGGCCTCAACCGGCATGCGGGCATCCAGCTCGATCGTGCCGTCCGGCCGCTCGAGCATCTGCGGCGGCACGTCCTCGTCATGCTCGTCGGAGATGTCGCCGGTGATGGTCTCGACCAGGTCCTCGATCGTCACCAGCCCGTCGATGCCGCCATACTCGTCCACCACCAGCGCCATGTGGACGCGCGCCGTGCGCATCTGCAGCAGCAGGTCGAGCACCGGGACGGAGGGCACGGTGAAGAGCGGCTTGCGCAGGATCGATTTGAGGTCGAAGGACTGCTCGCGGCCGACCGCGGCGAAGACATCCTTGATGTGGACCATGCCGACGATCTCGTCGAGCTGGCCGCGATAGACCGGGTAGCGGCTGTGGCCGTCGCGCTGGATCAGGCGGATCGCCTGGTCGAGCGTGAAATCCTCCGGCATCGCCATGATGTCGGCGCGCGGCACCATGACGTCGTCGGCGGTCTTGTCGCGCAGCTTGAGCACATTGCCGAGCACCGCGCGCTCCTGCGCGCTGAACTCGTCGCGGTGGCCGTTCTCGTCGCCCGCGCGGCGCTGCTCCTCGCGCTCCTCGATCAGCTCCTCCATGCGGTCGCGGACGCTCTCCGCCTCCCGCTTCCGCAGCAGGCCCTGCAGCCGCCAGAGGATGCCGTTGCGCTGCTCTCGCGCCTCGCTGTTGGTCATGCTCATGCCGGGACCCCCCGCCCCATCTCGGGCTTCCAGGGGTTGGGCAGCCGCATGCGGTGCATGGCGCGGGCCTCGGCGCGTTCCATCCGCCGCGCCTCGCCGGCGCTCAGATGGTCATGGCCGACCAGGTGCAGGGCGCCATGCGCGACCAGATGCGCGAAATGCGCGGCCGGCCGCTTGCCCGCCGCCTTCGCCTCCCGCCGCACCACGCCGAGGGCGAGGGCGATGTCGCCGAGATGGTCGCCCATCCCGGGGAAGCTCAGCACGTTGGTGGGTTTTTCCTTGCCGCGATGCTCGCCGTTCAGGCGCTTCAATTCGCGGTCATCGGCCAGCAGGACGCTGACGCTGCCTGCCTCCCCGCTGTCGCGGAGCGCCGCCTCGACGGCGCGGCGGGCCAGGGCCTCGACCCGCGGCACCAGGCGCCGCCAGGCCGGATCGGCCAATACGACCTCCACCGACACGCCTGGGTCGGGGACATCGTCCTCTTCCATGATCCCGGCGAAGGCGGGGGGTGGCTCCCCCGCACCGCCGGGACGACTACTTCCCGGTTCCATCCTGTTCCTTCTTCCCCCGGCGGCCCTGCTGCTCCGCAGCCTGGCCGTCGGCCCGCCCATGGGTCCGCGCCTCGTCGGCGCGGCCGTAAGCCGCGACAATCTTCGCCACCAGGGGGTGGCGGACGACGTCACGTTCATCGAAGCGGGCGACGCCGATGCCCTGCACCCCGTCTAGGATGCGCAGCGCGTCGGCCAGCCCGCTCTGCTGACCATGCGGCAGATCGACCTGGGTCGGATCGCCGGTGATCACCATACGCGTCCCCTCGCCCATGCGGGTGAGGAACATCTTCATCTGCGCCGGCGTGGTGTTCTGCGCCTCGTCCAGGATGGCGAAGCAATGCGCCAGCGTCCGGCCGCGCATGAAGGCGAGCGGCGCGATCTCGATCTCCCCGCTAGCGATGCGGCGGGCCACCTGTTCCGCCGGCAGCATGTCGTGCAGCGCGTCATAGAGGGGGCGGAGATAGGGGTCCACCTTTTCCTTCATGTCGCCCGGCAGGAAGCCCAGACGCTCGCCGGCCTCGACCGCCGGGCGGGAGAGGACGATGCGGTCGACCCGCCCCGCCTGCAGCAGCGCGACGCCCTGGGCAACCGCGAGATAGGTCTTGCCGGTGCCGGCCGGGCCGATGCCGAAGACCATCTCCTGCCGCGCCAGCATCTCGATATAGCCGGCCTGGGCCGGACTGCGCGGGGCAATGGCGGCCTTGCGTGTCCGGATCTCCGGGATGTCCTGCAGCGGCAGGCGCGGATCGTTCTCCGCCTCGCCTTCCGCCATGCGCAGTGCCGCCTCGACATCGGCCGTGGTCACGCCCTGTCCTTTCTCCAACCGTCGCCAGAGCGCGCGCAGGGAGGCTTCCGCCATCTCCGTCCGCTCGGGCGTCCCCAGGATGGTCAGCCGGTTGCCGCGGGAGCCGAGCCGAACCCCGAGCCGCTGCTCGATCCGCACCAAGTGGCGGTCATGTTCCCCATAGAGCAGGGGGAGCAGGGCATTGTCGTCGAACTGCAGGGTGACGGTCCGCTGTTCGGGGGAAGGGGAAGGGCGCGGCATGGCGCGCGCCTCCCCCGGGGGTCCGGGGGTCCGGAGGGCGATGGCGGCGGTGTTCAAGCGGGCGCAGGCTCCTCTTCGGGCTGGACGTCATAGGGCGCATCCCCGGCCGCCAGCAGGCCGGAGAGCGAGTTCGGATGCGCGGCGAGCACCGTCACGGGCGCCTCGGTGCCGATGAGCGAGAGCGGGCCGGTGAGGTGGACGGGCTGCAGCCAGGGCGATCGCCCGGCGACCTGCCCCGGATGGCGGCCGGGGCCGGTGAAGAGCACGGGAAAGGTCATCCCGACACGGGACCGGTTGAACGCGTCCTGCTGTTCCCTGAGCAGCGCCTGAAGCGCCTGCAACCGTGCATCCTTGTCCGCCTCCGCCACCTGAAATGGCGCTCCGGCGGCCGGTGTTCCAGGGCGGGCCGAATATTTGAAAGAGAAAGCCTGCGCGAAGCCGACCCGGCGGACGAGGTCCATGGTCTGCTCGAAATCCGCCGCGGTCTCGCCGGGGTGGCCGGCGATGAAGTCGGAGGAGAGGGCGAGGTCCGGCCGCGCCTCCCGCAGCCGGTCCACGATGCGGAGGAAATCGGCCGCGGTATGGCCGCGGTTCATCGCCTGCAGGACGCGGTCGCTGCCGCTCTGCACCGGCAGGTGCAGGAAGGGCATGAGCTGTGGCAGGTCCCGGTGGGCGGCGATCAGGTCGTCATCCACGTCCCGCGGGTGGCTGGTGGTGTAGCGGAGCCTCGCAAGGCCGGGGATCTCCGCCAGCGCCCGCAGCAGCCGCCCGAGGCCCCAGCTCCGGCCCTCCGGCCCCTCCCCATGATAGGCATTCACGTTCTGCCCGAGCAGCGTGACCTCCCGCGCCCCGGCGGCGACCAGCCGGCGCGCCTCGGCCAGCACCCCGGCCACGGGGCGGGAGAATTCGGCGCCGCGGGTATAGGGGACGACGCAGAAGGAACAGAATTTGTCGCAGCCCTCCTGCACCGTCAGGAAGGCGGTCACCCCCTGCGGGGCGGCGGCATCGGGCAGGTGGTCGAACTTGTCCTCGGCCGGGAAGTCGGTCTCGATGACGGCGCCGGCGGCACGGCTGGCGCGGGCCACCATCTCCGGCAGCTTGTGGTAGGTCTGCGGCCCGAGGACGATGTCCACCCATGGGGCGCGGGCGGTGATCTCGGCGCCTTCCGCCTGGGCGACGCAGCCGGCGACGGCCAGCACCATCTCCCCGCCCTCGGCGCGCCGGGCCTGCTTCGCCTCCCGCAGCCGGCCCAGTTCGGAGAAAAGCTTCTCGGTCGCCTTCTCCCGGATATGGCAGGTGTTGAGGATGACCATGTCGGCCCCCTCCGGCGTCTCCGCCGGCGCATAGCCGATGGGCGCCAGGACATCCGCCATCCGGGCGCTGTCATAGACATTCATCTGGCAGCCCCAGGTCCGGATGAAGAGGCGCTTCCGGGGGGTAGCCGTGGTGCTGGTCATGCCGGGAACAAACTCCGCCGCCCCGGCCATGGAGGGGTGCCGGGGTCCGCGGGGCAGATGCGCAAGGCCCGGGGCCGGGTCAAGCGCCCGATGGGCCCGGCCCGTGCCGGGAACGATCATGCCGGGCCCTGCCGGGCGGCGGCGTGCTGGCGAATCGTCTCACGCCCCGAGGGTCGGCGAAGCCTGCCGCTTCGGTCAAGCGACGGTTTCGCGGGGGCGCGGCGCGAGCGGCGCCGCCGCCCGGTTCTGCCGCAGCCGCTCGGCCGCCTCGGTCACGATCCGCTGCGCCTCGGCCGCCAGGGTCTTGCGGTTCGGCAGCAGCCTCGGCGGGAAGGGCTCGTGCAGCACCACCGTCACCCGCGCGCCGCTGCGGCGGGCGAGGGCCCAGATATGGCTGCCCATCTCCATGTCGCCATACCAGGCGAAGAGTGGCCGGTCCCGCCGGCAGGCCGGCAGCCCGCCGAGCCGGTCATAGACCACCGAGACCGGCTGGATCTCCGCCGCGGCATCGGCGATCGCGAAGAAGGAGGAGCGGAAGGGCAGCACCCGCGTGCCGTCATTGCTGGTGCCCTCGGGGAAGAGGATCAGGCTGTCGCGGGCGGCCATGCGGCTGCGCATCTCCTCTGCCTCCTTCCCCGTCGCGCCGCGGCTGCGGCTGACGAAGACGGTGCGGCCGAGCCGCGCCACGGTGCGGATCACCGGCCAGGTCCCGACCTCCGCCTTGGCGACGAAGGCGGCGTCCAGCACCCCGCCGAGGACCGGGATGTCGAGCCAGGAGGAATGGTTGGCGACGAAGAGCACCGGCCGGTGCCGGCTCTGCCGCCCGATGACCTGGACCTTGAGGCCGAGCAGGAAGCAGAGCGTGCGGAAATAGAGGACCGGGAAGAGCGACTTGGCATGGCCGGGGAGGGCCAGCAGCACGGCCTGGACGGGGATGCAGAGCAGCGTCCAGAGCGCCACCAGCAGCAGGCGCCGGACGGCGCGGAGGCGACCGCCGAGCGGGCGCTCCTCGAACACGTCGAAGAGCCGGCCACCGGGCAGTCCCTGGCGGAAGCGGAGCGGCTTGCGCCGGCGCAGGCGGCGCGGGCGCAGGGCGTCGATAGGGGCGCGGGCGACGGCATCCATGACGTCAACGGCGATAGCCTGCGACCGAAGACGGGGCAATGACGGCGCGGCGACGGATGCGTGACAGGAAGGGAGCGTGCTGCCGGCGCCTCGGTGCCGGGGCGGCGACCTTCTCGCGCGGCCGGCGCGGATCCCGGCGGAGCCGGGCGCGAGGCGGGGCGGCCTGCCCGATGGCCGCCCGGGGATGGCAGGCAGCCCTCCCTTGGAAGCAGCGCGGGCCGCGCCACGGCGTGGAGACCGGGCGGGGCCGCCGCGCCGGCCGCTGCCTGACGCATGCGGGGCCCGGCAGCCGGCGCTCAGCGCCGCGACGGCCCGCTGCCTGCAACGGCGCCGGGGCGTCATCGGCAAGCCCATGGGGAGGTGCCTGGCAGGCTTCGCCGCGCATCCTTGCAGCCGGCATCGCGCAGGCTCGTTCAGGCTGTCGCCGGACCGTGGCGCCCATGATCACTCCGGGCGGTTGAACAGGAACGTATTGATCAGCACTGGGGGAGTGGCGGGGTGAAGATTGGCGAACTGAAATTCGGCACATTCCTGCGCCTCTGGGCGGTGGGTGTCATCGTCTTCGCGAGCTGGGGCGCCGCCATGGTGCTGGTGCTGCAATGGGCCGAGCGGACCTGGCCGCCGGAGGACCGCAGGCAGATCGCGGAGGCGGAGCTCCGGCCGGACCTCGCGCATTTCCGCCCGCTCGACGGCCCGCCGCCGCCCGCCGCGCGTGGCGGCGTGACCTATGTGCCGGTCTATTCCACGCTCTATATCGGCGACCGCGAGGTGCAGGCGGGGCTCGCCGTGACGCTCAGCCTCCGCAACACCTCGCCGGACCATGAGCTGGTGGTGCACCGGGTTGATTACTACGACACGGCCGGGACGCTCCTGCTGCGCCTGGCGGACCGGCCGCATGCGGTGCCCGCGATGGCCACGGCCGAGTTCTTCATCGACCGCAGGGACCCGGCCGGCGGGCCGGGCGCCAACTACCTCGTGGAGTGGTCGATCCCCGAAGGCGGGACCGACCCGCTGATCGAGACGGTGATGGTCGGGCGGCTCCGGAACGCGGGGATCACCCTGGTCGGCCGCGGCCTGGTGACCGCCACCGGCGACGGCGCCGCCCCTGGCCGGCCGGGCGAATAGCCTTCCGCGCCGGCCAGGGCGGGCCGGGGGGCCGGCCCCGGCGGCCCGCCCGGCCGGAAGGCACCGGAACCGGGGCGGCGCGCCGCGGCCGCGTCGAAGCCGCGGGCGGAGGACCCGGCCGGCGGATGAAAGGGAGGCGAATTTCCCGTATGGATTCCGTCACCTGATCCGCCCGGCCGCCGCGGCGCCGCAGGCGCGGCATCGCAGCGCCCGGACCACGCGCGATGGCCTGGGCGGGGCGGCAGGGGTGACGAAGGAGAACCGACATGTCCCAGACCGGTGACCCGGCCGCGGCGGGCCAGGCCAGGCGGCGGCTGCTCGCCGCGACGGACCTGTCCTCGCGCTCGGACCGGGCGCTCCGCCGCGCCGGCCTGCTGGCCCGGGCCATGGAGGCCGAGCTCCTGCTGCTGCATGCCGTGGACGACGACCAGCCGCGCAGCCTGGTGGAGGCGGAGCGGCGGGAGGCCTGGGCACTGCTGCGGCAGCAGGCGGCCGGGCTGCCGGAACTGCAGGCGGCCGGTGCGACGCCGCTGGTCGAGGAAGGCGACCCCTTCGAGGCCGTCCTGCGCATAGCCGAGGCACGGTCGGTCGATCTCGTCGTGCTCGGCGAGCATCGCCGCCGGCCGCTGCGCGACATCTTCGTCGGCACGACGGTCGAGCGGGTGATGCGCCACGGCCGGCAGCCGGTGCTGATGGTCAACCAGCCGCCCGCCGGCCCCTATCGCCGCATCCTCGCCGCCACCGACCTCTCGGAGCATGCGGCCCGCGCGCTGCGCGCCGCCGCCCGGCTCGGGCTGCTGGCGGGCGCGGACCTCACCCTGCTGCATGCCTTCGAGCCGCCGGGCATGGGCGCCGTCGCCCTCGCCAACCTGCCCGAGGCCGAGGTGAGGGCGCATGCCCAGGACGCGGCGCGCGAGGCGCGGGGCGCCTTGGACCGCTTCGCCGCCGGCCTCGGGCTCGATCGCCCGCCGCTGCGGCTGGTCGAGGAGGGCCGGGCCGCGACGGTGGTGAAGGAGGCCGCCGCCCGGCTGCGCCCCGACCTGCTGGTGATCGGCACGGCGGGCGCCGGCGGCCTGCGCCGGGCGCTGCTCGGCAGCGTCGCGGCCGAGGTGCTGGCCGCGATCCGCTGCGACGCGCTGGCCGTCCCGCCGGAGGCGGCGCGGTGACCCGCCGCCCGCGCTGAGGAGACGCATCTTGCAACATGTTCTCGCGGCCTCGGTCTTCTACGAGGTCGCCGCCCTGCTCGTGCTCGGCGCCGCCGCCGGCCTGCTCGCCATGCTGCTGCGCCAGCCGCTGATCGTTGGCCTGATCGCCGCCGGCATCCTCGCCGGCCCGGCGGCGCTCGGCGTGGCGCGGTCGGACGAGCATATCGCGCTGCTGTCGGAACTCGGCATCGCCGTGCTGCTCTTCCTGGTCGGGCTGAAGCTGGATATCGGGCTGGTGCGCAGCCTCGGCCCGGTCGCGCTCGCCACCGGCCTCGGCCAGGTGGCCTTCACGGCCGGCATCGGCTTCCTGCTCTGCCTGGCGCTCGGCCTCGATCCGCTGACCAGCCTCTATGTCGCGGTCGCGCTCACCTTCTCCTCCACGATCATCATCGTGAAGCTGCTCTCGGACAAGCGCGAGATCGACAGCCTGCACGGGCGCATCGCGCTCGGCTTCCTCATCGTGCAGGACATCGTCGTGGTGCTGGCCATGGTGGTGGTCTCTGCCATGGCCGCGGGGGCGGGGGAGGCCACCGCCCTCGCCGGCCTCGCCCGCGTCGTCGCGGGCGGCGGGGCGATGCTGCTGGCGGTCGGCCTCGTCATCCGCTTCCTGGCCGGGCCGCTGACGGCGCGGCTGGCGCGGGCGCCGGAACTGCTGGCGGGCTTCGCCATCGGCTGGGCGGCGCTGCTGGCCGCCATCGGCGACTATGTCGGGCTGGGGAAGGAGCTGGGCGGGCTGCTGGCCGGCGTCTCCCTCGCCTCGACCCCCTACCGGGAGGCGATCGCGGCGCGGCTCTCCAGCCTGCGGGACTTCCTGCTGCTGTTCTTCTTCATCGCCCTCGGCGCGCGGCTCGACCTCGGCCTGCTGGGCGAGCAGGTCGGCGCCGCCCTCGCCCTCTCGGTCTTCGTGCTGGTGGGCAACCCGCTGATCGTCGTCGCCATCATGGGGGCGATGGGCTACCGGCGCCGCACCGGCTTCCTGGCGGGGCTGACGGTCGCGCAGATCAGCGAGTTCTCCCTGATCTTCATGGCGATGGGCGTGGCGCTCGGGCATGTGGCGGAGCCGGCGCTCGGGCTGGTGACGCTGGTCGGGCTCGTGACCATCGCGCTGTCCACCTACATGATCACCCATTCCCACCGCCTCGCAGCCTGGCTGGACCGGCCGCTCCGCCTCTTCGAGCGCGGGCATCCCTGGCGCGAGGCGACGGCAGCCGGCGGCGCGGGGGCGGGCCCGGACGGCCAGGTGGATGTCGTGGTGTTCGGCCTCGGGCGCTTCGGCGGCGCGATCGCGCACCGGCTGCGGGCGCATGGGCTGAGCGTGCTCGGAGTGGATTTCGACCCGGAGGCGGTGCGGCACTGGCACCGGCAGGGCTTCGAGGCGGTCTATGGCGATGCCACGGACCCGGAACTGGTCGCGACGCTGCCGCTGGCCGGGGCGCGCTGGGCCATCTCCTCCATCCCCGGCCATGCGGGCGGGCTGACGCATGAGGACCATCGCCTCGCGCTGATCGAGGCGTTGCGGAGCCGGCAATTCCGCGGCCGGGTGGCGGTGACGGCGCATGCGGAGGCCGAGGTGGACGACCTGCGCGCGCGCGGCGCCGACCTCGTGCTCCTCCCCTTCCAGGATGCCGCGGATCGCGCCGCCGAATTGCTGGCGGCCGGCCGGTGCGGCTGACCGGCAGGGCAGGCGTCCGGGGCGGGAGCCCGCGCCTTCTCGCCGCCAGGGCCGGCAGCGGATCGGCGTTCACTCCTGGAGGCGATCCGCCAGGGGGGAGGCCGGCCGGCGCCGCTGCAACGGATGGCGCCCGAGGCCGGACGCCGATCCGCCGCAGCGCATGGGTCCTCGGGCAGGTCTGCGCGTCCGGCCGTGCAAGGCGTCCCGCGATCTGCTGTCAGGGCCGTGTCAGCCCGCCTCGTCCAGCGCCCGCAGCACGATCCCTTCGGTCAGCACCTGCGGCAGCACGGCCGGCGCGCCGCCGCCGGCGGGGTAGAGCAGGTAGAGCGGCACCCCCTCCCGCCCGTGCTCGCGCAGCAGCGCGCCGATGGCGGCATCGCCATGGGTCCAGTCGCCCTTGAGGGTGGCGATGTTCCGGGCGGCGAAGCCCGCCTGCACGGGGGCCGCCTTCAGCACGAGTTGCTCGTTCACCTTGCAGGTGATGCACCAGGCGGCGGTCATGTTGACGAAGACCGGCCTTCCCTCCGCCTGCAACGCCGCGACCCGGGCGGCGGACCAGGGCTCGGCGCCCGCCTCCGCCGCGCTGGCCGCGGGCGGGGCGGCGGCGAGGCCGGGCAGCAGGGCCAGCGCGGCGAGGGCGGCGGCGCCGGCCAGCGCCCGGCCGGCCCGGCGCCCGCCGCGGCCGGCGCTGCGCTGCGCCGCCCCCAGCGCCCAGGCCGCGAAGCCCAGCAGCACGGCCCCCGCCAGCAGCAGTGCCAGCCCGTCCGGCCCGGCCTGCTGCGCCAGCACCCAGGCCAGCCAGGCGGCGGCGCCGTACATCGGGAAGGCGAGGCCCTGGCGCAGCCGCTCCATCCAGGGGCCCGGCCGCGGCAGGCGCCCGGCAAGGCCGGGGAAGAGCCCGAGCAGCGCATAGGGCGCGGCGAGGCCGAGGCCGAGCGCGGCGAAGACGGCGAGCGTCGCCGGCATGGGCAGGGCCAGGGCGGTGCCGATGGCGGCCGCCATGAAGGGCGCGGTGCAGGGGGTGGCCACCAGCACCGCCAGCGCGCCGGTCATGAAGCTGCCGGCATGGCCGCCGCGCGCCGCCAGGGTCGCGCCGGTCCCGACCGCCCCGCCGAGGTGGTAGACGCCCGAGAGGTTGAGCCCGACCGCCAGCATCAGCCAGGCGAGCGCCGCGACGAAGGCGGGCGCGGTGAACTGGAAGCCCCAGCCGGCGGCGATGCCCGCCGCGCGCAGCGCGATCAGCACCCCGGCCAGCGCCAGGAAGGTGGCCAGCACCCCGGCGGTGTAGCTGCCGGCATGGGCCCGCACCTCCGCCCGCGCCGCGCCGGAGAGGCGGGCCAGCGCCATCGCCTTCATCGCTAGGATGGGGAAGACGCAGGGCATCAGGTTCAGGATCAGCCCGCCGAGGAAGGCCGAGAGCAGCGCCTGCCAGAGCGGCAGCGCCGATGCCCCCGTCTCCACGGCACCGCCGACCGGCGCCGCCACGGCATAGGCGGCGCGCACCCCCGCGGCATCGGTGAGGACGACGACGCCGGCGAGCGTCCCGGGCAGCGGCGCCCCCTCCGGCCGGGCAAGCGCCAGGGTCAGCCGGCCCTCCGCCAGGGTCAGCCGCTGCGGCGCGGCGTTGTGCAGCAGCCCGCCTTCTTCGGGAAAGAAGAAGGCCTCCCGCACAGTGGCGGGGGAGAGGCCCTCGCCCGTCAGCGTCAGGCTGCCGCGCGCCCCGTCCAGCGCCGCCCGCGCCGGCCAGGGGGAGGGGCGGGGGGCGGCGGCCTCGGCCGAGGTGAAGAGCGGGGCGAGGCTGCCATCGAGCCGCCCGGCCGCGGCCACCGGCAGGTCGAGGCGGAAGCGCCCTTCCTCGGGGATGCAGATCTCGGCGCAGACCAGCCAGGTCGCCTCGGCCTCGATGGTCAGCCAGTCGCCGGGCGAGAGGCCGGCGGGGGCCGCCATCCGGAAGGGCAGCAGCACCTCGCCCTCATAGCCGAAGCTGACCAGCGGCCCCGTCGGGATGCGCTGCGGCGCCGGCCAGCGGATCGGGCCGGGCTCGGCGCCGGCGGGCGAGAGGATGGCCACCTCGGGCGGTGCGCCGGCATCGCCGGGATTTGCCCAGTAGCTGTGCCAGCCGGGGGCGAGGCGGAGGCGGAGCCCGAGTTCGACCGCCTCGCCCGGCGCCACGGCATCGGCGGCGGCGACCAGGGTCGCGGTGGCGCGCGGCGACCGGACGGCAGGGCTTTCCGCCGCCTCCGCCCATGGGGAAACCAGCGGGGCAAGCAGCAGGAGAAGGGCGGCGAGGAACAGGCGGGCCATGGCGCAGCCATAGAACGGAATGCCGCGCCGCCAAAGCAAGCACCGCCGGGTTGCGGATTGTCGCGGACCGCAGGGATCGCCGGGCGGCAGCGGCCTTCCCGGGGACGGGAGCCCCGGGCGTCACGCCGCCGTCAGGCCCCCTCCTCCGGCGCGGTGGCCGCTCGCCTGGCCTGCCAGCGGCCGAGCATCGACCGCAGGCCGTTCCGGCCGGCCTCCGCCTCCGCGGCCGCCAGTTCCGCCATGAAGACCTCGCGCTGCGGCGCGTTCATGGCCTGCAGCAGCGCCCGCTGCCCGGCCGGCAGGTCGTCCAGCACCCCGCCCGCCCGGCGGTGCCGGGCCACGGCGCGGGCGAGGTCCCGCAGGAGCGCCTCCTCCGGCTCGGGCAGGCTGGCCATCCCGGCTCCCTCCATCCTGCCGGGGAGAACGCCGCCGGAGGGGGCCGGGTTGTCCACGGGCCGGCCCGCGGCGCAGGGGTTTCCGCCATCGCCGCCGGAACTCCTGCCGCCGCGGCCCGCTACCGGGGCGGAGCCAGCCGCGCCCGCCGCCCCGCCGGTGTCGGGCCGGAAGGAACAGGGATGCCGGAACAGAGGAACGAGGATGCTCCGGGCGCGGACCGTCCCACCGCCCGCCCGGAGGCGGAGGCCGGGCGGGCCGTGCCCTCGCCAGATCGTCCCATCCGCCGCTAAACCCCCGCCCCACCCAACAGGAAGGCCCATGCCCATGACATTGTTCACCGTCGAGGTCGCGGGCCGCCCCGTCCTCGTCTTCGCCGAGGAGACCCGCGACTCGGCGGAGGAGTTGCTCTCCACCCTGATCGGCCCGGACCTGCAGGAATTCGAATCCGAAGGCCGCCCGCTCTGGGACGGCGAGGCAGCGCTCGCGGTGCGGGAGGCCGATGAGGCCGAGACCACGCGCTGGGAGGAGGGCCTCGCCGACGCGCAGGAGAGCGGCTCGATCGGCGAGGATGCCGACGACTTCGCCGTCTTCCTCGTGGAACTCGACGAGGAGGATGAGGACGAGGACAGCGAGGAGGGCTGACCCGCCCGGGGCCGCGCCCCTATAAGCGCGGCCATGCTCCCCGACCTTCCGGTGACCGAGGCGCTGCCGGCGCTGACCGCGGCGCTGCGCGCCGGCTCCAACGCCCTGCTCATCGCCCCGCCCGGCGCCGGCAAGACCACGCTGGTGCCGCTGGTGCTGAAGGACGAGCCCTGGGCGGCGGGGCAGAAGCTGCTGGTGCTGGAGCCCCGGCGGGTCGCGGCCCGGGCCGCGGCGCGCCGGATGGCCGAGCTGGTGGGGGAGGGCGCGCCGGGCCAGACCATCGGCCTTGCCACGCGCCTCGACCGCGCCGTCTCCGCCGCCACGCGCGTCGAGGTGGTGACGGAGGGGCTGCTGGTCCGCCGCCTGCAGTCCGACCCGGGCCTCGAGGGCGTCGCCGGCGTCCTGTTCGACGAGGCGCATGAGCGCAACCTCGACACCGACCTGGCGCTCGCCCTCTGCCTCGACCTGCAGCGCGCGCTCCGGCCGGAGCTGCGGCTGCTGGCCATGTCGGCGACGCTGGATGGCGGCGCCTTCGCCGGGCTCATGGGACGCGGGCCGGTCCATGGCGCCGCGCCGGACGGCGCTGCGCCGACCTGGCCGCAGGGCGACGCGCCGACCATCGAGAGCCTCGGCCGCGCCTTCCCCGTGGCCATCGAGCACCGCCCGCGCGACATCCAGGATCCGCGCGACCTGCCGGAGGCCATGGCCGGCGCCATCCGCGCGGCACTGAAGGCGCATGAAGGCGATGTCCTCGCCTTTCTCCCCGGCTGGGGCGAGATCCGCCGCACCGCCGAGCGGCTGGGCGGGGTGGAGGCGGATGTCCTGCCGCTGCATGGCGAGATGCCGCCGGCCGAGCAGGACCGTGCCCTGAATCCCGGGCCGCGGCGCAAGGTGGTGCTGGCGACCTCCATCGCCGAGACCTCGCTGACCGTCCCCGGCGTGCGCATCGTGGTGGATGGCGGCTTCCGCCGGGCGCCACGGCTGGATCCGGCCACCGGCCTCTCCCGCCTCGTCACCGTCCGCATCAGCAAGGCCGCGGCCGAGCAGCGCGCCGGCCGCGCCGGCCGCACCGCGCCGGGCATCGCCATCCGCCTGTGGTCGGAGGCGCTGCATCGCGGCCTGGCGCCGCAGGACCGGCCGGCGATCCTGGAGGAGGAGCTCTCGGGCCTCGCCCTCGACCTCGCCGCCTGGGGGGCGGAGCCGGCCTCGCTCGCCTGGCTCGATCCGCCGCCCGCCGGCGCCATGGCGGCGGCACGGGCGCTGCTGGCGGAGCTCGACGCGCTGGACCGGGCGGGGCGGGTGACGGCGATGGGCCGGCGCATGGCCCGCCTCGGCACCCATCCGCGCCTCGCCCGCATGCTGGCGGCGGCGGAGACGGAGGGGGAGAAGGCCATGGCCGCCGACCTCGCCGCGCTGCTGGAGGAGCGCGACCCGATCCGCGGGCGGGAGGCGCCGAGCGACGTCACGCTCCGCCTCGATCTGCTGCATGGCGGCGATCACCCGAACGCCGACCGCCCGGCCATCCAGCGCATCCGCCGCGCCGCGGCGCTGCACCGCCGGCGGCTCGGCGTGCATGGCAGCACGCATCCCGAGGGCGATCCCGGCGCGCTGCTGGCCGCCGGCTTCCCCGACCGGATCGCCGCCATGCGGGGCGTCATGGCCGGCGCCTTCCGGCTGGCGAGCGGCCAGGGTGCCCGGCTGGCGGCGACCGACCCGCTGGCGAAGTCGCCGCTGCTGGCGGTGGCCGACCTGGAGCTCCAGGGCACCGAGGCGCGCATCCGCATGGCCGCAAGGATCGACCGCGCGGCGCTGGAGGCGCGCTTCCCCGAGCGCTTCGTGCGGGAGGAGGGCGCGGCCTTCGATGCCCGGGCGGGCGCCGTCCAGGCCCGCAGGCGGCTCCGCTTCGGCCCGCTGGTGCTGGAGGAGGCGACCATCCCGCATGCCGATCCCGCCGCGGTCGCCGCCGCGCTGGCCGCCGCCGTGGCGGAGCGGGGCTTGCGCGACCTGCCCTGGACCGGCACGGCGCGGCAGGTGCAGGCCCGCATCGGCTGGATGCGTCGCGCCGAAGGCGCGCGGGACGGAGGCGCCGAAGGCGCGCGGGACGGAGGCGCCGAAGGCGCAGGGGAGAGGGATGCGGCGGGCGCGGCCTGGCCCGACCTCTCCGATGCCGCGCTGATCGCCACCGTGCAGGACTGGCTGGCGCCGCATCTGCACGGGATGACGAAGCTCTCCGAACTCTCCGGCCTGAACCTGCCCGACATCCTGCTGCAATCCCTGCCCTGGGAGAAGCGGCAGCGGCTGGACGCCGCCCTGCCCCCGCGCCTGCCCCTGCCAGCCGGCCGCAGCGCCGCCATCGACTATGCGCGGGAGGTGCCGACGCTGGAGGCCCGCGCGCAGCACCTCTACGGCCTGGCCGGACTGCCGCGGCTGGCGGAGGGCCGGGTGCCGCTGCAGGTTGCGCTGCTCTCCCCGGCCGGGCGGCCGATCGCGGTCACCGGCGACCTGGCCGGGTTCTGGAAGGGCGGTTGGCTGGATGCGCGCAAGGACATGCGCGGCCGCTACCCCAGGCACAATTGGCCGGAGGACCCGGCGACGGCGCAGCCCGACCCGCCGCGGCCGGGGCGGTAGCGCCGGCGCCGCCTGCCCGGACCCATTGCGGCGTCCCGCCCCGTGCGACGGGGCGGACAGGGCCTGGCGCCACCGCGGGCGCCGTGCTGTCCCCGCATCAACACGATGTCAGATGGCGCCCCGGGGCCATGGGGCGAGACTGCCGCCATCGTCACATGACGGGGGAGGGACAGCATGAACGGCGCATTCACCGGCACCTGCTTCTGTGGCGCGGTCGAGATCCGCGCCACCGGCCAGCCCACCGGCATGGGCTACTGCCATTGCCGGTCCTGCCGGTCCTGGTCGGGCGGGCCGGTCAATTCTTTCACCCTCTGGCCGCCGGAGGCGGTGGAGGTGACGAAGGGCGCCGAGCACCTGGCGACCTATGCCAAGACCGAGATGAGCCACCGCCAGTACTGCCGGCTCTGCGGCGGCCACCTGATGACGCGGCACCCGCCGCTGAACCTGGTGGATGTCTTCGCCGCGACCCTCCCCGAACTGCCCTTCGTGCCGCAGGTCCATGTCAATTACGCCGAGACCGTGCTGCCGATGAAGGACGGGCTGCCCAAGATGAAGGACTTCCCGGCGGAGATCGGCGGCTCGGGCGAGATGGTGCCGGAATAGCGCGCGGCGGGTGCCCGGCCGCACCGGCGGCGGGCACCCATGGCTGAACGCCCGCCGCTGGCAATCATGGATGGGAACGTAGAGCCCGTCTCCCGGGCCCTCACGCCCGGGGGCGACCGGCTCTACAGCGGATTGCGTTCAGAACTGAACGCTCATCCGCTGTAGCTCCTTGTTTTCCGAGCAGATTCACGCCTTCGGTCGTTCACGGCCTCCGGCGATCTGCTCTAGGCCCCGATCAGCCGCCGCCGCAGCCGGCCCGAGACGGCATCGATCGCCGCGACCATCGCCAGGATCAGCAGCAGGATGAAGGACACGGTGGGCCATTCCAGCGTGCGGATCATCTCGGCAAGCACCAGCCCGATGCCCCCCGCCCCGACGATGCCGATGATGGTGGAGGAACGCGCGTTGCTCTCGATCATGTAGAGCACCTGCCCCGCCATCACCGGCAGCACCTGCGGCAGCACGCCGAAGCGCAGCCGCGCCCGCCCGTCGCCGCCGGCCGCGACCACGCCCTCCTGCGGCCCGCGCTCGGCGGCCTCGATCGCCTCCGAGAACATCTTGCCGAAGAGGCCGATATCGCCGGTCATCACCGCCAGCACGCCGGCAAAGGGCCCGAGGCCCACGACGCTGACCCAGATCAGCGCCCAGATCAGCGCATCCACGCCGCGCAGGCTGTCGAGCAGGCGCCGCGACAGGAAGCGGACCACGGCGTTGACGGTGGCGTTGCGCGCCGCGAGGAGCCCGAGCGGCAGGCCGAGCAGCGCCGCCAGCAACGTGCCCAGGAAGGCGATCGCCAGCGTCTCGGCCAGCGCATGCAGGATCAGCCGGACATTGGCGAAGGTGCCGGGATCGGGCGGCAGCATCAGCGCGAGGAACCGCAGCAGCTCGCCGAGGCCGGAGAGGATGCGCCCCGGTGCGATCTCCAGCCGCCAGATGCCGAGGGCGAACAGCGCCATGCCCGCCAGGAAGGCCCCGGTGACGGCGGCGCGCCCGGGCGTCACCAGGCGGAACTGCGCCGGATGCGCGGCGCGCAGCGCCGGCAGCCGGGCCAGCGCGTCGGCGCGCAGCAGGTTGTCGCTCATGCCCGCCGCTCCGCCAGCAGGCGGTGGCGCAGCAGGCCGGTCAGGCTGTCGATCACGACCACCGTCAGGATGATCAGCACCAGCAGCGCGGCGACGTCGTTGTAGTAGAACTTGCGGATGGCCTCGACCAGGTCCTGGCCGATGCCGCCGGCCCCGACGAAGCCCAGCACCGCCGCCCCGCGGACATTGATCTCGAAGCGCAGCAGCGCATAGCTGAGGAAGCCCGGAAGCACCTGTGGCACCACGGCGAAGCGCGCCATGGCGGTCCAGGAGGCGCCGGCGGCGACCGCGCCCTCCACCGGCTTCATGTCGATATTCTCCACCACCTCCGCGCACTGCTTGCCGAGCGCGCCGAAGCTGTGGAGGGCGAGGGCGAGGACGCCCGGCAGCGGGCCGAGCCCGAAGGCGATGACGAAGACCAGGGCGAAGACGAGTTCCGGCACCGTGCGGCAGAATTCCAGCAGGCGCTTCACTGTGCCGCGCAGCCAGGGATTCCGCAGGATGTTGCCGGCCGAGAGCAGGCCGCAGGCGAAGCCACCGGCGGCGCCGAGCAGGGTGCCGAGATAGGCCATCAGCAGCGTGTCGCCGAGCAGCGAGAGCCAGTGCGGCAGGCCCCAGAACCACTCCGCCGGGTCGGCCCAGACTGGCTGCCCGGCCTGGGCGCCGGCTTCCAGCCTCAGCATCCGGCCGAAATAGCCGAGGAAATTGCCGCCCTTCTCCCAGAGCAGGGCAGGGTTCACCTGCGCGACCCAGCCGCTCAGCAGCACCGCCGCCAGCGTCACGGTGGTGCCCGCCAGCAGGCGGCGGCGCTCCGCCGCGCGCACCGCCCCATAGGCCGCCGCCAGCGGCGCGAGCTGGTCCGAGGGCCGGACGATCAGGCCGGCGCCGCCGCTGCGCAAGGGTTCAGCTCCGCTGCCGGCGCAGGCCGTCCACGAAGCGGTTCAGCTCGATGATCGGCTGGTAGGCGGCGTTGTCCGTTGCCTCCCAGGGGCGGGCCTTGCCATCGGTCAGCCGCTCGAACAGTGCCGGGTCGCGCTGCGGCAGCTCCAGCACCGCCATGCGGATCGCCGCCTTCAGCTCGGCCGGCAGGCCGGCGAGATAGGCCATGGGCGAGTTCACGATCTGCTCGGACTTAAAGATGATGCGGAAATCCCCCGCCTTCACCATGCCCTTGCGGTCCATGCGGAGCAGGTTGCTCTCGCTCTCGTCGTTCCACCAATTGGCGGCGACGTCGACGGTGCCCTGATGCAGCGCGATCACCGCATTCTCGTGGCTGCCGGTGTAAATCACGCGGGCGAAGAATTGCTCCGGATTGATGCCCATCCGGTGCATCGCATGGCGCGGCACGTTGTTGCCCGAGGTCGAGTTCGGATCGACCAGCCCGAGATTCTTCCCGCGCAGGTCCTGGATCGCCTGGAAGGGGCTGTCCTTCCGCACGTAGAAGACCGAGTGATAGCCCTTGCTGCCGTCGAGATTGACCTCGATCGCAAAGGCCTCGACCGGCGCGCCGGTCATCAGCGCGCGGGCGAAGGCGGAGGGGCCGTATTGCGCGACATGGATGTTGCCGGCGCGCTGGCCCTCGACCACCGCGGCATAGTCATTGGCGACGCGCAGCGTCACGCGCGTGCCGCTGGCGCGCGCCAGGTATTCGGCGAAGGGCGTCCAGCGGTTCACCACGCCCTGGGAATTCTCCGACGGGATGACGGCGAAGACCAGCTCCGGATAGGCGCTGCGCCAGGCCTGGGCGTGCAGGGGGACGGGGGCGGCGGCCAGCGCGGCGCTGGCGCCGAGGAGGGTGCGGCGGCTGAGCATGAGTCGGGTCTCCGGTGGGGGGATCAGGCGGGGACGGGAATGCGGGACGGCGCCTCTGCTCCGACCGCCTCCGCCGCCTCCAGCCCATAGAGCCGGCGCGCGGCCGCCTCCGTCAGCGCCGCGGCCGGGCCGTCGAAGACCAGGCGCCCGGCATCGAGCCCGACCAGCCGCTCGCAATAGGCGCGGGCGAGGTCGAGCGAATGGATGTTGACCAGGACGGTGATGCCGAAGTCGCGGTTGATGGCCGCCAGCGCGCCCATCACCAGCGCCGCGTTGCGCGGGTCGAGCGAGGCGACCGGCTCATCGGCCAGGATCACCTGTGGCTCCTGCACCAGGGCGCGGGCGATGGCGACGCGCTGTTGCTGCCCGCCCGAAAGGCTGCCGGCACGCTGCGCGGCGAGCTGCGCCATGTCGAACTGCGCCAGCGCCGAGAGCGCGATGGCGCGGTCCGCCTCCGGCCAGAGCCGCGTGAGCGCGCGCCAGGCCGGTACGTGGTTCACCCGCCCGACCAGCACATTGGTCAGCACGTCCAGCCGCGGGGCGAGGTTGAACTGCTGGAAGATCATGGCGCAGCCGGTGCGCCAGCGCCGCAGCGCCGGTCCCCGCAGCGCGGTGATGTCGCGGCCGCGGTGCAGGATGCGGCCGGAGCTCGGGTCGGTCAGCCGGTTGATCATGCGCAGCAGCGTCGATTTGCCGGCGCCGGAGCGGCCGATGACGCCGACCATCTGGCCGGCCGGCACGGTGAGCGTCACGGCATCCACCGCCGTCACGGCGCCGAAGCACCGCGTGAGGCCCTGCAGCTCGAGCATCGGCATCCCCTGTCTCGCGGCCGCTCTACAGGCGGCCGGTGACAGCCGGATGACGGGGGCATGATATCCCGATGGAGACCGGGGGCTTGATCCGGAGGCGCGGCGCGGCCAGCCTGGGTGCAACCAGTCCGGGGAACGTCCATGACCATCCGCCGCCGCGCCGCCCTCGGCGCGCCTCTCCTGCTCCTGCCCGGCGTGCCGCGTGCCCAGGCGCCGGCGCCCTTCCCGGACCGCGCCATCACCGTGCTTCTGGGCTATCCGCCGGGCGGCGTGACGGACATCACCACCCGCGCGGTGGCCGAGCGGATGGCGCGCGAACTCGGCGTGCCGGTGGTGGTGGAGAACCGCGCCGGCGCCGCGACGGCCGTGGCCAATACCGCCGCCGCCCAGGCGCGGCCGGATGGCTACACCCTGCTGATGGGCACCTCCACCCTCGCCATCAATCCGGGCCTGCAGCCCAACCTGACGCCGAAGGAGCCGATGCGGGAACTGGCGCCGATCGGCACGGTGTTCCGCACCGCCTTCGTGCTGCATGTCCATCCCAGCCTGCCCGTCCGCAGCACCGCGGAGCTGATCGCCTGGGCGAAGGCCAATCCGGGGAAGCTCAATTTCGGCAGCAGCGGCACCGGCGCGGTGAACCACCTGGCCCAGGCGCTCTTTGCCCGGCGCGCCGGGATCGAGGTGACGCATGTGCCCTACCGGGGCGGCGCGCCGGCGCTGCTCGACCTGCGGGCGGGGCGCATCCAGGCCATGTTCCAGGCGGTGCTGGAGGCGCTGCCGGTGCTGGGCGAGGGGGCCACGCGCGGCCTCGCCATCTCCTCGGCCGAGCGCCTCCCCCTGCTGCCGGACCTGCCGCCGGTCGCGGAGGCGCTGCCGGGCTTCGACGTGGTGTTCTGGCAGGGCCTCTTCGCCCCCGCCGGCACGCCCGCCCCGGTGCTGGCGCGGCTGGAGGCGGCGCTGACGGCGGTGACCCGGGATGCCGATCTCCGCGCCCGCATGGCGGAGAACGGCGTGGTCATCACCACCGGCGATGCGGCGGCGCTGCGGAAGACGCTGGCCGAGGAGACGGTGATGTGGGGCGATCTGATCCGGGATGCGGGGATCAAGCCGGATTGAGCCGGCCCGGGGCCGGCGGGGCCGGAGATCCCGCCCCTGACCCGGCCTGCCCCGGCCCACCCCTTCGCCGCCGCGGATCCGCATGCCATCCTCCCGCCAAAGGCGGAGGAAACGGCGAATGCCCGAAGGCTCGATCCAGCGCGACCAGGTCGCGACGGTGCACACCACGGACATCCTGGTGCTCGGGGCCGGCTCGGCCGGCTGCGTCATCGCAACAAGGCTCAGCGAGGACAGCGGCACCCAGGTGGCGCTGATCGAGGCGGGACCGGCCGCCTGGCGCGATCCCTGGATCCGCATCCCCGCCGGCTTCGCCCGGCTCTATGCCAGCGGGAAGTATGACTGGCGCTTCCATACCGAACCCGAGCCGGGGCTCGACGGCCGCAGCATCCACTGGCCGCGCGGCAAGGTCGTCGGCGGCTCCGGCGCGGTGAACGGCCTGGTCTTCCTGCGCGGCAGCCCGCGCGACTACGACCGCTGGGCGCAGTCCGGCGCCCGCGGCTGGGGCTATGACGACTGCCTGCCCTTCTTCAAGAAGATGGAGACCTGGACCGGCGAGCCCTCGGAGGAGCGGGGGACGAGCGGGCCGATCCATACCTCGGAGGCGCGGCACACCTCGCCCGGCGCGCAGGCCTTCATCGCCGCGGCGCTCGCCATGGGGCACAAGCGGGTGAAGGACTTCAACGGCGCCTGGCATGAGGGCGCCGGGCCCATGCCGCTCAACATCAAGCGCGGCCTGCGCAGCCATGCCGGCGACATGTTCCTCCGGCCCGCGCGCAGCCGCGCGAACCTGCGGATCATGCCGGAGAGGCCGATCCAGCGCCTGCTCTTCGACGGCACGCGCTGCATCGGCGCGCTGGTGAAGGGCCCGCAGGGGCTGGAGCGCTGGGAGGCGCGGCGGGAGGTGGTGCTGAGCGCGGGCGCCATCGGCACGCCGCATATCCTGATGCTGTCCGGCATCGGCGACGGCGCGCATCTGCAGGAGAGGGGGATCGAGACCTTCCTGCACGCGCCCGGTGTCGGGCAGAACCTGCAGGACCATTTCCTGCAGCGCATGCGCTACCGCGTGAAGCCCTGCGGCACGGTGAACGAGATGATGCGCAGCCCCTTGGGCAAGCTGCGCATGGCGGCGCGCTACGCCTTCGACCGGCGCGGCCCGATGTCGATCGGCGCGGCGGAGGCCAACCTGTTCGCCCGCGTGCTGCCCGGCGCCGAGGAGCCGGACATGCAGTACCTCTTCGTCAACTTCACCGTCACCAGCTACGACCAGGGGCCGGACCCCTTCCCGGGTTTCATGTTCAGCGCCTGCCAGTGCCGCCCGGACAGCCGCGGCACCGTCACGCTGCGCAGCCCCGATCCTGCGGACAAGCCAGTGATCCGCGCCAACTACCTCGAGGCGCCGCACGACCAGCACCTGATGGTGGAGGGGGTGAAATATGCCCGCCGCCTCGCCGCCCAGGCCCCGCTGGCCGGGCTGATCGAGGAGGAGCTGACGCCCGGCGGCAAGGTCCAGACGGATGAGGAGATCCTGGCGCATATCCGCCGCGATGGCGGCACGGTCTACCACCCCTGCGGCACCGCCCGGATGGGGGAGGACAGCCTGGCGCCGGTGGACAGCCAGCTCCGGCTGAAGGGCGTCACGGGCCTGCGCGTGGCGGATGCCAGCGTGATGCCGCTGGTGCCGAGTTCCAACATCCAGCCGGCGGCGCTGATGATCGGGGAGCGGGCGGCGGCCTTCATCCGGGCGGGATAGCGGCGCGCCCCCCCCCGCACCCGGGCAGGGGGCCTGCCCCCTTGGCGGCCGTGCCGCCAACCACCGCCAAAGGCCGAAGGCCCCTGGGAACCGGGGGCTTCCCTGCGGCGGGAGGGCACGGCTTGCGCCATGCCGGCAGGCAGAGATCCTGACCGGCAGCCGCCCGAGGCGGCGCCGGCGATTGCGGCCGCACCAATATGCCGGCATCGACGCGGGGCGGTATAACGGCCGACGATGCCGCAGCAGCGATCCGATCCGCCCCGCCCGCTCCTCATCCTCGTCGGCGGCGCCGCCGACCGCGCGCTGCGCAAGGTCGGCCGGGTGCATGACCGCCTCGCTGCCCGGCCGGATGCCGCCACCCGCGCCCTGCACTACCTGCACCATGACCAGGCGCGCGCGATCCGGGCCCTGATCGCGGCGCAGCCACCCGGCACGCCCATCCGGCTGGTCGGCCACAGCTGGGGCGGCCATGCCGCGGCGCGCATCGCGGCCCGGCTGGGGGAGGAGGGGAGGCCGGTGGAGCTGCTGATCACTATCGATCCGGTGGCGCGCCTGGTCGGCCCGGCCTTCCTCGGCCGGGTGAAAGCGGGCGCGCGGCGCTGGATCAATGCCCGCGCCGCTGGCGGGCCGCGCGTCCATCCCTCCGACCTGGTCGCGGCGATCGGCGGACCCTATGGCGGGGCCCCACGCGGCCAGGCCGACCTGCACCTCGACCTGCCGCATTGCCATGCGGATGTCAGCGGGATGCTGGACTGCCGCACCCCGGCCGGCCTCTCCCTGCTCGAGATCGCGCTCGGCCTGGAGCAACTCGCCGAGGGGTTGGAAGGGGTCACCTCGTCCGGCGCGCCGCGTGGGGTGCCGCATGCCCCGGGGGGCGGTTCCGCCCCTTGCGCCGCGTCCGGCGCGCCCAAGGGTTGACCGCTCTCCGCCCTTGCCGCCGGCCCCCCGGGCGCCTCATATCGGAGGCAAATACAGGGGGAGGCTCGCGACCATGCTCGGCCTGATGCAGGACCGTCCGCTGCTCATCTCGTCCATCCTGGAGCATGCGGCGAGGAACCATGGCGGCGCGAAGATCGTCTCCGCCCGGCCGGATGGCAGCCTGGTCCGGCATGGCTGGCCGCAGGTGGCGGCGCGCGCCGCCCAGCTGGCCCATGCGCTGGCGGCCCGCGGGGTGAAGCAGGGCGAGCGGATCGCGACGCTGGCCTGGAACGACCACCGGCATCTCGAGGTCTATTACGGCGTCTCCTCCATGGGCGCCGTGCTGCACACGGTGAACCCGCGCCTCTTCCCCGACCAGATCGCCTTCATCCTGAAGGATGCGGAGGACACCCACCTCTTCGTGGACCCGACCCTGGTGAAGGGCGCGGAGGCGCTGGCGGACCGGCTGCCGGCCAGCCTCAGGACCATCGTCATCATGGGGACCGAGGCCGAGATCCCGGCCGACTGCCCGCTGCGCGGCCGCTTCGAGGTCATCGCGCAGGAGAGCCTGATCGCCGGCCAGCCGGAGCATTTCGACTGGCCCGAGCTGGATGAGCGCTCCGCCTCCTCGCTCTGCTACACCTCCGGCACCACCGGCGACCCGAAGGGCGTGCTGTACAGCCACCGCTCCACCGTCATCCACGGCATCGCGGTGCTGCAGAAGGATGTCTTCAACATCGGCGCCGAGGATGTGGTGATGCCGGTGGTGCCGATGTTCCATGTGAATGCCTGGGGCATCCCCTATGCCGCGGCCATGGCCGGCGCCTCCCTGGTGCTGCCCGGGCCGAAGCTGGACCCCGCCAGCCTGCACCGGCTGTTCGAGGAGGAGCGCGTCACCTTCTCCGCCGGCGTCCCGACCATCTGGACCGCCCTGCTGCAATGGCTGCGGGCCGACCCTGCCCGGAAATTCAGCAACCCGCCGCGGCTGGTGGTCGGCGGCACCGCCCTGCCGACGCCGATCAATGCCGGCTTCCTCAAGGAATACGGCGTCCATATCCGCCATGCCTGGGGCATGACCGAGCTCAGCCCGCTGGGCACCGCCAATTCCCGCCTGCCGCAGAATGCCGACTGGGACGAGGACCGCTTCCTCGACTACGCCCGCAAGCAGGGCCGCGCGCTGTTCGGCATCGAGTTGCGCGTGCGGGATGCGGAGGGGAAGGAGATCCCCCATGACGGCATCGCCTTCGGCGAGCTGGAGGTGCGCGGTCCCTGGGTGGCGAAGCAGTATTTCAACCGCCCGGGCGACCCGGCCTTCACCGGGGATGGCTGGTTCCGCACCGGCGACGTGGTGACGGTGGACGAGCTCGGCTGCATCGAGATCGTCGACCGCGCCAAGGACGTCATCAAGTCGGGCGGCGAGTGGATCAGCTCCATCACGCTGGAGAACCTGATCATGGGCCACCCGGCGGTGGCGCAGGCCGCCGTCATCGGCATCCATCACAGCAAATGGGATGAGCGGCCGCTGCTGCTGGTGGTGCCGAAGCCGGGGGCGAACCCGACGGCCGAGGAGATCATCGGCTACTACGAAGGCAAGGTGGCGAAGTGGTGGATCCCGGACCAGGTGGAGTTCGTGGAGAGCCTGCCGCTGACCGCGACCGGCAAGCTGTGGAAGGCGGACCTGAAGCAGAAATACCGCGATCGCAGCGCGGGGTAGGGGGGCGCACCGCCCCCGGGCGGGCCTGCGGGGCCGCAGCGCACCCGGCCGGCACCCTCCCGGTCAGCCCGATCCCATTGGGGCTCGACCACCCGTGATGCCGCGCCGAGGGGCAGGCCCGGCCGGGGCCGGGCGGGGCGGGCCGGGGGCGCCATCCCTCAGCACGATCCTTGCAAGGCCACCGCCCGCAACCGGGACCGGAGCCTCGCATGAGATTTCCAAAGCTCGCCCTCGCCGCCGCGCTGGCCGCCCCTGTGGCGGCGCTGCCGGCGGCCGCCCAGGCGCCCCAGAAGGTGCTGCGCATCGCGATGACCGCCAGCGACGTGCCGACCACCACCGGCATGCCGAACAACGGCTTCGAGGGCATGCGCTTCCTCGGCTATCCCGTCTTCGAGGGGCTGGCGGCCTGGGACCATTCCGACCCGAAGAAGCTGTCCGACCTGAAGCCCGGCCTGGCCGAGCGGTGGGAGCAGGACGAGGCGGAGCCGAAGAAGTGGCGCTTCCACCTCCGTCGCGGCGTCGCCTTCCATGACGGCGCGCCCTTCAACGCCGATGCGGTCATCTGGAACCTCGACCGGTTCTTCCGGAATGACAGCCCGCAATTCGATCCGGCGGGCAGCGCCATCACCCGCGGGCGCATCCCCGTCCTCGCCGCCTGGCGCAAGGTGGATGACTTCACGGTGGAGATGGAGACGACCCGCCCCGTCTCCTACTGGCCCTACCTCACTGCCTATATCCTGCTCACCTCGCCGCAGAGCTTCGAGCAGGCGGGGCGGGACTGGGCGAAGGTGGCCGCCCTGCCGGCCGCCGGCACCGGGCCCTTCCGCCTCTCCCGCTTCGTCCCCAGGCAATCGGCCGAACTGACGCGGAACGAGAATTACTGGGACGCGGCCAATCGCGCGAAACTGGACCGCGTGGTGCTGCTGCCGGTGCCGGAGGCGAACAGCCGCCTCGCCGCGCTGCGCAGCGGCCAGGTGGACTGGATCGAGGTGCCGCCGCCGGATGCCGTCGCCTCCCTCCGCGCCTCCAACTTCCAGGTGGTGACGGGCAGCTATCCGCATATCTGGCCCTGGGTCTTCGCCGCGGGCAAGGCGGGCAGCCCCACCGCCGATATCCGCGTCCGCCAGGCGCTGAACTACTGCTTCGACCGGCAGGAGATGGTGGCGCTGCTGAACGGCATGGCCGAGCCCTCGGTGGGCTATCTCAAAGCCAGTGACCCGAATTTCGGCAACCCGAACCACCGCTACCGGCTGGATGCGGCGCGTGGCAAGGCGCTGCTGGCCGAGGCCGGCTACGGCCCGCAGAAGCCGCTTTCCATCAGGATCGGCATCTCCAACAGCGGCTCCGGCCAGATGCTGCCCCTGCCGATGAACGAGTTCCTGCAGCAATCCCTGCAGCAGCATTGCGGCGTGCGCGTCACCTTCGAGGTGGTGGAGTGGAACACGCTGCTCGGCGGTCTGCGCGCCGAGCCGGGGCAGCCGCAATGGCTGGGGGCGGATGCGCTGAACATCAGCCTGCATTCCTCCGACCCATCGGCCATGGGGCGCTGGTTCTTCGGGCCGAATGTCACCCCGCGCGGCTCGAATGCCGGGCACTGGCGGGATGCGCAGTTCGACGCGGCCTTCGCGGCGCTGGAGACGGAGACCGACCCGGCGAAGCGCGCGGCGCTCACCCGGACGGCGCATGAGCGGCTGGTGGACAACCCGCCCTGGCTCTGGATCGTGCACGACCTGAACCCGCGGGCCATGTCGCGGCGGGTGACCGGCTTCGTCAGCCCGCAGAGCTGGTTCATCGACCTGGCCAGGGTGGACATGCAGTAGAGCAGATCGCCGAAGGCCGTGAACGACCGAAGGCGTGAACCTGCTCGAAAATCAAAGGTCTAGGTGGATTGGCGTTCATTTCCAAACGCCATCCGCTGCAGGCCCGGGCGGACTGCCCGAAGCCGGGCCGGATCCGGCGGGCGCCTGATCCCCGGCGCGGGCGCCCTGGCCGGGCCCGTCGCGGGGGCGACGCGCCCCTTGCATGGTTGTTGCTAGGCCCTGCCGGTTTCCGACCGGGAGGACCATGCTGATGAGCCTACTCCACCGCGCCGCGGGCCTCGGCCTCGCGGCGCTGATCGCGGGCACGGTGCCGGCGCTGGCGCAGCAGAAGACGCTGCGCATCGCCATGACGGCGGCCGATGTGCCGACCACCACGGGCATGCCGAACAACGGCTTCGAGGGGATGCGCTTCCTCGGCTATCCCGCCTTCGAGGGGCTGGTGCTCTGGGACCTCTCCGATGCCTCCCGCCCGGCGGGGCTGCGCCCCGGCCTCGCCGAGCGCTGGGAACAGGACCCGGCCGACCCGAAGACCTGGATCTTCCACCTCCGCCGCGGGGTGAGATTCCATGACGGGACGGCGTTCACCGCCGATGCGGTGATCTGGAACCTCGACCGCTTCTTCAAATCGGACAGCCCGCAATTCGAGCCGGCGGGCAGCGGCATCACCCGCGCCCGCATCCCGATCATGGCGGGCTACCGCAAGATCGACGACCACACGGTGGCGATCTCCACCACGCGGGTCGCCAGCTACTTCCCCTACATGGCCGTCTACATCCTGATGACGAGCCCGCAGAGCTGGGAGACGGCCGGCCGCGACTGGGCGAAGGTGGCGCAGCTTCCCGCTTCCGGCACCGGCCCCTTCCGCCTCTCGCGCTTCACCCCGCGCGTCTCGGCGGAACTGACGAAGAATGAGGGCTACTGGGACAAGGCGCGGGTGCCGAAGCTCGACCGCGTGCTGCTGCTGCCGATCCCGGAGGCGAACAGCCGCCTCGCCGCGCTGCGCAGTGGCCAGGTGGACTGGATCGAGGTGCCGCCGCCGGATGCCATCCCGAGCCTGCGCCAGGCCAATTTCAACGTCGTCACCAACAGCTACCCGCATGTCTGGCCCTGGATGTTCCAGCTCGGCGGGCAGAACACGCCCTTCCGCGACGTGCGCGTGCGGCAGGGGCTGAACTACTGCGTGGACCGCGCCGGCCTGGTGCAGCTGCTGAACGGCACGGCGGAGCCCTCCATCGGCTGGCTCAAGCCGTCCGACCCGAATTTCGGCCGGCCCGAGCACCGCTACGGCTTCGACCCCGCCAGGGGCAAGGCGCTGCTGGCCGCGGCCGGCTTCACGCCGCAGCGCCCCCTTCAGTTCAAGGTCATGATCTCCGCCTCCGGCTCCGGCCAGATGCTGCCGCTGCCGATGAACGAGTTCCTGCAGCAGAACCTGAAGGAGGCCTGCGGCGTGAACGTCACCTTCGAGGTGACGGAGTGGAACACGCTGCTGACCGCGATCCGCAGCGGGCCGGACGCGCCGATCCTGAATGGTTCGGTCGCCGCCAACCCTTCCTCGCCCTCCTCCGACCCCTCGGTCGCGGCGCGCTACTTCCTGCAGGCCTTCGTGCCGCCCAACGGCTTCAACTGGCCGCAATGGAACGACCCGCAATTCGAGGAGGCCTTCGCCGCGCTGGAGAATGCGCGTGACGAGGCGAGCTTCGGCGCGGCCTATGCCAGGGCGCATGAACGTCTGGTCGACAACCCGCCCTGGCTGTACATCGTGCACGACCTCAATCCGCGCGCCATGTCGCGCCGGGTGCGCGGCTTCGTCTCCGCACAATCCTGGTTCCAGGACCTTGTGACGGTGGACTTGCAATAGCTGTGGTTGCGCGCGGCGCCGCACGCCGCGCGCGTATTCGGTGGCGACGCGCCTCCCGGTTCGCGTTAAGACGCTAACTGAGAGGCGCGAATGTTTTCCCGCTCATTCTTTTCCCCAGTCTTTTCCACAGATTTTCGTGTGCTGATTGCATGCCAGAACTTGTGGTGAGTACCCGCGTTGGCCTACCGTATCTTGTGGGTGGCAACATCTAGTGGGTCAGGTTCGGGGAGAGCCACATGGACTGGACGGCTGAGGCGATCGAGCAGCTCCGCGGCCTCTGGGCGGAGGGCCATTCGACGGCCGAGATCGGCCGGCGCATGGGCGTCTCGAAGAATGCCGTGGTCGGCAAGGCGCACCGGCTGAACCTGCCGGCGCGGCCGAGCCCGATCCGCCGCGAGCCCGGGGAGGGCGGCGCGGCGCCGCGACCCGCCGCGCAGCCGCGCCGCCTTGCCGTGCCGCCGCCGCTGCGCGAGCCCGCGCCGCTGCGCCGGCCGGAGGCGCCGGCCGCGGCCGCCGCGCCGGTGGCTGCCCCGCCGCCGCCCGCCGCCGTGGTGCGCCCCTTCCCGCGCGTCGCCGCCCGCAGCTGCTGCTGGCCGCTCGGCGAGCCCGGCACGCCCGATTTCCGCTTCTGCTCGGCCGAGGCGACGCCGGGCAAGCCCTACTGCGCCGAACATGCCTCGGTGGCCTATGTGCGGGTGCGCGACCGGCGGGAAGACGCCGCCTAGGCCGCGGGGCGCCGCACCGCGGCCGCCATGCCCGGGCCCAGCCCGGGCTTTTTTCTGCGGGCCGGACGCCGCGGCGATGGCCGGCGCAGCGCCGCATGCCAGCCCGCCAGCGATGACCGGTTCATGAAGGCCGCAGCGCGCCGCGTGCATTCCGGGGCTTCGCAGCGCGCGCTTCCGGCGCCGCGCCGCCGCCGCGATGCTGCGCCCATGATCCGCCCCACCATCCCTCGATGAACGGCCGCCTCGCCGGCGTCGCGCTGCAGCTCTCGGCGCTTGCCGTCTTCGTCTGCATGGACACCATGCTGAAGCTGCTGACGGCGCATTATGCCGTGCCGCAGCTGATGTGGGCACGCTTCCTGTTCAGCCTGCTGGCCGCCGCGCTGTTCTTCCGGCTGGTGATGGGGCGGCTGCCCTGGCGGTCCAGGGCGCCGGGGCTGCAGGCGGTGCGCAGCCTGCTGCTGGCGGCGAGCAACCTGATGTTCTCGACCGCCCTCGTCTACCTGCCGCTGACCGACTGCACCGCGATCGGCTTCGCCTCGCCGCTCTTCACCGTCGCGCTCGCCGCGGTCTGGCTGAAGGAGAGGGTGGGGAAGCGGCGCTGGCTCGGCGTGGGCATCGGCTTCGCCGGCGTGCTGGTCGCGCTCCGCCCGCCCTTCCTGACGGGCGGGGAGCCGGCGCACTGGGCCACCATCCTGCCGCTCGGAACCGCGCTGCTCTTCGCGGTCTACCAGATCATGACGCGCCGGCTGGCGACCATCGACGACCCGCGCACCACCATCCTGCATACCGGCCTCGCCGCCTCGATCGCCGCGAGCCTGGCGCAGCCCTTCGTCTGGACGCCGCCTTCCCTGCCGGACTGGGGGCTGCTGGCCGCACTCGGGCTGCTGGGCGGGGCGGGGCATGGGCTGCTGGTGCTGGCCTATGCCCGGGCGCCGGCCAGCCTGCTGGCGCCAATGTCCTATACCCAGCTCATCTGGGCCTCGATCGCCGGGGTGCTGGTCTTCGCCGACTGGCCGGATCTGTGGACGCTGCTGGGGGCGGCGATCATTGCGCTGGGCGGGGTGCTGGTGGCGTTGCCCGACCGCCGCGCCAGGCAGCCGGTCGAGACATGATGCGGCCCAACGGGCTTGCCTTGGCGGTCCCGGTAGTCTAGCCCGCAGGCTTCCGTGGCATTCATAAAGGGGTCACAAGCATTCGCGAGGCAAGGCTGCTCCAGGATGCCCGGATGGGCCACCCCCGCGCGGCGCTCGATGCCGGTGCGGTGCGCGAGGCCTATCGCCGCTGGGCGGGTGTCTATGACGAGGTGTTCGGCTCCGTCTCCGGCCCCGGCCGCCGGCGTGCCGTTGCGGCGGTGAACGGGCTGCCGGGCACGCGCGTGCTCGAGGTCGGGGTCGGCACCGGCCTGGCCCTGCCGCTCTATGATCCCCGCAAGCGGGTGGTCGGCATCGACCTGTCGCGCGACATGCTGCTGCGCGCGCAGGAACGGGTGGCGACGCGGCGGTTGCGCAATGTCGTCGGGCTGCTGGAGATGGATGCGGAATCCATGGCCTTCGCCGATGGCAGCTTCGATGTCGCGGTGGCGATGTTCACCGCGACGGTGGTGCCGGATGCCCGGCGGCTCTACCGGGAGATGCGCCGCGTGGTGCGCCCCGGCGGGCAACTCCTCTTCGTGAACCACTTCGCCGCCGAGGGCGGCCTGCGCTGGTGGGCGGAGCGGACACTGGCGCCGCTCTCGCGCGTGCTCGGCTGGCATCCGGATTTCGCGCTGGGCGACCTGCTGGAGGACCCGCGCGCCGCCGCCGAGATCGTGCCCTGCCCGCCTTTCGGGCTGTTCACCCTGGTCCGCGTCCCCCAGCCGGCCTGATTCAGGGCGGGGTCCGGGGCCAGGCTTCGGCCCCGGCGGCGGGCGAGGGGGACGGTGCCACCCTCTGGCAGGCGATGCGCGGCCTCGGCGCATGGCGCGCGACCTTCAGCGCCGGCCGGAGCCCCGGCGCGCAGAGGCCCTTCGCCGCCGCGATCGGCACCGTGCCGCCGCCCGCCGCCCAGGCCGCGCCGAGCCGCGCCAGCATGATGCGCCGGTGGTAGCCCGCGCCGCGCCCGGCATCCCCGGAATGGTAGTTGGCGATGGCTTCCGCCCAATTACCGAAGCGGCCGTGCAGCGCGCGCAGGAAGGTGATGGCGTAGCGGATATTCGCGGCCGGCTCGAATCCCGCCTGCGGGTCCGGGAAGGCGTCGGGGTGGTGCAGCAGGTTCACCTGCATGCAGCCGATATCGATGGAGCGGCGCCCGGCGGCCTGCAGCGCCGCGACCTCCGCGGCCGCGGCGGCACGGCTGTCCAGCACCCGGCCCTCGCCCTCCACATTCAGGGACCAGGGCCAGGGCTCGAAGCGGCCGGTGCGAGGGTCGCTGCGCCCGCTCTCGACCAGGGCGATGGCCAGCAGCAGACCGGGCGGGAGGCCGGAGCGCGGCTCGGCCGCGGCGATGGCGCGGCGGCAGGCGGTCCAGGGGTCCTCGGCGGCCGGGCCCTGGGCAAGGGCCGGGCCCGCGGCAAGCAGGGTCGGCAGGAGCAGCAGGCAGCGGAGAAACCCGGGCGGCACCACGCTGTCCTGTCACCCCGGGGCGGCGGGGTCAAATCACCGCGGCGCAGCCAGGGGCCCGCTTGGGGCCAGGCCGGCGTGGGGCGAGGCGGCCGGCGGGCGGGGCAGGATCGGCGGGGACCAGGTCGCCGAACTGGCGGAGATGTTCCGGCCGATGCGCGGCCCGGCGCGGCTGCGGATCGTCCTCGCCTGCCTCGGTGCGCCGGCGGCGGCTGGGGAGGAGGCGGAGCGCCTGGGCATGTCCGCCTCGCCCGTCTCGCGCCATGCGGTTGCTGCAGGCGGACCGGTGCGGCCGGCAGGTCTGCTGCACGGTGCGGGACGAGCATGTCCGGTCGATGCTGTCGGACATGGTCGACCCTGTGGCCGAGGGGGAGGCAGAGGTTGAAGGAGGCGCCTGAAAAAGCGCGGCGGCCTTGCTGTATGTCAAAGCGGCCTCACTTGTGCGGTGCCAGGGTGCGCGACTATGGTCCGGCCGCGCCTGCCCCGCGCCTGCGGGAGGGGTGTGCCGGCCGTCCTGCGGCCCGGCGGGAATAGATTGCGGGCGGCGCGCGTCGTCAGCCCGGACGGGAATGGGATGCGACGTGTGATCGGGCGATGGTTCGCTAAGGCATCGAGGCTCGCTACCGCCGGCCTCGTCGGTGCGTCGGCCCTCTTCGGACAGGCGCTTGCGCAGGGAAATGAGCCGACCGGCGGGATCGTCGGCAGCACCGAGGGCTCGCTCGGCGCGCCGACCCCGTGGGGCATGGGCCTGCAGCCTGCGGCGGGGCCGGTGAAGGAGGCCATCCACGACTTCAACACGCTGGTGCTCTGGATCATCATCGCCATCACCCTGTTCGTGATGGTGCTGCTGGCCTATGTGGTCTGGAAGTTCCGCGAAGCGGCCAACCCGACGCCGTCCCGCACCAGCCACAACACCATGATCGAGATCGCCTGGACGGTGATCCCGGTGCTGATCCTGGTGGTGATCGCCATCCCGTCCTTCCGCTTGATCTACTACCAGGACCGGGCGCGCGACGCGGACATCACCATCAATGTCCAGGGGCGGCAGTGGTACTGGAACTACACCTATCCGGATCACGGCAACTTCGCCTTCGACAGCCGCCCGATTCCGGATGAGGACCTGCAGCCGGGCCAGCCCCGCAACCTGGCGGTGGACGAGCCGCTGGTGATCCCGGTCGGCGCCACGGTGCGCGTGCTGACCACCGGGCAGGACGTGATCCACAGCTTCTTCGTCCCGGCACTCGGCGTGCAGAAATATACCATCCCCGGCCGGACGCTGGAGACCTGGTTCCGCGCCGACCGCGCCGGCACCTTCTACGGCCAGTGCAACCAGATCTGCGGCACGAACCACTGGTTCATGCCGATCGAGGTCCGGGCGGTGCCCGCGGCCGAGTTCCAGACCTGGGTGGACCAGGCGAAGACGAAATATGCGCGGGCGGACGGCGCCCCGGTGTCGGTGGCCGCCGCCCCGGCGCCCACCCGGCAGATTGCGGCCCTGCCCCGGTAATCCCGGGGCTCGGCTGACCCTGATTGACCTCGAGGCGGGACGGATCCATGGCGACCGCGAGTGACCACGCCCATCACGGGCACGACCACCACGACCACAAGCCGGGCTTCGTGGCGCGCTGGTTCTTCAGCACGAACCACAAGGACATCGGCACCCTCTACCTCATCTTCTCGGTCTTCGCCGCGATCATCGGCGTGCTGCTCTCCGTCCTGATGCGGATGGAGCTGCAGAATCCGGGGATGCAGATCTTCGCCGACGGCCAGATGTGGAACTCGGTGGTCAGCGCCCATGGCCTGATCATGGTGTTCTTCGTGGTCATGCCGGCGTTGATCGGCGGGTTCGGCAACTGGTTCGTGCCGATCATGATCGGCGCGCCGGACATGGCCTTCCCGCGCATGAACAACATCAGCTTCTGGCTGCTGGTGCCGGCCTTCCTGATGCTGGGCGCGAGCCTGTTCGTGGGCTCCGGCCCCGGCGCGGGCTGGACGATCTACACCCCGCTCTCGGACAGCACCTACCATGCCGGCCCGGCCATGGACCTGGCGCTGTTCGCCCTGCACCTGGCGGGCGCGAGCTCGATCATGGGCGCGGCGAACTTCATCACGACCATCTTCAACATGCGCGCGCCGGGCATGACCCTGCACAAGATGCCGCTGTTCGTGTGGTCGATGCTGGTGACCGCCTTCCTGCTGCTGCTGGCGGTGCCGGTGCTGGCCGGCGCGATCACCATGCTGATCACGGACCGCAATTTCGGCACGGCCTTCTTCAACCCGGCCGGCGGCGGCGACCCGGTGCTGTTCCAGCACCTGTTCTGGTTCTTCGGTCACCCCGAAGTCTACATCATGATCCTGCCGGGCTTCGGGATCATCAGCCACATCGTCTCGACCTTCAGCCGCAAGCCGGTCTTCGGCTATCTCGGCATGGCCTATGCGATGGTGGCGATCGGCGTCGTGGGCTTCATCGTCTGGGCCCACCACATGTTCACCTCCGGCATCGATGTCGACACCCGCGCCTACTTCATGGCGGCGACGATGGTGATTGCGGTGCCGACGGGCGTGAAGATCTTCTCCTGGATCGCCACCATGTGGGGCGGTTCCATCCAGATGAAGCTGCCCATGCTCTGGGCCATCGGCTTCATCTTCCTGTTCACGGTGGGCGGCGTCACCGGCGTGAAGCTGGCCAATGCCGGCGTGGACGTCATCCTGCACAACACCTACTACGTGGTGGCGCACTTCCACTACGTGCTGTCCCTGGGCGCCGTCTTCTCGATCTTCGCCGGCTTCTACTACTGGATCGGCAAGATGAGCGGAAAGCAGTACCCGGAGTTCTGGGGGCAGGTGCATTTCTGGATGCTGTTCATCGGCGCCAACCTGATCTTCTTCCCGCAGCACTTCCTGGGCGCGCAGGGCATGCCCCGCCGCTACCCGGACTACCCGGATGCCTTCTGGGGCTGGAACCTGGTCTCCTCGCTCGGCTCCTACATCGCCGCGGCGTCGATGCTGGTGTTCTTCTACGTCGTCTACCGGACCTTCACCTCGAAGGAGCAGGTGGCCGACAACTACTGGGGTGAGGGTGCGACCACGCTGGAATGGCAGGTCAGCAGCCCGCCGCCCTTCCACACCTTCGAGGAACTGCCGCGCGTCCGCTGACGCGCCTGGGCTCGGAACTGCCGCGCGTCCGCTGACGCGAGGGGCAGGCAGAAAGGCCGGGACCCACGGGTCCCGGCCGGCATTCACCATCAAGACCGGGATGCGCCATGCCCCGCGGCATGGCGTTTTCTCCATGCAGGGCCTGGATCCATCGCCATGAGCGATCTCACCGCCTCCTCCGCATCGGAAGCCCTCCCGGCGCAGGACCTCTCGGAGGTCCGCGACTGGGTCACGCTGCTCAAGCCGCGGGTGATCTCGCTGGTGGTGCTGACCGGCGTGGTGGGGCTGATCGTGGCGCCGGGAACGCTGCCGCCGGCGCTGGCGATCGCCGCCGTGCTCTGCATCGCGCTCGGCGCGGGCGCCGCGGGCGCCATCAACATGTGGTACGACCGCGACATCGACGCGCGGATGAAGCGCACCGCCCGCCGCCCCATTCCGGCCGGGCGGATCGAGCCGGGCGCGGCGCTCGCCTATGGCGTCTCGCTCGCCACCGCCTCCGTCCTCATCATGGGGCTCGCCACCAATTGGGTGGCGGCCGGCGTGCTCGCGCTCTCGATCGCCTTCTATGTCGTCGTCTACACCATGTGGCTGAAGCGCCGGACCAGCCAGAACATCGTCATCGGCGGCGCCGCCGGGGCCTTCCCGCCGGTGATCGGCTGGGCCGCCGTCACCGGCGACGTGACGCTCGAGCCCCTCATTCTCTTCGCCATCATCTTCTTCTGGACCCCGCCGCATTTCTGGGCGCTCAGCCTGTTCGCCCATGCGGATTACGAGCGGGTCGGCGTCCCCATGCTGCCCGTCACCCATGGCGCGCGGGAGACCCGGAAGCAGGTGCTGCTCTATACCCTGCTGCTGGTGCCGCTGACGCTGGCGCCGACGCTGCTCGGCTTCGCCGGCTGGGTCTATGCCGCCGCAGCCCTGCTGCTGGGCGCCGAATTCCTGCGCCATGCCCTCGCCGTCTGGCGGGACCGGCAGGATCCCGCGGGGCGCAGCCTCTCCGGCGACGTGCCGGCCAGGAAGGCCTTCCGCTACTCCCTTTCCTATCTCGGCCTGCTCTTCATCGCGCTCGCCGTGGACCGGATGATCCTTGGATGACGCCCGAAGAACGCGCCGATCTCGACCGCCGCCGGCGGCAGAAGAACTGGGCAGTGCTGGGGGTGCTCCTCGCCCTCGTCATCCTGTTCTTCTTCATCAGCACGGCGCGCGTGCTGCGGGGCTAGCCATGCCGCACCGCGCGCCCAATTCTGCCGCCATGGACCCGACCCGCGCCGAGACGCTCCGCCGCCGCAACCGCCGCACCGCCATGGGCGTCGGCCTCTTCGTCTGCGGCATGGTCGGCCTCTCCTTCGCCTCCGTCCCGCTCTACGACCTGTTCTGCCGCGTCACCGGCTATAATGGCACGGTGCAGGTGAACGGCCCGGCGGCCCCGGGGGCGGGGAGCCAGGTCATGACCATCCGCTTCAACGCCAATACCCAGCCCGGCCTGCCCTGGCGCTTCGTCCCCGGCCAGGGCCCGATGCAGCTCCGTGTGGGGGAGGAGGGGATGGCCTTCTACCAGGCCACCAACACCGCCGCGGTGCCGGTCACCGGCATCTCCACCTACAACGTGACGCCCGAGGTGGTGGGGAAGTATTTCCACAAGACCGCCTGCTTCTGCTTCGAACAGCAGACGCTCGAACCCGGCCAGCAGGTGGACATGCCGCTCGCCTTCTGGGTGGACCCGAAGATCGCGGAAGACCCGAACACCCGGGGCATCCGCACCATCACCATCAGCTACAGCTTCTTCCGCAGCCTCGAGGACGCGCAGCGCACCGGCGCCCTGGCGAATGCCGGGCCGCATGTCGGCGCGCCGCCGCGTGCCACCCCCTGACCGGCGCGCGGGGCTCCGGCGGCACCGCCCGGGGCCCCGCACGCCGGCCCGACCAGGACCGCGCCGGCCCGGCCCCGCACGTTGCCGGGCCAGGCCGGTGCAACCCCGGGAACGCCCCCGCGATCAGGCCGCACGGGCTTGATCAAGGCGGGGTTTTCGGGATTGATGCGCCCATTCGGCGCCCGCCCCGCAGGGGTCACGGCGCCGCCGAATCAGACCAGGACGTCAGATGGCCAGCACCACCGATATGACGGCGAATGCGGCGGAGCCCGCCCCGCTGCACAAGCACCCCTACCACCTGGTGGACCCCTCGCCCTGGCCGCTGGTCTCCAGCTTCGCGGCCGGCGCGCTGGTGCTCGGCATCATCCTCGTCGCGCATTACGGCAGCTGGTGGATGCTCTACATCGGCGTCGCCGGCACGCTCGCCAGCATGTTCTTCTGGTGGCGCGACGTGCTGCGGGAGTCGCAGACCCCGGGCATGCATACCCCGGTGGTGCGGATCGGCCTGCGCTATGGCATGACGCTGTTCATCGCTTCCGAGGTGATGTTCTTCGTCGCCTTCTTCTGGGCCTATTTCCATTTCGCGCTCTACCCGGACCATGTCTCGGGCGCCGAGGTCGCGATCTGGCCGCCGCAGGGCATCCTCACCTTCGATCCCTGGGGCCTGCCCTTCCTGAACACCATGATCCTGCTGCTCTCGGGCTGCACGGTCACCTGGGCGCACCACGCGCTGCTGCACGGGGACCGCAAGGGGCTGGTCAACGGCCTGGCGCTGACGGTGCTGCTGGGCATGTTCTTCACCTTCCTGCAGGCGGTCGAGTACGCCGAGGCGCCCTTCGCCTTCACCGGCGGCGTCTATCCCTCGGTCTTCTTCCTCGCCACCGGCTTCCACGGCTTCCACGTCATCGTCGGCACCACCTTCCTCGCGGTCTGCCTGTTCCGCGCGATGAAGGGCCATTTCACGCCGGAGCGGCATTTCGGCTTCGAGGCGGCGGCCTGGTACTGGCACTTCGTCGACGTGGTGTGGCTGTTCCTCTTCGTCTGCATCTACTGGTGGGGTGCGGGCGAGATCGCGGTGCACTGACATGGCGGCGGGTGCCGCCCCGGGCTCCGGGGCCGCCCCGCTGGCCCCGGTCGCCCTGCTGGGCCGCTGTCCGCGTTGCGGCAGCGGCCCGCTGTTTTCCGGGGTGCTGGCGGTGCGCGAAGCCTGTCCCGCCTGCGGGCTCGACCTCCGGGCGCATGATTCGGGCGATGGCCCGGCCATGGCCGGCATCTTCATCGTCGGCGCGCTGGCGGTGATCGCGGCCCTGGTGGTGGATGTTCGGTACGAACCGCCGCTCTGGGCGCATGCGCTGCTCTGGCCGGCGCTGGTGCTGCCGCTCTCGCTGCTGGTCATGCGCCTCGCCAAGGCGCTGCTGGTCGCGCTGCAGTACCGCCACCGCCTGCGCGGCCCGGCGGGATGAGGCAATGACCCTGCGGCGCCTCCTGCCGGTGCTGGCCGCGCTGCCCGTGCTGGCGATCCTCCTCGGCCTCGGCACCTGGCAGGTGCAGCGGCTGCACTGGAAGACCGACCTGCTGGCCGCCATCGCCGCGGCGGAGGCCGGCCCCGCCCTGCCGCTCGATGCCGGGGCGCGGCCCTATGCCAAGGTCGCCGCCACCGGCCGCTTCGACCATGACCGGGAAGCGCTGCTGGGCCTGCAGGTGCGCGGCACCACGCTCGGCGCGCATCTGGTCACGCCGCTGCTGCGGCAGGACGCGCCGCCGCTGCTGGTCGATCGCGGCTGGGTGCCGCTGGAGCGGGACCGCGCCATCGCCCGGCCGGAGGGCGAGGTCTCCGTCACCGGCTATCTCCGCCCGGCGGATGAGCGGGACTGGAACAGCCCGCGGGACGACCCGGCGGGGCGCCGCTTCTACCTCTTCGACCCCGTGGCGATCGGCCGGGCGCTGGACCTGCCGCCCCCCATGCCCTTCGGCCTGGTCGCGCTCGCCCCGCCCGAGGCGCCGGCCGCCGCGCTGCCTGCCGCGCCACGCGCCCTGCCGCGGCCGAACAACCCGCATCTCGGCTATGCCATCACCTGGTACGGGCTGGCGGCGGCGCTGGTCGGCGTGCTGGCCGCCTTCATGCTGCGCCGGCCCGGCCAGGGGGGCGCACCGGAAAAGGATCCTGCATGACCGCCGCCTATGACCGCCTGAAGGCCCGCTTCGCCCGCATCGCCACGCTCGGCGAGGCGCAGGCCATGCTGCACTGGGATGCCAGCGCCATGATGCCGCCGGGCGGCGCCGCAGCGCGCGGGGAGCAACTGGCGACCCTCGCCGGCCTGTCGCATGACCTGCTGACCGCGCCGGAGGTGGCCGGGGACCTCGCCGATGCCGCGGCGCAGGGCGAATGGGACGCGGCGAATCTCGAGCTGATGCGCCGCGCCCATGCCCGCGCCACCGCCCTGCCGACCGCGCTGGTGGAGGCCATGGCCCGCGCCAACAGCGCCTGCGAGACCATCTGGCGGGAGGCCAAGGCGAGGTCCGACTTCGCCCTGGTCCGCCCGGCGCTGGAGGAGGTCGTCCGGCTGCAGCGGGAGATGGCGCAGGCGCTTTCCGCCGCGCTCGGCCTCTCTCCCTATGACGCGCTGATGGAGGGCTACCAGCGCGGTGTCACGGCGGCCGAGGTGGAGCCGGTCTTCGCCGCCTACGAGGCCTTCCTGGCCGAGGCCCTGCCGCGGGCCGAGGCGATCCAGTCCCGGCGCCCCGCCCCGCGCCCGCTGCCCGGGCCCTTCCCGGTCGCGGCGCAGCGCGCCCTCTGCCGGCGGATGTCGGAACGGGTCGGCCTCGACTACGCGCATGCCCGACTGGACGAGAGCCTGCACCCCTTCTGCGGCGGCACGCCGAGCGACGTGCGCATCACCACCTTCTATGCCGAGGAGGATGTCGCCAAGGCGCTGATGGGCGTGCTGCACGAGACCGGCCATGCGCAATATGAGCGCGGCCTGCCCGAAGCCTGGGCCCGCCAGCCGGTGGGCGAGGCGGCGGGCATGGCGGCGCATGAGTCGCAGAGCCTGATCGTCGAGATGCAGGCCTGCCGCTCCGACGCCTTCCTCTCCTTCCTCGGGCGGGAGCTGCTGGCCGCCTTCGGCGGCGATCCGGCGCCCTACGCCACGGAGAACCTGGCCGGGCTCTGGCGCCGCGTTTCGCGCGGCTTCATCCGCGTCGATGCCGATGAGCTGACCTACCCCGCCCATGTCATCCTGCGCTTCCGGCTGGAGCGGGCGATGATCGGGGGCAGGCTGGAAGTCGCCGACCTGCCCGGCGCCTGGAATGAGGGCCTCCGCGCCCTGCTCGGCATCGCCCCGCCGGACGACGCCCGCGGCTGCCTGCAGGACATCCACTGGCATGACGGCGCCTTCGGCTATTTCCCGAGCTACACGCTCGGCGCCATGGCGGCCGCCCAGCTCATGCAGGCGGCACGGCGCGAGGTGCCCGGCCTGGACGAAGCGCTGGCGCTGGGCGAGATGCTTCCGCTCATGGGCTGGCTGCGGGAGAAGGTGCACGCGCAGGGCTCCCGCCTCGGCTTCCAGGACCTGCTGCGACATGCCACGGGCAAGTCGCTCGACCCAGGGGACTTCATGGCGCATCTGCGGGCGCGCTACCTGGAGGGCTGAGCCCCCCTTCCCGCGGCGCGGTCGCGCCACGGCTTGCCGGGGAGCGGCCAGGAGGACAGGCTGCGGCCAGGAGGAAACGCCATGGCCCAGCCCTACGAGGTCCGCGCCCACAACCTCTCGGCCCAGTCTGAGAACAAGATCCATGACGACACGGTGGCCCGCCGCTTCGGCTTCAGCGGCGCGCTGGTGCCGGGGGTGGAGGTCTATGCCTATGCCTGCCACCCCGCCGTGGCGCGCTGGGGCCGCGCTTGGCTGGAGCATGGCAGTGCCGAGTGCCGCTTCCAGTCGCCGGTCTATGACGGCGACCTGGTGAGGGTGGAGGCGGCGGAGGCGGGGGAGGGGCTCGCACTCACCCTCCGGCGCGACGGGACGGTCTGCGCCACCGGCCAGGCCGCGCTGCCGCCGCCGGTGACGCCGCCGGAGGCCGCCCGCTGGGAATGGCGCGCCCCGCCGGCCGAGCGCCCGCCCGCGAGCGAGGACACGCTCGCGCCCGGCACCGTGCTCGGCACCGCGCCGCTGGAGGTCACGCCGGCGGTCGCGGCCGGGTATCTGGCCGCGGTGCGGGAGCAGGACCCGCTCTATGCGCGGGAGGGGCTGGTGCATCCCGGCCAGGTGCTGCGGCTCTGCAACCAGGTGCTGGTGCAGAATGTGGTGCTGGGCCCCTGGATCCATGTCGGCAGTGCGGTGCGCAACCTGGCCGCGGCGCGGGTGGGGGAGAGGCTGACGGCGCGGGCGCGGGTCATGGAGAATGCCGAGCGCAAGGGCCACGCGATCGTGGAACTGGAGGTGCTGGTCGTGGCGGAGGAGGAGAGGTCGGTCGCCCAGGTGCGGCACACCGCGATCTGGCGGCCGCGGCAGGTGGCCTGAGGGCGACAGAAATCATAAGTGTGCATTAGAGGAGAATAAATCACCCCAAAGTCACGGCGCCGCTCCGCCCAGACGCCGCGCCTGGCGGTCACTCCCGGTGCCCGCATGGGCTCGGTCCCTATTCTCCCCGGCGGCACTCGGGCTGCCGCAGGACTTGAACTGTTGCATCGAGGTTTGCTCAAATTAGCGTTGCCGGGAGGAAGCGCCGGCGGCTACTAGGCCGCGGGTCGCTGCCGGGCACAGCCGGTCCCGACCGTGCGGCGAGGCGGGGAGGCCGGACGGGCGCAGGGCTCTTTCCGGCGCCACGGCCCGGTCCGCGCAGGAGTCCAGACCGAGAGTGACGCTGTCCGCCCTTCGCCTCCACAGAATCGTGCTGCTCGCCTCGCTGCTCGTGCCGGCCCTGGTCTTCGGCGCCGCCGCCTGGTGGAACCGCGGGGAAGTGCTGCGGGAGGGCGCGGATACCGTCCAGCGCACCACCGCCATCATGCATGAGCATGCCGCGAAAATCCTTGATACCGCCGACCTCGTGCTGGGCCGGGTGGCGGAGCATGTGGACGGCATGGATGTGGCCCGGCTGGCCGCGCCCGAGACCAGCACCTTCTTGCGGAGGGTGCGGCAACCCTATGAGCAGTTCGTCTCGATCTGGGTCGCGGATGCCGGGGGTTACGTCCTCGCCGGCAGCCAGGCCTGGGACCCGGCCATCTCGATCGCCGACCGCGAATTCTTCCGCGTGCACCGGGAGCGTCCGGATGCCGGCGCCTTCGTGAGCGCGGCCTTCACCGGCCGGGCCACCACCATCGCCTCCTTCGCCATCAGCCGGCGCCGGTCCGACGCCGCCGGCGGCTTCGCCGGCACCATCCATGTCGCGCTGAGCCCCGATTATTTCGCGCGCTTCTATGCCGAGGCGGCGCCGCCCTTCGCGCATGCCGCCGGGTTGTTCCGCACCGATGGCGCCATCCTGGCGCGCCATCCGGCGCTGGCCGATGCGCACAGCCGGCTAGGGCCGGGAAGCCCCCTGCTGCGCCACATGGCCGAAGGGACGGAGCGCGGCGTGATCAACGAGCCTTCCAGCCTGGATGGCCAGACACGTCTCTATGCCTTCCGGAAGGTCGGGGCCTGGCCGGTCTATGTCGGCTTCGGCGGGGACCGGGCCGCGCTGCTCGCGCGCTGGCACGGCAACCTGCGCGCCTATGGCATCGTGGCCCTGGCGGCCGCGCTGACCCTGCTGCTGGTCGCCGGCCTGGCGCTGCGCCAGGCGCGGGTGGCGGCGGCGGCCGAGGCGGCGCTGCGCCGCGAGGCCACGGCGCGGGCGGCGGCGGAGGCGCGGCAGGCCGCCGAGGCACGTTTCCGCGGCGTCTTCGAGAGCCGGGGCATCGGCATGGCCGTCTTTGACCTGGCGCGGTGCGAGACCATCCTCGTCAATGACTGCCTGCTGGAGATGACCGGCGGCTCCCGCGCCGCCTTCGAGGAAGGCCGCTGGGATTGCCGCCGCGCCACGGCGCCCGAGCATCAGCCGCGCGATGAGCGGGTGATCGCCGAGGCGCGGGGGCGCGGATGGTTCGACCCCTATGAGAAGGACTATCTTTGCCCGGACGGCTCGCGCCTGCCGGTGCGCATCTCCTCCGCCCCGCTGCCCGGCGAGCCGGGCCGGGTGGTGTTGCTGGTGCAGGACATCTCCGAGCAGCGCGAGGCCGAGCTGCGGCGCGACCTGCTGATGCGGGAGGTGGACCACCGCGCCAAGAACGCGCTGGCCACCGCCCGCGCGGCGCTGCGGCTGACGCGGGCGCCGACGCTGGACGCCTTCGTGCGGGAGGTGGATGGCCGCATCGGCGCGCTGGCCCAGGCGCTCGCCCTGCTCTCGACCACGCAATGGCACAGCGTCGGGCTGGCGGAGCTGGTGCGGGGCGAGCTGGCGCCCTTCCTCGGGGCGCCGCGGAGCGGCGGGCCGCGGGCCGAACTGGAGGGGCCGGCGGTGAGCATCGCCGCCACCGCGGTGCAGCCGCTGGCGATGGCGCTGCACGAGCTGGCGACCAACGCCACCAAATACGGCGCCCTGTCGCGGCCGGAGGGGCTGCTGACGCTGCGCTGGGAATTCGTGGACGGACCGGGGGAGTGGCTGCGGCTGACCTGGCTGGAGCGCGGCGGGCCGCCGGTCGAGGAGCCGCCCACCGATAGCGGCTTCGGCGCGCGTGTGCTGCAGGCGACGGTGGAGCGGCAGCTTGGCGGCAGGCTGGCGCTGCGCTGGGACCGCGCCGGCCTGGCCTGCGAGATGGACCTGCCCGCGGCGCGCGTCCTCGCGGGCCGGCTGGACAGCCGGGCGGCCTGATACCCGGCATACACAGGTCCGGGGCGGGGGCAGCCTGCCTTGATGCTCGGTGTGAGCGGCCCGTGCGGCGGATCAGTTCACGCCCACGGCCCCGCCCAGCACATCGCCGATCCCCTCCCGGATGACGAGGTCGGCGATCTCGTCCAGCCCGGTTTCCTGCCGGTTGATGATGGCGAGCCGGGCGCCCTTGCGCTTCGCCATCTCCGGGAAGCCGGCGGCCGGGTAGACCACCAGGGAGGAACCGAGGACGAGGCACAGATCGGCCGCCAGCACCTCCTCCCGCGCCCGCAGCATCGGGCCTTCGGGCATGGACTGGCCGAAGCTGACCGTCGCGGTTTTCAGCAGGCCGCCGCAGGCGCGGCAGTCCGGCACCTCATCGGTCTGGGCGAAGGCCGCATGAATATCGGCGATCTCATGCCGCGTCCGGCAGGAGAGGCAGGTGGCGTAGGTGGTGTTGCCGTGCAGCTCGATCACCTGCGCCTCCGGCACGCCGGAGGCCTGGTGCAGCCCGTCGATGTTCTGGGTGATGACGGCGGCGACCTTGCCTTCCCGCACCAGCCGGGCGACGGCGCGGTGCCCCCGGTTCGGCTCGGCGGCGCGCATCACGGGGTCGCTCTCGAAGCGCCGGCGCCAGGCCTCCCGCCGCGCGGCGGGGGAGGCGAGGAATTCCTGGAAATAGATCGGCTTCATCTTCTCCCAGGTGCCGGTCCCCGGGCTGCGATAGTCGGGGATGCCGGATTCCGTGCTGATGCCGGCGCCGGTGAAGACCACCACGCGCTTCGAGGCTTCGAGCATCCTTCGGAGTTGGTCGATGTGCTCCCGAATCACGGCTGCCAGACTCCCGGAAAACGAAGGGGGCCGGGGAAGTGCCTTCCCCGGAATCCTGGATGTTTACGCCCTGGCCTCCTCGAGGATCATGGCGGCGGCCTTCTCCCCGATCATGATGGTCGGCGCGTTGGTGTTGCCGGTGGTGAGCGTCGGCATGATCGAGGCATCGGCCACCCGCAGCCCGCCGATCCCCCGCACCCGCAGGCGGCTGTCCACCACGCTCATCGGGTCCTCCCCCATGCGGCAGGTGCCGACGGGGTGGTAGATGGTGGTGCCGTATTGCCGGTTGAACGCCAGTAGTTCCTCCTCGGATGCCACGCCCGGCCCCGGCAGGATCTCCTGCACGCTGTAGCGGGCGATGGGGGCTTGGGCGAAGATCTCGCGCACCATGCGGATGCCCGCCGCCAGCAGCCGCTGGTCGGAGGGCGCCGAGAGGTAGTTGGGCCGGATCGCCGGCCGCTCGAAGGGATCGGCGGACTTCGCCAGGACGGTGCCGCGGCTGTCCGGCTTCACCGGGCAGATGGCGCAGGTCATGCCCGGCTCCGTCTCCAGCACGCCGAACTGGCCGAGCGTATAGCTCGCGGGGGTGAAGAGCAGTTGCAGGTCGGGGCTCGCCAGCCCCTCCCGGCTGCGGGCGAAGACCTGCGCCGTCGTCACGCCGAAGGTGAGCGCGCCCTTGCCGAGCGCGAAGAAGCGCGCGACCTCCCCCGCCAGCCGGAGCCCCCGCGCGAGCTGGTTGGTGCTGATGCTGTCCTTCACCCGGTGCTGGACGCGGGAGACGTAGTGGTCCTGCAGGTTCAGGCCGACCTGCGGCATGTCCTGCAGCACCGCGATCCCGAGGCCGCGCAGATGCTCCGCCGGGCCGAGGCCCGACAATTGCAGCAGGTGCGGCGAGTTCACCGCGCCGCCGGAGACGATCACCTCCCGTTTCACGTGGATCGTCCGGAGCACGCCGCCCTGGCGGAACTCGGCGCCGATGCAGCGCCGGCCATCGAAGAGCAGCCGCGCCGCCTGCGCCTCCGTCTCGACCCGCACCTTGCCCTTCGCCCGCGCCAGGAAGGTCCGCGCGGTCGAGCCGCGCCAGCGGCCGAGGCGCGTCATCTGGGAATAGCCGACGCCCTCCTGCTTCTTCCCGTTCAGGTCCTGCCGGAAGGGATGGCCGGCCTGCTGCGCGGCTTCCACGAAGCGGTGCGTCAGGGGGAGGATGGTGCGGTAGTCCTCGACCTGGAGTGGACCGCCCTGGCCGCGAACCTCCGGGTCGCCGCCCTGGACGTAGTGCTCGCTCCTGCGGAAGAAGGGCAATACCTCCTCATAGGACCAGCCGCGGCAGCCCATCTGCGCCCAGATGTCGAAATCCGCGGGGTTGCCGCGCACGTACAGCATGCCGTTGATGGACGACGACCCGCCCAGGGTCCTGCCGCGCGGCCAGCGGATCTCGCGGTGGCCGGTGGCGGAGTCGGGCTCCGTCGTATAGCCCCAGTTCACCAGCTTCTGGTTCTGCAGCAGCTTGAGCATGCCGGCGGGGATGTGGATCCAGGGATGGCGATCGCGCGGCCCCGCCTCCAGCAGCGTGACGCGCTCCCCGGCCTCGCCGAGGCGCGCCGCGACCACGCAGCCGGCCGAGCCGGCGCCGATGACGAGGTAGTCGGTCTCTTCCATGCCTGCCTGTCTCCCCCGCGGGGAGGGTGGCGCATCAGCCCGCGCGGCGGAAGATCACGGTGAGGTTGTTCGCCGGCATCGCCTCGACGATGGGCGCGCCGAAGCCGGCGGCCGCGGCGGCCTCGGCCACGTCCTCCAGGTTCCGCACGCCCCAGCGCGGGTCCTGCGCCCGCAGCCCCTCGTCGAAGGCCGCGTTGGAGGGGGCGGTGTGCTGCCCGCCGCGGCGGTAGGGACCGTAGAGGACCAGCGGCCCGCCCGGCGGGAGGAGGCGCGCGGCGCCGCGCAGCAGGCCGAGCCCGGCTTCCCAGGGCGCGATATGGATCATGTTGATGCAGAGCACGGCATCGGCCTGCGTCACCGGCCAGGCCTCCGCCGCGGCATCGAGATCGAGCGGCGGCAGCAGGTTGGGCAGCCGCGCCTCCGCCGCCCAGGCGGCGATGCTGGCGCGCGCCGCGGGATCGGGATCGGTGGGCTGCCAGAGGAGGCCGGGGAAGGCCGCGGCGAAATGCACGGCATGCTCGCCCGTGCCGCTCGAGACCTCCAGCAGCCGGCCGGTCTCCGGCAGGTGCCGGCGCAGCACGGCGAGGATGGGGTCCCGGTTGCGGGCGGTGGCGGGGGCGTGGCGGCGGGCCTCGGTCATGCGCCGCCTGCCCGGCCGGTGCCGCGAATGGGGATGGGGGCGGAACTGGACATGGGCGGCTCTCCCGGGTGCACCGCCTTCTAACCCGGTACACGCCGCGGCCCCAGGGCGGCCAGGCGCGGGGCCGGCATGATCCCCCCCCTGCCCTGGCGCGCCCTCCTTCGCCGTCCCGCGGGGCTGCCATGCCGGCCCCCGCTCATCCGGCCCGCGGCGGCCCTGCCGTGGCGCGGGCGGCCTGCGCGGCCCCACCGCCCATGGCGGCTGCGGGCCAGGCCCCATGCGGCCCGGTCTCAATTCGCCTGCGGGCCCGCTTGCGGCCGGGACGCCTCCCCGAGTTCCGCGACCAGCCGCGGGTCGGACGGTTCCTCCCGCGGCCGCGCCGGCGGCGTCAGCCCCGCGAGGAGCAACTGCCGTTCCACCGCCGGCCCGGCCATGGCGCGCTCGGCACCGCCCCGCAGCCGGGCCAGCAGCGCCGGCGGCAGGTCCGGCGGGGCGCTGATCCACATCCGCAGCGTGGCGGTGAGCTGCGGGTAGCCGAGCGAGGCGAAGCTCGGCACGCCCGGCAGCCGCGAATCCGGGGCCGGGCCGCTGACGGCCAGCGCCCGCACCTCGCCGGCCAGGAGCGCCGGCATGGCGCTGGCGAGCGGTGCCATCAGGCTGTCCACCTGGCCGTTCGCCAAGTCCTGCAGCCCCGCGGCGGTGCCGCGATAGGCCACATGCACCAGCCGCGCCTCCGCCGCCCGGGCCAGCATCTCCCCCTGCAGGTGCGGCAGGCTGCCCGCGGCCGGGCTGCCGAAGGTCAGGCCGCGCATCCAGCTCCGCCCGGCTCGCAGATAGACCTCCATGGCCTGGAAGCGGCTGCCGGCCGGCACGAGCAGCACGGTCGGCGTCTCGGCCACCAGCGCGACCCGGGTTAGGGCAGGGCCGCCTTCCCGCGGCGGCCGCTCCGCCGCCGGGGCCGCCTCCGGCCATGCGGCCACGGAGAGGCCGAGGGTCCGCCCGTCCGGCGCGGCGCGCGCGACGGCCTCCGCCCCGGCGATGCCCCGCCCGCCCGGGCGGTTCTCCACCTGCACCGGCGTGCCGAGCGAGGCGGCGAGCGCCGGGGCGAGGATGCGGGCCGTGCCGTCCGCGGCGCCGCCGGTCGGGAAGGGCACGATCAGGCGGATGGGGCCCCGGGCGGGGCGGGCGGGCGGCTCCGGCGCCTGCGCGGCGGCGAGGCCGGGAAGCAGCAGCAGCAGGGCGAGCAGGCGGCGCATGGGCGGTCTCCGAACCCGTACGGATAGCGTGCGGGATGGCCGCCTTCATGGCCTCTTGCCGAATGCCAGTCCGTGTCGCACCGCATAGGTCGCGCGCCCCGCCGGGCCGTCCTGCCGCCGGCGCCCGGGGCAGGCAGGGCGATGCCGCCGGCCGCCGCTGGCTGCATCCGGCCGCAGCCGCTAGGTTGCGCCCCCCATGCGCTATCTCAGCACCCGCGGCCAGGCCGCCCCCCGTGACTTCGAAGGCGTCCTGCTCGCCGGCCTCGCCGAGGATGGCGGGCTCTTCCTGCCGGAGAGCTGGCCGAGCCTTTCACCCGCCGAGTGGCGGGCGCTGCGCGGCCTGCCCTATCCGGAGCTTGCCGCCCGGCTGATGCACCTCTTTGCCGGGGAGACGCTGCCGCTCGGGACGCTGCGGGGCATGACCGGGGCCGCCTATGCCGGCTTCGGCCACCCGGCCATCGCGCCGCTGGTCCAGCTCGACCACCGGACCTTCGCGCTGGAGCTGTTCCACGGGCCGACGCTCGCCTTCAAGGACATGGCGATGCAGCTGCTCGGGCGGCTCTTCGACCATGTGCTGGCGCGGCGGGGGGAGCGGATCACCATCGTCGGCGCCACCTCGGGCGATACCGGCTCCGCCGCCATCGAGGCCTGCCGGGACCGCGCGGCGATCGACATCGTCATCCTGCATCCGGAGGGGCGCACCTCCGAGGTGCAGCGCCGGCAGATGACGACGGTGCTGTCGGACAACGTCGCCAACCTCGCCGTCCAGGGCAGCTTCGACGACTGCCAGGACCTGGTGAAGGCGATGTTCGGCGACGCCCCCTTCCGGGAGGAGATGCGGCTGGCCGCGGTCAACTCCATCAACTGGGCCCGGGTGGCGGCGCAGATTCCCTATTACGCCTATGCCGCCCTCGCCCTCGGCGCCCCGGAACGGCCGGTGGCCTTCAGCGTGCCCACCGGTAATTTCGGCAATGTGCTGGCCGCCTGGGCGGTGCGGGAGATGGGGCTGCCGGTGGAGCGCCTCATCGTCGGCTCCAACCGCAACGACATCCTGACGCGCTTCCTGGCGGCCAACGACATGTCTGTGAAGGGGGTGGAGCCCAGCCTCTCCCCCAGCATGGACATCCAGGTCAGCTCGAATTTCGAGCGGCTGCTGTTCGAGCTGCTGGGGCGCGACGCCGCGGCGACGGCCGAGACCATGCGCCGCTTCCGGGCCGAGGGGCGGATGCCGGTGCCGGATGCCGCCTGGAAGCGGGCGACCGGGCTGTTCCACGGCTTCGCGCTCTCCGATGAGGGGACGCTCGCGGAAATCCGGCGGCTGCAGGAGGTGGCCGGCTACCTCGCGGACCCGCATACCGCCATCGGCACCGCCGCCGCCCGGACCCATGCGCCGGAGGACCCGGGCATCCCCGTGGTGGTCGCCGCCACCGCGCATCCGGCGAAATTCCCGGATGCGGTGGAGCGGGCGACGGGGATGCGCCCGCCGCTGCCGCCGCGGCTGGCGGACCTGTATGAGCGGGAGGAGCGGTACTCGGTGCTGCGGGCCGATCTGGCCCCGGTGGAGGATTTCGTCCGCGCCCATACCCGGCGCAACCGCGCGGGGTAGCGCGGCCCGGCGCCGGGTCGACCGGTCCGGTGGCCCTGGCCGGCCGCGGACCGCCGCGCCGGCCGCCCTCCGCATCCTGCTCCCGTCCCGGGCGGGCGGCCGGGACCTCGCGCGCACGCGCACCCTGCCCGGCCGCGCAACGGTCGCGCCGGCCGGCATTTCGCATTACATGGGAGGGTCACGGACCGGACACCCCGGACGGACGCCGCCCCCCAGCGGCCGTCCCCGCCCCGAGGAAGCTGCATGCCCGACGATCTGTACCGGACGGATATCGTCACCTGGTCCCGCCTCCAGGCCGACCGGCTGCGCCGGCATGTGGCGGGCGAGAGGGTGAACGACCTCGACTGGGAGCATGTGATCGAGGAGATCGAGGATCTGGGGAATTCCGAGATCGCCGCGGTCACCTCGCTGTTGACCCAAGCGATGGTCCACGCGCTCAAGATGGCTCGCTGGCCTGCCAGTACGGCAGTGCCGCACTGGACAGGGGAGGCGGTGAACTTCCTGGTGCAGGCCCAGAGGCGTTATCATCGCAGCATGGCGGCACGCATTTCGGTTCAGCAGTGCTTTGACGATGCCCGGCGCACCGTCCTGGCCACGCCGGGCGATGGGCCGGCCCAGCCGATCCCGGACCGCACCGACCTCAGCCTCGATGCCCTGATGGATGAGGAAGCGGACCTCCGCGCCCTCATCGGCGCCATCGGCCGCGCCCCGGCCTGACCGGATGGCCCACTCGCGCCCGGGCGGCAGCACGCCCATATCCCCGTGAACGCCCTTCCCGACCTCCCCCACGCAAGGAACTCCATGTCCGAAGCCGTCCGCCTCACCCGCCTGCCCAATGGCCTCACGGTCGTTTCCGAGACCATGAAGCGGGTCGAGACCGTCTCCATCGGTGCCTATGTCGCCGCCGGCACGCGCCATGAGAGCGCGGCGGAGAACGGCGTCTCCCATTTCCTCGAGCACATGGCCTTCAAGGGCACGGAGCGGCGCGACGCCGCCGCCATCGCCCGCGAGATCGAGAATGTCGGCGGCCACCTGAACGCCTACACCTCCCGCGAGAACACCGCCTATTACTGCAAGGTGCTGAAGGAGGATGTCGGCCTCGCCGCGGACATCATCGGCGACATCCTGACGCATTCCACCTTCATCCCGGAGGAGCTGGAGCGCGAGCGGGGCGTGATCCTGCAGGAGATCGGCCAGGCGAACGACACGCCGGACGACATCATCTTCGACCATTTCCAGAACACCGCCTATCCCGGCCAGCCCATGGGCCGCCCGACGCTCGGCACCGAGGAGGTCATCAAGGGCATGAAGCGGGAGGCGCTGACCGGCTACATGCGCCACCACTATGGCCCGGAGCGCATGGTGGTCGCCGCCGCCGGCGCGGTGGAGCATGAGGACCTGCTGGAGATGGTGAAGCGCCACTTCGCCGACCTGCCACAGGTGGCGCCGCCGCCGCCCGAGCCCGCCCGCTATGCCGGCGGCGAGTTCCGCGAGGAGCGCGACCTCGACCAGGTGCATATCGTGCTGGGCTTCCCCGCCACCAGCTACCGCGACCGCCTGCACTACCCCACCCTGCTGCTCTCGACCCTGCTCGGCGGCGGCATGTCCTCCCGCCTGTTCCAGGAGATCCGGGAGAAGCGCGGGCTGGTCTATTCCATCTACTCCTTCGCGCATCCCTTCCAGGATGGCGGCCTGTTTGCCGTCTATGCCGGCACCGGGGAGAAGGAGGCGGAGGAGCTGGTCCCCGTCACGCTGGAGGAGCTGCGCAAGGTGCAGACCGATGTGACGCAGGAGGAGCTGGACCGTGCCAAGGCGCAGTTCCGCGCCTCCCTGCTCATGTCGCTCGAGAGCACCGGCAGCCGCACCGAGCAGCTCGCCCGGCAGATCCAGGTGCATGGCCGCGTCATCCCCGTGGAGGAGACCAAGGCGAAGATCGCCGCCGTCACCATCGAGGACGTGCAGGAGGCGGCCCGCGCGGCCTTCCGCGCGACGCCGACCCTCGCGGCGCTCGGGCCCGCGGGCAAGGTGCCGGGGCTGCCGCAGATCGCCGAGCGGCTGGCCGCCTGAGGGGGCCTTGCCCCTTGTTGGCGGCAGTGCCGCCAACCCCTTGGCACGGGTCAGGCGACCCCTGGACCCGGCCTGAGTTTGCCTGAAACTAACACCGGTCCAGGCCAGGTTCTGGTCTGGCGGTTGGGGTCCGGGGAAGGCAGCGCCTTCCCCGGCTTAGGAGACGACAATGTCCCACGCCGACACCCTGCAGGACCTCGTCGCCGCCGCCCGCAAGGCCGGCGCGGATGCCGCCGATGCCGTCCTGGTCAGCAACGCCTCGCTCTCCGTCGCCCGCCGCCTCGGCCAGATCGAGCAGCTCGAGCGCGCCGAGGGCTTCGACCTCGGCCTGCGGGTCTTCGTCGGCCAGGGGGGCATGCTTCGGCAGGCGATCGTCTCCTCCACCGATCCCTCGCCCAGGGGCTTCGCGGCGCTGGCCGAACGCGCCGTCGCCATGGCGCGGGTGGTGCCGGAGGACCCCTTCGCCGGCCTGCCCGACGCGCCGGACGGGCTGGTCGCGGTGGATCTCGACCTGGCCGATGAGGCCGAGCCGAATGCGGAGGCGCTGATCGCGCGCGCCGCGGCGGCGGAGGATGCCGCGCTCGCGGTGGCCGGCGTGACCAATTCGGAAGGCGCCGAGGCGGGATGGGGCCGCTACGCCATCGCGCTCGCCGCCAGCAACGGCTTCGCCGGCGAATATGTGCGGACGAGCCACTCCATCTCCGTCACCGCGCTCGCCGGCCAGGGCACGGGCATGGAGCGGGACTACGACTACTCCTCCACCGTGCATCTCTCGGATCTGGAGGATGCCGCCATGCTCGGCCGTCGCGCCGGGGAGAAGGCGGTGGCGCGGCTGAATCCCCGCCGGCCGAAGACCGCGCGCGTGCCGGTGGTCTATGACCCGCGCGTCGCCGCCTCGCTGCTCGGCCATCTCGCCGGCGCCATCAACGGCGCCGCCGTCGCGCGCGGCACCTCCTTCCTGCGGGACAGGCTCGGCCAGCGTGTCATGGCCGCGGGCCTGACGGTGGTGGACGACCCGACGCGCCGGCGGGGGCTCCGTAGCCGGCCCTTCGACGGGGAGGGGATGAAGGGCACCCGCCGCGCCATCGTCGAGGATGGCGTGCTGACCACCTGGGTGCTCGACTGGCGCAGCGCGCGGCAACTCGGCATGGCCTCCACCGGCCATGCCAGCCGCGGCACCGGCGGCCCGCCCTCGCCCTCCACCACCAATCTCTGGCTGGAGCCGGGGAGGGTGACGCCGGAGGCGCTGATGGCCGATATCCGCGAGGGGCTCTATGTGACCGAGCTCATCGGCATGGGCGTGAACGGCGTGACGGGCGACTACAGCCGCGGCGCCGCCGGCTTCATGATCCGCGACGGCGCGCTGGCCGAGCCGGTGAGCGAGATCACCATCGCCGGCAATGTGAAGGACATGCTGCTGGAGCTGACGCCGGCCGATGACCTGCAATTCCGCCGCGGCACGGACAGCCCGACGGTGCGGGTCGAGGGCCTGACCATGGCGGGGGCCTGAGGCGCCGCCGAACCGTGTTCGCGCCGCAAGGCGGCGTGAACACGGTTCGTATGCCTAATCCCGACATGCCGCGCAGTCCGCTGCCATCACGGGCTAGAGCAGATTGCCGGAGGCCGTGAACGACCGAAGGCGTAAATCTGCTCGAATGACAAAGGTCTACAGCGGATCGGCGTTCGTTTTCGAACGCAATCCGCTGTAGTGGCCGGGGCTGACGAGTCCGGCATCGCGTGCGACGCCTGCGCCGACAGGCGGCCACCGGACCAGCGCCGTCTCCGCGCTGCCGCGCCATGACAAGACCGGCTCACCTGGAAACCACGTGAACCGCGCGGGCGTGACGCAGGCAACCTTCCAACTCGCCTATTGTTCCAGTTGCGGTACTGCGGCGCTGCGTGCCGTCACCGGAGCCCGGGAGGCTGACCCATTCGCATTGTCGCGCTCGACTCCTTGCGTGGAGCGGCGGCCCTTTCGGTCGTCATCTATCATTGCCTGCTGGTCTGGCCCGCACTCTATGAGACGCTGGGCGGAGACGGGGTGCCCTTCTTCCGCACCGGGCAGGATCCGCTCACTGTCGCGCTGCTGACCATCACGCCCGTCCATCTGCTCTGGAGCGGACGCGAGGCGGTGCTGCTGTTCTTCGTCCTCAGCGGCTATGTGCTGGCGCAGGGCTTCCTGCGCGGCCCGCAGCCCTACCTGCCCTTCGTCACGCGCCGCGCCTGCCGCCTGCTGCTGCCCTGCATCCTGGTCGCGCTGCCGGTCGCCCTGCTCGTCGCGCTGATCGACCCGGTGCCACGCCCTGGCTGGAGCGACTGGGCCGCGGGCCACTGGGTGGAGGCGGTGACGCCCCGCGCCGTCGCCTCGCATGCGCTGCTGATCGAGGAGCCCTACGGCCTCAACAGCCCGCTCTGGTCGCTGCACTATGAATGGCGCATCTCGCTGCTCTTCCCCCTGCTCATCCTGCTGGCCGCGGCCGGCCCGGCGCCGGCGATGGTGGCCAGCCTGGTTCTCGCCGCGCTCGCGGTGGCGGAGATGCGGCTGCTCCGGTCCGACTGGCTCTCCACCCTGGCCTTCCTGCCGCATTTCATGTTCGGCGTCCTGCTGGCGCGGGAGGGCGCGCGGCTGCCGGCCTGGATCGCCGCGCTCGCGCCGCGCGCGCGGCTCGGGCTGTGGGGGCTCTGCTACCTGCTGCTGCACTACCGCTGGCTGGCGCCCGCCCCCGCGACGGTGGTGGACCTGATCAATGGCGCGGGCGCCGCGCTGCTCATCGCGCTGGTGCTCGCTTCGGCCCGCGCGCAGGCGCTGCTGGTCTGGCCGCCGCTGGCCTGGCTCGGCAAGGTCTCCTTCAGCCTCTACCTCGTGCATGTGCCGGTGATCCTGGCCGCCCTGCATCTGATGCCGCCGGATCTGCCCCTCTGGGCGGTCATGGCCGGCGCGGTGCTGGTGTCGCTCGGCCTCGCCTGGGTGCTGTTCCATCTGGCGGAGCGGCCCTCGATCTGGCTGGGGCGGGCACTGTCGCAGCGGGTCGGCGCCGTGCGCCTGGGCCGCGCCCCGGCCTGATCCCCCCGCCCGCGCGGCACCGGGCCGGCGATCCGTCCCCTTGCCGGGCCTTGGGGCGCCCGACCCCCGCCAGCGCGGTACCGGGCCCGCCGCATCGGCCCTATACCGCGCCGGGCGCGCCGGAACCCGGCGCCGCACCGGCCTGTTGGAGGGCCGATCGGGCAGGGAGCAGACGGGCCGATGGCCGTGCAGGATTGGCGCAAGGCGCGCGGGCATATGGAGCGCGAGGCAATCGCCGCGCTGGCCGAACTGGTGGCGGCCGAGGATGGGGCACTGCCGCTGCGCGAGGCCGCGACGCTCACCATCGTCACCGCCCATCAGGTGCCGGAATTGGTGGAGATGGGGGCCTTCACGGAGGGCGATTTCGAGGACGAGGCGATGAATGCCATGGCGGTGGTGGTGGATATCGCCGCCGGCTGGGACGACGAGGCGGAGTCGATCGCCGAGTATGTCGAGGGCCTCGACGAGCATGACCTGATGCGCCTGGCCCGCGCCGCGCGCATCTGGGCGGGCGCCGTCTGGGCGCAGATGGTCCCGCTGAGCGAGGCGGAGAAGGAGACGACGCTCGCCTCCCTGAAGCGCGAATAGGAAGCGCCCCGGCCCTGCCGGCACCGCGGCCCGTGCCCGCACCGCCGGCGGGGGCAGGACCATCCGCCGCGACCGGCCGGGTTGCCGCGCGTTGCAGGCGCCGGAGGACGGGTGGCCGATCGCCCCGCCGGCCCTGGCCCCGCCCGGGATGTGAGGGTCCGGGGCGCGAGGGCCCGGGCCGTGGCCTCCGGGGATTCGCCCGGGACCATCCGCTTCCCGTCGCAATCGTCCCGCCGGTTCCCTATATTGCAGGCAAGTAAGACAATGCCGGAGAAACCCCAGACCATGCGTCGTCCTGCCTTCCTGCTCGCGGCCCTTGCCGCCACGGCGCTCGTGCTCGCGCCGGCGCTCGCCGATGCGCGGCCGGGCGGTGGCGGCTCCTCGGGCAGCCGCGGCTCGCGCACCTACAGCGCGCCGCCCTCCACCAGCACCGCCCCGGGCACGGCCCGGCCGATGGACCGGACGATGACCGAGCCCTCGCGGCCCGGCGCGCCCGGTGCTCAGACCTCGCCGGCGCGGCCGCCGATCGGCCAGCCCAACCCGGCGGGCGGCTTCTTCTCCCGCAGCCCCTTCATGGCGGGCATGATGGGCGGCCTGATCGGCGTCGGCCTCGGCGGGCTGCTCTTCGGCCACGGGCTGTTCGGCGGCTTCACCGGCTTCGCCAGCTTCCTGGGCTTCCTGCTGCAGATCGCGCTCATCGCGGGCCTGGTCTGGCTGGTCGTCGGCTTCCTCCGCCGTCGCCAGCAGGGGGCGCAGCCGGCCATGGCCGGGATCCCGCGCGGCATGGCGCGGCAGGCGCATGACACTGTCGGCCATGGTCCCCGCCCGGCCTATGGCGGCGGCGCGGCGGCCCCGGCCGGCGAGCCGATCCAGCTCGCGCCCGCCGATTTCCAGGCCTTCGACAACGCCCTGAAGGTGGTGAACGAGGCCTGGTCGCGGCAGGATGAGCGGCTGATGCGCGGCGTCGCCACGCCGGAGATGATGGAGTATTTCGGCAGCGACCTGCAGGATCTCGCCCGCCGCGGCTGGCGGAACGAGACGCGGGACACCGTGCTGGAGAAGGGCGACCTGGCCGAGGCCTGGCGCGAGGGCGCGCGGGAATATGCCACTGTCGCCATGCGCTTCTCCCAGATCGACGTCACCCGCCGGATCAGCGATGGCGTGGTGGTGGAGGGCGATCCGGACCGCCGCGTGACGGTGACGGAGCTCTGGACCTTCGTCCGGACCCAGGGCGGCCCCTGGCTGCTCTCGGCCATCCAGCAGACGAAGTGACCGGGACGGGGGCGGCACGGCCGCCCCCGCCTTCTTCTGCCTATTTTCGGTCACAATCGCGCCGTCTCCGCCCCTGGGCGGGGGCGGCGCGGTCGCAATTGTGGTGGACCGGGGCCAAATCATGGCATGATCGTGGCAGAGGGCGCTGCCACCACGCCATTCGAGGAGACCCCGTTCATGATCGCCCTGTGCTTCCTCGCCGTCCTGTCCGCCATCGGCGGGCTTGCCCTGGTGGGGCTGGCGCTCGGCCCGGCGGCCGCGCTGGCGCCCACGGCGTTGCTGGCCGCCCCCGCCTTCGGCGCGCTCTCCCTGGCCAGCGGCCTCGCCGCGGCCGTGCTGGCCCTGCGCCGCGCGGGCTGAACGGCCTGGCGCCGATCAAGGCGCCGCCAGCCTGCCCCTCCCTTCCCCGGCCGGGAAGGCGGCCCCGAATCCAGGTCTTCGCCGGGGCTGAACGCCTGCCGCGGCGGCATCCCCGGCCGCCGGGGGACGTCCCGGCCTTCCGGCCGGCAACGCCGTCCGGTTGCTTCCGGCCCGGAGCGGGCCGGCCCGTGGCGCCCTCTGCCCGCCGGTCCCGCACCCATGCCGCCCGTTCCCGCCCTGCGCCTCCCGATGCCGCGGGGGCGGGTGGTCAGCGGGCCGGCGTCCAGAAGGCGTAGCGCAGCCCGACCATGACGGCATGGTTCCGGTTGGTCGCCTTCACCTCCCCATCGCGGAAGCCGAAGCGGCCGAGCTGCGCGCCGAAGGACACGGTCTGGTCCAGCACCGCGAAGTAGCGGTACTCGGTGGTCAGGGAGAGGCCGCGCACCAGGCCCGAGAGGTCCCAGGACAGGCCGGCGATGGCCTGATAGGCGAAGCGGCCATCCACGCCATAGGTCCCGGCGCCGCCCACGCCGTTGCGCATGATGATCTCGTTGTACTCGGACCAGGCATAGCCGGCGCCAAGCCCAATATAGGGCGTCACCGGCACGCCCACCCGGACGCGCAGCGGTTCGATGTCGTAGAAGAGGTTGGCCATGACCGCATAGGTGTTGGCCGAGCCGGTGAGCGTGGTCTTGCCGCGGATGCCCGGGATCGAGAGCGAGTCCACGTCATTGTCGCGGTAGCTGAACTCCAGCTCCGCCCGCAGGGCGCCAAAATCCCAGCCCAGGCTGACGGCCACCGCCGGGCTCGCCCCCTTGAAGCCGAGCGTGCCGTCCGTGCCCAGGCCCATGCGGCGCGCCATGGCGGCGCCGTTGCCCTGCAGCGTCAGGTCGGAGTCCTGGCGGAAATTCGCGCCCGCGCCGAGGCCGATATAGAGGCCGGTGGTCTGCGCCGTTGCCTCCGTGGCCGTCGCCAGTCCCAGCAGCACGACGCCTGCCGCCATCACGCCCTTGCTATATCCCATCCGCCCGACCTCGATGTTGCTGCGCGGGCCATCTCCCGCGTCCCGAGTAGGCGGACCCTAATGAGGCAAGGGTGTTCCTTATGCTCAACAATACTGAAGGCGTCAGGAACTCAGGGTGTTGTTATATATTGGCGTAATTTCGCATGTTGGTTGGGTATAAAGGGCCTGTTTTCATTCTTTGACTTGTGAGTGAGCCTCGGCTGTTCGGTGATAATTGGGCGAGGACACCGCAAGAACAGGCGAGGGGGACGGGCTCCGGCGCCCCCACCCCGCTATCCGGCCGGCAGCATCACCCGCAGCGGCCCCGGCGCCTCCGTCACCTCGACCGGCAGGCGCCCCGCCGGATCGCCATCCGCCTGGACCGGCACCGCCGGCCCGTCCAGCCGCACATGCCAGGCCCGGCGCAGCGTCACCCCCGGCATCCGGGGCAGCAGGTCGAGCGGCAGGGCCGCCCCGCAGAGCGCCGCGCGCCACGGCCCGCCAGGGCGGAACAGCGCCACCTGGAAGCCGGACTCGCCCGGCACCGCCGCCGGCGCCAGCAGGTGCCGCCCGGCATAGAGTCGGCCCTTGGAAATGATGGCGCTCGCCACCTCCACCGCCTCCCCGTCCAGCACCGCGGTGAAGGGCGGGAAGGGGTAGCGCGCCAGTTCCCGCAGCCCCTGCAGCGCATAGGCGCCGCGGCCCAGCCGCCGCTTCAGCCCAAGGTCGAGCCGCGCCACCACCTCCGCATCGAAGCCCGCGCCCAGCATCTGCACGAAGAGCCGTTCCGTGCCGTCGCCGAAGCGCGCGAGGCCGGGCCGCAGCAGGGCTGCCCGCCCCGCCGCCAGCACCGCCGCCGCCGCCTCCGGCCGCGGCGGCAGGCCAAGCTCCGCGGCCAGCACATTCGCCGTGCCGAGGGGCAGGATGCCGAGCCGCGCCGCCGAGCCAGCGAGCCCCGCCGCGACCTCCGCGATCGTCCCGTCGCCGCCGGCCGCGACGATGATGGGCACGCCATCCCCCGCCGCCTCGCGCGCCAGGGCGGTCGCATGGCCGGGATGCCGGGTCTCCGCGACACGGGCCGGGATGCCGGCGCGCGCCAGCGCCTCCAGCGCGCGGGAGAGGCGGCGGCGGCGCCGGGCACCGGCCGCGGGGTTGAAGACGATGAGCATGCGGGGTCCTGCGCCCTCTTCCGCCGGCGGGCCTCGCGCGCCGGCGCCGCGTGACCCGCCGGGCCATCCGGCGCGCCTGGCGATGCGCGCCGGGTGGCCCGGCCAGTCCTGGGGGCGGGCGGGGCAGGCGTCCAGGCATCCATGCCCTCGCGCGATCCGCCCCGGACCGTCGGACGCGCGCCGGACGGCCCTGCCAGTTGTCTGGACGAGCCGACCACGCCGCCCGAGTGGGTCCACTCAGCCGTCCCTGGCTCTAGGGGCAGCGCCGCGACGGTGCCGCGACAGCGCCGTGTCAGCCGCATGACATCTGCGGCCCGCCGCGCCGGAACCCCGCCGCGTCATGCAAGATTCACGACCAATGCCGTCGCGCCGCGCTACTGCCTTCGCGCAACGGCCGGCGCCGCGCCGATCTTCCAGCGCGGCCAGGCGGGCCTCGGAGGGCGGGTGCGATGCAGATCACGGAGACGACAAGGCGCTACCGCACGATCTTCCTCTCCGACGTGCATCTCGGCACGCGCGGCTGCCGGGCGGATTTCCTGCTCGACTTCCTGCGGCGCACGGAATGCGAGCGGCTCTTCCTGGTCGGCGACATCATCGATGGCTGGCGCCTGCGCAAGTCGTGGTACTGGACCGAGGAGTTCGACGAGGTGCTGCGCCACATCCTCGCCCTCGCGCAGCGCGGCGTGCAGGTCACCTACATCCCCGGCAACCATGACGAGATGTTCCGCGCCTGGCTGGGGCTGGAGGTCGCGGGCGTGACGCTGGCGCGTGATGCGGTGCATGTGGGTGCCGATGGCCGCCGCTACCTCATCATGCATGGCGACGAGTTCGACGGCGTGATCCGCTACGCCAGGTTCCTCGCCCATCTCGGGGACCGCGCCTATGAATGGGCGCTGACGCTCAACCGCGTCTTCAACGATGTCCGCCGCCGCCTCGGCTATCCCTACTGGTCGCTCTCGCAATGGCTGAAGCGCCAGGTGAAGGAGGCGGTGAAGGCGATCGACCGCTTCGAGGTGGCGCTGGCCATGGAGGCGAAGCGCCGCGGCCTGGACGGCGTGGTCTGCGGCCATATCCACCATGCCGAGATGCGCAGCGTCCATGGCGTGCTCTACATGAATGACGGCGACTGGGTGGAGAGCTGCACCGCGCTGGTCGAGCATGCCGATGGCCGGTTCGAGTTGCTGGACTGGGCGGCCGAGAGCCGCCTCTCCTTCGGGCGGCAGGCCGCGCCCCCCGCCATGGCCACGGCCTGAGCCGCCGGTCCCGCCATGTATCTCGACCGGGAGGCCGCGCCGGACGGCGCGGCCGGGCTGCTGCGGGATGCCGACATGCTGCGGCTGCTGATCGTCACCGATGCCTGGGCGCCGCAGGTGAACGGCGTGGTGCGCACGCTCTCGACCGTCGCCGAGCGGCTGCGCGCGCGGGGCGATGGGGTGGAGGTGATCGGCCCCGACCGCTTCCGCACCCTGCCGATGCCGGGCTATCCGGAGATCCGCCTGGCGCTGCGGCTGGGCGCGCGGCTGCGCGCCATGGTGGACGCCCATGGCCCGACCGCGGTGCATATCGCCACCGAGGGGCCGCTGGGCTGGGCGATGCGCGCGCTCTGCCTCCGGCGCGGCTGGCCCTTCACCACCAGCTTCCATACGAAGTTTCCCGAATACGTGCAGGCCCGCACCGGCCTGCCGCCCGGCCTCGCCTGGGCGGTGCTGCGGCGCTTCCACGAGGCAGGCAACGGCACCTTCGCCGCCACGCCCTCCCTCCGCGCCGAACTCGCGGCGCGCGGCTTCACCAAGGTCCGGCCCTGGACGCGCGGCGTCGATCTCGCCCTGTTCCGGCCGGCGCCGCGCGAGGTGTGGGAGGGGCTGCCGCGCCCGGTCTTCCTCTATGCCGGGCGGGTCGCGGTCGAGAAGAACATCGAGGCCTTCCTCGCCCTCGACCTGCCGGGATCGAAGGTGGTGGTGGGCGACGGGCCGCAGCGGGAGGCGCTGGCGCGGCGCTTCCCGGCGGCGCATTTCGCCGGCTGGCGGCAGGGCGAGGCGCTGGCGCGCGCCTATGCCGGCGCCGATGTCTTCGTCTTCCCTTCCCGGACCGATACCTTCGGCCTGGTGATCCTGGAGGCGATGGCCTGCGGCACGCCGGTCGCGGCCTATCCCGTCACCGGGCCGCGCGACGTCATCCCGGGCTCCGGCGCCGGGGTGCTGGATGAGGACCTGCGGCGCGCGGCGCTGGCGGCGCTGGACTGCGACCGGGCGGCCTGCCGGGCGCATGCCGAGCGCTTCTCCTGGGAGGCCTGCGCGGCGGCCTTCCGGCGGCAATTGGTGCCTATGGGATGAGCTGAGGCGGAGCCCGGCCCGCCCATGCCGCGCTCTCCCACGCAGCCGTGACCCGCAATGCCGCAACCGCGCCGGTAGCGTTGTCCGCAAGCGGATGCGGGGCGAAGCGAGCCATGCATGGCGTGACACGGCGCGGCCTCACGCTGGGCCTGCCGATCCTGCCTGGTGCGCCGGCGGCGCGGGCGCAGGCCCCGGCCTGGCCCGACCGGCCGGTCCGCCTCCTGGTCCCGGCGCCGCCGGGCTCGGCGCCCGACCTGGTGGCGCGGGAGGTCGCCGAGCCGCTCGCCCGCCGCTTCGGCCAGCCCTTCCCGGTGGAGAACCGGCCGGGCGCCGACGGCCTGCTCGCCATCGAGGCGATGCTCGCGGCGCGGCCGGGGGAGGCGCTGCTGGTGAGCTTCACCAGCGCGCTCACCGTCTCGCCCCTGCTGCGCAGCCCGCCGCCGCCCTATGAGCCGCTGGAGGCGCTGCTGCCGCTCGCCGCGCTCGCGGCCGATGCCTTCGGCCTGTTCGCCGCGAAGGACCTGCCGGGGGAGGGGCTGCCGGGCCTCGTCGCCGAGGCCCGCGCGGCCGGCCCCGCGAGGCTGAACTGGTACGCCTCGCCCGGGGCGCCCTTCCTGGCCATGCGGGCCTTCCTGCGGGAGGCCGGGCTGGCGGAGATGGCCTATGTCGCCTATCGCGGTGCCCCGGCGGCGCTGGCCGACCTCGCCGCGGGCCGGCTGCAGGCGGCGCTGGTGCCGCTGGCGACCGCGCTGCCGCTGGCGCGGGAGGGTCGGGCCAGGCTGGTCGCCACCACCGGGCGGGGGCGCGCCGCGGCCGTGCCGGAGGTGCCGACCGCGGCCGAGGCCGGCTTCCCGGCGCTGTGGCAGGAGGGGATGCTCGGCCTCTTCGGCTGGCGCGGCATGCCGCCCGCCCTGGCCGAGGCGCTGGCGCGCGAGGCGGGCGGGGCCATGGCGGCGATCGGGGGCCGCCTGGCGGCCCGCGGCCAGGCGGCCCGGCCGGAGCGGCTGCAGGATTTCGCCGCGCTGCTCGCCGCCGATCGCGCGCGTCTCGGCGCGCTCGCCCGCGAATTCCCCCTGCCGCCGGCCTGAGCGCCCGGGCGCGCGAAGCCGCGCCATGAACGGCGTGCCGCAGCGGACCGGCGAGCAGAAGCGAATGCAATCCGCTGTCGGCCCGGGCCGCTCCGGTCCCGCCCACGCGGCGCGCCGGGCGCGCGGGCGCTATTCCGGCTCCGCCCCCATCGTGCTACCGCCTCGCGCGCGCCATGACTCACCCTCCATGTTCCGGCGGCTGATCCGCTCCGACGCCGCCCAGGCGCTCTTCGCCCGGCTGCTCGGCCTCTATCTCGCCGCCGTCTACCGCACCACGCGCTGGACCCTGCTCGGCGAGGAGCATCTGCGCGCCGCCTTCAGCGCCCCTTCCGGCGCGCCACGGCCGGTGATCGGCGCCTTCTGGCATGAGCGCCTGCCGATGATGCCCATGCTCTGGCTCGAGGCGTTGCGGCGCGTGCCGGGCATTGGCGGCCGGCGCGCCCATGTCCTCGTCTCCCGCCACCGCGATGGCCGCTTCATCGGGGAGGTGGTGCGGCGCTTCCGGCTGGAGATGGTGCATGCCTCCACCAGCAAGGGCGGCGCCACCGGCATGCGGGTGCTGCTGCGGGTGCTGGCGCAGGGCGACGTTGTGGTGATCACCCCGGACGGCCCGCGCGGTCCGCGGCGCGTCGCGGCGCCGGGCGTCGCGCAGCTCGCCGCCGTCTCCGGCCTGCCGGTGCTGCCCTGCGCCGCCCGCACCACCCGGGCGCGGGTGCTGCCGAGCTGGGACCGGATGGTGCTGCCGCTGCCCTTCGGCCGCGGCGTGCTGGTGGCGGGCGCGCCGGTGATGGTGGACCGCGCCGATCCGCTGGCCGCCCTGCCGGCCATCGAGGCCGCGCTCTCCGCCGCCTGCGACACCGCCGATGCCTGGGCCGCCGCCCCGGCCGCGGCGCGCGCCGCGCTGGCATGAGCGGCGGGCTGCTGCTCTGGCGCTGGGCCGCGACCGCGGCGGCGCCACTGCTGCCGCTGCATCTCCGCCGGCGGGCCCGGAACGGCAAGGAGATCCCGGCGCGCCTGCATGAACGGCGCGGGGAGGGGGCGGCGCGCCCGCCCGGCCGGCTGCTCTGGCTGCATGCGGCGAGCGTCGGCGAGACCCTTTCGGTCATCCCGCTGCTGGAGGCGCTGGCCGCCCGCGCCCCGGACCTCTCCCTGCTGGTCACCACCGGGACCGTGACCGCGGCCGAGACGCTGGGCCGGCGCCTGCCGGAGGCGCTGGGGGGCAGGCTGCTGCACCGCTTCGTGCCGCTCGATGTCCCCGCCTGGGTGGAGCGTTTCCTCGACACATGGCGCCCCGATGGCGCGGTGCTGGTGGAATCCGAGCTCTGGCCGAACCTGATCGCGGCGGCCGAGGCGCGGGGGCTGCCGCTGGCCCTGGTCAATGCGCGCTTCAGCGCCCGCTCCGCCCGGCGCTGGCGGCTGGCGCCGGGGCTCGGCCGCCGGCTGATCCGCGCCTTCCGCCTGGTGACGGCGCAGTCGGAGGCCGATGCGGCGCGGCTGCGCGCCCTCGGCGCGCCGGCGGTGCTGAGCCCCGGCAACCTGAAGGATGCCGCGCCGCCCCTGCCGGCGGACCCCGCGGCGCTGGCGGCGCTGCGCGGCGCGATCGGGGGGCGGCCGGTCTTCCTCGCGGCCAGCACCCAGCCGGGGGAGGAGGCGATCCTCGGCGCCGCCCATCCCCTGCTGGCGGCGGCGCATCCCGGCCTGCTGACGGTGATCGTCCCCCGCCATCCCGAGCGCGGCGCCGCCATCGCGGCCGGGCTCGCGCCGCTGCCCGTCGCGCGCCGGGCCGCCGGCGCGCTGCCCGGGCCGGAGCATGCGGTCTATGTCGCGGACACCCTGGGGGAGCTCGGCCTGTTCTACCGGCTGGCCGGGGTCTGCCTGGTCGGCGGCTCGCTCGTGCCGCATGGCGGGCAGAACCCGCGGGAGCCGGCGCGGCTCGGCTGCCCCATCCTGCTCGGGCCGCACACCTTCAATTTCGAGGAGCCGGTGGCGCGGCTGCTGGCCGCCGGCGGGGCGCTGCGGGTGGCGCCCGAGCCGGCGGCGCTGGCGGGCGCGGCGGGCGCCGTGCTATCCGACCGGAACCGCGGACGCGCCATGGCAGAAGCCGCCGCCGCGGCCCTCGCCGCGGAGGCCGGCTTGCCGGACCGGCTGGCGGGGATGCTGATCGGGCTCCTCCCCGGTGCCGGGCCGGAGGACGGGGCCGCGACGCCCGATTTCGCCGCCGCGGCAGCGCCGGGGCGGTTGGGGCGTTGAGGGCCGGGGGGCGGCCCCGGACCGGCATGGCCGGCGCGGGGCGGCACCCGGGAGCGAGGCAGCCGGCGCCGCGGGCGCCGGTGTGAGCGGGACAGCCGGCGCCACGGGCGCCGGCCTGGGCAAGGCGAGGACCGGTCAAGGCGTGATTCGTGCCCCCGAATTCTGGACCGGCGACGGGCGGGGCCTGCTGCCCCTGCTCCTCTCCCCCATCGCGGCGCTCTATGGCGCGGCCACCGCGCGGCGCATGCGGCGGCCGGGCTGGCAGGCGCCCGTGCCGGTCATCTGCTGCGGCAATGCCACCGCCGGCGGCGCCGGCAAGACCACGGTGGCGCTCGATCTCGGCCGGCGCCTGGCCCATCGCGGCGTCGCGGTGCAATTCCTGCTGCGCGGCTATGGCGGGCGGCTGAAGGGGCCGCTGCGGGTGGACCCGGTGCAGCATGACAGCCAGGCGGTCGGCGATGAGGCGCTGCTGCTGGCGGCCGAGCGGCCGGCCTGGATCTCGGCCGATCGCGCCGCCGGGGCGCGGGCGGCGGTCGCCGGCGGAGCGCAGTGCATCGTCATGGATGACGGGCTGCAGAACCCGACGCTGGAGAAGGACCTCTCCCTCCTCGTCATCGATGGCACCTATGGCTTCGGCAACGGACGCATGATCCCGGCCGGGCCGCTGCGGGAGAGGCCGGAGGACGCCGCCGCCCGCTGCCGCGCCGCGGTGCTGATCGGGGAGGACGAGTGCGGCGCGCTGGCGCATCTGCCGCCCCGGCTGCCGGTGCTGCGCGCCAGCCTGAAGCCGGGGCCGGAGGCGGAGCTGCTGGCGGGACAGCCGGTCTATGCCTTCTGCGGCATCGCCAATCCGCGGAAATTCTTCTCGACCCTGCAGGAAGCCGGGGCGGTGCTGGCCGGGCGGGTGCCCTTCGCCGACCACTACCCCTATGACGAAGGCGACCTGCGGGACCTGCTGGCGGAGGCCGACCGGCTGCGCGCCATCCCCGTCACCACGCGCAAGGATTTCGTCCGCATCCCGCCCGCCTTCCGCAGCCGCGTCACGGTGGTGACGATCCGGCTGGAATGGGAGGAGCCGGCGGCGATCGAGGGCCTGCTCGACCCCCTGGCGCAGCGGGTGCCGGTGCCGGCATGAGGGCGGCGCGGCCCCCGCGCCCCGCCCGATTCCGCCTGCCAGGATGTGACCCGCCTTGAAATCCCTGCAATTCGCGCTGGAGCGCCTTGCCGCGCGGCTGCTCTTCGCCCTCGCCCGCGTGCTCGGGCCGGTCGGTGCTTCCGATTTCGGCGGCGCGCTCGCGCGGACCCTCGGGCCCCTGCTGCCGGTCTCGCGCATCGCCCGGGACAACCTGGCCCGCGCCCTGCCGGAACTCGACGCCGCGGCGCGCCGGCGGGTGGTGCGCGGGATGTGGGACAATCTCGGCCGCACGGTCGCCGAACTGCCGCACCTGCCGGCCCTGCACTGGGAGATCGTCGGCGAGGCGCATCTGGCGCCGCTCGTCGCGCAGGGCGGGCCGGCGATCCTGGTTTCCGGCCATATCGCCAATTGGGAGGTGCTGCCGCCGGCCGCGGCGCGCCTCGGCATCCGCATCGGCAGCGTCTACCGGGCGGCCGACAACCCCCTGGTGGACGCCCTGATCAACGGGCTGCGCGCCCGGGCGGTGGAAGGCGAGCCCCTGCCGCTGTTTCCGAAGGGGGCGCAGGGGGCGCGGGCGGCGCTGAAATTCCTCTCGGGCGGCGGCGTGCTGGGCATGCTCGCGGACCAGAAGCTGAATGACGGCATCGCGGTGCCGCTGCTCGGCATCCCGGCCATGACCGCGCCGGCGCCGGCGCAGCTGGCGCTGCGCTTCCGCTGCCCGCTGATCCCCGTCCGCGTCGAGCGCCTCGGCCCCTGCCGCTTCCGGCTGGTGGTGGAGCCACCTCTGGCGGTGCCGGACGGGCTGGACCGCCAGGCGGCGATCCGGGCCCTGACCCTGGCGGTGAATGACCGCCTCTCCGCCTGGATCCGGGAGCGGCCGGCGGAGTGGCTCTGGCTGCACCGGCGCTGGCCCCGGGACAATTCGGCCTGAGCCATACCGGCTGGACGGTTGACAGACCGTCCAGCCGGTATAGTTGAAGGGCATGAGCGACGGACCCGCAACAGTCCAGGCCACGCCACCCCAGGCCCCGGCAGCCGGCGATGCCCGCACCCGCATCCTCGACGCGGCCGAGGCCATCGTCCGCGCCCGCGGCGTCAGCGGCCTGACGCTGGAGGCCGCGGCGCGGGAGGCCGGGGTCTCCAAGGGCGGCCTGCTCTATCACTTCGCCTCCAAGGAGGCGCTGCTGACCGGCCTGCTCGCCCGCATGGCCGAGTGGATGCGGCTGGATTTCGAGGCCGCCATCGCCGCCCAGCCGGAAGGGCCCGGCCGGGTCGCCCGCGCCATGCTGGCCTGGGCCTTCGAGCTGACGCCCGAGGCGAGCAACGAGCGCTGCGACCGCGCCGCCGCCGTCTTCCTCGCCGCCTTCCACCACGATCCCGCCCTGCTGGGCCCGATCCGCGCCGTGATCGCCAGGATGCGGGAGGCGGTGGCGGCGGACGGCCTGCCGCCGGGCCATGGCGGCATCATCATGGCGGCCGGCGACGGGTTGTTCATGGCCCGCATCTTCGGCCTCTACACGCCCACCGGGCAGGAGCGCCAGGACATGCATGCCGCCCTCTCCCGCCTGCTGGAGCAGCGCCCATGAAACTCGCCACGGTGCTCGCCGGCGTGGCCGGCGTCATGCTCCTCGCCGGCGCCGCCGCGGCCGCCACCCAGGCGGGGCCGGAAGCGCCCGGCCTGATCGGGGCGCTCGCCTCGCTGCTCGGCTGCGGCGATCCCTTCGAGGCCGCGCTGATGGCGCGCGATGCGCTGGACGAGGCGGAATTCGCCGCGGCGCTGGAGCCCTGGCTGGAGGCCGGCGAATGACCCGGCAGCGCAGGCCATGCGCGGCGCCGCGCCGCATCCCGCCGGTCGGGGGCGCCGTCCCGTGACCCGCAAGGCCCTGCTGCTGGCGGTGCTGGCGCTGGGCGCGGCGGGGGCGGGCGCCCTGCTCTGGACCCGCGACGGCACCGCCGACCGGACCGTGCCCCCGGCCCCGGTCGCCGCGGCGCCCATCGGCGTCGGCGCGCTCGGCCGGGTGGAGCCGGCCTCACGCATCCGCAAGCTGAACCAGCCCGGCGGCTTCAGCATCGCCCGGCTGGACCGGCTGCTGGTCGCCGAGGGCGACCGGGTGGAGGAGGGGCAGCTCCTCGCCGTCTTCGCCGATGCCGCGCAGCGCGACGCCGCCGTCGCGCAGGCGGAGGCGCAGGTCGCGCAGGCCCGCGCCGCCCTGGCCCGCATCCGCGCCGCCGGCCGGCCGGAGGAGATCGGGGCGCAGCGCGCCCGCATCCAGGCGTTGCAGGCCGCCGAGGCGAGCGCGCGGCGGGAGGCCGAGCGGGCCGAGGCGCTGCTGCCTTCCGGCGCCGGCAACATCGCCGCCGCCGAGCGCAACCGCTTCGCCGCCAGCCGCGCCGCCGCCGAGCGCGCCGAGGCCGAGGCGGAGCTGCAGCGTCTGCTAACGCCCCGGCCGGAGGACCTGGCAGTCGCCGAGGCCGAGCTGGCCGCCGCCGAGGCGGCGCTGCGGAAGGCGCGCGCCGATGCGGCGCTGTCGCGCATCCTCGCGCCGATCGCCGGCACCATCCTCAAGATCTACGCGCGTCCGGGCGACCAGGTGGGGACGGAGGGGCTGCTCGACCTTGCCGATCTCTCGCGCCTGGACGTGGTGGCCGATGTCTTCGAGACCGACCTGCCGCGCCTGCGGGAGGGCGCGCCGGCCGAGGTGGTGGTGCCGGGCGAGTCCCGCCGCTACCCCGCGACGGTGTGCGAGATCGGCTGGCTGGTGCGGCGCACGACCCAGGCCGGCACCGACCCGGTCGCCGCCGTCGATGCCCGCACGGTCGAGGTGCGCCTCACCCTCGGCGAGGAAGGCCGCGCGGTGCTGGAGCGGCGGACCAACATGCAGGTGCAGGTGGCGATCCGGCCATGACCGCCTATCCGCTTGAGGCCCCGGCGCCCCCGGCGCCCGGCCTCCTCCCCTGGGCGCCGGAGCTGACCGGCGACGCGCCGCCGCCGGAATCCCGCGCGCCGCGCGCCCGCCCGGGCGCCGCGCTGCTGCTGCCGGCGCGGCTCGCCTGGCGGCAGTTGCGGGCGGAGAGGGCGCGGCTCTTCTCCGCCATCGCCGGCGTCATGTTCGCCTGCGTCCTGGTCTTCATGCAGCTCGGCTTCCGCTCCGCGCTCTTCGACAGCGCGACGGCGCTGCTCTCGGCCATGCGGGCCGACATCTTCCTGATGCACCCGCTGACGACGGTGAGCTTCAAGCCGGAGATGCTCCCGCGCGTGCGCGCCAGCCAGGCCATGGCGCTGCCCGAGGTGCGGGCGGCCGTGCCGGTCTACCTGACCCAGGCGACCTGGCGGAACCCGGAGGACGGCACCCGCCGCGCCGTCCAGCTCATCGGCTTCGACATCGAATCCGGGGTGATGGACTTCCCCGGCCTCGCCCCGCTGGCCGAGGCGCTGAAGCGGCAGGACAGCATGGCCTTCGACCTGCGCTCCCGCCCCGAATTCGGCCCGGTGCCGCGGCTGCTGGCCGAGCGCGGCCCCTTCGAGGTGCAGGTCGCCAACCGCATGATGGAGGTGGTCGGGCTGGTCGAGATCGGCCCCTCCTTCCGCGCCGACGGCAATGTGGTGATGTCGGAGCTGAATTTCCGCCGCGTGGTGAAGGAGCGGCTGCCGAGCCAGGTGGATCTCGTCGCCATCAGGCTGGCCCCCGGCGCGGACCGGGAGGCCGCGGTCGCGCGGCTGCGGCAGATCATGCCGCCCGATGTCATGGTGCTGACCCAGCCGCAGCTCGTCGCGCATGAGCGCAGTTACTGGGAGGAGGCGACGCCGATCGGCTTCATCTTCATGTTCGGCAGCATCATGGGGCTGATCGTCGGGATGGTGATCGTCTACCAGATCCTGTTCAGCGACATCGCCAGCCATCTCAAGGAATACGCCACGCTGAAGGCGATGGGCTATTCGAACCTCTATCTCGGCCGCGCCGTGCTCTCGGCCGCGCTCATCCTCGCCGTGCTCGGCTTTCTCCCGGGCTTCATGCTCTCGGCCCTGCTCTATGACGTCGTGGGCAAGGGCACCTTCCTGCCGCTGGCGATGGATACGGAACGCGCGCTCGGCGTCTTCGCCATGATCTTCACGATGTGCGCCGCGGCCGGCCTGCTTGCCATGCGCAAGCTGCGGGACGCCAACCCCGCGGACATGTTCTGATGGATGCGCTTCCCGGCCGGCCGATGCACGCCTCCACGCCTGAAGGCGCTCCGGTGATCGGGCGGCTGCCCGCCCCGGCCGGCCCGGCGCCGGTCGAGATCAGCGGCCTCTCCTACGCCTATGGGGAGGGCGAGCTGCGCCGGCCGGTGCTGCGCGACATCGCGCTGACGGTGCGGCCCGGCGAGATCGTGCTGCTGACGGGCCCCTCCGGCAGCGGCAAGACCACGCTGCTGACGCTGATCGGCGCGCTCCGGGCGATGCAGGAGGGAAGCTGCCGCGTGCTGGGCCAGGAGCTGATGGGGGCGGCGGAGGGCGAGCGCGTGGCGCTGCGCCGGCGCATCGGCTTCATCTTCCAGCAGCACAACCTGCTCGGCTTCCTCACGGCGCAGCAGAATGTGGCGATGGCGCTGGAACTGGACCCCGCGACGACCGAGGCCGGGCGGCTCGCGCGCGCGACCGCCATGCTGGCCGCGGTCGGCCTCGGCGATCGCGGCGGCAGCCGGCCCGACCAGCTCTCGGGCGGACAGCGGCAGCGCGTGGCGGTGGCCCGCGCGCTGGCCGGCGATCCCGGCCTGATCCTGGCGGATGAGCCGACCGCGGCGCTCGACCGGCAATCGGGCGGGGAGGTGGTGCGGCTGCTGCGGGACCTCGCCCGGCGGCGCGGCGTGCCGATCCTGCTCGTCACCCATGACCCGCGCATCCTCGACATCGCGGACCGCATCATCGCGATGGAGGATGGGCGCATCGTGCCCATGAAAGAGGCAGGGGCCGTTCCGTCGCCCTGATTCGGGGCCGACGAGCCGTTGACAGCCTGCGTTCTGGGCAGGAACGTCGGGCCCGTTCCGAGAGAAGGGTCCGGGAAGCATGCTGGGACGAGGTCTCATCGCCGCCGCGGCATTCGCCTGCGCGCTGTTCACCGGCGCGGCCGCCCAGGCGCAGCAGACGCTGGAGGCCATCAAGGCGCGCGGCCAGCTCATCTGCGGCATCCATACCGGCGTCGCGGGCTTCGCCCTGCCGGACAGCCGCGGCACCTGGCAGGGAATGGATGTGGATCTCTGCCGCGGCCTGGCGGTGGCAATCTTCAACGACCCGGCCAGGGTGCGCTTCGTGCCGCTCTCCTCCTCCACGCGCTTCACCGCGCTGGGCTCGGGCGAGGTGGATGTGCTCTTCCGCACCAGCACCCAGACCATGCTGCGCGACACCACGCTCGGCCTCCGGCACGCCGTCACCTATTTCTACGACGGCCACGGCTTCATGGTGCGCGCGAATGCCGGCATCTCGAAAGCCAGCGAGATGGCCGGCGCCACCATCTGCCTGATCCAGGGCACGACCAACGAGCAGGTGACGGCGGACTATTTCCGCAGCATCAGGCAGGGCTTCCAGCCCGTGCTGTTCGAGCGGACGGACCAGGCCGTCGCGGCGCTGGTCGCCGGGCGCTGCGATGCCTTCGGCACGGATGCCTCGCAGCTCGCCGGCGCGCGCTCCTCCCTGCCCAACCCGAAGGAATGGACCATCCTGCCGGAGCGCTTCAGCAAGGAGCCCCACGGCGCCTATGTCCGCCGCGACGACCCGCAATGGTTCGACCTGGTGCGCTGGTACACCTATGCCCTGATCGAGGCGGAGGAGCAGGGGGTGACCAAGGCCAATGCGGAGGAGATGCGCCGCACCAGCCAGAACCCGAACACCCGCCGCCTGCTGGGCGTGACGCCGGAACTGGGCGAGTCGCTGAAGCTGGACCGGAGCTGGGCCTACAACGTCATCCGCGCCGTCGGGAATTACGGCGAGATCTACGACCGCACCATGGGGCCGGACACGCCGGTGGGGCTGGAGCGCGGGCCGAACGAGATCTGGACCAGGGGCGGGCTGCTCTACGCGCTGCCGCTGCGGTGAGGGATGCGGGGGGACCCTGTCCCCCCACGCTGCCCTGCCAAGGCCAGGACCTGGGCCGGATCGGTCCGGGTCCTGCCCATGCCGGGACCTGCCGAAGGCAGCGGTGCGCTACACCGCCCCGCCATCCACGATGAAGGTCTGCGCCGTCACCAGGCGGCTGTCATCCGCCGCCAGCCACAGCACCATGCGCGCGATGTCCGGCGGATAGAGCTTCTCCTTCAGGCATTGCCGCTCCATGTTCGCGGCCACCGCCTCCGGCGAGGCCCAGAGCTGCTCCTGCCGCTCGGTGAAGATCCAGCCCGGCACCACCTCGTTCGAGCGGATGCCGAAGGGCCCGAGGTCCCGTGCCAGCCCGCGCGCCAGCCCGCGCACCGCGGCCTTGGCCGCGGTATAGGCCGGCATGCCGCCCTGCGCCTTCATCCAGGAGACGCTGCCCATGCTGATGATGGAGCCATGGCCGGCCTCCTTCATCATCGGCGCCACCGCCTGGGCGCAGAAGAACTGGTGGCGCAGGTTGGTCTGCATGCGCTCGTCCCAGTAGTCGGGCTCCACCGTTTCCCAGCCATGGCGGTCGTCGCGCGCGGCGTTGTTGACCAGCACGGTGACCAGGCCGAGGCGCTCCCGCACCTGCCCGATCGCCGCGCGCAGTGCCGCGATGTCGCGCAGGTCGCAGCGCAGGAACAGCGCGCCGGTGCGTTCCGCCACCCGTGCGCCGTTCTGCTCGTCGAAATCGAGGAAGGCGGTGCGCGAGCCCTGCGCCGCGAAATGCTCGACCAGCGAGGCGCCGATGCCGCTCGCCCCGCCGGTGATCAGGACCACCCGGTCCTGGAGGCTCGGGTACCGGGCGAAATTGTCAGCCATCGCATCCCTCCAAGAGCAGATCGCCGGGAGGCGGGACCGCCCGGAGGCGTGACCCTGCTCGCCGCGCCTGCCAAGCGTCGTGCCTCAACCGCCGCGGCGGGCGGCGGTTTCAGCCCTCCACCGGGGGCAGCACCGGCTGCGGGTCCAGCCAGGTGGCGTACCAGGACAGGCCGAAATGCAGGTGCGGCCCGGTCACCCGGCCGGTGGCGCCGATGGCGCCGATGCGCTGCCCGGCCGGAACGCGCTGCCCCTCCGCCACCTCCACCGAGGCGCAATGGGCATAGAGCGTGTTCACCCCATGCCCATGGTCCAGCACGATGATCCGGCCGAAGAAGAAGAAATCCCCGGCCAGCGTCACCATGCCCGCGGCGGCGGCGAAGATCGGCGTGCCGGTGGGGGCGGCGATGTCGAAGCCGTAATGCGGCTGCCGCGGTTCCCCGTTCAGGATGCGCTGGCTGCCGAAGACTCCGCTGACCCGCCCGCGTGCGGGCAGCACGAAGCCCTCGGCGAAATGGGTCAGGGCGCTGTCCACGGCGCGCGCCGCGGCCAGGCGCTCGCGCTCCGCCGTGATGCGCCGCAGTGCCTCGGCATCCGGCGTCACCTGCGCCGGCGGCAGGCCCGTGATGGACTGCACCGGCCATTGCCGCTTCCCGACCGGCAGGCGCTGCTGCTCCGCCCGGCCACCCGGCGGGATCACGGTCAGCACCGCCTCCGCCCCGTGGTCGCGGCCGAGGCCGAAGGCGTATTCGCCGCCCGGGCCGACCCGCAGCGCGCGGCCATCGAGGGCGAGGCGCGTGCCGGGGGCGACGCGGCCGGTGACGAGCGCGCCCTGGGAGAGGCCGGCGGCGCGGGCGGGCAGGGCGGCCAGGACGGGAAGGGCGAGCAGGCCGCGGCGGGGCAGGGCGGGGGACGCTGTTCCCCCTTGGACGCCCTGGGCATCCAACGCCCTTGCCTGTCCCCGGGGCCGCCGGCTGAACCGCCGGGTCCTGGAGTCCGGGGAGGAGGAAGGTTGGACGCCGGAGGCATCCAGTTGGGGGAGGTCACCCCGCCGCTCTGTCCGCATCACAGCAAGGCCCCCTGGTCGCCGCCCTCGCGCTTCCTGCGCGCCGGCTTCACCCCATCCGCCGTCGCGCCCACCTGGCCATCCCCGAAGGTCAGCGTCAGCCGGCCGCCCGGCGGCACCGCGGCGGCGCTGGTCAGCGGCGCGCCCTCGGCATCCGCGACCAGCGCGAAGCCCCGCGCCAGCACCGCCTGGTAGGACACGCCCTCCAGCCGCGCCACCAGCCCCTCCAGCCGCGCCCGCTTCTCCCGCACCAGCGCCGCGACCGGCGCGGTGGAGAGGCGCGCCAGGGCCGGCGCGGTGCCGGCGCGCGCCAGGCTGCGCTTCATGGCCGCGACCTTGCGCGCCTCCAGCATCGCCAGCGCCGCGCGGCGGGCCGCGATCCCCTCCCGCGGATGCGGCAGGCGGGGCGCGATGCGGGCCAGGATGCCGCGCTTGCGCTCGATCAGCCCCGGCAGCGCCACGGCCAGCCGCTCGCCCCGGTCCTCCAGCCGCTGCCGCATGGCGCCCAGGATGCCGGGCAGATCCGGCAGGCCGCGCTCGGCCATCATCAGCCGCCGCCGCGCCCGGTCGAGGATCGAACGCCCGGCCTGCAGCAGCCGCGCCTCGGTCTGCGCCAGGTCGGCCAGCAGGTCGGCCCGCGCCGGGATTGCCATCTCGGCCGCCGCGGTCGGCGTCGGGGCGCGGCGGTCGGAGGCGAAGTCGATCAGCGTCGTGTCCGTCTCGTGCCCGACCGCGCTGATCAGCGGGATCGGGCTCTCGGCCGCGGCGCGGACCACGATCTCCTCGTTGAAGGCCATCAGGTCCTCGAGGCTGCCGCCGCCGCGGGCCACGATCAGCACATCGGGCCGGGGCACCGGGCCATCGGGGCGCAGCGCGCCGAATCCCCGTATGGCCGCCGCGATCTGCTCGGCGGAACCCTGGCCCTGCACCGCCACGGGCCAGAGGATGAGGTGGCGCGGGAAGCGCCGGGCGATGGTGGTGCGGATGTCCTGGATCACCGCCCCCCGCTCGGAGGTCACGACGCCGATCACCCGCGGCAGGACCGGCAGGCGGCGCTTGCGCTCCGGCGCGAACAGCCCCTCCTCCAGCAGCCGCAGGCGCAGCTTCTCGATCCGCGCCAGCAGGGCGCCCTCGCCGGCATAGTCCAGGCGGTCGATGACGAGCTGGTACTTCGAGCGGTCGGCGTAGGTGCCGATCCTGCCGGTGGCGATCACCTCCACCCCGTTCTCCGGCTTGATCGCCAGCCGGGGGACCGAGGTCTTCCAGATCACCGATTCCAGCTTGGCGTTCTCGTCCTTGAGCGAGAGGTAGATGTGCCCGGAAGGGTAGCGCTTGAGCTCGGTGATCTCGCCCCGCACCCGCACCCGGCCGAAGGCGTCCTCCAGCGTGCGGCGGATGGCGCCGGCAATCTCGGAGACCGCGAATTCCGGGATGTTGGCGGCCGTGTTCGTCCCCTGGGGGCGCGGCGGAGTCGTGTCCATCGGGGCAGGATATGCTAGGGGCGCCCGCGCGGGGAGGGCGTTCCCCGGATGTTTCAGGATGCGGTCCGAACCGGCCGCAACAGGCGAAGGCACCAAGGCATGAAGGTCCTCGTGGTCGGCGGCGGCGGGCGGGAGCATGCGCTGTGCTGGGCGCTTTCCGGCTCGCCCCTGCTGACGAAGCTCTGGTGCGCCCCGGGCAATGCCGGCATCGCCGCGGTGGCGGAATGCGTGGCGATCGGGGCCGAGGACATCGCCGGCCTGATCGCCTTCGCCAGGGCGCAGGCCGTGGACCTGGTGGTGGCGGGGCCGGAGGCGCCGCTGACCCTCGGCCTCGCCGATGCCTGCGCCGCTGCCGGCCTGCGCTGCTTCGGCCCGAGCGCCGCCGCGGCGCGACTCGAGGGCAGCAAGAGCTTCACCAAGGAGGTCGCGGACGCCGCCGGCGTGCCCACCGCCGCCTGGGCCCGCTTCGAGGACCCGGCCGCCGCGAGGGCGCATATCCGCGCGCAGGGCGCCCCCATCGTCGTGAAGGCCGATGGCCTCGCCGCCGGCAAGGGCGTGGTGGTGGCAGGGACGGTGGAGGAGGCCGAGGCCGCCATCGCCGATATCATGGAGGACCGCGTGCATGGCGCCGCCGGCGCCGCGGTGGTGATAGAGGAATGCCTGATCGGCCAGGAGGTCTCCTTCTTCGCCCTCTGCGACGGGGAGACGGCGCTGGCCCTCGGCGCCGCGCAGGACCACAAGCGCGTCGGCGACGGCGACACGGGGCCGAATACCGGCGGCATGGGCGCCTATTCCCCGCCGCCGGTCTTCACGGATGCGCTGCAGGACCAGGTGATGGCCGAGGTCATCCGCCCGACCCTGGCGGAGATGGCGCGGCGCGGCACGCCCTTCCGCGGCGTGCTCTTCGCCGGGCTGATGATCACCGATCGCGGCCCGAAGCTCATCGAGTTCAATGTCCGCTTCGGCGACCCGGAATGCCAGGCGCTGATGCTGCGGCTGCGGAGCGACCTGCTGGCGGCGCTGCTGGCGGCCTGCGACGGGGAACTGAAAGACTTCGACCTTCGCTGGGACGCCCGCCCGAGCCTCGTCGTCGTCATGGCGGCGAAGGGCTACCCCGGCAGCTACGCCAAGGGCACCGAGATCCGCGGGCTGGACCGGGCCGCCGCCGTGCCCGGCGTGCAGGTCTTCCATGCCGGCACGGCGCGGCGGGCGGATGGCGCGGTGGTGGCGACGGGCGGCCGGGTGCTCGGCATCGCCGCCACCGGCGATTCGGTGCGGGCGGCGCGCGACGCGGCCTATGCCGCGGTGGATGCGATCGGCTGGCCCGAGGGGTTCTGCCGGCGGGACATCGCCCATCGGGCGCTGTAGCGCGGACCCCGGCGGGGCATGAACGCCGATCCGCCGGCCGTTGCGGTGCCCGCCGGCATGGGTCCTGTCCCGCAGCCGCCGCAGGCGGCCGAGCGCCCGGTCGGTATGAGGCCACCGCGCAAGCGATCCTGATTGGGCGCTCGCACGGCCGCCCGCCAGGGTCCGGCGCGACGAGGAGAGGACGAGTCGGCATGATTTCCAGGCGGCAATGGGCAGGCGGGGCGATGGCGGCGGTCCTGGCCGCACCACCGGCCCGCGCGACCGGCATCCTCCCTGCCGGCCTCGCGCCCGAGGTCGCGCGGATCGAGGCCGAAAGCGGCGGCCGGCTCGGCCTTGCCGTGCTCGACACGGGCTCGGGCGCCCGCTTCGGCCACCGCGCCGCCGAGCGCTTCCCGATGTGCAGCACCTTCAAGCTGCTCGCCGCCGGCGCCGTGCTGGCCCGCGTCGATGCGGGGCAGGAGAGGCTGGACCGTCGCCTCCGCTTCGGGCGGGAGGATCTGGTCACCTATTCCCCCGTGACCGGGCCGCGCGCGGGCGGGGAGGGGATGACGCTCGCCGAACTCTGCGAGGCGGCCATGACGCTCAGTGACAACACCGCGGGCAACCTGCTGCTCTCGGTGATCGGCGGTCCCGCGGGCCTCACCGATTTCGCGCGCGGCCTCGGCGACCGCGTGACGCGCCTCGACCGCATCGAGACCGCGCTGAACGAGGCGCTGCCGGGCGACCCGCGCGACACCACGACGCCGGAGGCGATGCTGGCGGACCTGCGTGCCCTGGTGCTGGGCGAGGCGCTCTCGGCCGCCTCGCGTGCCCAACTCCTCGGCTGGCTGCTCGGCAGCCGCACCGGCGGGACGCGGATCAAGGCCGGTCTGCCCGCCGACTGGCGCTTCGGCGACAGGACCGGCTCGGGCGAGCACGGCACGGCCAATGATGTCGGGCTGTTCTGGCCGCCGGGCCGCCCGCCGGTCCTCTTCGCGTCCTACCTCACCGGGACGGAGGCGAGCATGGAACGGCGCAACGCCACCCATGCGGCGATCGGCCGGGCACTCGCGGGAGCCCTGCATTAGGCCAGGGGCCCTGGTCGCCGCCCATGCGGCAGGGGCGGGCGACGGGCCGTGCCGGCCCGATAGCCGTGGCGCCCGCCCCCGGATGCGGCCAAGGCGGATTGCGTTCATGCCGGCACGCCGATCCGCTGCAGATCATGGTCCGCAGGACGGATGCACGCCTTCGGTCGTCTCGCGGATCCCTGGGGCGGTTGGCTTTATCAGGCCGCCTCCAGCACCTCCTCCACCGGCCCGTCGGCGACGATCCGCCCGGACTCCAGCCGGATGGCACGGGTGCACCATTCCCGCACCACCGCCATGTCATGCGTCGCCAGCACCAGGATGTCGGCCCCGGTCACCAGCCGGGCCAGCCTCTCCCGCGCCTTCGCCATGAAATCGGCATCGCCGGCCAGGAACCACTCATCCATGAGCAGCACCTCCGGCTCCATCATCGTCGCCATGGCGAAGGAGAGCCGTACCTGCATGCCGGCCGAATAGGTGCGCACCGGCACGTCGAGGAACTCGCCGAGGCCGGAGAAGACGCCGACCGAATCGGCCATCGCCTCGCTCTCCGCCTCCGAGAGGCCGCGGAACAGACCGCGCAGGACGATGTTCTCCCGCCCCGTCGATTCCATGTCCATTCCGGCGGAGGGGTCGATCAGCGAGCCGATCTGGCCCTCAATCTCCAGCCGCCCCTTGACCGGTTCATAGACGCCCGCCAGCGTCCGCAGCAGCGTGGTCTTGCCCGCGCCGTTGCGGCCGACCAGGGCCACGCGCTCCCCCCGATCGATCCGGAAGCTGAGGTCGCGCAGCGCCGAGACGACGACGCGGTTGGAATCATCCTGCCGCAGCCGGATCGGCGACTTCGCCAGGATGCGCTTCTTCAGCGACCGCGCCCCCATGTGGTAGAGCGGGAACTCGATCGTCAGGGCCTCGGCCAGGATATGGGGCATGGCGAACCTGCATTGTGCGCCGCTCGATTCGGGCCGCCGCGCCGCGGGAAGCCCCCCGGCCATGCGGGGGACCCGGCGGCGCTCCGGCCATCGGACGGCTAGACCCAGAAGGCGATGCGCCCGCGGAAGCGGACGAAGAAGGCGAGCGCCGCCGTGCCGATGAGCAGCGTGTAGAGCACGGCCGCGAGCCAGACGATGCCCGGCACGCCACCTTCCACCAGCGGCCCGCGCACCGTCTCCATCAGCGCGTAGAAGGGGTTAAGCGGCAGCCAGACCGCCCGCTCCCCCAGCAGCTCCGGCTTCCAGATCACCGGCGACATGAAGAAGGCAAGCTGCATGACGCTGCTGACGATCGGCGCGATGTCGCGGAAGCGGGCGCAGAGCATGCCGAGGAAGAGCGCGACGAAGAAGGCGTTCACCGCGATCAGCGCGAGGCCCGGGATCAGCAGCACCACCTCCGGCCCCGGCAGGGTGCCGGTCGCGAGGAAGACCAGGAAGACCAGCGGCAGGCTGTGCGCGGTGATCAGCGCGTTGCGGAAGACACAGCGCAGCGCATGCACCGTGAAGGGCAGGGGAAGCTGGCGGATGATCCCCTCGGCGCTGGTCAGGCTGGTGCAGGCATCCGTCACGGTCTGGGAGATGAGGGTCCAGACGATCAGGCTGACCGCGATGAAGGGCAGGTAGTCCGCCAGCGTCAGCTTGAAGAGGGAGGAGTAGAGGAAGCCGAGCCCGACCACCATCACGGCGGTCGAGAGCGTCAGCCAGAAGGGGCCGAGCACCGAGCCGCGGTAGCGGTTGCGGATGTCGAGCCGGGCGAGGGCGGCGGGCAGCCGCCAGCGCCGGAGGCCGGTGGCCAAGTCCTCCATCGCCACGGCGCGGCGCCGCGGCCGGGCGGCGTCGCGCAGTTGGACCGGCGGGGACGCCTTCCGGGGCAGGGTCGCATCCAGCATGGCCCGGCTATAGACCGGTCCACCCCCGGCTGCCAGCGTTGCGAGGCGGCATTCCGCCTTGCAAAGGCTTGAGGATGATTTTTCCGCCAGCCGCCCCCTCCGGCGCCGCCGCGCGGGGTGGCCGGCTGGTTGCGCCTGCGGATTTGGATCGGCCCGGCGGCCATGCCGGCGCCGCGGCCATGGCCGGCGGGGCGGGGCCGCCGGCCGGCGCGGCGCGTCAGCGCTTGCGGTTGGAGATCGGCGTGGCGGTCGGCGCCGCGGCGGCCGGGGGCGGCGGCAGGGCGCGGGCCAGGCGCACCCGGTCGCCGAAGGAGACGGCGACATGCTCGCCCGGCTGCAATTGCAGCTCATTGGTCTGCACCACGTTGAAGTCCGGCCCGCCGCCATCCGGGCGGATGGTGAACTCCACGGCCTGGCCCTGGGTGGTCCCGCGCTCGAACAGCGTGCCCGCGCCGGCGCCGAGCAGGGCGCCGCCGACCCCGGCCAGGGTGCGCGCCCGCCAGTCGCCGCCGATGGTGCTGCCGATCACGCCGCCGGCCAGGCCGCCGCCCACGGTGCCCACCCCGCTCTGGCTGCCGGCGATCTGCACCGGCCGCATGCCGACGATGGTGCCGTAGCGCACCTCCGCCGCCGCCCCGATGCCGGCCGAGCTGTAGGTGGTGTTGCTGTTGGCCGGGGCGCAGGCCGAGAGGCCACCGGCGAGGAGGGCGGCGAGCGCGGCGGCACCAGCCAGGCGCGCCAGGGGCAGGGTCATCGTCTTGGGTCCGTTCCAGGAAGCCATGGTAGGAACGTATATCATATTCAGGATGCTATTGTCGCCACGGCCTGTCGCCCTTCAGTCACACGCAAGTTTTGCCATATGCAAAGTATTGCGAAGTCAAGTCGGTCTTGCAGAGCGAGGGTTCCTGCGTGTAGGCGTAGCAGCCTTACGGACGCATGACGTCCGCCTGGTCTTCGGGGCAGCCTGGGGGCACGCATCGTGGGGACGGTGCGGGTCCTGGGGGGGCAGGCTTCGGGAACCCGGTGGTCCAACACCCGACGGAGCCAAAGGGGATGCCCCAGGGGAAATGGACGACGCTCGAGGCAGGCGGCACCAGGGGGAGCGCAGCCTCCCGCCTGCTGCGACCGGTCGTTGCGCTGTCGGTCCTTGCAGTGCTGGCCGCCTGCGGGCAGTCAGGCCAGCCCATCGCCACCAAGCAAGGTGTGGCGGTCCACGGCAATTACAACCGGCCCAGCAGCTACGACCCGCCCGGTCCGGCGGGCGATCCCTGGGGGCCCTATATCCGCGAGGCCTCGCGCCGCTTCGACGTGCCGGAGCGCTGGATCCGCGAGGTGATGCGCCAGGAATCCGGCGGCCGCGTCGGCGCCACCAGCCCGGTCGGCGCCATGGGCCTGATGCAGGTCATGCCCGGCACCTACCGGGAACTGCGGGCGCGCTACGGGCTGGGGGCCGACCCCTACCACCCCTATGACAGCATCATGGCCGGCACGGCCTATATCCGGGAGATGTACGAGCTCTACGGCTCGCCCGCCTTCCTCGCCGCCTACAATGCCGGGCCGCGGCGGCTGGAGGACTATCTCTGGAACAGCCGGGGCCTGCCGGCCGAGACGCGCAACTACGTCGCCCGCATCGGGCCGCGGATCGTCGGCACCCACCCGGGCCGCCGCGTGGCGCCGGAGATCTACGCCGCGGCGGAGATACCGCTGAACATCCCGGCCGGGCCGCGGCGGGTGGACAGCGCCACCATGCTCGCCCTCAAGGAGCAGCGGGACGCGCAGCAGCCGGGCATCAGCCCGACGGTCCTGGCCGGCCCGGTGGTGCGGATGGACCCGATCCCGGATGGCAGCACCACGCCGGTGCAGATCGCCTCGCTCTCCGGCGGGCCGGTGGTGCGGATGGACCCGATCCCGGATGGCAGCACCACGCCGGCCTTCGGCGGCGAGGTGGTGCGGATGGACCCGATCCCGGACCCGCCGGCCGCCGAGCCGGCGCCGCGCCCGCGCAGCCAGCCCGAGGCCATGGCGCTGCCGCCGCCGCGGCCGACCTCCTCCGCCCCGGCGGCGCGCGGCCAGGCCGCCCCGTCGCGCAGCGCGCTCGCCCTCGCCGCGCCGCCCCCGCCGCCCAGCCGGGCGGTCCAGGTCGCGCAGCCCGTCCCGACGATCCGCAGCCTCGGCTTCGTCGGCACGGCGCAGGCCGGCACCCTGCCGCCGGCGCTGCGCCCCGCCCTCTCCCGCGGTCCGGCGCCGGCGCCCACGCCGGTGGTGGCCACGGCCGGCGGCTGGGCCGTGCAGGTCGGCGCCTTCGCCAGCCAGGCCCAGGCGCGCGATGCCGCCGCGGCGGCGCAGGACCTCGCGGGCGGGCGCACGGCCGTGCAGCCCGTGGCCTCCGGCCGCGCCACGCTCTACCGGGCGCGGGTGACCGGCCTGTCCCAGCCGACGGCCCAGTCCGCCTGCGACCGGTTGCGGCGCAAGGGCGCCTGCATCGTCCTCTCGCCCGACGCGCAGGGCTGACCGACGCCCGATGGCCCGGAGGCGGCGTGCCGCCTCCGGCCCTTGCGGCCGGCGCGCGAACCATGCCACGCAATTCGACCATTGGCCCGCGGCGCCGCTTGGTTCTGCGCGCAAATTGGCTCGTCCCGGCGACATGGGCGCCAGGTCGCGCGTTGATCGGATCGGAGGAGCAAGCATGTCCGACCCCCTGCTGCAGCCCGTCGTCGCCGGCCTGACCGTCGCCCCGCCCCCCTGTCCTGCCTGGCCATCCCGCCCCGCCTTCGCCCTCGGCGGCGAGGGGGAGGATGACGAGGACGAGGAGGAGCTGGAGGAGGACGAGTTCGACGAGGATGAGGAGGAGGACGAGTTCGACGAGGACGAGGAGTTCGACGAGGAGGACGACCTCGAGGACATCGATGACGACGAGGACGAGGAGGAGGAGTGACCCTCCCGCCCCGCCGCGGCTTCCGCTGAGCCCGGCGGGCTGAGGCCGCCCCGGCCCCCCTTGCTGTCCCGCCGCGCCTCCCGCAGGCTGCGCGCGAGACGACAAGCCCTGGGGGAGAAGTCCATGACTGCCGAAGCCGCGCCGGCCAATGCCGGATTCGCGTCGCTCGATGCGCTGGTGCGGCCGCGCTCCGTTGCCATCATCGGCGCCTCGGACGAGCCGGCGCGGATCGGTGGCAGGCCGATCGCCTACATGAAGGAGCGCGGCTTCCAGGGCGAGCTCTGGCCGGTCAACCCGAAGCGGGCGACGGTGCAGGGCCTGCCCGCCTTCGCCTCGGTCGAGGCGCTGCCCTCGGCGCCCGATGTCGCCATCATCGCCGTCCCGGCCGACAACGCCATCGCCACCCTCGACTCGCTGGGGCAGAAGGGCTGCCGCGCGGTCATCGTCTTCTCCGCCGGCTTCGCCGAGATGGACGAGGCGGGGGCGGAGGCGCAGGAGCGGCTGACTGCCGTCGCGCGCCGGCACGGCATCCGGATGCTGGGGCCGAACTGCCTTGGCGTCTTCAACGACGCCATCCGCTTCTACGGCACCTTCACCGCGAGCTTCGAGAAGGGCTTCCCGATCCCCGGGCGGATCGGCATCGCCTCCCAGTCCGGCGCCTATGGCACGCATGTCTTCGCCGCCGCGCTCGACCGCGGCCTCGGCGCGCCGGTGGTCATCACCACGGGCAACGAGGCCGAGGTCGCGCTCGGCGACGTCATCGGCTGGATGGCGCAGGCGCCCGAGGTGGACGTGATCTGCGCCTATGCCGAGGGCATCCGGGAGAGCCGGCAGTTCATCGCGGCGCTGGACCTCGCGCGCCGGAACCGCAAGCCGATCGTGATGATGAAGGTGGGGCGGTCGCAGCTCGGCGGCGCCGCGGCGAAGTCGCACACCGCCTCCATCGCCGGCGACGACACGGTGACCCAGGCGGTGCTGGACGAGTTCGGCGTGGTGCGGGCGCGGACGACGGAGGAGATGCTCGACATCGCCTATGCCGCGACCAAGAAGATCTACCCGGCGCGGAACACCCTCGGTGTGCTGACCGTCTCGGGCGGCGCGGGTGTGCTGATCTCGGACGCCGCCGAACAGGCGGGGGTGGAGATGCCGCCGATGCCGGAGGCGGCGCAGGAGCGGCTGCGCCAGCTCGTCCCCTTCTGCGCGCCGCGCAACCCGGTGGACTGCACCGCGCAGGTGACGAACAACCTGCCGCTGATCGGGGAATTCGCGGAAAGCGTGGCGCGGGACGGGGGCTATACCTCCATCCTCTCCTTCTGGACCCAGACGGCGGCGAGCCGGAGCGTCGGCCCGAGCCTGAAGGAGCAGATGAGGAAGGTCCGGGCGGCCTATCCGGACCGGCTCTGGGTCATGTCCATGCTGGCGCCCGACAAGGTGCGGGAATACGAGGCGGATGGCTGGATCTGCTTCGAGGACCCCTCGCGCGCGGTGACCGCGATCGAGGCCATGGGCCGCTTCGGCGCGGCCTTCGCGCGCGCGGAGCAGCCGGCGCCGGAGGTGCCGCTGCCGCAGGTGACGCTGCCGGAGGCGACGCCCTCCGAGGCGGTGGCCAAGGCGCTGCTGGCCGAGGCCGGGGTGCCGGCGGTGCCGGAGCATGCCTGCAGCGACTCGGAGGCGGCCGTGATGGCGGCCGAGAAGATCGGCTACCCCGTGGTCCTCAAGATCCTCTCGCCCGACATCCTGCACAAGAGCGAGATCGGCGGCGTGCTGCTCGACATCACCGACGCCGATGCGGTGAAGCACGGCTTCGCCACGCTGCTGGAACGCGCGAAGCACCACGCGCCCTCGGCGCGGATCGAGGGCGTGCTGGTGGCCAAGCAGATCCCAACAAGGGGAGAAGGGGGCGCGGTGGAGATGGCGCTCGGCGTCTTCCGTGACCCGGTCTTCGGCCCGGTGGCAATGGTGGGGCTGGGCGGCATCTTCATCGAGGTGCTGAAGGACGTCTCCTTCCGCCGCTGCCCCTTCGACGCTGCCGAGGCCGAGCGGATGATCCGTTCGCTGAAGGGCGCGCCCCTGCTGGACGGCGCGCGCGGCCGGCCGAAAGCGGATGTGGCGGCGCTGGCGAAGGCGCTCTCGGCGCTCTCGGCCTTCGCCGCGGCCGCCGGCCCGCGGCTCACCAGCATCGACGTCAACCCGATGCTGGTGCTGCCCGAGGGCCAGGGCTGCTACGCGGCCGACGCCGTGATCGAACTCGAAGGGGGGAGCCACTGAGATGCCGATCAACTACGACCACCTGATGAACTACCCGATCCCGGAAGTGCGGCAGGTGCTGCGCTGGCAGGATGTCGCGCTGTACAATTTCTCCATCGGTCTCGGGCAGGACCCGATGGATGAGAAGCAGCTCGACTTCCTCTACGAGCCGCGGCTGAAGGTCATGCCCTCCATGCCCGTGGTGCTCGCCTCGCCCGGCTTCTGGTCGCGCAACCCGGATACCGGCATCGTCTGGCAGCAGATCCTGCATGGGGAGCAGGGGCTGATCCTGCACAAGCCCCTGCCGACCGAGGGCGAGCTGATCGGCCGCTCCCGCATCACCGGCCTGGTGGACCGTGGCGAGGGCAAGGGCGCGCTGATGTATTCCGAGCGCGAGATCATCGACGCGAAGACGGGCGAGACGCTCGCGACCAGCACCTCCACCAGCTTCATGCGCGGCAATGGCGGCTTCGGCGGGCCGAGCGGGCCGGTGAAGCAGCCGCATCCGGAGCCGCAGAGGGCGCCGGACATCACGCTCGACCTGACGACGCGGCCGGAGCAGGCGCTGGTCTACCGGCTGAATGCCGATCTCAACCCGCTGCATATCGACCCGGAGGTGGCGCGGCAGGCCGGCTTCCCCCGGCCGATCCTGCACGGGCTCTGCAGCTTCGGCGTGGTCTGCCACGCGCTGATGCGTGCGCTCTGCGACTACGACACCACGCGCTTCGGCCGGATGGACCTGCGCTTCTCCTCCCCCGTCTTCCCGGGCGAGACGATCCGCACGGAGATCTGGAAGGAGGAGGGCGGGGCGGCCTTCCGGGCGCGCGTCGTGGAGCGCGACAAGGTGGTGGTCTCGAACGGGCTGTTCCGCTACGCCTGATCCCGTCCGATGACCGGAGCGGCGCCCCGCCCCGCGACGCATGGCGTCGTGGGGGCCCCGGCGCAGGCCGCGAAGGTCTGAATCGGACGGGCCAGGGAAGGGACCATGTGGACCGGCGGACCCGTCATCGTCTTCGACACCGAGACCACCGGGGCGGCAACGGGGGATCGCGTCGTCTCCCTCGGCGCCGTGCGGCTGGATGCGGCGCTGGAGCCGGAGGCGACGCTGCACCTGGCCTTCGCCCCCGGCATCCCCTGCCATTGGGGCGCCATCCGGGTGCATGGGATGACGGATGCCTTCCTGGCGCTGCACCCGCCCTTCGCAGCGCATGCCGGGGAGATCGCCGCCTTCTTCGGCGGCCAGGCCGCGGCGGCGCACAACCTGCCCTTCGACCGGCGGATGCTGGGCGGGGAGTTCGAGCGGCTGGGCATGCCCGCCCCCTGGGGCGAAGCCTATTGCACCCTGAAGCTCTGGCGGCGGGCGCATCCCGGCCGGCGTGCCGGCCTGGCGCATGCCGCCGCCGAGTGCGGCCTGGCGCGGGAGACGGCGCTGCACGGCGCGCTGGAGGATGCCTGGCTGGCGGCGCAGCTGCTGCGCGCCCTGCACGGGCTGCCGCCCGCGCCGATGCGGCTGCACGGGATCACCAACGGCCCGGCCGGGGCCGGCATGGCCGCCTGACCGGGGGCGGGGGCTGGACCGCCGCGCGGGGCGGGTTTACCTGATCCCCCAGCCCGGGAGGGATCGGATGATCAACAAGATCGTGCAGTCGGTGGCCGAGGCGCTCGCCGGCGTGAAGGATGGCTCCACAGTCCTGATCGGCGGCTTCGGTTCCGTCGGCCAGGCCGATGTGCTGATCGAGGGGCTGATCGAGCAGGGCGCGAAGGACCTCACCGCCGTGCTGAACAATGCGGGCGTCGGGCGCGTCGGCGTCGCGCGGCTGATGGAGCTCGGCCGTGTCCGCAGGATCGTCTGCTCCTTCCCCCGCTCCTCCGACCCCGTGGTGTTCGAGACGCTGTACCGCGAGGGCAAGATCGAGCTGGAGATCGTTCCCCAGGGCACGCTGGCCGAGCGCATCCGCGCCGCCGGCGCCGGCATCCCCGCCTTCTACACCGCGACCGCCGCCGGCACGCTGCTGGAGCAGGGCAAGGAGGCGCGGGAGTTCGATGGCAAGCGCTATGTCATGGAACGGGCGCTGAAGGGCGATGTGGCGCTGATCGAGGCCTGGGAAGCGGATCGCTGGGGCAACCTGACCTATCGGGGGTCGGGCGCCAATTTCAACCCGGTGATGGCCATGGCCGCGGACCTCACCATCGCGCAGGTGCAGCATATCCGCGAACTGGGAGAGCTGCATCCGCATATGATCATGACGCCCGGCGTCTATGTGAACCGCGTGGTCCAGGTGGATCGCGGCGGCGACTGGGTGAAGCCGGAGCAGCGCTGACCGGACGGATCGCCGGAGGGCGGCAGAGCCCGGAGGCGTGAATTCCGTTCGACATCACAAGCAGGAGGAGACCGCCATGCCCTTCACCCGCGACCAGATGGCCGCCCGCCTCGCCGCCGATGTGCCGGAGGGGTGGTGCGTCAATCTCGGCATCGGCATCCCGACCCTGGTGGCCAACCACGTGCAGGGGCGGGAGGTGATCTTCCAGTCCGAGAACGGCGTCATCGGCATGGGCCCGGCGCCGCAGAAGGGGCAGGAGGATCCCTGGCTGATCAATGCCGGCAAGCAGCTGATCACCCTGGCCAGGGGTGCCTCCTTCGTCGGGCATGCCGACAGCTTCGCGATGATCCGTGGCGGGCATATCGATCTCTGCGTCCTCGGCGCCTTCGAGGTGGCGGAGAATGGCGACCTGGCGAATTGGGCGACCAGCGAGAACGACACCGCCCCGGCGGTGGGCGGCGCGATGGACCTGGCGGCCGGTGCGAAGCGGCTCTGGGTGGTGATGGAGCACACCACCAAGGACGGAAGGCCGAAGCTGGTGGAGCGCTGCGGCTATCCGCTGACCGGGCTGCGTTGCGTGCGGCGGGTCTATACCAACCTCGCCGTGATCGATGTGCTGCCGGAGAAGGGTTTCGTTCTCGTGGACCTCGCCCCCGGCGTGACGCTGGACGAGGTGCGCGCCAAGAGCGGCGCGGTGATCCACACGAACTGAACGAAGTTTCTTCCGAGCAGAGTCTCGCTTCCGGGCCTGCCGGCCCTCCAGCGATCTGCTCAGGGGTTCCGGGGGCCTTTCGGCCCCTGGTGGGTGGGTCCAGGGAGGGCAAGGCCCTCCCCGGGTATTGGGGAGACAGTCCATGAGCGCCGCCGAAGCGGACGACCGCGCCGAATCCATTCGCATGATCCGCGACAGCGCCGCGGCGGTGGCGCCGCCCGGCGGTGACCTCAAGCGGGTGCGTGACCTGCGCTTCCAGGACCCCGGCTTCGATGCCGGGCTGTTCCGCCAGATGGGCGAGATGGGCTGGATCGGCCTGCGCGTGCCCGAGGAGATGGGCGGCGCGGGCCTTGGCGTGGGCGAGATGTGCGCCCTGGCCGAGGAGCTGGGCCGCGGCCTGGTGCCGGAGCCGCTGATCCCCGCCGCCCTCTCCGCCCAGCTCCTGGCGGCGGCCGGCGGCAAGGGCCCACTGCCGGTGCTGCTGGCGGGCGAGGTGGTGGTGCTGACCGCCTGGCAGGAGCGGCCCGACACGCTGGAGGTGCCCGGCACCCCCGACGCGCCGCGGCGCTTCCTGCCCATGGCGTCGGGCGCCGATTTCTTCCTGGCCCCGGTGCAGGAGGGCGGCAAGCTGGCGCTGTACGAACTGCCGGCGGCGCGCTGCGTGCCCAGCATCGAGCGCACGCAGGATGGCGGCAATCTCGGCACCATCACGCCGAACATGGCGGAAGCCACCAGGCTGGCTGATGATGTGGGCGAGGCGCTGGCCGAGGCGCTGGACGAGGCGGCGCTGGTCACCAGCGCCTATCTCCTCGGCGGCATGGAGCGGGCCTTCGCCATGACGCTCGACTACCTGAAGCAGCGGCAGCAATTCGGCCGGATCATCGGCACCTTCCAGGCGCTGCAGCACCGCGCGGCAGACCTGAAGATGCAGGTGGCGCTGACCCGGGCCAGCATCGAGGCGGCGGCGGCAACGCTGGATGCCGGCGCGAAGGGCGATGCGCGCAAGGCGGCGGTCAGCCGCGCCAAGGCCCGCACGGCGGAGGCCAGCCTGCTGGTGCAGCGGCAATGCATCCAGCTGCATGGCGGCATCGGCTACACCGACGAATACGATGTCGGCCTCTATCTGCGGAAGGCCATGGTCATGGCCAACCAGTATGGCAGCGCGGCGCTGCACCGCCGCCGCTTCATGGCCGTGAGCCCGGAGGTGGAGGAATGAGCGACGCGTCTGCCATGCGGCTCATCGAGGAGCGGGACGGCGCCGTCCTCATTCTCACCATCGACCAGCCGGCGCGGCGCAATGCGCTCGCCATGCCGATCCGCACCGCCATGGTCTCGGCGCTGGAGCGGGCGCAATCCGACCGCACCATCCGCAGCGTGGTGGTGACGGGTTCGGGCGGGCATTTCTGCTCGGGCGGCGACATCTCCGGCATGGATGTGGAGACCGCGCTGGCGGGGCGGGAGCGCATGCGGCTCTCCCACCAGCTCATCCGCCTCATGGTGCTCGGCAGCCTGCCCGTGGTCGCGGCGGTGGAGGGGTTCTGCGTCGGCGCCGGCCTCTCCCTCGCCTGCGCCTCGGACACCGTCATCGCCGCCGAGGATGCGCGCTTCGCGGCCGGCTTCGGCAAGATCGGGCTGATGGCCGATCTCGGCCTGCCGCATACCCTGCCGCTGCGCGTCGGGCAGGGCCGGGCGCGGCAGATCCTGTTCTACCACGGGCAGATGAGCGCGCCGGAGGCCGAGCGCATCGGCATCGTCGATGCGGTGGTGCCGAAGGGCCATGCGCTGGCGACCGCGCTGGAGAAGGCGAAATTCCTGGCCGAGCAGGCGCCGGCGCCAATGGCGCTGACCAAGCAGATGCTGGGCGAAGGGCTGGACCGCGCGCTGGAGCAGGAACGCCACTTCCAATCCACGCTGTTCCTGACCGAGGACTTCAGGGAAGGCCGCGCCGCCTTCCTCGGCAAGCGTACACCGACATTCAAGGGGACCTGAGATGGACGCCATCCGCATCCCGCCGCCCGCCGAGCTGGACAGCCTGGAGGACGAGCATTTCCGCCAGGTGGTCCGCGAATTCCTCCGCCAGAACTACCCGGAGGAGTTGCGCAACCCGCCGAAGCGCCTGCACTGGGCGGAGAACAAGCCCTGGTACATGAAGCTGGCCGAGAAGGGCTGGCTCTGCCCCGGCTGGCCGAAGGAACATGGCGGCCTCGGCCTCTCCCCCGCCAAGCAGATCATCCTGACCGAGGAATACGAGCGCCACGGCGTGGCGCGCACCAATGACCATGGCGTCGTCATGCTCGGCCCGCTGGTGATCAAATACGGGACGGAGGAGCAGAAGCAGCGCTTCCTGCCGAAGATCCTGACCGGCGAGCATATCTGGTGCCAGGGCTATTCCGAGCCGGGTGCCGGATCGGACCTCGCCGCGCTGCGCACGGAAGCGGTGCTGGACGGCGACCACTACGTGGTCAACGGCCAGAAGATCTGGACCACGCTGGCGCAGGACGCCAACTGGATCTTCCTGCTGGTCCGCACCGACAGGAACGCGAAGAAGCAGGAGGGCATCTCCTTCCTCCTGGTCGACATGACCTCGCCCGGCATCACCGTGAAGCCGATCATCAACCTTGAGATGCATGACGAGTTCTGCGAAACCTTCTTCGACAATGTCCGCGTGCCGAAGGAGAACCTGGTCGGCCAGCTCAACAAGGGCTGGGACATGGCGAAGGCGCTGCTGGGCTTCGAGCGCATCTTCCTCGGCTCCCCCCGCCAGTCGGGCTATGCGCTGTCCCGCCTGAAGATCCTGGCGGAGCGCATGGGGGTGTGGGAGGACACGGGTTTCCAGGACAGCTACGCGAAGCTGCGGCTGGAATTCGAGGACCTGAAGGCGCTCTACGGCGTGTATGTGGACCGGCTGAAGCGCGGCCAGAGCCTTGGCCCCGATGTCTCCATGCTGAAGATCATCCAGACCGAGCTGTTCCAGAAGGTCACCGACACCATGCTGGAGATCGCCGGGGAGAATGCCGGGCTGATGGAACCGATGGAAGGCAACCGGGACCTCAATATCGGCGGCCTCTACATCCAGGCGCGGCCGGCGACGATCTATGGCGGGTCGAACGAGATCCAGCGGAACATCCTGAGCAAGAACGTGCTGGAACTGCCGGGGTAGGGCGGTTCGGGGAGGCCAGGAGAAGGCCAGGGGGACGCTGTCCCCCTGGAACCCCCTGCCAGGCCAGAACCTGGCCCGGACCGGTGGGAGTGGCGCGGGTGGTGTTTTGGCGTCGGTTTTCGACCCGGAGCAGAGTCTCGGTGCCGCCTCGCATCGAGCATTCTTGCCGGGAAACCGAGCCGGTACAGAATTGCTTGAATGGGCCGCAAGGGATGACTACCTGTAGCATCTCAGAAGACTTGTTAAAAGTCAGCGTTGTTTCCCGTCCGCAGGCAGAACCCACAAGAAACATCACGTCCCCAGTAATGTATTTAGCGAGAAGGCGCGGAAAACTGCATGGCTGTCAACGAATCCGAATTTTTCGTAGAACAACTTAGCAAGAATAGTTTTTTTTCCCCGTGGTGCTTCCCGAATTTGTTTATAAAAAAAGGTAATGTTGCGGCAGAATTCTGCGATCTTGTTGTTGTGTTCGGGAACGTTGTTATATTGTTTTCCGAAAAAGATATTTCGTTCAATGCTGACGCTGCTGAACTCGTCGCCTGGAAGCGCTGGTTCAAGAAATCGGTGGCCAAAAGCGCCGACCAACTCATAGGTGCGGCAAAATGTCTGCGCCGCGGAAGTACAAATGTTTATTCTGATGCGAAATTCCAGCGCTCTCTTCAATCAGTATTCCCTAAGCCAGAAGATCTAGCAGGCTGCTGAAAAGCGCGCAGGATCGGCGGGTGCGGTAGGCTCCGGCGGACCTTCCATGCGCCCGCTGCCGCGTGGCGGCTGCCAGAAACACGTTTCCGGCGCCAGCGGCGCTCCCTT
>NZ_JAJAQI010000014.1 GCF_020523605.1 Roseicella aerolata | reverse complement strand
CACCCGCAGCGGATGGTCGGCCCGGACCCGTTGTTCCAAATCCACGTAGCTGAACAGCGACCCAACCACCGCATCACTGCCACGCATCCTCACCCCGCTCGCTGCCGGGGGTAGGGAATCACGCAGGCGGCATCACCACAATGAATTTCAGCAGCCTGCTAGCGGTCCTGCTGGTAGCCCTGGTGGGTGGTGTTCTGCTTGATGTTGCCCTGCCGTCCCTGCTCGCCGAGATGGCGGTCCTCACCGGACTTGTTGGCCTCGGCGACCCCGCCGGCGAGATCGCTCGGATGCTCCTTCTGCGGGCCGGGCCCCTTCGGGCTGCGCCCGGCGGGCGGGACCGGCGGCAGATGCGCCTTCGACATGAAACCCCCTGTGGCTGCCGTGTGACCCTCCCTGAACGCCTCCCTGACGCGCACCGTTCCCCCTGGCCTTCGCCCGTTCCGCGCCCCATACCGGCATCATGCCCGAGACCCCGGTCCAGCCCGCCGCCATGCCGGCACGGCGCGCCTGGCTGAACAGCCTTTTCGTCGACCACGCCCTGCTGCGCCTTCCCTGGCGGAACTGGGGCGTGGTCGAGAGCGGCCGGCTCTACCGCTCCAACCACCCGCTGCCCTGGCAATTGCGGGATGCGACGCGCCGGCTCGGCCTGCGGACGGTGATCAACCTGCGGGGGGAGCGGTCGGCCTGCGGCTCCGACCGGCTCGGCCGTGCCGCGGCGGCGGAACTCGGCCTGACCCATGTGGATGCGCCCTTCGAGAGCCGCGGCGCCCCGCACAAGGACCGCATCCTGCGCCTGACCGAGATCTTCCGCAGCGTGCCGGAGCCGGTCCTGATCCACTGCAAGAGCGGCGCCGACCGCACCGGCCTTGCCGCCGGGCTCTGGCTGCTGCTGCAGGGCCGCCCGGTGGAGGAGGCGATGGCGCAGCTCTCCCTGCGCTTCGGCCATGTCCGGCAGAGCCGCACCGGCATCCTGGATGCCTTCTTCGAGCGCTATGCGGCGGCGACCCGCGACCGGCCACAGCCTTTCCTGGACTGGCTGCGGGAGGAATATGACGAGGCGGCGCTGCGGCGTGAGTTCCAGTCCCGCCCCTGGGCCGACCGGCTGGTGGATGGGATCCTGCGGCGGGAGTGAGCCGCGACACCAGCCGAGATAGCGATCGGAGCCGGGCTACAGCAGCCCCAGCCTGAGGCCGATCCGGTGCAGCGGCCCGACCAGCAGGTTGCACAGCACCGTCCGCGTCAGGTGGAAGCCCAGCACCAGCGGCACGGCCAGTTCCAGCGCCTTCGCGGTCAGCGCCATTTCCGGCATGCCGCCCGGCGCCATGCCGAGGATCAGCGCCGGGACCGGCAGGCCCGCCGCCCAGGCGATGGCCCAGGCGATCGCCGCCAGCAGCAGGGACAGCACCGCGGCCGAGATCACCGCCGCCACCGCCAGCCGGCGGGAGGAGAGCAGGAAGCTCCTCGTCAGCCGCGTCCCGAGCGAGGCGCCCATCGCCACCTGCGCCGCATCCACCAGCGGCACCGGCACGCCGGAGGGCAGATGGCCGGTCGCGGCCAGCGCAATGGCAAGCCCGCAGGGGCCGAGCATCCAGGGATTGGCGAGCCCCGCCTTGCGCAAGGGGAAGGCCAGCAGCAGCCCCGCCGCCGCCATCCCCAGCAGCCCCGGCCACCAGAGGGGCTGGCGCGGCGCCATGAAGGCGCTGACATCGCCATGCGGCGCCAGCCAGCCGAGCAGGGGCGGGAAGCTCAGCACCACCACCAGCACGCGCATGGTCTGGGCGAGGGTCACGGTGGCGACGCTCTTCCCCGCCTCCTGCGCCAGCATGGCCATGACGATGACGCCGCCGGGCACGGCGCAGAAGAAGCCGGTCTGCGGATCCGTCCCCGCCAGCCGGGTAAAGAGCCGCGCCACCAGGAAGCCGCTGGCGATGGCGATGACGCCGGAGGCGAGCAGCACGGGCAGCGCACCGGTGACCGCCGCCAGCACCGGGCCGGAGAAGGTGGCGCCGAGCCCGAGGCCGAGGAAGACCAGGCCCGCCGGCCGCGCCCAGCCCGGCACCGCGACAGGGCGATGCCAGGCGAGCGCCGCGGTCGCCACCATCGCCCCGATCATCCAGGCGAGCGGCACCTGCAGCAGGGTCAGCAGCGCACCGCCGAGCGCGGCGGTGCAGGCGGTGAGGAACTGGGTCCGGAGCGGCGGCAAGGTTCCCCGACCATCGCGCCGGCCGGGGGCGCCGTCAAACCCGGGCGGGATTCAGGCTTTCTTCACGCTCTGTCGCAAGAATGCGACGGCACGGCCATGAGCACGGTCACCCCCCTCGCGCCGCCCCTCGGGGCGGACCTCCCACCGGATGCCGCCCCGCGGCCCAGGGGCGCGGCGCGGGCGGAATCCGGGCCGGCGCCGGTCGCGCCGCCGGCCATGCCCAACCCCTCGCTGCGGCTCGATCCGGCGCTTGGCCTGGTGGTGCTGGAATTCCGCGACCAGTCCGGCCGCACCGCGACGCTGCCGACCGAGCGGGAACTGGCCGCCTATCGCTCCGCCCGCGGCCGGCCGGAACCGACGCCACCGCCCCCGCTGCCGGCCGGATCGCCCGGCGCCACGGCGCAGGCCGGTCAGGCCAGCAATCCGGGCAGCCGGGCGGAGGCCGTGCCGCCGCCCGTGCCACCCGCGGCCGCCAGCACATAGCGCTCGGCCAGCCGCGCCACTTCCCTCGGGTTCTGCAGCTTCGCCAGGTCCAGCCGGCTGGTGATGGCGCGCGCCTGGGTCTCCACCGGCTGCACCACGATCTGCTGCGGCAGGCCGAGCGCGCCGGTCACCACGCGGCGCAGCACCGGGTCGCCCAGCACGTCATAGGCAGTCTTCGCATTCGCCGCCCGTTCCTCGAACAGGAGCGCATCGCCGAGGCCGGGCTGCGTCGCATCCAGCTCTTGCCGCCAGGTGGCCCGCTTCAGCCCCTCGGCCAGCGAGGCCTGCACCTTGGGGTCCCGCAGCGCCGCAAGGCCGCGCTGGTCGAGCCGCAGCGCCTCCGCCGCGCCCTTCCAGCGCTTGTCGGGCAACCGGGCCAGCAGGCCCTTGGCATCGGACGGGTCGGCGGTCAGTGCCCTGAGGACGAGGCCGGTCTGGCCCACGGCATCCGGCAGGCCGAGCGCGGTCAGCACCACCTGCTGCACCCGCGGGTCGCGCAGCGCCGTGCGCAGGTCGGGCGCCTTCTCCACGGCGGCGGTGAACTGCGCCATCTGGCGCGTGACCTGGGGGTCGCGGCCCAGCCGGGCGAGGGCCTTGTCCTCGGCACCCGGGGCGAGGGCCCGGCGCAGCGCCGGGATGGCGCCGGCGAGGTCAGCCACCGGCGCGCGGCGCGGCCAGGGGCGGCAGGCCCAGCACCTCCTCCTCATGCCGCATGACCCGGCGGGCCAGCTTCAGCGCCTGGTAGCAGTCATCTGCCTCGGCGCAGGCCAGCGCCTCCCGCAGCATCTCCCGCGCCAGGGCAGAGGTGGTCGCCTCCTGGAAATCGGCGATCAGTCGGCGGGCCGCCGCGAGGCCGGCCGGCCGTTCCTCGTCATTGCCGATATAGGCGGTCTGCAGGGCGAAATAGATCCGCCGGGCCGGCGTCGTGGCGGCTTCCGGCGGCATGATCTGCTTCCCGAACAGGAAGCGCGCCTTCGCCGCCAGCTCGATGCGGGTGCGATTGCGGAAGCGGATCGGCGCCCCGTTGACGACCATCAGGTCGCCCTGGCGTAATTCGAGCACCAGCGTGGACATGGTCTTTCCTTTTGCCGCCGCGCGCGCAACCCGCGAAGCCTCGCAGGTGGCGCTTAACGGTCCCTGAAGCGCGCGGGCTCAGGGGAGATACCGGGTGAGGGTGAGGGTGCCGAGCCGGCCGAGGGCGCTGTAGCTCGCCTCCAGCGCGGTGCGGGTGGCCTGCAGGCGGGTCAGAGTAGCGGCAAGGTCGACCTCCTCGATATCGGCGAGTTGCGCCTTCAGGGCATCGGTCAGCACGGCATGGCGCTCCCGCACCGCCGAGAGCCGCGCCTCCGTCAGGCCGAGCGCGCCCGCCTCATCGGCGATGGCGTTGGACGCGCTCTTCAGCCCGTCCCGGATGGTCCCGGCGAGCGCCCGGAAATCGGCCGGCGAGGCGGCCTGGGCCGGGGTGAGGGCGGCGAGGCTGGCGAGGCCGCGCAGCAGGTCCCGCGCCCAGGACCCGGTGGTCTCCCCCATCGAGGCCGCCGCCGCGTTGCGGTTGGCGAAGAGCCCGTAGGGCACCGCCTGGCCGTCGCCGGCCGGCACGCTGCGCCGCGGCTCCGCCAGGCCCGAGGCGGGATCGGAGAGGAAGGCGCTGAAGGGCGTGACGCCCGCGCCGTCATCCATCGCCGCCGCCCGGGTCGCGGCGGCGACCGCGGCGGCATTGCCCCCGCCAAGCCCGGCGATGGCCGCGGCGATCCCGGCGGCGAGGCCGCCCGTCGGCAGCCCCTCCGGATCCGGCACGGGCGGCCGGGAAAAGTCCGAACCGCCGAAAAGGTATTCCCCGGCGCTCTGGCTGTTCAGCAATTGCCCGACCTCGACCAGCGCCGCCCGGGCCCGGGTCGCGACCAGGGACAGGGTGGAGGTGTCGCCCGGGTCGAGCTTCATGGCCACGCCATCCCCGAACTCGCGGGCAATGGCGCCGAGCCGCTCCAGCACCGTCTGGGTTGCCTGGGTGCGGTTCAGCGCCTCCCCGATCGCGGTGCCATAGGTTTCCCGCCGGCCGATCTCGGCGCGCAGCGAGAGCGCGCGCGGCAGCGCGGGTGCGATGTCGCCCTGCGCCTCGGCCCGCCGCCCGGTCGAGACCTGGCGCGTCAGCACCTCCATGCGCAGGCGGAGCGCGGCGGTGTCGGCCTCCAGCCGCCCGAGCAGCCCGGCCACGACGCTCATCGCACCGCCCCCAGCAGCGTCTCCCACAGGGTCTGCACCGTGCCGAGCACCCGGGCATTGGCGGCATAGGCGTTCTGCAGGGCGACGATGCCGGCCATCTCGGCATCCACATCGACGCCGGATTCCCGCCCGAAGCGCGCCTCGAGCGTGCCCCGCAGCGCCTCCGCCCGGTCCTTCGCGGCGGTCGCCGCAGCGCGATCGCCAAGCTGCGCCGCGGTGAGCCGGCCGGCATAGGCGTCCAGCGTCGCCGGCACGGCGAAGGGGGAGGCGAGGCTGCCATCCGGCCCGAGCCCGCTGCCCGCGATCGGCGCCCAGGCCTGGCCGGGCGCCGCCTCCGCGCCGAGGGAGAAATCGAGGATGCGGTCGATCAGCGTGGTGAAGCCGGCCGGGCCGCCGGCGCCGTTCGGGGTGAAGGCGCTGGGCCCACCGGGGCCGCCTGCGACCGCATGGGTGCCGTCGCGCAGCAGGGCAGGGTTCGCCAGCACCGCCGGGTTGACCCGGATGCGCCCGGCGAAGCCCGCCTGGCTGCTGCCGGCATAGGGCAGGGACGGATCCGGCGGGCCGGCCCCGTCCGCATCCGTGAAGAGCCGGAGGCCCTGCGCCTCCAGCCGCGCGGCGAGGTTGGCCGCCAGCAGGTCCGCCTCCGCCTGGTAGCGGGGCAGGGTGCGGTCGCGCAGGCCGAGGCTCTCGCCGAGCCGCCCGCCCAGGATCTGCGCCGTGACGTCCTGGCCGTTCAGCAGGACGCCCGGCAGGCTGCCGCCCGTGCCATGGAAGCCGTCGGGCGCGACCAGCGCCTCGCTGGTCGCCAGCACGTCGCGCTTCGGGTCGAGCGGCAGGACGAGGCCGCCGCGCGCGACCAGCAGCAGGTCGCCGCCCTGGCGCCGCACGGCCTGGACATCCATCACCTCGGCCAGGCGCGCGATCGCGGCATCGCGCTGGTCCTCCAGCGCCGCGGCATCGCCCTCGGCGCCGGTCTTCAGCCGGAGCGTCAGCTCGGCGATCTCGCGCAGCGCGGCATTGGCGGTGGCGACTTCCGTCACCACCGCATCCTGGGCCTGCTGCCGCGCCGCGCCGATGGCGGCGGAGACGCCGTTCAGCCGTTCGGCGATGGTCGCCGCGGCATGCACGGCCTCCTGCTGCCGGCCGGCATCGGCCGGCGCGGCGCGCAGCGCGAGGAAGGCGTTGCGCAACCCGGCCAGCCCATCCGCCAGCGTCTCGCCGGCGGCGCCATGCGCCGCCTCGATGCCGGAGAGCAGCCGCTCCCGCAGCGCGGCGCCGGCGGCGGCGGCGCGGCTGCCGTCCAGCCGCGCGAGCAGTGCCGCATCCACCGCCCGCGCGGCCTCCCCGCCGCGGAGCCCCGCCGGGCGGTCGCCCACCACCAGCGCCTGCTGCGGCACGGCCTTGCGCGTATAGCCCGGCGTCTCGGCATTCGCGACGTTCTGCGAGGACTGCGCGAGGCCGCGCTGCACGGCGGCGAGGCCGCTGCGCGCGATGCTGAGGGCGGCGTCGAGGCTCATGGCGATTCAGCCCCCGCGTCAGCGCCGCATGTTGATCGTGTCCTGCAGCATCTCGTCACTCGTGGTGACGACACGGGTATTCGCCGTGTAGGCGCGCTGGGCGACGATCAGCTTGGTGAACTCGGTGGCGATGTCGACATTCGAACGCTCGACCGAGCCGGTGACGAGCTTGCCGACGCCGTTCGAGGCGGCGTCGGTCACGCGGGCCTCGCCGCTCTCGGGCGTGCGCATGAAGGCCTGGCCGTCCAGCCGCTGCAGCTTCTCCGGATCGTTGAAGGCGACGAGCGGCACGCGCGCGATCACCCGGCTCTGGCCGTTGTCGTAGTTCACCGCGACATCCCCGTTGTTGCGGATGCTGAGGCCGGAATAGGCGCCGAGCGGCACGCCGTCCTGCGCGCGGTTGCGCACGGCGAATTCCGTGCCGGAATACTGCGTCAGCCCCTGCGCCCGGCCGAACTGGCCGAGCGAGAGCGTCACGGTCTGCGGCCCCTGGCCGAAATCGGCGGTGAAGCGGAAGGCGGCCGGATCGCCACCGGCGCTGGTGGCGGGCGGGAGGACGGCGCCGGTGGCGTCGACGAAGCTGCCGATGGTGCCGTCCGTCACCGCCGGCACGGCGGCGGCGCCGAAGCGCAGCCCGATGCTGCCGCGCGCCGAGTCGCCGATGTCGTCGGGCACGTTCAGGGCCAGCGTCCAGGCATTGGTGCCGGTATTGGTGAAGGTGAGGTTCACCGTGTGCAGCCGCCCGAGGCTGTCATAGACCTCCGCCTGCGTCGTGATCGGCGCCGTCGTGGCATCCGCCGGCAGGTTGGCCGCGAGGTCGATCTGCCGCGTGGCGACCGGGTTGAAGACCTGCTGGTTCACCCGGATGGGCGCGAGGATCGTGCGGTCCGGATTGCCGAGCGCATCGGACGGCCAGCCCTGCAGGTAGTAGCCGGCGCCGTTCACCAGGTAGCCGTCCTGGTCCAGCCTGACATCGCCGGCGCGGGTGAAGAATTGCCGCTCATCGAAGACGGGCTGGCCGTTCACCGTGCCCCTCGCCAGGGCGACGCTGAAGAAGCCCTGGCCGCCGATGGCGAGGCTGAGCGGCTCCTCCGCCTGCTCGATCGTGCCCTGGACGCTGTTGGTGAAGTCCGGCCTGGCGATGACCGCGCCCGGGACGTGCAGGTTGGCGCTGGACTGGCTGATATAGGAGACGAAATTGCTGTCGATCCGCTTGTAGCCGACGGTCTGGCTGTTCGCGACGTTGTCCGAGATATGGCCAAGCGCGCGGCTCTGCGCGGTGAGGCCGCTGATGGCCGCGGTGAGCGAGCCGAAGAGGGACATGCGCGGGGGCTCCGGCGAGAGGGTCTGACCTGTGCCGGGGCCTGTGCAGCGGCCGTGCCAGGGCAGGGCGGCCCGCGGGCGGCGGCGGCTGCCGTGCGGGCGGCAGGTCCTGCCGGCGGGGCGGACGGAGTTGCCGGCGGCGGGCCGGGCCGGGCTGGAACGCGGCTCGCACCGGCACCCGCATGGATGCCGCCCCGACCCTGCCCCCGCCGACCCGGATCCCCGCCCCGGCCCCGCCCCGGGAGCCGCGCCCGGCCCCCGGGGCGGAGGGCGGCTTCGCCGCCGCCATGGCGCGCGCGCTGCCGGGGGCGGCGCCGGCAGAGGACCCGGCGGAGGGCGATGCCGGCGGGCCGGAGGCCGGGCTGGCAGCCGCGATCACACCCGGGCCGGACCGGCCGCCGCGCGCCGCCGACCCGGCCGGCCAGGCTGATGCCGAGCTCAATGCCATGGCTGCTGCCGCCGATACCATCGCCGCCCTGCCTGCCGGTGCGGCGGCTCCAGCCGTCCCGCCCGCCGGTGCCGCGGCCGGGACCGAGGCACCCGTCGATGCCGCGGCCCCGACATCCCACTGGCGGGCCACCCCGTCCTCAGGGACCGAGGTCCCGGCCATCGCCCCATCCGTCGCGGCCGCGCCGCCGACCGACGCTCCGGTGCCCGGTGCGGCGGCGGGCGGCTCGCCGCCATCCGTCGCATCCCCGGGACAGGCGCCCCTTGCTCGGCCGGTCGCTCCCTCGGCGGCCGCCGGGACTTCGCCCGGGACCGATCCTGCGCGGGAAGGCCCGGCCGCACCGGTGCCGGGCCTGTCTCCCATGCCGGGCATGGAGGCGCCATCGGCGCCGGGTCCCGGCGGCATCGCCCGGCCGGCGGAGCCCGGTCCGGCGCCGGTGCCGCGGCCGCCCGATGCCTCGCCGCCGGATGTTGCGCCACCCGTGCATGCGGCCGTGGCGGGCGCCGGACCGCCCGCGGCGCCGCCGCAGCCGGACGCCGCCCGGCTGCCGCCCGCCGCGGAGGCCGCGCCCGTAGAAGCCGGCGCCGTGTCCCCCGCCGCCACGCTGCCCGCTTCGGCGCCGTCCGGGACAGGCCCGGCGGTGCCGGAGCCGTCTCCGCCGGGCGCGACAACCGATCCCGGCGGGCCGTTCCCGGAGGAGGAGGGAGGCGCCTCGCCCGCGACCTCGCCGGCCGTCGCGCCGGAGGAAGGCGCCATCCCGGCCCGTCCCGTGCCGGAGGGTGCCCCGGCCCGTGAATCCGGGGCGCTCTCGGCCTCCCCGCCGGATGCCACGCCCACGCCATCCCACACGGCCCCCACCCTTGCGGCCGCCGAGGCACCGGGCCCGGCCGGTCCCGCTGCCGCCGCGGCCCCGGCCGAGGCGGCGCCGCCCGCCCCGCGCCCGGCGCCGCTGCCCGTCCGCCAGGTCGCGCCCGTCGCGATCGCGCTCGCCTTCAGCCCCGGTCAGGCGCCGCGCCTGACGGTGGCTCTGGAGCCGGAGGCGCTCGGCCGGGTCGAGATCCGGATCGAGCGCGCGGCGGATGGCGAGGCCGCCGTGCGGGTCCTGGCGGAACGGCCGGAGACGCTCGCCCTGCTGCAGCGCGATGCGCGGGAGCTGGACCGGGCGCTCGGCCAGGCCGGCGTCACGGTGGCGGAGGGCGGGCTGCGCTTCGACCTGGCCGGCGGCGACCATCCCGCCGGCCAACACCCCGGCGCGCGCGGCCGGGGCCATGGCCAGGCCGCCCCCGCCCCCGCGGCACCCTCCGTCCAGCCGCCCTCCCTCTCCCGCTCGCTCCTCGATATCGCCGTCTGAAGGGATTTCGCCACATGACGACCGCCGTGACCGCCACCACCGCGCAGACCGCCGCCGCCGGCCCCAGGGCCGCCGGCTTCGGCGCGGATTTCAACGCCTTCCTCGGCCTGCTCACCACGCAGCTGAAGAACCAGGACCCGACCAAGGCCATGGACACCCAGGCGATGACCCAGCAGCTCGTGCAATTCGCCTCGGTCGAGCAGCAGATCAGCATGAACGGCAATCTGGAGAAGCTGATCGCCCTGCAGCAGGCGGCGCAGCTGACGGCGGCGGCGCCGCTGATGGGCCGGGTGATCGAGGTGGAGAGCGACCGGCTCTCCTTGCAGGATGGCGTCGCTACGCTCCGCCTGCCGGCGGCGGATGCGGCCGGCCGGGCGCGGATCACGGTGCTGGATGCCGCCGGGCGAACCCTGCGGGAGGAGGAGGTCGCGCTCGGCGTCGCGCCGCAGGAGTGGCGCTGGGATGGGCGCGATGCGGCGGGGCGGAAGCAGCCCGACGGCGCCTACCGCTTCGCCGTCGCCGGGCGGGACCTGGCCGGCAGCCCGCAGCCGGTCACCGCCACCGTGCTGGCCCGCGCGACGGCGGCGGAGCGACAGGGCAGCGGCGGGCTCAGCCTGGCCATGGGCGGCCTCTCGGTCGGCTTCGAGGCGGTGCGGCGGCTGGGGACCGAATAGGGCCGGCAGCGGATGGCGTGCCTGCCGGCGGGGCAGGGGATGCCCCGCCGCGATCCCCCTATCGCAGCGCGGTCGGCGCCGGCAGGGCGGTGTTCGCGGCCTGCGGCGCGACCGGCGGCGGCGCCTCCAGGTTGCTGGGCGGCGCCTGGATGGCATTGGCGACCACGGTCTTCACGCCGCCCGCCGCTTCCTCGGCCGCGATATGGGCGATATCGCCCCAGAGGCGGTTCAGCCGCCCGGCCGGCACCTCGTTCATCTGCACGACGCGGCCAAGCTCCTCGCCATCCCGCCGGCTGACGATCCACTGGATCTCGACGCGCTCCACGCCCGGGACGCCGGCCGGCACCACCGAGACATCGACCTGCAGCGCATAGGCCGCGCCCTCCGGCGTGTCCTGCACGACGAAGCCCTGCTTGCCGAGCTGGTCCTTCATGCGGGCGCCCAGCGCGGTGTTGCCATCGCCCGGCGCGCCCTTGACCCCCACCATGTGCAGCCGCGGCGGGCCGGCGGCGAGCGAGGCGGGGTCGGTGGATTTGCGCGCCGCCTCCACCTGCAGCAGCAGCTGGGTCAGCTTCGGCGCCGCCTCCTGCGCCACGCGCTCCAGCAGCGCGCGGTCGGCATTCGCCCAGTCCCGCACGGGGACGGGGGAGCCCTCGGTCGCCGCCTGCGGCCTGCGGTCGGCATCGAGCAGCCGGAAGCGCGGCCGCACCGCCTGGCCCTGGGACTCCGCCGTCACCTCCACCAGCCAGTCGAGCGGCAGCGGCGCGGCGGTGGCGATGACGGGCACGTCCTGCGCCTGCAGGGCGGCGGTCACCGCCTCGGCGAAATCCCGCGCCGCGCTGCCGGCCAGCAGCGCCTGCTCCGGCGGCGGCACGGCCAGCCGGACGGCGAGCGGGATGGCGAGCACCTCCGCCCGGCTGCCCGGCCGGCCGCGATAGGGCTGCGGCAGGTCCACGCAGGCACCGAGGGCGAGCAGCGCCAGGCCGGCGGCGATGCGGCGTGTCCTACAGAAGGACACAGGCCACCAGCATGGTCAGCAGGGTCAGCATCATGAATTGGATCATGTAGGGCATGGGTCAGGGCGCCACCGCAATGGCCGAGAGCTGGTGCCCGATCGGCCCGCCGCCAGCCAGCGTCCGCCGCCGGTGGCTGAAGAAGCGCGCCTCCTCTGCCAGCGTGTCCACCCCGGCCACCTCCACCGCCGCGATGCCGGCGGCGGCAAGGCGGGCGGCGCAATAGCCGGGCAGGTCGAACTGCCAGCGCTCCTCCCGCCGGCCTGCGGCGAAGAAGCGGGCATCGGCGGGGTCACGGGCCAGGACCGCCTCGCGCAGGTCCGGCCCGACCTCGTAGCTCGTCTGGGCGATGCAGGGGCCGATCGCGGCGATGACCCGGGCGCGGCGGGCGCCCAGCCGCTCCATGGCCGCCAGGGTCGCTTCCAGCACGCCATCCACCGCGCCGCGCCAGCCGGCATGGGCGGCGCCGATCACCCCGGCCTCGCCATCCGCGAAGAGCACCGGGGCGCAATCGGCGGTGACGATGCCGAGCGCAATGCCCGGCCAGCGGGTGACCATGGCATCGGCGCGCGGGCCCTGGCCTTCCAGCCAGCCCGCTTCCTCCACCTCGGCGACCACGATGCCGTGCACCTGGGTCAGCCCATGCAGCGCCGGCAGGTCGAGGCCCAGCGCGCCGGCGGCGCGGCGGCGGTTCTCCCGCACCCTCTCCCGGTCGTCCTGGCCGGAGAGGGAGCAGTTCAGCGCCGCCCAGGGGCCTTCCGAGACGCCGCCGCGGCGGGTGAAGAAGCCGTGGCGAAGGCCCGTCACCGCGCCGAGCGCGGGGGTGGCCAGGAACTCGGCATCGTTCATGCGGCCTCGAAGCCCGGTGGGGTGGGGAGGGCGGGATGGCACAGGCAGAGCACCTTGAACAGGCGCCCCATGCCCTCGGGCGCCGTCAGGCGCTCGGCGCCGGAGAGGATCAGCCCGGCCTGGTCCCGCCTGCCCGCCGCGGTCGCGGCCCGCGCCAGGATGGCGGCGCGCTGCGGCAGGCCGAGCCGCTGGAGGAAGAGGCCCATGGGCAGCGGCCCATGCGCGACGGCGCCGGCGCCGCGCCCCGCCGCGGCCAGGGCGGCGAAGGGGACATGGGCGGTGACATCCACCGTGCCCGGCTCGGCCAGCGGGTCGGCGCGGCCGTGCCGCGTCATGGCCTGCAGGGTGTCGCCGAGGGCGGGCCCGGCATGGCCGTAGTCGAGGGCGAGCAGGGCACCGCCCTGCTGGCGAAGGCGGGTGGCGAGCGCGGCGGTCACGGCCATGCCGGCCTCGGCCAGTTCCGCGACGGCCCCCTCGGGCGCCTCGGCGGGCAGCAGGTCGAGGGCATGCGGCGCGCCGGGCGCATCCGCCGCCGGCTGCCCGTCCGGCGCGGCGGAGGGCCGCCTCGGCGGTTCCACCGGCAGGTCCACAAACCGTCCCTCCGCCACATGCCGCTCCAGCCAGGCGCCGCCGCGGCGGATGAACTGCCGGATCGGCAGGGCGTCGAAGAACTCATTGGCCAGGATGATCGCCGGGCCGGGCGGCAGGGAGGCGACGTCGTCATGCCAGGCGGCAACCGCCATCCCGAGCCTCGCCTGCTGCGCGGCGCGCAGCGTCGGGGAGGTCTCGACCAGATGGACCCGGAGCGCGGCGCGGATGGCCGGCACCATCTCCGCCGCCCGCAGCGCATCGGCCATCAGCGTGCCACGCCCGGGGCCGAGCTCGGCCAGCAGGACGGGGGAGGGCGCGCCCATGAGCTGCCAGGTCACCGCCGCCCAAAGGCCGAGGCACTCGCCGAAGGCCTGGGAGATCTCGGGCGCGGTGGTGAAGTCGCCGCCCGCGCCGAAGGGGTCGCGGCTGCCGTAATAGGCCGCGACCGCGCGGGCCATGAAGCGGTCGAGCCGCTCCGGCCCCGTCTCCTCCTGCGGAGGGGCGCTCAGGCCGCCACCTCGCGTGCCGCCGGGCGGGCCCGCAGCATCAACCAGGCGCCCGCCAGGATCATCGGCACGGACAGCAGCTGCCCCATGGTCGCGCCGGCGAAGAGAAAGCCGAGGAAGGCATCGGGCTGGCGGAAGAACTCCCCGATGAAGCGTGCCACGCCATAGCCCGCGAGGAAGGCGCCGGCCACGAAGCCGCGCCGCGCTCGGATCGCGGGCTGGTGCACCAGGAATTGCAGCAGGGCGAAGAGCAGCAGCCCTTCCAACCCGGCCTGGTAGAGCTGGCTCGGGTGCCGCGGCTCCGGCCCGCCGGTCGGGAAGACCATGCCCCAGGGCATATCGGTCACCCGGCCCCAGAGCTCGCCATTGATGAAATTCGCCAGCCGCCCGAGGAAGAGGCCGATCGGCACCACCGAGGTCACGCGGTCGGCGAAGGCCAGCAGGTCGATCCGCTGCTGCCGGCAGAACAGGACCAGCGCGAGGATGACGCCGAGCGCGCCGCCATGGAAGGACATGCCGCCCTGCCAGACCTGCAGGATCTCCAGCGGGTGGGAGAGGTAATGGCCCGGCCGGTAGAACAGGACATAGCCGAGCCGCCCGCCGAGGATGATGCCGAGCGTCGCCCAGGTGACGAAGTCATCCACCTGCGGCCGCGTCGCGACCGCCGGGGACAGCGCCGTGATGCGCCGCGCCAGCAGCCAGCCCAGCACGATCCCGATGATATAGGCCAGCGCATACCAGCGGATGGCCAGCGGCCCGATCTGCACCAGCACCGGGTCGATGACCGGGAAGGGGAGGGCGAGCAGCATCAGCGATAAGGGTCCTCGGCCATCAGGAAGTCCTGCACCGTGCGGCGCACCCCGTCCTCCAGCGGCGTGGTCTGGGCGTTGAAGCCGGCGGCGCGCAGCCGGTCGAGCGGCGCTTCCGTGAAATACTGGTACTTGCCACGCAGGTCGGCCGGCATGTCGATGAAGCGGATCTCCGGCGCCCGCCCCAGCGCCGCGAACATGGCGCGGATGAGGTCGAGGAAGCTCCGGGCGCGGCCGGAGCCGACATTGAACAGGCCCGAGACCTGCGGGTTCTCCAGCAGCCAGAGCATCACCGCGACGCAGTCATCCACATGCACGAAGTCGCGCATCTGCTGGCCGTCCGCGATGCCCTCCCGGTCGGAGCGGAAGAGCGTCGCCGGCTCGCCGCCCATCACCTGGCGGTACTTGTGGAACAACACGCTCGCCATGCGGCCCTTATGGGCCTCGTTCGGGCCGTAGACGTTGAAGAAGCGGAGCCCCGCCCATTGCGGCGGCCGCGGCGCGCCCCGCGCCAGCATCTGCGCCACGCGCCGGTCGAAGGCGAGCTTGGACCAGCCATAGAGGTTGAGCGGGCGGAGCCGGGCCAGCGCTGCGGGGCTCGCATCATCCTCGAAGCCCTGCGCGCCATCGCCATAGGTGGCGGCGGAGGAGGCATAGATGAAGGGCACCTGCCGTCCCGCGCAGGCGGACCAGAGCCAGAGGGGAAGGGTGAGGTTGGTGGCGGCCACCAGGTCGCCATCCGTCTCTGTGGTCGCGCTGATGGCGCCCATATGGAGCACGGCGGTGACGGGCGGTTCGGCGGCCCAGAAATCCTCCAGCTCCTCCGGCGGCAGCAGGCCGGCGATGGTGTGCTTCGCCAGGTTGCGCCATTTGTCGTCGGTGCCGAGGCGGTCCACCACCATGACCTCCTCCCCGCGCGCGGCCAGCGCCGCAACGAGGTTGGAGCCGATGAAACCCGCCCCGCCGGTGACCAGATACATCCGGCGATCCCCTGTAGCCGCCCGGCCGTTGCGCCGCGGCGGCGCGGGGTATAGGGCGCGATGGCGCGGCCTGTGAAGGGCGACCGCCCCCGCGGCCTCCGGGCCGGGGCGGGGACGAGGAGAAGGTAATGAGTGACACGGGCAGCGGCGGCCGCAGGCGGGGCAGCCTTTTCGATGACCTGGCCGGCGTGGCGGGCGGGGCCTTCTCGGCCCTGGCCGGGGTGCGGGGCGAGGTGGAGGCGGCGGCGCGGGCCCAGGCGGATGCCATGGTGCAGCGCCTTGACCTGGTGAAGCGCGAGGATCTGGACGCCGCCATGGAACTCGCCCGGCGGGCACGCGAGGCGCAGGAGGCGCTGGAGGCCCGCGTCGCGGCGCTGGAGGCAAAGCTGGCGACGCAGGCCGCGCCGAGCCCGACCGCGACTCCGGAGTCGGCGACCATGGCCGCGGCCGAGGCGATCCAGCCGCCCCAGGCGGCCGGGGTGACGCCGGGCGAGAAGACCGAGGCGACGCCGGACGGGGTGTGAGGGCGGTTCCCGTGCCCGGTTGCCGATGCCTGCCGAGAGGCATCCCGCCGGCTTCGGACGCGGCCGGAGACCGGCGGTTACACAGCGTGCGGAAATGTCACAGGGTTGGAACGCATTGTGAATCGCAGGGGCAACCCGCGCCCTTGCGGCGGCGTTTGGCGCCTGCGTAGTCTATAGGTGGTGGTGACCGCTGCCCGATTCACCCAAGACTTCGGTGTCCCGGGGGAGCGGCAGCGGTTGACGCCATCCTGGAACGACAGAGGAGGTGCCGCGATGTCCGGTCTTCAGGCCCGCGTGCGCGAGCGTGCGACCAACCCCCTCGACGTGCTCGAACAGATCGTCTCCGCCAATGAATGGGCCTTCGAGCGCCGCTCGGATGGCGAGATGGCGGCCGAGGCACCCGGCAAATGGTGCGATTATGGCCTGTTCTTCTCCTGGTCGCCGGAGATCAGCGCCATGCACTTCTCCTGCGCCTTCGACATGAAGGTGCCGCCGGAGGGTCGCAGCAAGCTGTTCGAACTGCTGGCCATGGCGAATGAGAAGCTCTGGATCGGGCATTTCGGCCTGGAGTCGGAGGAAGGGGTGCCGGTCTTCCGGCATTCCGTGCTGCTGCGCGGCGCGCCCTCGGCCAGCGCCGAGAGCCTGGAGGACATGGTGGACATCGCCATCACCGAATGCGAGCGGTTCTTCCCGGCCTTCCAGTTCGTCCTCTGGGGCGGCAAGACGCCGGGCGATGCGCTGCAGGCGGCGATGCTGGACTGCGTCGGGGAGGCCTGAGCCGGCCCGCCCCGGGCAACGGAAGGCAGGTCCCGGGGGTCCGCCTGCCGGGAACCCAGCGCGGCCAGCCGCGTGAAGGGCCTGCCTTGATCAGGAGATGCATGCCATGAGCCCCGCTGAGGGCCTGCCCCAGGATCTGCGCGCCATCGGCCGGTTGCCCGGCGGGCTGGAGGTGGAGATCCGGCATCACCGTGGCGCCGGCGGGGCCGGGCCGGAACAGGTGATGGTGAGCCTGACCGCGCCGGCCGGATTCGAGGCCTGGGGGCGGCTGATGGAAGCCTCCAACCCGATGCTGGCCTGGGCCCGCTTCGCCGAGGCCGCCTGGGCGCCCTGGCTGGCGCTGATGGGCATGACGCCGCCCCGGCTGCCGGGCCGGGACCCCGTGGAAAAGTAGCGCAGCGCCCATGAAGAAGCCCGCCTCGCGGCGGGCTTTTCGCATTCCGGCGGAGCGGCCGGGCCTGCAGCGGACCGGCGTTCGATGCTGAACGCCGATCCGCCAAAGACCGGATATCTTTTGAATATCGGGAGACCGACCAAAGGGGCCAAGGCCCCTCCAGCCCTTGCTGGGGAAGCTCGAGGGGGCGAAGCCCCCTCATCCGGAGCTTTTCGGCAGCCCGCTACCGCCGCCGCACCTGCTTCACATCCCGCACCGCGCCGCGCGCCGCACTGGTGGTCAGCGCCGCATAGGCCTGGAGCGCGGTCGAGACCACGCGGTTGCGGCCCACCGGCTGCCAGGCCTCGGCGCCGCGCGCCTCCATGGCCGCCCGGCGCTGCGCCAGCACCTCCTCCGGCACCGCCAGGCGGATGGTCCGGTTCGGGATGTCGATCTCGATCCGGTCGCCCTCCTCCACCAGGCCGACCAGCCCGCCCTCGGCCGCCTCCGGCGAGAGATGGCCGATCGAGAGGCCGGAGGAGCCGCCGGAGAAGCGGCCATCCGTCACCAGGGCGCAGGCCTTCCCGAGGCCGACCGACTTCAGGTAGCTGGTCGGGTAGAGCATCTCCTGCATGCCCGGGCCGCCCTTCGGCCCCTCATAGCGCACCAGCACCACATCGCCGGCCTGGACCTTCTTGCCGAGGATGCCCTCCACCGCGTCGTCCTGGCTCTCGAAGATCCGGGCCGGGCCGGCGAAGGTGAGGATGCTGGCATCGACGCCCGCCGTCTTCACGATGCAGCCTTCCTCGGCGAGGTTGCCGTACAGCACCGCGAGGCCGCCATCCCTGGAGAAGGCGTGCTCGAGGTCGCGGATCACGCCACCCGCGCGGTCGGTGTCCAGCGCGTCCCAGCGGGCGGACTGGCTGAAGGCCTCGGTGGTCGGGATGCCGCCCGGGGCGGCGCGGAAGAAGGTCCTGACCGCCTCGTCCGTGGTGCGCTTGATGTCCCAATGGGCCAGCGCCTCGGCCATGGACCTGGAATGGACGGAGGGGACGGAGGTGTCGATCAGCCCGGCGCGGTCCAACTCGCCCAGGATGCCCATGATGCCGCCGGCGCGGTGGACATCCTCGACATGCACGTTGATGACGGAGGGCGCGACCTTGCACAGCACCGGCACCCGGCGGGAGAGGCGGTCGATGTCGCGCATGGTGAAATCCACGCCCGCCTCCTGCGCCGCCGCCAGCAGGTGCAGCACGGTGTTGGTCGAGCCGCCCATGGCGATGTCGAGCGTCATCGCGTTCTCGAAGGCCGTGAAGCCGGCGATGGAGCGCGGCAGGACGGAGAAGTCGTCCTCCTCGTAATGGCGCTTGGCGAGCTTCACGATCAGCCGCCCGGCCTCGAGGAACAGCTCGCGCCGGTCGGCATGCGTCGCGACGATCGTGCCGTTGCCCGGCAGGGCAAGGCCCAGCGCCTCGGTCAGGCAGTTCATCGAATTGGCGGTGAACATGCCGGAGCACGAGCCGCAGGTCGGGCAGGCCGAGCGCTCGATGGCCTGCACCTCCTCATCCGTCACGGTGGGATCGGCGGCGACGATCATGGCGTCGATCAGGTCCACCGAGCGCTTCTGGCCGCGATGCACGACCTTGCCGGCCTCCATCGGCCCGCCCGAGACGAAGACGGTCGGGATGTTGAGGCGCATCGCCGCCATCAGCATGCCCGGCGTGATCTTGTCGCAGTTCGAGATGCAGACCAGGGCGTCGGCGCAATGCGCGTTCACCATGTACTCGACGGCATCGGCGATCAGCTCGCGCGAGGGCAGGCTGTAGAGCATGCCGCCATGGCCCATGGCGATGCCGTCATCGACGGCGATGGTGTTGAACTCCTTCGCCACGCCGCCCGCGGCCTCGATCTCCCGCGCCACCAGCTGGCCAAGGTCCTTCAGGTGGACATGGCCGGGGACGAACTGGGTGAAGGAATTGGCGATGGCGATGATCGGCTTGCCGAAATCGCCGTCCTTCATGCCGGTCGCGCGCCAGAGGCCGCGGGCGCCGGCCATGTTGCGGCCATGGGTGGTGGTGCGGGAGCGATAGGTGGGCATGCCGTATGGTCCTCCGGGCGCGTCCCGCAGGGCGGCTTCCCCTGTGCCTGGCACAGGCGGACCCGCTTCGGCCTTTGATGGGACGGGCAGTTCCTCATCCGGGCGCTGCCGCCCGGGATGCCGTTGCTCTACCCGCTCGGCCGCCTTGCGTCCATCGGGCGCGGTGGATGGCCATGTCTCCCCGCCGCCACCCATTGCGCCCCGGCCGCAGCCGCGCGAGGGTCCGGGCATGACCGAGACACCCCTTCCTCCCCTCCTCCTCATCGGCTGCGGCAAGATGGGCGGGGCCATGCTCGCCGGCTGGCTGGAGCGCGGCCTCACCGAGGCCGTGGTGGTGGAACCGAACCCGGCCGCCGTCGCGGCCTTCGCCGGGCGCGTCACCGTGGTGCCGGACCCCGCCGGCATCCCCGCCGGCTTCCGCCCCGCCGCCGTGGTGCTGGCGATCAAGCCGCAGGAGGCCGCGGCGACCCTGCCGGCCTTCGCCCGGCTGGCGGGGCCGGAGACGGTCTTCCTCTCCATCATGGCCGGGCGGAACGTCGCCGGCATGCGCGCCGCGCTGGGCGGGCAGGCTGCGGTCATCCGCGCCATGCCGAACACGCCGGCCGCGGTGCGGCAGGGCTTCACCGTGGCCTTCCCCGGCCCCGGCGTGACCACGGCGCAGCAGGACCTCGCCGACCGGCTGCTCTCCGCCATCGGGGAGGTCGCCTGGGTGGCGGAGGAAGGGCTGATCGATCCGGTCACGGCGGTCTCTGGCGGCGGCCCGGCCTATGTCTTCCTGCTGGCCGAGGTGATGGAGGCCGCGGCGGTCGAGCAGGGGCTGCCGCCCGATCTCGCCCGCCGGATGGCGCGCGCGACGGTCGCCGGCTCCGGCGCCCTCCTGGCCGCCAGTCTGGAGGACAGCGCGCAACTGCGGAAGAACGTGACCAGCCCGAAGGGCACGACGGAACGGGCCCTCGCCGTCCTGATGGCGCCGGATGCCTTGCCCGCCCTGATGTCGAAGGCGATCCAGGCCGCCACCGACCGGTCCCGCGAACTGGCGGGGTGAGGGCGATGGGCCGGAGGGAGGCCGGACCGGCCACCACGTCCCGGCGATCCGTGGCGCCGCCGCCGGCCCGCGCCACCCTGGCCTGCCGACCACCCCATGCGGATGGCGCCCGGACCGGCATGCCGGTTCGCCATGGAGTCGCCTCCGGCCGGCGGGGGTGCCCTCCCGGCCCGCCCTGGTCTGCCCGACCCGCCAGCGCCATCGGCGATTTCCCCCTTTGCGCCGGCGCCGGCCAACCCAAACTGGAGCGTCATGAGCGAGACGACCGATGATATCGATTCCCGCCTGCTGGCCGGCTTCTGGCAGGTGGTGGCGGCGCATGGCTGGCAGGGCGTCACGCTCCGCCGGGTGGCCGCGGCCTCCGGCCTGCCGGCCTCGGAGGTACGCCTCCGCGCCCCTGGCGGCCCGCGGGACCTGCTGGCCCTGCACGGACGGCTGACGGATGAGGCGGTCGAGGCCGGCACCGTCCCCGGCCAGGGCGGCGCGCCGCGCGACCGGATCTTCGACGTGCTGATGCGCCGGATCGACGCCATGCAACCGCACCGCGCCGGCCTCGTGCGGCTGCTGGAGGAATTGCGGACCGAGCCGGGCCTGGCCCTCTGCCTGCTGGCCGGGCTGCCGCGCTCCATGGCCCGGCTGCTGCAGGCGGCGGAGATCGACTCCTCCGGCATCTTCGGCGCGCTGCGGGTGCAGGGGCTGACGGGCGTCTGGCTGGCGACCATCCGGGCCTGGGTGAAGGACGATTCCACTGATCTCGGCCCGACCATGGCGGCGCTCGACCGGGCCCTGGACCGGGCCGAGCAGGTTGCAAGATCGTTGCGGCTCGATCCGGGCGATATGGCCGCAAGTTGATTTTGCTGCATCGCAGCATGCTCTTTGACCGGCCCTCGCGAGGCCCCTACTGTGCCTTTGCCTGATCACAGGGCGGAGGACGATATGTCAGAGACCGGTGGCAACAAGCCCGCGAACGACCTGATGCGCATGCTGGCGGATTTCCGCATGCCCGGCATGCCGGATGTCGAGGCCCTGGCGGCGGCCCAGCGCCGGAACCTGGAGGCGCTCTCCGCCGCCAACCGGGTCGCGCTGGAGGGGGCGCAGGCAGTGGCCCGCCGGCACATGGAGATCCTGCAATCCTCCATGACCGAGATGACCGAGGCGATGAAGGCGCTCGGCACCCAGGAATCGCCGCAGGCCAGGGCGGCGCGCCAGGCGGAGATGCTGAAGGCCGCCTATGAGAAGGCGGTCGGCAACATGAAGGAGGTGGCCGACCTCATTCAGAAGTCGAATGAGGAGGCGCTGGCGCTGCTCAACAAGCGCTTCACCGAGGCGATGGACGAGGTGAAGACCCTGGTGGCCAAGAAGGGCTGACCCACACCGGTCCAGGCCAGGCTCCGGCCTGGCGGGAAGCTCCGGGAGGACAGGGCCTCCCATCGTCCATGGTGCGATGGGAGCCGCGCAAGGCCCTCCCGGACCGTTTTCAGGCCCGCGCCGCAACGGCCAGGGCCGGCGCCTGCCTGGCGGCCAGGGGGCGGCCCGCCGCCCCATACCCGGGTGCCGCCGCGCGCGGCAGGGCGGCGCCCGCGATCGTCTCGATCACCTGCGACTGGATGGCGATGGCGCGCTGCAACAGGCGCCGGTTCTCCTCGCCCAACTCCTGCAGCCGGGTCGTGAGCACCGCAGCATCCTGCCGCGCCGGCCCTTCGGCCTTGGCGCCGGTCTTCGTCGCCGCGGCATAGGCGGCAGCGAAGGCATCCGTCGCCTGGGCCTTGGCGGTGGCGAGCCCGGCAGCGCGCGGCAGGTCGAGCGCGGCGAGCGCCTCGTTCTCGGCCCTGAGTGCCTCGGCCAGGCGCTGGCCGGCGGCGAGCAGGGCATCCAGCATCATCGTCATGGGCGGGTCTCCTCGGGTGGGTGGGCGGCCTGGCGGCGCAGCAGCTCGCGCAGGACGAGGTCGGAAAGGCCGAGCCCCTGGCCGGCGCGCACCGCCTTGGCGGCGATCGCCTCGACCAGCATCGGGCGCCACTGCGCCTCGGCCGCGCCGCCGCCGAAGGCGGAGCGGCCGGCATCGAGGGTGGCGAAGGCGGGCTGCAGCAGCCGGGCCAGGGCCTGGGCCTCGAATTCCTGCGCCGCCTGGCGCAGCCGGGGCGGGGCCTTGGCGAGTTCGGCCGCGGTGAGGGGGCGCGGCAGCGGTGCCGCGCCGTCCCGCATCGGGGCGAGGGAGGGCGTGGCCAGCGTCATCAGCGCAGCTCCATCTCGGCCTGCAGGGCACCGGCGGCCTTCACCGCCTGCAGGATGGAGATCAGGTCGCGCGGCCCGACGCCGAGCGCGTTCAGCCCGCGCACCAGCTCCTGCAGGGTGACGCCGCCGCGCAGCACGCCCAGGCGACGCTCCGCCTGGTCCTCCACCTCGATATTGGTGCGCGGCACCACCACCGTCTCGCCATTGGCCAGCGGGTTGGGCTGGCTGACCTGTGGCGTCTCGGTGATGCGGATGGTGAGATTCCCCTGGGCGATGGCGACGGTGGAGACGCGGACATTGGCGCCCATGACGATGGTGCCGCTGGCTTCCTCGATCACCACGCGGGCGACCTGGTCGGGCTCGACCCGCAACTGCTCGACTTCGGCCAGCAGGGCAATGGGGTCGCGGCCGGCCATGTTGAGCGCCACGGTGCGCGGATCGGTCGCCGTCGCCAGGCTGCCGCCGGTCGCGCGGTTGATGGCGGCGGCGATGCGCCGGGCGGTGGTCAGGTCCGGGTTGCGGAGCGCGAGCCGCAGGCTGGGCCGGCCCGTGAGCGCATAGGGGATCTCCCGCTCCACGATGGCGCCCGAGGCGATGCGGGCGCTGGTGGGCACGCCGCGCTGCACGCTGGCGGCGGCGCCCCGGGCGGCGACGGCGCCGGTCGCGACCGCCCCCTGGGCCACCGCATAGACCTCCCCATCCGCGCCGAGCAGCGGCGTGACCAGCAGCGTGCCGCCCTGCAGGTTGGTGGCGTCGCCGAGCGCCGAGACCGCGACATCGATCCGGCTGCCCGGCCGGGCGAAGGCGGGCAGGTTGGCGGTGACCATCACCGCCGCGACATTGCGCGTATCCAGCCGCGCCTCGTTGTCCCGCGTATTGACGCCGAGGCGTTCCAGCATGCCGATCAGGGTCTGGCGGGTGAAGATGGCGGTCCGCAGCCGGTCGCCCGTGCCGGGCAGGCCGACGACCAGGCCGTAGCCGACGAGCTGGTTGTCCCGCACCCCCTCGATATCCGCGATGTCCTTGATGCGGACCGGCTGGGCCGCGGCGGGGGCGAGGCCCGCGAGGATGGCGAGCAGCGCCGTCATGGCCGCCGCCACAAGCGCGCTCTTCGCCCTTGCGAAAGCAATTTTGGCCACGCTGCCCTCCATCCCGCAGGTGCCGGCGGCGTCGCAACCGCCGTGCCAGCCCGCGGGCCGGGGCAGGCGGCAGGGCCTGCCGGGATGGCCGGCCAGGATTGCCGGCGGCAGGCAGAAGCGATGCGGGAGGCAGGCGGGATGCGGGAAGTCGGCAGGGTGGCGGCGGGCAGCGCGGCGCAGCGCGGGCGCGGCGCCTACCGCGGCGCGGGCGGCTTCTCGGTGGGCGGGGGAGGCGACGCGCCGCCGCTGGCCGAGGCGGCAGGCGCGGCCGCCCTCGGGCCGGTGGGGCTTGGCCTGCTCGCGGTGCAGGAAGGGGGCGACCGGGCGGCGCGCGACCGGGCGGCAAGGCAGCGTGCCGAGTCGATCCTGCAAGAGTTGCGCGATCTGCAACATGAGCTGCTGCGCGGCGGGAGCGATATGAAGCGGCTGGAAAGGCTCGCGGCACTCGGTCTGGGCGAGGAAGGGGCGGACCCACTCTTGCAGGAGGCGGTGCGTGCGATCGTCCTGCGCGCGCGGGTGGAACTGGCACGGCGAGGTTGGAACGAGACCGTGTCAGCCAAATGAAAATCCGTGCATATCAGCAATTTGCGCAGGCGTAACCCCTTGGCGCACGAGGGTGCGCCCCTGTATGGTCCGGCCAACTTTCCGGGGCGGGGCGCCAAGCCCGGGCCTCGAACGGAATGGGGCCGTCCAGACGATGCTGATCACCCTGCCGCCCGACTACCGCCCGACCGACGACGAAGAGTTTATGAACCCGCGGCAGCTGGAGTACTTCCGGCAGAAGCTGCTGCGCTGGCGGCAGGACCTGTTGCGGGAAGCAGGGGAGACCCTCGCCAGCCTCTCGATCGGCGGCATCAGCGAGGCCGACCTGACCGATCGCGCCAGCGTCGAGACCGACCGCGCGCTGGAACTCCGCACCCGTGACCGGGCGCGCAAGCTGATCTCCAAGATCGACCAGGCGCTGGAGCGGATCGAGAACGGCACCTACGGCTATTGCGAGGAGACCGGCGAGCCGATCGGCCTCCGCCGGCTGGAGGCCCGCCCGATCGCCACCCTGTCCATCGAGGCGCAGGAGCGCCATGAGCGCATGGAGCGGGTGCACCGCGACGACTGAGCACCGCCCGCCGCCGCGAACCCGGCGGAGGAGATATCCCGCGACGGCCGGCCTTGCGCCGGCCGTTGCCGTTCCCGGACCCTGGCCTGCCCGCCGCGCTGCCCCGTAGTCTCCCCCGAAGGAATGGGGGAGGATGACCATGCGACTTGCAGCCCGCCATGCGCTGATCACCGGCGGCGCCTCCGGCATCGGCCTGGCCACGGCGCGGCTCTTCCTGCGCGAGGGCGCCAGGGTCGCGCTGCTCGACCGCAATGCGGAAGCCCTGGCGCGCCTCGCCGCCGAACTCGGCGTGCCGGGCATTCCGGTGGATGTCGCCGATGCGGCGGCGACCGCGGCCGCGGTGGATGCCGCCGCGCAGGCGCTCGGCGCGCTCGATGCGGTGGTGAACGCCGCCGGCATCAGCCGGGTGGCCTCGCCCGCGGACACCACGCCCGAACTCTGGCGGCAGGTGATGGCGGTGAACCTGGACGGGCCCTTCCATGTCTGCCGCGCCGCGCTGCCGCATCTCCGCCGGGCGGGCGGCGGTGCGATCGTCAATCTCGCCTCCGCCGCCGGGCTGGTGCCGCGCCCGAATTACGCGGCCTATGGGGCCTCCAAGGGCGGGGTCCTCATGCTGACGCGCTGCCTGGCGCTGGATCTGGCGAAGGAGAACATCCGGGTCAACGCGGTCTGCCCCGGTGCCATCCTGACGCCGATGGTGGAGGAGACGATGGCGGCGCAGCCCGACCCCGCCTCGGCCGAGCGGGCCTTCCTGTCGCGCTACGCCATGGGCCGCTTCGGCACGCCGGAGGAGGTGGCGCAGGCGGTGCTCTACCTGACCAGCCAGGAGGCCAGCTTCGTCACCGGCTCCGCCCTCGGCGTGGATGGCGGCTCCGCCTGGCACTGAGCGGGGCGGGCGGGGCGGCCGTGGGCGATGCCGCCTTCCACCCCCCGCGCGGCGGGGGAGGGTTTCGCGCCGCGCTTGATCGCGGGCGGCGAGAGGCGTAACCCTGCCGGCGGGCCACGCCCCCCCACCGGGGCGCATTCGCTTCTGCAAGGGAGCCATATCATGGCGATCGCCGCGAAGCCGGACCTGCGTCCGGCCAATCCGAGATTCTCTTCCGGTCCCTGCGCCAAGCGTCCCGGCTGGACGCTGGAGGTGCTTTCGGGCGCCTATCTCGGCCGCAGCCACCGCGCCGCGGCGCCGAAGGCGCGCCTCGCCGAGGTGATCGAGCGCAGCAAGGCCGTTCTCGGCATGCCGGCCGGCTGGCGGCTGGGCATTGTTCCCGCTTCCGACACCGGCGCGGTCGAGATGGCGCTCTGGTCGCTGCTCGGCGCCCGCGGCGTGGACGTGCTGGCCTGGGAGAGCTTCTCCGGCGACTGGGCGACGGATGTCGTCAAGCAACTGAAGCTGGCCGATGCGCGCGTGATCAAGGCGGACTACGGCAGGCTGCCGAAGCTTGAGGCCGACGGCACGCGTGACCTGGTCTTCGTCTGGAACGGCACGACCAGCGGCGTGCGGCTGCCGAATGCCGACTTCATCCCGGCTGAGCGCGAGGGCCTGGCGATCTGCGACGCGACCAGCGCTGCCTTCGCCATGGACCTGCCCTGGGACAAGCTGGATGTCGTCACCTGGTCTTGGCAGAAGGTCCTGGGCGGCGAGGCGGCCCATGGCATGCTCGCCCTGTCCCCGAGGGCTGTTGCCCGTCTTGAGTCCTACACCCCGTCCTGGCCACTCCCGAAAATCTTCCGCATGACCAAGGGCGGGAAGCTGAACGAGGGCATCTTCCGGGGCGAGACGATCAACACGCCCTCCATGCTCGCGGTCGAGGACGCTGTGGATGGCCTCACATGGGCCGAGGGCGTCGGCGGGCTGAAGGGCCTCATCACGCGGTCGGAGGCGAATCTCGCCGCCGTCGCGGCCTGGGTGGCGAGGACCCCCTGGGTGGATTTCCTGGCCGAGGATCCGGCGACGCGCTCCTGCACCTCGATCTGCCTGAAGATCGTGGCGCCCTGGTTCGTGGCGCTGGATGCCGAGCGCCAGGCCGCAGCGGCGAAGAAGCTGGCCGCGCTGCTGGAGAAGGAGGGCGTCGCCCTCGATGCCGGCGCCTATCGCGACGCGCCCCCGGGCCTGCGCATCTGGGGCGGCGCCACGGTCGAGACCTCCGACATCGAGGCGTTGCTGCCCTGGCTCGACTGGGCCTTTGCGAGCGTCGAGGCCGAGTTCGCGAAGGTGACCGCCTGATGCCGAAGGTCCTTATCTCCGACAAGCTCTCCCCCGCCGCGATCGAGATCTTCCGCCGGCGCGGGATCGAGGTGGACTTCAAGCCGGGCCTCAGCCCGGCGGAACTCCGCGCCATCATCGCGCCCTATGACGGGCTCGCGGTGCGCAGTGCCACCAAGGTGACGCGCGAGCTGATGGACGCCGCGCCGAACCTCAAGGTGGTCGGTCGCGCCGGCATCGGCGTGGACAATGTCGACGTCACCAGCGCGACGGCGCGCGGCGTCGTGGTGATGAACACGCCCTATGGCAACGCCATCACCACGGCCGAGCATGCGATCGCCATGATGTTCGCCCTCGCCCGGCAGATCCCGGAGGCGAGCGCGAGCACCAAGGCGGGGCGTTGGGAGAAGAACCGCTTCATGGGCGTCGAGCTCTTCGGCAAGACGCTCGGCCTGATCGGCTGCGGCAATATTGGCTCCATCGTCGCCAACCGCGCCATCGGGCTGCACATGAAGGTCGTCGCCTTCGACCCCTTCCTGTCGGAGAAGCGGGCGCTCGAGCTGGGCGTCGAGAAGGTCGAGCTGAACGAGCTGCTGGATCGGGCGGAGTTCGTCACGCTGCACGCACCGCTGACCGAGCATACCCGCAACATCCTGAGCCGGGAGAACCTGGCAAAGCTCCGGAAGGGCGCGCGGCTGATCAACTGCGCCCGCGGCGGCCTGGTGGATGAGGCGGCGCTGTACGACGCGCTGGCCTCCGGCCATCTGGCGGGCGCCGCGCTCGACGTCTTCGAGACGGAGCCGGCGACGGAGAGCCCGCTCTTCGGCCTGGAGAACGTGGTCTGCACGCCGCATCTGGGCGCCGCGACCGCCGAGGCGCAGGAGAACGTCGCCCTGCAGGTGGCCGACCAGATGGCCGACTACCTGCTCTCCGGCGCCGTCTCCAACGCCATCAACATGCCCTCCGTCACCGCCGAGGAGGCGCCGCGCCTCAAGCCCTATATGGAGCTGGCGCGGCTGCTCGGCGGCATGGCCGGGCAGCTGACGGCGGCGCAGGACGATGCCATCAAGGTCATTCGCGTGGAGTATGAGGGCCATGTCGCCGAGCTGAACCGCCGGCCGCTGACGGCGGCGTCGCTGGCCGGCGTGCTCGCGCCGCTGATGGGCGCGGTGAACATGGTCAATGCCCCGGTGGTGGCGAAGGAGCGGGGGATCGAGGTCGCCGAGACGGTGCATGAGCGCCGGGGCGACTATGCCTCCCTGCTGCGGGTCACGGTGGTGACGGACCGCTACGAGCGGAGCGTCGCCGGCACGCTGGTGGGCGAGGCGCGGCCGCGCCTGGTGGAGATTAAGGGCATTGCGGTCGAGGCCGATTTCGCCCCCGACATGCTCTATGTGACAAACCAGGACCGCCCTGGCTTCATCGGCCGCTTCGGCATGGTGCTGGCGAATGCCGGCATCAACATCGCTACCTTCCATCTGGGCCGCGCGGCGCAGGGCGGGGACGCGATCTGCCTGGTCAGCCTGGACGGGCCGATCCCGGAGCCGGTGCTGGCCGAGGTGCGGGCCCTGCCGCTGGTGGTGCAGGCCACGCCGCTGCGCTTCTGATACCGACCCGCACAAATGCTGACGCATTTGTGCGGCCTCAATCGCCGGCGCCGCCTCCGGCGGCTTGGTTACGCGCCACAGGGCGCGGCGCCCATCCGGGCGCTCAGCCGCCTGCGGCGGCTGCAGGTCAGCCATTACGCGGCCCGGTATGAGGCGCGGCGGATGGCGGTGAAGGGGCCCGGCACCCGCCGGGCCCCGCCATCACCCTACCGGAAGACGAGGTGGGGCAGCGCCAGCGTGATCCAGGGGACGTAGGTGATCACCAGCAGGCAGGCGAGGATGACGCCGATGAAGACGCCGAGATAGCGCATCATCGTGTCGATGCTGGTGCCGGCCACCTGCGCCGCGGCGAAGAGGTTCACGCCGAAGGGCGGCGTGATCATGCCCATCGCCAGGTTCACCACCATGATCGTGCCGAAATGCACGCCATCCACGCCGAGGCGCTGCGCGGCCTCCTGCAGGATGGGTGCAAGCACGATGATCGAGGCCGAGGTCTCGATGAACATGCCGATGAAGAAGAGGGCGATGTTCACCGCGAACAGGTAGAGCCCGGCGCTCTCGAAGCTGGTGGTCAGCCAGGCCGCCATCTGGTCCGGCACGCCCTGCCGGTTCAGCAGCCAGGAGAACAGCGCCGCGCAGGCGATGATGAACAGGATCACCGCGCTGCTGATCACCGATTTGCGGAAGATCGGGAACAGGTCGGCCGGCCGGATCTCCCGGTGGACGAACATCCCGACCAGGATGGCATAGGCCACCGCGATCACGCTCGCCTCGGTCGGGGTCGTGATGCCGCCATAGATGCCGCCCAGCACCACCACCGGCATGAGGAGCGCCCAGCCGGCCTCCCGCGTCGCCCGCAGAAAGGGCAGGCGCCCCTCGCCGTCGTGCAGCCCCCAGCCCTTGATCCGGCACCAGACCAGCACGGTGGCGACCAGCCCGCCGGCGATCAGGACGCCCGGCCCGAAGCCCGCGATGAACAGCTCGGGGATCGAGGTCTGGGTGGTGACGCCGTAGAGGATCATCGGGATGGAGGGCGGGATCACCACGCCAAGCTCGGCCGCCGTCGCCTGCAGCGCCGCGGCGAAGCCCACGGGGTAGCCGGCCCGCACCAGGGCCGGGATCATGATGGCGCCGATCGCAAAGGTGGTGGCGACCGAGCTGCCGCTGATGGCGGCGAAGATCATGCAGGTGACGACGCAGGTGGCGGGCAGCCCGCCCTGGATGCCGCCGACGATCGATTTGGCAAAGTCCACCAGCCGGCGGGAGATGCCGCCGATCTCCATCAGGTTGCCCGCCAGGATGAAGAAGGGGATGGCGGCCAGCGGGAAGCGGTCCAGCGCGACGAAGAGCTGCTGCGCCGCGACGATCAGCGGGAAGGAGGTGAAGCCCTGGATGCCGACGATGGCGGCCAGCCCGATGGCGATGGCAACGGGGATGCTGGCGGCGAAGAGCACCAGCATCACGGCGAGCATCGTGCCGCTCATACCGCGGCCTCCAGCTCTTCGCCGCGCCGGTCGAGGAAATGCGCGACCGCGCCGACCATGCCGAAGGCGGCGCCGAAGGGGATGGCGGCATAGCCCCAGGACATCGAGACCTCGAGCCCCGCCATCTCCTGGAACTGCACGCGCTGCGTCATCAGCCAGCCGAACCAGAACATGACGCCGAGCAGCGAGAGGCTGGCGGCCAGCGCCGCCGCCTCGATGGCGCGCCGGGCCGTGCCGCGGGAGAGGCGATGGGCGACGTCGATGGAGACGAGGGCGCCGGCCCTGAGCGCCACGGCGACGCCGAGGAAGGCCATCCAGATCAGCGCGGTGCGGACCAGCGCCTCGGACCAGACGGCCGGGGTGGAGGTGGCGAAGCGGGTGATCACCTGCCAGAAGCCGGCGAAGAAGGCGATGGCGAGCGCGAGGCAGGCGAGCGCCGTGGCGAGGCCGGTGCTGAAACGGTCGAGGCCGAGGACGGCGCGCCGCAGCGTCGCGCGCGGGCCGTTGCCGGACCCCGCCCAGAGCGCCAGCGTCACGGCCAGCACGGTGGCCGCCCCGACCACCAGCAGCGGCTGAAGGTTCATTGCATTCATGCGTTCCCCCGCATGCGAAGGGGGCGCGGGACCAGCCCGCGCCCCCGACCCCGTCGGACCCCGGCCCGGCTCAGTTCGTCTGCCAGTCGCGGATGCGCTTCAGCAGCGCGGCATCCAGCGTGCGCTCCCATTCCGCGAAGGCCGGGGCGAGGCTGCTGCGGAAGGCGGCGCTGTCCACCTCGGTGGTCACCTGCATGCCGCGGCGGCGCAGTTCCTCCACGCCGCCGGCATCGTCCGCGGCGACGCGGTCGCGGTTGGCCTTCTGCCCCGCCTTGGCGGCCGTCATGAAGTGCTGCCGGTCGGCGGCCGAGAGGCGGCCCACCGTGCCTGGGTTGCAGATGATGACCTGGGGCGAATAGACATGCGCGGTCAGCGACATGTAGCGCTGCACCTGGTTCAGGTTGTTCGCCACGATCACCGGGATCGGGTTCTCCTGCCCGTCCACCGTGCCCTGCTGCAGCGCCGGCACCAGCTCGGAGAAGGCCATCGGCGTCGGCAGCGCGCCGAGGGTCGAGAAGGCGCGCATATGCACCTGGTTCTCCATGGTGCGCACCTTCAGGCCGCGGAGATCGGCCGGGGAGGTGACCTCCCGCCGCGAATTGGTCAGGTGGCGGAAGCCGTTCTCCGCCCAGATCACCCCGACCAGGCCGCGTGCCTCGAAGCGCTTGAGAACGGACTGGCCGATCTCGCCATCGAGGACGGCATGGGCATGGGCGCGGTCGCGGAAGAGGAAGGGGACGTCGAAGATCCGCACCTCGGGCACGAAATTGCCGACCGGCCCGGTCGAGGTCACGGTGCAGTCGATGGTGCCGATCTGCACGCTCTCGATCATCTCCCGCTCGTTGTCGTTGCGCTGCAGCACGACGCGGTAGCGGTTGTTGGTCAGGCGCTCGAAGGCCTCCTTGAAGCCGGAGGCGGCGGCGCCGGTATGGCTGTTGACCGGCAGGGCATGCTGGATGGTGATCTGGGTCTGCGCCAGGGCGGGCCCGGCGGCGAGCGGCGCAAGGAGCACGGCGGCGAGTGCCGCGCGGCGGGTCAGGGGCATTATGGGGACGTCTCCGGCTCCGTCGGGCCTCCGCGGTTGCGGTGCCGACACAGGGCGCCTCTATATGAGAAGGAGGGGGCTGCCAGCAATCCTCGGCATGGCTTTGGTTCCATTCTCCCCGGGTGGACCGATCCCGAAGCCTTGATCCGGCTCTTCCGCCCGGCAAGGCAGACTGTGCGGGCAGGCAGGGAGGGGCCAATGTCGCAGGATGCGTTCCGCGAGACGAACCGCGTCTTCGAAGAGGTCTTCGTCACGGGCGATTTCGGCGCCCTCGCGCAGGTCTATACGGAGGGCGCCCGGCTGCTCTCGCCCGGCGTCCCGATGATCACCGGGCTGCCCGGCATCATCGAATACTGGAAGGGTGCCGCTGCCGCGCTCGGCGTCACCGGGGTGAGGCTCCACACGCTGGATCTGGCGGCGACGGGCGACCGCGCCGCCGAGCTCGGTCGGGCCGAGATCCACACCGGATCAGGGGCCGCACCGGTGCGCGTGAAGTATGTTGTCCTCTGGACCCGGGCGGGCGGCGCCTGGAAGTGGGACGTCGATTGCTGGAACATGGACGCCTGAGACCGGATACCGCCTGACCGGACCCGGTCGGGCGGTGGGATTCGCCCGCCCGAACAAGGACCTGAGCATCGGAGGCCAGCCCCCGCGCGTGTCGGGCGGTCTACCGTGGCCCGGCATTCGGAACGGAAGGCCGATCCGCGGCAGGGTCCTGGTTTCGCCCCGCTCCACCTGTCCGGTTGTTCACCGCGCTCCCGCGCACCGGGCCAGAGCGGTGTCCCGTCCCCGCGGAGCGGGGGAGGGAGCCCTTGCCTACCGCCCCCGGAAGACCGGCGGCCGCTTCTCCACGAAGGCCTGCAGCGCCTCCTTGTGGTCCTCGGTGTCGCGGCAGCGCGTCATCCCGAAGGCCTCGGCGTCCAGCGCCTCGGCCAGTGTCCCTTCCTCGGCGACCTTCATGTTGCGCTTCATGTGGTGCCAGGCCACGCGCGGACCGGCGGCCAATTGCCGGGCCAGCGCCATGGTGGTCTCGGCCAACGCCTCGTCCTCGACCAGCCGGTTGAGCAGGCCAAGACGATACATCTCGGCGGAGTCGATGACCTCGGCGGTGAAGTAGAGTTCGCGCGCCTTGGCCGGCCCGACCAGCCGGTTCAGGAACCAGTGGCCGCCGAAATCGCCGGAGAAGCCCATCCTGGCGAAGGCGGTGCCCATGCGCGCGCTCTTCCCCCCGATGCGCATGTCGCAGGCCAGCATCAGGGACATGCCGGCGCCGGCCGCCACGCCGTTGACCATGGCGATGGTGGGCTTGGGCATCTCATGCAGGATGCGGGCGGCCTCCATGCGGGCGCGCAGCGACATCTGCGCCTGCTCCCGCGTGCCTTCCAGGATCGGCCGGGCGCCGGTCGCGCGGGACTTCATGTCCCCGCCCGCCGAGAAGCCACGGCCCGCGCCGGTCAGCACCACGCAGCCGATCGACATGTCGCCGGCGATGCGCGTCATCGCCTCCAGCAACTCGTCCAGCAGGCTGCCGCCGAGCGCGTTCAGGCTCTCCGGCCGGTTCATGGTGAGGAGGGCGACGCCCTCCTCCTCGGTCACGATCAGGTCGCCTGGCAAGTGCATCTCCTCCCATATCATTTGGCTGATGCAGCCAGCCTACACCGCCGGCGCGAAATGGCGACCTGTCTCCTGCGCCCGCCGGCCTGACCGCAGCATGGCCGTCCCTTGCGCCCGCGCGCGAATACCCGCCGCGGCGGCCGCCGGGGAAGCGGGGGCGGCTCACTCCGGCGCGTAAAGCCTGACCTTGCCGGGCACGCCCTTGAGCGTGCGGCTGCCGCAGCCACGGAAGCGGATGCCAGACCCGGCCACCAGATCGCGCACGGTCCCGGACACCAGCACCTCGCCCGCGCCGGCCAGGGCTGCGATGCGGGCGGCGATATGCACCGCGATGCCGCGCACATCGCTCTCCTCCCGGTCGAGCTCGATCTCGCCGGTATGCACGCCGCCCCGCACCTTGATGCCAAGCGAGGTGCGGACGGTCTCGGCGATGGCGCAGGCGCAGCGGACCGCACGGGCGGGACCATCGAAGGTGGCGAGGAAGCCGTCGCCCAGGCTGTGAACCTCGCGGCCACGGAAGCGCGCGATCTCGCGGCGGGCGATGCCGTTATGCTCGGCCAGCAGGAGCCGCCAGCGGCGGTCGCCAAGCTCGGCCGCGCGCTGCGTCGAGCCGACGATGTCGGTGAAAAGCACGGTGGCGAGCACCCGCTCCGGGTCGGCATCGCTATGCGCTCCCGTCAGGAACTCCTCAATCTCCGTGATCGCGCGGTCGGTGTCGCCGACCCAGAGGAGGTGGTCCTCTCCCGGCAGTTCGCGATAACGCGCCCCGGCGATGTGTTCGGCCAGGTACCGCCCGCCCTCGACGCTGACGCGGGTATCGCCTGTGCGGTGGATCACGAGCGTCGGCACATGGATCGCGGGCAGGACATGACGAACATCGATCTCCGCATTCATGCGCATCAGGGCCAGCGCCGCGGAGGGGCTGGCCGAGACGCGCTCGTATCGCGCCCACCAGTTGCGCATCCATTCATCCGCCACGGCGCTTGGGGCGAAGGCGCGCAAGCTCTCGCCTGTGCCCCAGTCGCGGTCGATGGCGTCCAGGAAGGGCCCGAACCGCTCCGGCGGCAGCACCCAGCTGTGGAAATGCGCGTAGCAGCCATACAGTACCAGGGATCGCACGCGGTCTGGATGGGTGGCGGCGAAGAGCATGGACATCGCACCGCCCTCGGAGATGCCGAGCAGGGCCGCACGCTCCGATCCGACGGCATCCATGACCGCACGCAGGTCGTCCATCCGCTGCTCCAGCGTCGGCAGGCCGCCGACACGATCCGAGAGGCCGGTGCCGCGCTTGTCGAAGGTGATCAGGCGACAGAAGGAGGCTAGGCGCGAGAACGTGTGCGCCATGCCCGGGTGGTCCCAGTAATGGTCTATATTTGAAATGAAGCCTGGCACAAAGACGAGGTCGAAGGGACCGTTGCCGAAGACCTGGTAGGCGATACGGACATCGCCGCTCCTGGCGTAGTGGGTTTCCGGAGCTCGCATGCCTGCCTCCACTCTTCCGCTGCGGCGCGGGGCCGGCGCCGCCAGGGCCAGCCTGACGCAGGCCGCCAGGACTCCGGGCCGTCTCCCGCCCATGCCGCTGCGCCTGGCCGCGCCGGCTGGCCTGAGCCGCGCAGCATGAGCCTAGGCCGGCCCCACCCCTTGCAGGAAGCCGGAGATGGCCGGCCCGGATCGGCTGGGCGCGGTGCGGGTTCGGGCTGCACGACGACCGATGCCCCGTCCCCCGGGGGCATGCGTCGCTTTGCCGAAAGGCAGCGCAGCCGTGGCGTGCTTCTTTGCTCGCCGCAGGATGGCTTGCGTTGCCGCAGGTCAGGCGGAACACTGCGGGCGTCGCGCCCGGGGAACGAGGCGCCCGAGGGAGGAGAGCGATCCATGAAGGCAGCGGTCCTGCACGCGCCGAACGAGCCCCTGACCATCGAGGAGGTCTCCCTGCAGAAGCCCAGGGCTCGGGAGGTGCTGGTGCGCACCGCCTATGCCGGGCTCTGCCACTCCGACCTGCATTTCATCGAGGGGCTCTACCCCCACCCGCTGCCGACCGTGCCGGGGCATGAGGTCGCAGGGGTGGTGGAGGCGGTCGGCTCCGATGTCACCTACCTGCAGCCGGGCGACCATGTCATCGGCTGCCTCTCCGTCTTCTGCGGCGCCTGCCAGCAATGCACCAATGGCCGCACGGTGCTCTGCGAGAACACCGAGGTGAAGATGGTGCCGGGCCAGTCCCGCCGCCTCTCCTGGAAGGGCGGGGAGGTGATGCACCAGTTCCTCAACCTCTCGGCCTTCGCCGAGCAGATGGTGGTGCACGAGAACGCGCTGGTGAAGATCGACCGGGAGGTGCCGCTGGACCGCGCGACGCTGGTCGGCTGCGGCGTCATCACCGGGGTCGGCGCCGTCATCAACACCGCCCGCATCCCGGCCGGCTCCACCGTCGCCATCATCGGCTGCGGCGGCGTCGGCCTCTCGGCGGTGAACGGCGCGGCGCTGGCCGGGGCCTCGCGCATCATCGCCCTCGACACCCTGCCGGAGAAGCTGGAGGTGGCGAGGACCATGGGCGCCACCGACACCGTCCTGGTGGGCCCAGGGGGGAGCAACGTCGACCCGGTGCAGGCGGTGCGCGACCTGACCGGCGGCGGCGTGGAATACAGCTTCGAGTGCCTGGGCCTGAAGGTCACGGCCGAGCAGAGCTTCGCCATGCTGAAGCCGGGCGGGACGGCCACCATCGTCGGCATGGTGCCCTTCGGCCAGAAGATCGAGCTGCACGGCTTCGACTTCCTGCGGGAGCGCCGGATCCAGGGCTCCTCCATGGGGTCCAACCATTTCCGCACGGACATGCCGCGCCTGCTGACGCTGTGGAAGCAGGGCAAGCTGAAGCTCGACCACCTCATCAGCAACACGCTGAAGCTCGAGGAGATCAACGAGGGCTTCGCCCGGCTGAAGGGCGGCCATGTGGTGCGGCAGCTGATCGCCTTCGGCTAGGGCGGGAGACCGGGGCGGCGCCCCGGCGGATCGGCCTGCATGCCAGAACGCCGGTCCGCTGCTGCTCCCCGGTTGCGGCGCAGGGGGGAGGCGGCGGGGCGCCCCCTTCGCGCCCCGCCGCGATCAGCCCTACAGCGGATTGCGTTCAGAACCGTACACCAATCCGCTGTAGGCCGTTGATTGCTGGGCAGATGCACGCTCCCGGGCGTGAACGTCCGGAAGCGTAATTCTGCTCGAAAAACAAGGAGCTACAGCGGATGAGCGTTCAGATATAAACGCAATCCGCTCTAGCGCTGCCGCTCCAGCCGCTCCATCTCGGACGCCACCATGCCGGCGGCCTCGGCGGTCCGGGGCAGGCGCGGCATGGCCGAAAGCCGGGCGAGCACGGCCGCCGGCCCCGCCGGGAAGGACGGGCCGCTCAGCGTCGCCTCCGCCTGAGCCCGGCTGCCGGCGCGCAGCGAGGCGGCGGTGCGGCGCATGGCCTCGATCACCAGTTGCGGATCCGCCGCGGCCGGGATTCCAAGATAATCCCGCATCTCCGTCCGGGCCCATTGCAGGGTCTGCGGCACCGCCGGGTTGACCACCGGGGCATAACGCGGGTTGGTCGCCATCTCGTGCGCCAGGAATTCCAGCTGCCCGACAGCGATGGCGGCATCGGCCGGCTTGCCGGCCCAACGGCTGGTATCGCCAAGGTTGCGCGGCGCCCAGAGCGCGGCGCCGCGCACCGGATCGCCGATGCCCCAGAGGTGATTCGCGCTCGGGTCGGTCTGGCAGGCCGTGGCCGCCAGGCAGAGCAGGGTGGCCATCGCCGCGCGCCTCATCCGCATCCCTGCCTCCTGGTGCCTGCCGCAGGCCTGTTCAAGAAACCCGGAGGCGTCGGACCGCGGGCCAGCACCTGGGGAGCGCAGGGTCGGGGTCGGCGTTGCGACGGGACCGGAACGCAACGGAAGGCAATCATGCGCGGCATCCTCCTATGGCTTCTCGGCATCCCCATCCCGATCCTGATCCTGCTCTACCTGTTCGGCGTCCTCTGAACCGAAACCGGCGCCGCCAGGTGGAGGGGCGCCATGGTTCTCATCGCCGGTGGGCCGGCCATCCCGGTGAGTAACTGTACGGCCCCACATGACTGCTGGCCCATGTCAGGGGCCGCGGCTGTCGGTGGCGGTCGCAGGTCAGGACCCGTGCGGGCTGAGGTGATACCAGTGGCATGAACGCCCCATTCATGCCGGGTGCCCGGACGGGCGCCGCCGCCGGTGTGGCCTAGAGGAGATCGCGGAGGGGCGTGAACGCCCCGCAGCGTGAATCTGCTCTTACAGACAACGGCCTATAGCGGACCGGCATAGGTTCTGACCTGCAGCCGCCGCCGGCGGCTGAGCGCCCCAACGGGCGCCGCGCCAGGTGGCGCGTAGCCAAGCCGCAGAGCGGCGCCGGCGACGGAGGCCGCAGAAATGCGTCAGCATTTGCGCGGGTTAGTATTATGAGGCGAAGCGGGGCTGCGACGTCGCAGCCCTTCGGAGGCGGCGGGGGCCGGACGCAGAAAGGGGCGCCTTGCGGCGCCCCTTCCCATGTTACCCTTCCGCAGGGATCGCCTCAGCGCAGGACGATCTCGACGCGGCGGTTCTGCGGCTCGCGCACGCCGTCGGCGGTCGGCACCAGCGGACGGCTCTCGCCGAAGGCGGTGATGCCGATGTCGTTCCGGCTGATGCCGCGGGACACCAGCTCCGCCGCCACCGCTTCGGCGCGGCGCTGCGACAGGCGCTGGTTGTACTGCGGCGAGCCGGAGCGGTCGGCATGGCCGGCCACCTCGATCCGCGTGGACTGCACCCGGCGCGCGTTCTGCGCCGCCTCGCCGATGATCTCCCGGGCGCGGGCGGTCAGGTCGGCGCGATCCCAGTCGAAGAAGACCAGGTAGGTGCGGGCCGGAGCGGGCGCCGCGGCCGGGGCCGGGGCAACCACTGGCGGCGGCGGCGGCGGCGGCTGGAACAGCGCGTAGCGCAGGCCGAGCATGACCGAGTGGTTGTAGTTGTCCGCCTCGAGCTTGCCGGCGCTCACCAGCTGGTTGTTCGCCGGGTTGCGGATGCTTGCGGAGAGCTCCGGCTGCAGCGTGCCGAAGAAGCGGTACTCCGCAGTCAGCGTCAGGCCGGTGACGCCGAGCCAGGTGAGGGGCGTCGCCACGCCGGCGATGGCCTGGTAGGCGAACTGGCCGTCATCGTCATCCGCGCTCAGGATCAGGCCGTTCACGGCGCTCTGGCCGCGAAGGTTCTTCCAGTCGGTCCAGGCATAGCCGGCGCCGACACCGATATAGGGCTGGAAGATGCTCTGGCCGAGGCCGAAATTCGCGAAGTCGAAGTCATAGAAGACGTTGACCATCGCGCCATAGGTGCGCTGGAAGCCGCCGGTCCGGGCGATGGGCGCGAGGCCGAGGCCGCGGATGCTGTCGACCTCGTTCTCGCGGTAATTGCCCTCGAGCTCGACGCGGAAGCCATTGCCGAAGCCCCAGCCGATGCTGGCCGCACCGGTCCAGCCAAGCTTGAAATTCGCCTTGCCGGCATTGTCGACCCGGACATTCGGCGGAAGGCCGAAATTGCCCGGAAGGGTCTCGCCGCTCAGATCGAAGGTGGACGGGTTGTTGACCCAGTTCGCACCGGCGCCAAGGCCGATGTACAGGCCGGTGACCGGCTGCGCGCTGGCCGCGGCGGGAACCGCCAGGATGGTCGCTGCCAGCAGCGCCTTCTTCAGACTCATGGCCTCTCTCTCCATTTCTCTCGCACGGGTCACGAGAACCGGAGGCTCGGTTCGGTGGCGACACGCGCTCATTGGCCTAATAAAATCCCGGGGCCGCAGGTTCAGTGGCGCCCGTGCAAGCTCGAAACCCGTTGCCTTTTTGCCACAGATCCTGTGCTGCCCGGTCCCGCCCCGGCCCGGCGGGCCATCTTGCGATGGTTCCCCCGGCGCGGCGGTCCCTACCCGCTGCCTGGCGTGGCGCGTCATGCGCCGGCCCGGGACGACGGGTCACCGGCAGGTAGAGCAGATCAATGCGCCTTGGGGGCACCACGGCTGCGCGAGCAGGCGGGGTGTAAGCTCGGCTGCAAAGTGATGTGGTATTTGCGCCACAGAGTGTGGCGCCAGCCGTGATGGATTGCCTGTCCCCCTCGCGCGCGCGGCAAGCACCGGGCGGGTTCTTCGCCCCGCTTCTGGTCCGGCCGGACTGCGACAGGGGGGAGGCAAGGGCCGGACAGGGCCTGCCGGTCCGAATGCGGGGCCTGCCCCGCCCAGCCATGGGCCGTGATCGGTCGGGCGCGGCCCCGGACGCGGTGTCTGCGGGGTCCGGCCCCAGCGCCGCCCTTGGCCAGGAGGCCAGCGCCGGCGGCATGCAATCGCCCAAGGCGCCGGCCCAGGCAACGGGGCCTGCATGCAGAAAGGGGCGCCGCAAGGCGCCCCTTTCCAGATGTCCGGTCGGGACCTGCGCGCTTAGCGCAGGACGATCTCGACGCGGCGGTTCTGCGGCTCGCGCACGCCGTCGGCGGTCGGCACCAGCGGGCGGCTCTCGCCGAAGGCGGTGATGGCGATCTCGTTCCGCTGGATGCCCTGGCGCACCAGCTCGGCGGCGACGTTGTCGGCGCGGCGCTGGGACAGGCGCTGGTTGTACTGCGGCGTGCCGGAGCGGTCGGCATGGCCGGCCACCTCGATCCGCGTGGTCTGGGTGCGACGGGCGTTCTGCGCCGCCTCACCGATGATCTCGCGGGCGCGGGCGGTCAGGTCAGCGCGATCCCAGTCGAAGAAGACCAGGTAGGTGCGGGCCGGGGCCGGGGCGGCAACCGGGGCCGGCGCGGCGACGGCCGGGGCCGGGCGCGGCGCGTTGAAGGCGTAGCGCAGACCGAGCAGCACCGAGTGGTTGTAGTTGGTCGGCTCGATACGGCCGGAGTCGATCACCTGGCCGTTCGGGCCGCCGGTGCGGACCTCGGCATCCAGCTTCGCATCGAGCGTGCCGTAGAAGCGGTACTCGGCGGTCAGGGTCAGGCCCGGCACGAAGGCGCCGAGATTGTAGCCCACGCCGGCGATCGCCTGGTAGGCAAAGGCCCCGTCGGTGTCGTTCGAGGTCACCGTGGCGCCCGGAACGCTCGCGCGGAACTTGCTGGTCTCGAGCCAGCCATAGCCGGCGCCGACGCCGAGATACGGCGTGAAGGGCGTGCCGGTCTGGATGTCATACACGGCGTTGACCATCACGCCGTACTGGTGGAGGCGGCCGGCCGTCGAGGTCGCACGGATGCCACCGATAGTCGCGGTGTCGACCTCGTTGTAGCGGTAGTTGCCCTCGAGCTCGGCGCGCAGGCCGTTGCCGAAGCCCCAGCCGATCGCGGCGACCGCGGCGGCACCCGGGTGCTTGTAGTCGGCCTTGAAGCCCGAGTCGGTCGACTCCTGGTGGAAGTTCAGGCCGGCGCCAGCGCCGACATAGAGGCCCGACACGGGCTGCGCCTGCGCCGCCACCGGCAGCGCCAGAACCGTCGCGGCCAGAAGGGCCTTCCTGAGGGTCATCCTCGTCTCTCCTCGATCCATAGAGGCAATCTGTCGCACCGCCTGCCACGCCAAAGACGCGTGATGGAACGGAGCGTGGGCGGAACCTAACACCGCTCCACCGCCAGTGGCAGTCCGGACGGACCATTTCCGCATCAATGTGGCGGATATGCCACGGTTAGTGATGGCAATTCGGCCACAGTCGGCTTGTTGGAAGGCCGGCCCGCGCTGCCAGTCAGCAGGGATCGCAGCGGAGCGCCGGGATGGGCAGGGCGGCCCGAGCCGCGCGTTCCGAGGCTCCGGTCAGGCCTGCGCGGCCGGCGCGGGACGGGGCCGGCGCCGCGGTTCCGCGCCTCTCGCCGCTACGGCGGATTGCGTTCCTGTCCGAGCGCCCATCCGCTGGTGCTCTTTGTTCTTCGAGCAGAGCCTCGCTCCCGGGCGTTCCCGCCCGTCCGCGATCCGCTCTAAAGTCCGGCCAGCGCCGCCTCGTCTGCCATCTCCGCCAGTGCCCCGAGCGGCAGCAGCCGGTTGGCATGGCCGAGCTTGCGGCCCACCCGCGCCTCCGCCTTGCCGTAGAGATGCGGCACCACGCCGGGCTGCCGCAGCAGCCCCGGCCAGCGCGCCATCCCCTCCGGCCCGACCAGGTTCAGCATGACGACGTCATGGTGCCGCTCGGGGCTGGCCAGCGGCAGGCCAGCCACCGCCCGCACATGCTGCTCGAACTGGCTGGCGGCGCAGCCATCCATGGTCCAGTGGCCGGAATTGTGCGGCCTGGGCGCGATCTCATTGCCCAGGATCCGGCCATCCGGCAGCAGGAACATCTCCAGCGCCAGCACGCCGATGAGGCCGAGCGACTCGGCAACCGCCGCGGCATGGCGCCGGGCGGCCTCAGCGGCTGCCGCCGGCAGCCGGGCCGGGGCGAAGCTGAGATCGAGAATGTGGTCGCGGTGCCGGTTCTCCACCGCGTCATAGACCGCGCTCGCACCATCCGCGCCGCGCGCCGCAATGGCCGAGAGCTCCGCCGCGAAGGGAACGAAGGCTTCCAGGATCAGTGGCCGGGGGGAGAGGCGGGCGAAGGCCGGCGCCAGATCCTCCGGCCTGCGCAGCACCGCCTGGCCGCGGCCGTCATAGCCGAGCCGGGTGGTCTTCAGCACCGCCGGCAGGCCGATCTCGGCGACCGCCGCCGCGAGGTCCGCTTCGGTATGCACCGCCCGCCAGGGCGCGACCGGCACCCCGGCCCGCTCCAGGAAGGCCTTCTCCAGCAGCCGGTCCTGGCAGATCCGCAGCACCTCCACCCCCGGCCGGCACGGCGAGAGGGGCTCCAGCGCCGCCAGCGTCCCGGCCGGCACATTCTCGAACTCGAAGGTCACCACATCGACCGCGGCGGCGAATCGGGCGAGCGCCGCCGCATCCTCATAGGGTGCGACGGTGGCGGCGGCCGCGACCTGCATCCCGGGGCTGTCCGGCTCGGGCGCATAGACATGGCAGCGATAGCCGAGCCGCGCCGCGGCCAGCGCCGACATCCGGCCGAGCTGGCCGCCGCCCAGGATGCCGATGGTGGCCCCCGGCGGCAGGGGGAACTGCCTGTTCACGCCGGGCTCTCCGGCACGCCCTCGGTCTGCGCGGCCCGCCAGGCGTCCAGCCGCCGGGCCAGGTCCGGGTCGGAGAGGGCGAGGATCGAAGCCGCCAGCAGCCCGGCATTGATGGCACCGGCCTTGCCGATGGCCAGTGTCCCGACCGGCACGCCGCCGGGCATCTGGACGATGGAGAGCAGGCTGTCCATGCCCTTCAGGGCATGGCTCTCGACCGGCACGCCGAGCACCGGCAGCGGCGTCATCGCCGCCGCCATCCCGGGCAGGTGCGCCGCGCCGCCGGCGCCGGCGATGATGACCCGGAGGCCCCGCCCGCGCGCCGCCTGCGCATAGTCGTAGAGACGCCCCGGGGTGCGGTGGGCGGAGACCACCCGCGTCTCGTGCGGCACGCCGAGCCTGTCCAACGTCTCGGCGGCGTGGCGCATCGTCTCCCAGTCGGAGCGGCTGCCCATGATGATGCCGACCAGCGGCGCCAGGGAGGCGGAGGTGGAGGTGGGGGTCCCCTCGGATGTCATGACGTGATGCGATACCTAGGCAATGATGTCGGGCAGCAGCCGGCTTTCCAGCCAGGCGATCTCGTCCTTCAGCTTCAGCTTGCGCTTCTTCAGCCGCTGCACCTGGAGCTGGTCGGCGAGGCTGCCCTCCAGCCGGGCGATGACCGTGTCGAGGTCGCGATGCTCGCTCCGCATCTCGTGCAACTGGCGCAGCAGGGAGTCGCGATCATCCAGCATCAGGATATGCACTCGGAAGTGAAAGGAGGGGTGCAATCCCCTCCGGGCCGCCATTACCATGCCCCGGCGCGGGCGCAACAGCATGGCCGTGCCGGCCTGCGGTGACCGCGTGCCACACAGTCCAGGGAGATGCCGAATGAACAACTCGCCGAGGCTCCGGTCCCTCGAGGAGCGTCATGCGGTGCTTGACCGCCAGATCGGCGAGGAGGATGCGCGGCCCAGACCGGACGAGGCGGAACTCACCCGCCTGAAACGGGAGAAGCTGCGCCTCAAGGAGGAAATGGAGCGGCTGCGGCGCCAGAACTGAGGCGAGGCCAGGGGGCGCCGCGCCTGTCCTGGCGCGGCGTCCTTGCTCAGGCCAGGGTTTCCTCCGCATCGGTGAGCGGCGGCAGCGGCGTGCCCGGCGGCGGCCCGCCCGCCGCGGCGATCGCGGCATTCAGGTCCGATTGGGTGCAGAGGCCGAGGATGACCGGATCGCGCGGCTTGATGTTGGCGCTGTTCCAGTGCGTCCGGTCCCGCACCTTGGCAATGGTCTCCTTGGTGGTGCCGAGCAGCTTGCCAATCGCCGTATCCGTCAGATGCGGGTAGTGGCGCAGAATCCAGGCGATGGCATCGGGCCGGTCATTGCGCTTGGAAACGGGGGTGTACCGCGCCCCCTTGCCGCGGGCCTTCGGCACTGGCAGCGCATTGGCCGACATCTGCAGCCGGGCGGTCGGGTCCGCCTCGCAGCGGGCGATCTCCTCCCGCGTCAGCTGGCCGTTCAGCACGGGATCGTAGCCGATGATCCCCTGCGCCACCTCGCCATCCGCGATCGCCTGCACCTCCAGCGGGTGCATGCCGACGAACTCCGCAACCTGCTCGAAGGTCAGGGACGTCTTCTCGATCAGCCACACGGCGGTGGCCTTCGGCATCAGAGGCTGGGTCATGGGGGCGGTACCTTCTGGGCAGTGCCCGGGGGTGCAGGATGAGCGGCCGGGCATCCCCGCCGCGGCATCGGATCGCATATAGAGGCACCCCCCCGCAGGGTCAAAGCCCGGACAGGCAAAGGAGAAGCGAAGATGGAGGAGGATGCGCCACGGCGCCCCACGGGCTTCACGCCCGCCCTTCTGGACGGATGGAGCGTTGAGGACCTGAAGCATTACATCGCGACGTTGCAGCGGGAGATCGCGCGGGCCGAAGCGGTGATCGAAAAGAAGCAGGCGCATCGCGGGGCGGCGGACGCCTTCTTCCGGAAACCCGCGGGCTGACAGGGGAGGTTCGGGGAACGCCCCCTGGGCGCCCTCGGCCTTCGCGCCCTTCTCCGCATCCACGCCTTCCGACGTCGTCAGGCGGCGGGGTGATAGGTCTCGATCCGCAATTCGCGCAGCGTCAGATCCTGGGCGGTGCCGAGGGTTGCGATCGTGGTCAGGAACCGCAGGCGCCCGCCATCCGGGGCCAGCATCTCGACCGGCACCACCAGCGGCGCGGCGGCGCCGAGGGGCCGGTTGCGCAGCAGGACGGCGATACCGGGCTGCGCCAGCGCCTCCTCGATCGGCGGGCGGCGCGCCGGGTCGGCGCTCGGCAGCCGTGCCTCCCGCTGCACCCGGTCCAGCAGGGCCCGCGCCACCTCCGGCCAGTTGCCGATCAGCCGCCGGGCGCCAGCGGGGTGGCAGAGCAGCCGCAGCAGGTTGGGCCGGGGCGCCGGCAGCAGGGCGAGGCGGGGCAGGGGACCGGGGCCGACCGCCGGCTCCACCCCCGCCGCCAGGCAGGCATCCAGCGCACCGCCATAGGCCCCGTTGAACATCACGATGTCCCAGGCGGCGTCGAAGGCGACCGCCGGCAGCGGCTCATGCCGCGCCAGCAGCAGCCGCAGCGCCGCCAGCACCTCCGCCATGGCCGGCGCCTCCAGCGGCGTCTCGCGATGCGCCGGGGCATGGCCGGCGGCCAGCAGCACCCCATCCGCCTCCCGCGGCGGGACGCCCAGCACCTCGCACAGGCGCAGCACCAGGCCGGGGCTGGGGCGGGACTTGCCGGTTTCGACGAAGCTGAGATGGCGGGTGGAGATGCCCGCCTCCAGCGCCAGGTCCATCTGGCTGAGCCGCCGGGCGCGGCGGGCGCGGGCGATCAGGGCCCCGGCATTGGCCGGGCCCTGGCCATGAGCGCCGGGGCTGAGGAATCCGTCCATGGACCGCAGCCTCGCGCGGACGGTGCCCGGATTCCATGACCTGGGAGGTCATGCCCGCGCGATCGCGGGCATGGAAAAGGCCGGCGGGGAAAGCCCCGCCGGCCCTCGATGGCAAGCCCGTTCCGGCGGCTTACGCGGCCTGGGCCTGGCTGCCCTGCTCATTGGCGGTGATCTGTGCCTGCGGGCGGCCAGCCTGCACCGGGATCTGCCGCGGCTTCAGCGCCTCCGGCACCACCCGCTTCAGGGCGAGCTGCAGCAGGCCGTTCTCCAGGGTCGCGCCCTCCACCACAATGTGGTCGGCCAGCACGAAGCGGCGCTCGAAGGCGCGGCCGGCGATGCCGCGATAGAGGAAGCTGCGGCCCTCCTCGGCCTGCGGGGCGCGGCCGGCGACGGTCAGCACGTTCTCCCGCGCCACCACATCGATGTCCTTCGGGCCAAAGCCGGCGACGGCCATGGTCAGGACATAGGTGTCCTCACCGGTCTTCTCGATGTTGTAGGGCGGGTAGCTCTGCGCGTCGCCGAGGTTGCGCGCGTTCTCGAGCTGGCGGGCCAGCCGGTCGAAGCCGATGGCGGTGCGGAACAGGGGGGAAAAATCGAGGGTGTTCACGGAGAACCTCCTTGAGGAAGCAAGGTCCATGGTTGCCTGCGATCCCCGGCCGAACGGCCCCTTCAGGGCGCCGCGGAGGGCGGGAACCACGCCCGGGGCCCCATCAGGGCGCCCCGTGCGGCGATGACATAGAAAACGCCGCCCCCCGGTTCAAGGGGGCGGCGTTTCGAGAACCTCGGTCCGGCAGGAGGCCGGGGGGCTTACTTCTTCCGGGTGCCGATGCCGGCGAACTTCTTGTTGAACTTCGCCACTTGGCCGCCCGTGTCGATCACGCGCTGCACGCCGGTCCAGGCCGGGTGGGACTTCGGGTCGATGTCCAGGCGGATGGTGTCGCCCGGATTGCCGGCGCAGGACCGGGTCTTGAAGGTGGTCCCGTCGGTCATGATGACGGTGATCTCGTGGTAGTCGGGATGAATGTCCGGCTTCATGGCGCGCTCATGAGGTAAGGCGCAGCCGATACCGACCGGCCGCGGGAAGCGGGGGCTATAGGCGAAGGGGGGGCGGGAAGCAACCTCGGCGATGCGGCGCGCCGGGGCAAGCGGCGCGCGCTCCTCTTCGGCGCCGGCCGTGGACAGGGTGGAGATCGGGGCGATGCCGGCAAGGCTGCCGACGCCTGCCATATCAGCCCTTGCCGGCCCTGCGCCGGATGGATAGGGTGCGATCCGTCATGCACCCGCACGCGCCCATTGCCGGCCTGAGCCGCGGCCTTCCCGCTGCCGCCGATGCGCGCCTGCCCCTCTCCCTCCTTCTCCTTCGACTTAGCCGCCCCTGGGCGTGACGCGCGGCTGACCGGCCCGCCACTGCTCAGGGGAACCTGAGGCGCCCTCGCGCGCCTGCGAGGCCAGGACTCCCTGCGCCCCCGGAGACGGCAACAGACAACCCGAAGGAACGCCCCCATGGCCATCACCCATCCCAGCTTCGGCACGCTGGACGACGACCGCATCATCATCTTCGACACCACGCTGCGCGACGGCGAGCAATCCCCCGGCTTCTCCATGAACATCGAGGAGAAGCTGCGCATGGCGGAGGCGCTGGCGGATCTCGGCGTCGATGTCATGGAGGCCGGCTTCCCCATCGCCTCCCCCGGCGATTTCGAGAGCGTGCAGACCATCGCCCGGCGCTTCGCCAAGGACGGCCCGGTGGTCTGCGGCCTCTCGCGCACCGCCCCGGCCGACATCCTCTCCGCTGCCGAGGCCATCAAGCCGGCCGCCCGCAAGCGCATCCATACCTTCGTCTCGACCAGCCCGCTGCACATGAAGGTCAAGCTGCGGCTGGAGCCGGAGCAGGTGCTGGAACTGGTCACCGGCAGCGTGACGCTCGCCCGCCAGCATACCGACGACGTGGAATGGTCGGCCGAGGACGGCACGCGGACCGAGCCCGACTTCCTCTGCCGCTGCGTCGAGGCGGCGATCAAGGCCGGCGCCACCACCATCAACATCCCCGATACGGTCGGCTATGCCGTGCCGGAGGACATGATCCGCATCTTCACCATGCTGCGGGAGCGGGTGCCGGGCGCCGACACGGTCATCTTCTCCGCCCACAACCACAACGACCTGGGCCTGGCGGTGGCGAACACCCTGGCCGCCATCCGCGCCGGCGTGCGGCAGATCGAGAGCACGATCAACGGCATCGGCGAGCGCGCGGGCAATGCCAGCCTGGAGGAGGTGGTGATGGCGCTGCGCACGCGCCACGACGCCATCCCGGTTCGGAACAACATCACCACGCCGAAGATCCTCAAGACCTCCAAGCTGTTGGCGACCATCACCGGCTTCGACGTGCAGCCGAACAAGGCGATCGTCGGCCGCAACGCCTTCGCGCATGAGTCCGGCATCCACCAGGATGGCGTGCTGAAGGACGCCTCGACCTACGAGATCATGACGCCGGAGAGCGTCGGCTGGACCACCAATTCCCTGGTGCTGGGCAAGCATTCCGGCCGCGCCGCCTTCCGCGACAAGCTGAAGGCGCTGGGCTACGGCGATATCGGCGACAACCAGCTGAACGATGCCTTCCGCCGCTTCAAGGACCTCGCCGACCGCAAGAAGGTCGTCTACGACGAGGACGTGGCGGCGCTGGTGGATGACGAGGTCGTCCGCGGCAATGATCGCGTGAAGCTGGTCGGCCTGACGGTCGCAACCGGCCTCGGCGTCCGTCCCATGGCGACGCTGGCCCTGGAAGTGGATGGCCAGCGGCGGGACGGTACGGCGACCGGCGACGGCGCGGTGGACGCGACCTTCATCGCCATCCGCCAGGCCTTCCCGCATGAGGTCGGCCTGAAGCTCTATGCCGTGCAGAGCGTGACCGGCGGCACCGACGCCCAGGCCCGCGTGACCGTGCGGCTGGAGGAGAACGGCAAGCTGGTGGATGGGCAGGGGGCGGATACCGACACCATCGTCGCCTCCGCCCGGGCCTATGTGCATGCCCTGAACAAGCTGCTGGCCAAGCGCGAGCGGACCGCCCCGCCGGAATTCCAGGCCGCCCTCTCGGCCTGAGGGCGCATCACGGAAGACCGGGATGGCCGGACATCACCCCGGCCGTCCCGCCCCGGACCGGCGGCCCGGATGCGAGCCACATCGCGGCCAGGGCGCCGCACTGGTGGCGCCGCACCGGTGATGGGCTGCGGAGGAGGATGCGAGGCGCGGCCATCGCCCGGCTTGCGCCTGTCTCACGGCGCGGGGCTGTCATGCTGGCATGCGGCGCCCGGGCCTGCGGCGATGCGGGCCGGCCTGCCCCCGATCCGGGGCAGGCACCGGGCCGGCCCCGCCGGGGTGACATCTGGCCGGTGGGGAAGGCCTGCGCCCGCCAGCCCATGATGCAGGCCGGCAGGCTCAACAGGGGCCTGGCGCGGCATCGGCAGGCGCCGATGCCGCCGGGCTCATTCGCCCTTCTTCTCGCGATCCTCTTCGATCATCCGGAGCAGCGCGTCCGGGATCGGCTCCTTCGCGACCGTGTCATATAATTGGTGCAGCCCGCGCCGCAACCATAGGTCGAAGGCGTTGTCCACCGCCTCGCCCTCCTGCTCGGCGCCGGCCTTGGCCGGTTCGCCTGGTCTCTTCTGGTCCGCCTTGCCCATCGCCACTGCCGAGAAAGACGGGGTGGCGACGGGCCGTTCCAGCACCGCCGCCGCGCTCCGCGTCATGGCACCCTAGACTCCGGCGCGGAGTTCGCCAATGCCAATGACATCGGAACGCTCCGGCCGTGGCGCCTGCCGCTCGGACCGCTCCTCGCCGGTCAGCCAGGTCTGGAGCTGACGGCGGGCGCGGAAGACGCGGCTCTTCGCCGTGCCCACCGCGCAGCCCGTGGCCTCGGCAACCTCCTCATAGGACAGGCCCTGCAGCACCACCATGAACAGGGCCTCGCGCTGGTCGCTCGGCAGCCGGCCCAGGGCGCGGGAGAGCTCCTTCAGCACCATCCGGTCCTCATGCGCGGCGCCGACCGCGAAGGCCGACATCGGCAGGTCCTCGATATCCGTGGTCTCGCGCTGCTTGCGCAGGGTGGAAATGAAGCGGTTGCGCAGGATGCGATGCATCCAGGCTGCGAAATTGGTGCCCGGCGTGAAGCTCTCCTGCGCCGCCAGGGCATTCGCCACCGCATCCTGCACCAGATCCTCGGCGGCGGCCCGGTTGCGAGTCAGCGCCAGCGCCTGCACGCGAAGCTTGGGAAGCAGGGCCACCAGCTGGCCATGGAACTCCGCGCTGGCGCGGCCCCCACGCTGCGGCCGCGTCTCGCTCTTCATCATGCCGTCCATCGGTGCGTCCCCTTCGAGAGTCTGACAACCAATGATCCCCGGCGGCGGAGGGTTGCATCGCGGCGGCGTTACGCCGTCACACGACCGAGAGCGGCGGCGAGCATCTTCCGGGCGCGCGACACGCGCGCCTTCATCGTGCCGACCGGCACGTTGCAGATCGCGGCGGCATCCTGGTGCGACATGCCCTGCGCGCCGACCAGGATCACGGCCTCGCGCAGCAGCGGCGGCAATTCCCGCAGGGCACGCGACAGGTCGCGCATCTGCCCCGGCGTCTCCTGCAGCGGCGGTGCCGGTGGCTCGGGCACCGCCTGGCGCAGCCTTGCTGCCTCTCGCTTGCGTGCGCGCAACTGCTCATGAAAGATGTTGCGGATGACGGCGAGGCACCAGGCGCGCAGATCCGTGACCGGTTCCTCGCGGCTGTCCAGGCTGCGCAGGCTGCGCGCCAGTGCTTCCTGCACCAGGTCGTCGGCTTCCTGGGCGTTGCCGCACAGGAATCGCGCGAAGGCGCGCAGTTCGGGCAACAATCCCGCGAGCGCGGACCGCAGTCCCGTATCCGTGGCTTGTTCGTTCACCTGGCGCTCAATATCAACCTTATCGTATACCAACGAGGGTGCCGGGCCTGTGCGCTGGATGACAACCCGAAGAGCGGTCGAGGCCTTACGGCGATGAGTGCAATGGACCGTGCTGCGCTGATCCGTGCCTTGCCCTATGCGCGGCGTTACGCCCGCGCGCTGACCGGCAGCCAGGCGCGTGGCGATGAGGTGGTGGCGGACGCGCTGCGGCAGGTGCTCGCCGCTCCCGCCGAGGGGCTGGCCGAGGATGCCGGGGCGCGCACCGCCCTCTACGGCGCCATCGGCGACACCGTCCGCCGCGCCGAGCCGCCTGCCACGGGCGACCACGCCGACATGTCGATGCTGCAGCGCATGCTGCTGCTGCTGACCGCGCTGGAGGAGCAGCCGCTGACGGCCGCCGCCGCCGCCTGCCGCATCCTGCCAGCGACCGCGGAGCTGGAACTCCGCCTGGCGCGCGACAGCCTGCGCACCGGCGTCGCCACCCGCGTCCTGATCATCGAGGACGAGCCGATCATCGCCCTCGACATCCAGGAGCTGGTCGAGCGCTGCGGCCACAGCGTGGTCGGCATCGCGGCCACCGAGACGGAGGCGGTGGCGATCGCGGAGGCGGAGAAGCCCGGCCTGGTGCTGGCCGACATCAATCTCGGTGCCGGTGGCGATGGTGCCAGCGCGGTGGCCCGCATCCTGCGGCATCTCACGGCGCCGGTGATCTTCGTCACCGCCTATCCGGAACGGCTGCTGACCGGCGAGGCGGTGGAACCGGCCTTCGTCATCACCAAGCCCTTCGACCCGACGACGCTGGCCGTCGCCACCTATCAGGCGGTGACGCGGGGCGTGCGGCCGGTCTGACGGCGGGCGCTGCGGCCTGCCCTTTGCAGGCCGCCGGGCGCGCCCATCTCCCGCACGGGCGATCCGTCCTTGCCCCGGCGCCGATGCCGGGGGGGGGTGCATCTCCCGGTTCGTTGAGCATCGGCAACCGCGGCGACAAGCCGGCGTTTTCCGGCCGCACAAGCAGCGGAGACAACGCATGCTCTACTGGACCCTGATCTTCCTTGTCATCGCGCTGGTCGCCGGCCTGTTCGGCTTCGGCGGCATCGCCTCGGCCTCGGCCGGGATTGCCAAGGTACTGTTTGCCATCTTCCTCGTGCTCTTCCTCGTCTCGCTGATCTTCGGCGTGGTGCGAGGGGCATAGCGGGGCCATCGCACCATGCGGCGGCGCGGCGCGCTGTTCCTCCTGCCGGCGCTCGCGCTGCCGCGTCCCGCCCCCGCGCAGACGCCGGTGCCGCGGGGGGAGTTCTGGTTCGACCCGACACAGCTTCCCTCCTTCACCGGCACGGTGGAGCGCTACCTGCTCAACCCGCGCGGCGAGACCGATGCGCTGATCTTCCGCGAAGGGCCGCAGATCGTCTTCCCGCCGGATGTGGCGGAGGCCGTCCGGCAGGTCGCGCCGCAGGGCCGGCCGCTCGTCGTCTGGGGCATCCGCGCCCGCACCGCGCCGGTCATCACCATGCTCGCCTTCGCCCCCGGCAGCGACGCCACGCCGACGGTGGTGGAGCGCTTCTACTGGCGCCTGGGCGGCCGCCTGCCGGAGGAGCGCGCGACGCGGCTCGCCGTCGCCGGCACGGTGAAGCAGCCCTATTACGCGCCGCAGGGCGAAGTTGCCGGCGCGATCCTGGAGGATGGCACCGTCATCCTCGTCCCGCAGGGCATGGCGGAGGGCATGCGGGACCTCCTGCGGCCCGGCGCGAAGCTGGCGGCCGAGGGCATGGGGCAGGAGGGTGAGGGCGGCCGCGCGCTGCTGGCCAGCGCGCTCGGCGACCAGCCCGGCACGCTGAAGCCGCTCCCGCCGCCGCAGCGCTGAGCCCCGGCATGGCTACCCCCGATCCCGCACCGGAGGCCGCGCCGCCGGAGCGCTTCCTGCGCCGCTTCGGCCGGCTCTCGGCGCTCTACTTCAATGGCGAGGAGAAGTGGCAGGCGCGGCGGCTCGCCACCGGCGTCCTGCTGCTGACCCTGCTGCAGATCGCCATCCAGGTGCGCTTCAACATCTGGAACCGCGACTTCTTCAACGCCCTGGAGTTGCGCGACCGCAGCGCCTTCTTCGGCCAGATGGGCCTGTTCCTGGTGCTGACCGTCGCCAGCATGGTGACGGCGGTCTTCCAGCTCTATGTCCGGCAATTGCTGCAACTGCACTGGCGGCGCTGGCTGGTCTTCCGCCTGCAGCGCCGCTGGCTGACAGATGGCCGGCACTACCAGATGAATTTCCTGGAAGGCGCCGCCGACAACCCGGACCAGCGCATCAGCGAGAACACCCGCTGGGCCACCGCCATGGCGGTGGACATGGCGGTCGGCCTCGTCACCTCGGTCCTGATGCTGGTCTCCTTCGTCGGCATCCTCTGGACGCTGTCGGGTCCGCTGCATGTCGCCTTCGGCGCCACCGAATTCGACATCCCGGGCTACATGGTCTGGGCGGCGCTGCTCTATGCCTTCATCGGCAGCTTCCTGACCTGGCGGATCGGCCGGCCGATGGTGGAGGCCAATATCCGCCGCAACGAGGCCGAGAGCGATCACCGCTTCGCCCTGGTGCGGCTGCGCGAGAGCAGCGAGGGCATCGCCCTGATCCGCGGTGAGGCGGATGAGGAGCGTGGTCTGCAGCACGCCTTCGACCACGTCATCCGGGTGATGAAGGAGCTGATGCGCAGCGAGCGCAACCTGATGTGGCTGACCAGCGCCTATGGCATGCTGCTGACGGTCTTTCCCATCCTGGTCGCCAGCCCGCGCTACTTCGCCGGTGCCATCACGCTCGGCGTGCTGATGCAGATCGCCTCCGCCTTCGGCCAGGTCACCACCAGCCTCAACTGGTTCGTGGACAATTTCCCCCGCATCGCCGACTGGCGCAGCCATGTGGAGCGGGTGGTGGAGCTGGAGGACACGCTGGAGGCGGAGGAACTGGTCGAGGCCGAGAGCCATATCGCGATCCACGAAGGCCCCACCGAGGACGGGCGGGAGGTGCTGGCCTTCCGCGACCTGCAGATCGCCCAGTCCGACGGCGCCATCCTGATCGGCGATGCGACGGCCGAGATCGCGGCTGGCGAGAAGGTGCTGATCGTCGGCGAGAGCGGCACGGGCAAATCCACCCTGTTCCGCGCCATCGCCGGCCTCTGGCCCTGGGGCAGGGGCGAGATCCGCATCCCGCCGCGGGCACAGATGATGTTCATGCCGCAGCGGCCCTACCTGCCGCTCGGTACCCTTTCCGCCGCGCTGGCCTATCCCGCGCCGCCGAAGCGCTTCCCGCACGCGGCGCAGGAGGACGCGCTCCGGCGCTGCGGGCTGGAGCACCTCATCCCGCGCCTGGAGGAGGAGGACCGCTGGGACCGCATCCTCTCGCTCGGGGAGCAGCAGCGGCTCGCCTTCGCGCGGCTGCTGCTGCACCGGCCGCGCTGGGTCTTCATGGACGAGGCGACGGCCGCGCTGGACGAGGCCAACCAGGACGCGATGATGCGGCTGTTCCGGGAGGAACTGGCCGAGAGCGCGCTGGTCTCGATCGGCCACCGGCCGGGGCTGGATGCCTATCATGACCGGACGCTCAGCCTGGTGCGCGGCGCGGAGGGGGCGAAGCTGACGGCGCGGCGGCGGCGGGCGGCACCGCCGGCAGGGAGGGCCGCAGGGCCGGTGGTGGCGGTGGGGCAGGGGGCGCTGCGGCGGCTGCTGCGGGGGGCGCGGGGGTAGCCCGGGTGATCGAGGGGAAGGCTCCCTCGCATCCCCGCTGGACATCGGGTCGGGTTCTGGTTCGATCCTCCCCATGCGTCTCTTCTTCTCCTCCGGCTCCCCCTTCGCCCGCGCCGTCCGCGTGGCCCTGCGCGAAACCGGCCTCGCGCCCCGTGTCGAGGAGGTGGAGACCGCCTTGCGCGACCCGCGCTCCACCCTGCTGCCGCACAACCCCGTCGGCCGCGTGCCGACGCTGGTTCTGCCCGACGGCACGGCGCTGACCGAGACGGCGCTGATCCTGCCCTTCCTCGACACGCTCGGCGTCGCCTATCCGCTGCTGCCGGCCGGTGATCTTCGCGCCCGTGCCGAATTCGGCCGCGTGCTGGGCATGCTGGACGGCATGGCGGTGTGGAACCGCGAATTGCGCCGGCCGCCGGAGGAACGCTCCCCCGGCGTCATCGCGCTGGAGACGGCGCGCACCAGCCGCGTGGCCGATGCGCTGGAGGCGGAGGTTGCGGCCGGCGCCTGGGCGCTGGACGGCCCGCCGGATGCGGCGCGCATCACCCTGGGCTGCCTGCTGGGCTATGCCGAGAGGCGCCACCGTGCCTGGCCCTGGCGGGAGGGACGGCCGGCCCTCGCCGCCTGGTTCGACCGCCTCGCGGCGCGTCCCGCCTTCGCCGCCACGGTGCCGCCGCTCAGCGGCCTTTGACAGGCGGCCTTCCGGCGGCAGAGCGGGGGCCGGGCGGGTCCCGGGCAGCGCGCCCGCGTCGTTCACGGCAACGCCCGGGCAGGGGAGGCCGAGGCATGTCCAAGCCGCCGCGCGAGCGCGCGCGCCTCAACCTGACCTGAAGGCGAAATCGGCGCGCAGGGCCTGCCAGACCTCGATCCGGCGCGGCTCCGCCAGTAGGTCCGGCAACCGGGCATTGAGGGCCGCGCGGTAGGGGCGCTGCATCTGCACCTCCACCAGGTCGCGCCGGTCGGTCCAGGTCTCGTAGAGGAGGAAGCGGCAGGGATCCTCCGGATCCTGATGCAGGATGGTGTTGATGAAAGTCGGCTCGTGCCGCATGGCGTTCAGCACGGGCGCGAGCAGGCCGAGGAATTCGGCCTCCCGCCCCGGCCTGACCTGCAGCGTGATCAGGATGGTGAAGGGCTCCGGGCTGACATCCGGCATGGCGTGCCTCCTGCGTCGAGGCGTGCCATGGGCCATGCCGGGCGCGCGGAAGCGATGACCTCGCAGGTCATCGCCGGACCATGCCCGCCCCGCCCTTTGCCGCGGTGGTTCACCGCTGATGCGGTCCTGGCACCTGCGGTGACGGGGGGCACCCGGGGCCGCATGCTGCTGCCCTGGCGGCGGCACACCGCGCCCCCTGCGCCGGCGCAGGGCCGGCAGCGACGCCTTCGGCCGGAAGGGCGGCGGTTGCGGCACCCCCACCCGGCGATCGGGCCCGCATCCGCCGGCCGTCACGCCGCGCCGTGCGCGCCGGTGGCCGGGCGCAGCAGCCGGGACGGCGCCTTCAGACCACCACGCGCTTGTAGAGGTGCCAGGTGGCATGCCCCAGCACCGGCATCACCACCGCGAGGCCGATGAAGGCCGGCAGGCAGCCGAGGAAGAGCAGCACCGCCACGATCAGCCCCCAGGCCGCCATCGGGCCGGGATTCGCCATGCAGGCGCGGAAGGAGGTCTGGATCGCCGTGCTGATATCGACGCGCCGGTCAATCAGCATCGGTACGGAGACCACCGTCAGCATCAGCACCAGCAGCGCGAAGAGGAAGCCGGCGCCATTGCCGAGCAGCAGCAGCTGCCACCCTTCCGAGGTGGTGAAGGTGGCGTTCACCAGGTCGCCGAAGGAGGCGATCGGCAACTGGCCCATGGTCATGTTGTAGATCATCTTCGCCACGAACAGCCAGGCGACGAAGATGGCCATCAGCATGACGCCCATCATGGCGATGAGCGGCAGGTTCGGGTGCCGCAGCACCTCGAAGGCCGTGAGCCAGGAGACCTGTTCGCCCGCTTCCCGCCGCCGGCTGATCTCATAGAGGCCGACCGCCGCGACCGGGCCGAGCAGGCTGAGTCCGGCGACCAGCGGCCAGAGCAGCGGCATCATCTCGCCGCCCGAGAAGGCGCGCGCCGCGACCCACCCGACCAGCGGATAGAGCACGCAGAGGAAGACGAGCTGGGTCGGGATGGCGAGGAAATCATCCCACCCCTGCCGCAGCACCTCCCGCAGGTCGGCCGTGCCGATCCGGCGAATGCCCGGTTCCGCATCGGTCGTCAGGTGATCATTGGTCCAGGCCCTTGCCATACCGAAACCCTCCCCTCTTCGCGCCGCGGGCACCCACGTCGCGGTCCGCCTGGACCCGAGCGGGAGCGCCGGCCTAGGGGGCGGGAGCCGCCACTCGAGCCTGAGCAAGTGAGATATGGCGCCCTTCCGGGCCAGGGCCGTGGTCACGACCGCGAGATGAGTGGAGGCCCGCTGACGCGACCATCCGATGCGGTTGATGGCACGACGCGACAATCGGACCAGATGGCGGCCCGGTCCCGGGGAGGCCGGCATGAGTTCCCCCAACGAGGTCCGGTGGGTTCCCGCCGCCGTCATGGCAGGGGCTGCAGCGGATTGTTCACAGAGCCGATTCCCGCTCCGGGCGTTCATGCCCGTCCGCGATCCGCTCTGAGGAACGGGCAGCCGGCCGGCGCCTGCGGGACCCGTGCCATTCGCCGATTAACCTTTCTGCCTGGCGCCCGGGTCGTGCCCGCGATGACGGGCTGCACGTCCCGCCACTGCACGAGGGCACCGGATGGCCAGAGGGCGGCAGGCCCGTCCGCGAGTCCCTCCGCGCATTCGGCATCGCCTTTCGTGGTACGACCCTGCCCTTCACCACGCAGCGCGCGACACGGCGGGGGAGGGCGCACTTCTGAGCCCGGTCCGCGATGCGTTGGCCCCGGGCGGCGTCCGCTGCGCCTTCGAGAGCATCACTGCCAAGTCCCGGTCCTGCACGCCGCCTGCCGGACCGGCATCCTGCCGACGCGCATCTCCTGGCTGGTGATCGGCACCGGCGGGCCATGCAGCCGGCCTGCGCCCTCCTGACCGGCGGATAATTCCAGTGCGCTGCCGGTCCACCCGTGCACCGTCCTGGCGATGCCGGCTGCGCCGAAGCTGATCGCCCGTCGCCGGATGCGGCGGCCGATCCCGTACCCTTCCGGCGCTTTGCCCGGCCTTCCGGTTCCGCAGTGGGTTGCGGGGTTCGGCGCTTCGGCTATATCCCTTGGCGGCCCTCTCCCGTGCCGATCCGGCGCGTGGTGCCACTCGTCCGTCGCGTTGCCAAGGACGCCATCGCCGATGAATTCGCTTGAACTGAACAAGGCCTTCGCCGCGGTACTCACGGCCGGGATCGCCTTCATGCTGGCAGGCCAGGTGGGGAAGCTGCTGGTCCACGGCGAGACGCCGCACGAGAGCGCCATCCGCATCGGCGAACCTGCCGGCGGCGCGGCCGCCCCCGCGGCACCGGCCGCCCCGGCGCTGGAGCCGATCTCGGGCCTGCTGGCCAACGCCAGTGTCGAGAATGGCCAGACGGTCGCGCAGCGCCAGTGCGCGGCCTGCCACACCTTCAACCAGGGCGGCCGCAACGGCGTCGGTCCGAACCTCTATGGCATCATGGGTGCACCGCACGGCCATGTGGAGGGGTTCAACTACTCCGCCGCCCTGAAGGGCAAGCCGGGCCCCTGGACCTATGAGGAAATGAATGCCTGGCTGGCCAAGCCGTCCACCTATGCGCCCGGCACCCGCATGGCCTATGCCGGCCTGGCCAATACCCAGCAGCGCGCCGATCTGATCGCCTATCTGCGCACCCTTTCGCCGAACCCGATTCCCTTGCCGCCGGCCGGTGCCGCCGCGGCACCGGCGGCCGCGCCCGCCGCGGCGGCAGCCGCGCCTGCCGCCCCCGCCGCGGCGCCGGCCGCGGCCGCAGTGCCGGCAATCGGTCCGCTCCTGGCCAATGCCGATCCGGAGAAGGGCGGCGCGGTGTTCCGCCGCCAATGCGCCGCCTGCCACACCGCGAATGAGGGCGGGCGCAACGGCGTCGGCCCCAACCTCTATGACGTGGTCGGCAAGCCGCATGGCCACATCCAGGGCTTCAACTACTCCGCCGCCCTGAAGTCGAAGGAAGGCCCCTGGACCTATGAGGAGCTGAACAGGTGGCTCCTCGCCCCGGCGCAGTACGCCCCGGGCAACCGCATGGCCTTCGCCGGCGTGAAGGACGCGCAGGACCGCGCGAACCTCATCGCCTATCTGCGCGGCCTCTCGGCCAACCCGCAGCCGCTGCCCTAAGCCGAAGGCGGCCTCCGCCGCATCACCCCCGGCGACCGTAAGGTCCCCGGGGGTTTTTCATGTCCGCCGGTCGCGCCGTCAGCAGCCTCTCGACTGCCGCTCAGGGGCTGTGACGGCCCCGGCCACCAGACGTCAGCGACTCAGCTCGCGCGTCATCTCCTCGATCCCGCCGAGGGTCAGCGGGTACATGCGCTGCTCCATCAAGCGATGGAGGAGCAGGGCGGACTGGTACCGTCCCCAGGCCGCCTCCGGCATCGGGTTCAGCCAGGCGCTGCGGCGGAAATGGCCGGTCAGCCGGTGCAGCCAGACCTGGCCCGTCTCCTCGTTCCAGTGCTCCACGCTGCCGCCGGGCTGGATGATCTCATAGGGGGACATGGCGGCGTCGCCGACGAAGATCGCCTTGTAGTCCGGGCCGTAGGTCCGCAGCACCTCCCAGGTCGAGACCTCGCTCTCCCGCCGCCGCCGGTTGTTCCGCCACAGCCGCTCATAGGGGCAGTTGTGGAAGTAGAAATGCTCGAGATGCTTGAACTCCGCCCGGGCGGCGGAGAAGAGCTCGGCGCAGACCTGCACATGGTCGTCCATGGACCCGCCGATATCGAGGAAGAGCAGCACCTTCACCGTGTTGTGCCGCTCCGGCACCATCTTCAGGTCGAGCGTGCCGGCATTGTTGGCCGTCGCGCGGATGGTGTCGGGCAGGTCGAGCTCGGTGGCCGCGCCCTGGCGGGCGAAGCGGCGGAGGCGCCGCAGCGCCAGCTTCATGTTGCGGGTGCCGATCTCGATATCGCCGTCGAGATCCCTGAACTCCCGCTTGTCCCAGACCTTCACGGCGCGGCGGTGGCGGGACTCGTCCTGGCCGATGCGCACGCCTTCCGGGTTGTAGCCATGGGCCCCGAAGGGGGAGGTGCCGCCGGTGCCGATCCATTTGCTGCCGCCCTGGTGCCGGCCCTTCTGCTCGGCCAGGCGCTGCTTCAGCGTCTCCATCAGTTTCTCGAAACCGCCGAGCGCCTCGATCTGCGCCTTCTCCTCCTCGGTCAGCAGCTTCTCGACCATCTTGCGGAGCCACTCCTCGGGAATGGCGGCCTCCGCGCCCGGATCGCCCTCGGGGGGTTCCAGCCCCTTGAACACCTCGCCGAAGACGCGGTCGAAGCGGTCGAGGTGCCGCTCGTCCTTCACCAGCGCGGCGCGCGACAGGTGGTAGAAATCGTCCACGCTGTAATCGGCCACGCCCTCCTTCATGCCGCGGAGCAGCGTCAGGTATTCCGTGATGCTGGCCGGGATGCCGGCGGTGCGGAGCGCGAGGATGAAGTGGGCGAGCATCGGCGGTCTCCTCGGGAGACCGGGGGGAGAAGGTATTCTCCCCCCGGGCCCCCCTCATCTATTTCTCTGAGTCTGACTCACAGAAAGCGGTGAGTGGGGGGTCCAAGGGGGAGAGAGGCAGCCCTCTCTCCCCCCTTCTCAGCGCTGCCTCTGCCGCGACAGGAAGGCCAGCCGCTCGAACAGGTGCACGTCCTGCTCGTTCTTCAGCAGCGCGCCGTACAGGGGCGGGATGGCCGTCTTCGGGTCCGAGGAGCGCAGCACCTCGGGCGGCAGGTCCTCGATCATCAGCAGCTTCAGCCAGTCCAGCAGCTCGCTCGTCGCCGGCTTCTTCTTCAGCTCCGTCACGGAGCGGACCTGGAAGAAGACGTTCAGCGCCTCCCGCGCCAGCTCCTGCTTGATGTCGGGGAAATGCGCCTGGACGATCCGCTCCATCGTCTCGCGGTCGGGGAAGCGGATGTAGTGGAAGAAGCAGCGGCGCAGGAAGGCGTCCGGCAGCTCCTTCTCGTTGTTCGAGGTGATGATGACCACCGGGCGGTGCTTCGCCACCACCGTCTGCCGCGTCTCGTAGACGAAGAACTGCATGCGGTCGAGTTCGAGCAGCAGGTCGTTCGGGAACTCGATATCGGCCTTGTCGATCTCGTCGATCAGCAGGACGTGGGGCTTCTCCGCCTCGAACGCGTCCCAGAGCTTGCCACGGACGATGTAGTTCGAGATGTCGTGCACCCGCGGGTCGCCGAGCTGGCCGTCCCGCAGGCGCGACACCGCGTCATATTCATAAAGGCCCTGCTGCGCCTTGGTGGTGGACTTGATGTGCCACTCGATCAGCGGGTGGCCGAGGGCCCGCGCCACCTCATGCGCCAGCACGGTCTTGCCGGTGCCGGGCTCGCCCTTCACCAGCAGGGGGCGCTGCAGGGCGACGGCGGCGTTGACCGCGACCTCCAGGTCGCGGGATGCGATATACGTCTCGGTGCTGCGAAACCCGGCCACGCCTGCCCCCTGAGTGATCTGGCCCAGAGGGTGGCGCCACTCCCGCCCCGCGGCAAGTCTTGCGCGCGGGGCGGGGGCGTGATCCTCAGCTCTTCGCCAGCCCGGCCGCCTTCATGGCGTCGCCGAGCGACTTGTCGGCCTGCTCCAGGTGCCGCGCCGTGCCCGCGGCATCGGCATACATCCCGCCGAAGCCGCGGGAGTTCAGGAAGTCCTGGTACTCCTTGGACTGGTAGATGCGCCCGAGCGCCGGCTCCACCACCCGGACCACCTCGGCCGGCAGGTTCGCCGGGCCGACGATGACGCGCCAAGCGCCGGTGGTGAAGTCGACCCCCAGGCTTTCCTTCAGCGTCGGGATATTGGGGAAGACCGAGAGCCGCTCCGGCGCCATCACCGCCAGGCTCCGGGCGCGTCCCGCATCCAGCATCGCCCGCGCCTCCGGCACCGAGCAGGTGGTGAAGTCGAGCCCGCCGGCTGCGAGGTCCTGCATGGCCGGCGCAGCGCCGTTGGAGGGCACCCAGCGGACATGGTCGGCCTTCAGCCCCATGGCGTTCAGCCAGCCGGCCAGCGCCAGGTGCCAGATGCCACCCTGGCCCGTGCCGCTCGCCTTCAGCTGGCCAGGGCGGCTGGCCTTGATCGCCTCGGCCAGCGACTTCACGTCCTGGTGGGGCGAGGAGGCGTTCACCTGGATGCCCGGCGGGTCGTTGTTCATCAGGCCGAGCGGCGTGTAGTTCCGGTAGGTGACCTCCGTCAGCCCCTGCCAGTGCAGCATGCAGATCTCGGAGGTGATGATGCCGAGGGTGTAGCCATCCGGCGCCGACTGGGCGAGGGCGGTATGGCCGACCACGCCGGAGCCGCCGGTGCGGTTCACCACGTTGAAGGGCTGGCCCAGCTCCCGCTCCAGCAGCGTGGCGACCATGCGCACCACCGCATCCGTGCCGCCGCCCGCGGCCCAGGGGCAGATCATCTGCACCGGGCGCGCCGGCCAGCGCGGCTGGGCGAGGGCCGGCGCGGCCAGGGGGGTGGCGATCAGGGCGGCGCCGCTGCCGAGCAGGGTGCGGCGGGACATTGCGTTCATCGGTTCGTATCCTCCTCTGCCGCCCCTCCCGGCGGGGCGGTTTGTTGCGGACTCTGCTACCCCGCCGCCCTGCCGGCAGGCAAGCGCCGGCCGTGCCGGCGCTTCCACAGCCAGACCCCGGCCGGCCAGAGCAGGGCGGTGAGGGTGAGGGCGGCGAGCAGGCCGCTGATCGGGCGCTCGAAGAAGGGCAGGAAATCGCCATCCGACTTGATGAGGGAGGTGACGAAGCTCTGCTCCACCATCGTTCCCATCACGATGCCCAGCACCAGCGCCGCCACCGGGTAGCCGTTGCGCTCCATCACGAAGCCCAGGCAGCCGAAGGCCGCCACCAGCACCACGGCGAACAGGTTGTTGCCCACCGCATAGGCGCCGACGGCGCAGAGCAGCAGGATCACCGGCATCACCGCCGCGCGCGGCGCGTGCAGCACGCGGGTGGAGGCGCGGATCAGCAGGATCCCGAGCGGGATCATGACGATATTCGCCAGGATGAAGATCAGGTAGAGCGCGTACATGGAGGACGCGTTCTCGGTGAACAGCGTCGGCCCGGGGTTCAGCCCCTTCATGTAGAGCACCCCGATCGCGATCGCCGTGATGGTATCGCCGGGGATGCCGAAGAGCAGCGCCGGCACCCAGGAACTGGCCAGCGCCGAGTTGTTGGCCGCCCCGGCCTCCACCAGCCCCTCCGGGTGGCCGGTGCCGAATTTCTCGGGCTCCTTCGAGAAGCGCTTCGAGGTGGCGTAGCTGATCCAGGCCGCCATGTCGGCGCCCGCGCCGGGCAGCACGCCGACGATGATGCCGATCAGGTTGCCGCGCACCAGCGGCTTCGGGTAACGCTTGGTCAGCGCCCATTGCCCGGAGAGGATGCTGCCGAAGCGCCGGCGCTCCAGTGGCGGCGGGTCGGGCAGCAGCATGGCGCGCATCACCTGCGCCACGGCGAAGACGCCGACCAGTGCAGGGATCGGCTCGATGCCGCCCAGCAGGTCGGGGGACCCGAAGGTGAAGCGCGGCGTGCCGGCCGGATTCTCCATGCCGATGCAGGAGACGAGCAGCCCCAGCAGCATGGCGGCGATCGCCTTCACCGGCGAGGAGCGGGCGACCAGCGTCGCGCACATCAGGCCGAGGATCGCCAGCCAGAAATACTCGAAGGTGGAGAAGGAGAGCGCGACCTCCGCCAGCGAGGGCGCCAGCACCATCAGGGCCAGGGTGCCGACGATGCCACCGATGGCGCTGAACCAGAGCCCGATGCCGAGCGCCAGTTCCGGCTGGCCCTTGCGGGTCATGGCATAGGATTCGTCGGTATAGGCGGCCGAGGCCGGCGTGCCCGGGATGCGCAGCAGGCAGCCCGGGATGTCGCCCGAGAAGATCGCCATGGCGGACGCGGTGATGATCGTCGCCACCGCCGCGATGGGCGAGAGGTAGAAGGTGACCGGCACCAGCAGGGCGGTCGCCATGGTGGCGGTCAGCCCCGGCAGCGAGCCGATGACAAGGCCGTAGACGGCCGCGGCGAAGATCGCCAGCAGGACGTCCGGTGCCGCGACGAGGGCGGCACCCTGGATGAGACCTTCCATGCGGCTACCAGGGCGCGGCCAGGAGGCCGTCCGGCAGCGGGACCCGGAGCAGCTTGCCGAAGATCAGGTGCAGCCCGACCGGCGCCAGTATCGCCAGCGGCAGCGCCAGCCGCGGCCGCGCCCCGAAGGCGAGGGCCATCACCAGCACCAGCCCGGCGGCGGTCAGCAGGAAGCCCAGCCGGTCCACCAGCAGGACATAGAGCAGCAGCAGCACCGGCGGCAGCAGGGCGCGCAGCCCATACAGCCAGCCCGGCGCGGAGCCCTCTTCCTCCTCCTCGAAGCTGTGGCCGATGCCGAAGGCGATCAGCAGGCCGCAGCCGACCAGGCCGAAGCCGATCAGCATGGGGAAGACGGCGGGCCCCACATCCTGGCCGGGCACTGCCGGCAGGCGCGATCCGCCCCAGGCGGACAGGCCCCCCAGGGCCACCAGGACCGCGCCGGTCACCCGGTCGGACAGATGCACCGGACTCTCCTTGGATAGTTTCCTTGCCGTGCAGTCTAGACGAGCGGGCGGATCACTCCAGACCCCCGGCCCTGGATTTGTCGTGCGGCACCGGCCGGTCCATGATGACCCGAAGCCGCAGCGCCGCCCCGGAGATGTACAGAATGAGCCGACCCGCCGCATGAGCATCGCCTGGCACCGCCTGCTTTCCTCGATCGAGGCCACCGAGGCCGGGCTGCAAACCGCGGGCTATATCGCCAGCCGCCCGATCTCGACGGCGCTCTACCTGGCCCATCACCTGCGCAAGCCGATCCTGGTCGAGGGGCCGGCCGGCGTCGGCAAGACCGAACTGGCCAAGGCCGCGGCCTCCTGGCTCGGCCTGCCGCTGATCCGCATGCAATGTTATGAGGGGCTGGACGAGTCCAAGGCGCTGTACGAGTGGAAGTACGGCAAGCAGCTCCTCTACACCCAGATCCTGAAGGACCGGCTGGGCAGCGTGCTGGGGGAGGAGCCGGGGCTGGATGCCGCCATGCGCCGCCTGCACGGCGTCAGCGACCTCTTCTTCTCCGAGGAGTTCCTGGAGCCCCGCCCCCTGCTGCGGGCGCTGCGGGAGCCGGGCGGGGCGGTGCTGCTGATCGACGAGGTGGACAAGGCCGACCAGGAATTCGAGGCCTTCCTGCTGGAGCTCCTCTCGGACTACCAGGTCAGCATCCCGGAGATCGGCACGGTGCGGGCGGATGTCCCGCCGGTCGTGCTGCTGACCTCCAACTCGATGCGGGACCTGGGCGATGCGCTCAAGCGCCGCTGCCTGCACCTGCATATCGGCCTGCCGGATGCGCGGCTGGAGGCGCGGATCATCGCGTCCCGCGTGCCGGATGCTGCCGAGGATCTGCGGCGGCAGCTCGTCGCCTTCGTGCAGCAGCTGCGGATGCTCGACCTGAAGAAGCTGCCCTCGGTCAGCGAGACGATCGACTGGGCGCGGGTGCTGGTGCTGCTGCACGCGCCGCAGCTCGACCATGTGATGGTGCGGGAGACGCTGAACGTCCTGCTGAAATTCGAGAGCGACATCGAGGCGGTCACGCCGCAGATCGCCGACCTGCTGCTGAAGGCGAAGCGGGAGGCGGTGCCCATACGATGACGACGTGGCGCTGATGGAAGGCCCGCTGCTCGACTTCTTCCGTGCCGCCCGCAGCGCCGGGCTGCGCATCTCCCCGGCCGAGAGCATCGATGCGACGCGCGCCGCGCAGGTGGTGGGCCTCGGCGACCGGGCGCGGCTGAAGGACACGCTCTCCCTCGTCCTGGCCAAGACGGTGGAGGAGAAGCGCGCCTTCGCCGAAGTCTTCGACCTCTTCTTCCGCCGCGGCGATTTCTCGCCCGCGCCGCCGGTGGAGGAGGCGGCCCGGCAGCCGGCGCCCGAAGCGCAGGCGAGCGGGCAGGGGGAGGGAGGTGGCGGAGGCGGCGGGCAGATTGCGCGGATGCTGCTCTCGGGCGATCAGGCGGAGCTCGCCGCGGCGGTGGAGGAGGCGGCACAGGAGGCCGGCCTTTCCAATATCGCGCTCTTCACCCAGGTGAACCTCTTCACCCGCCGCATCCTGGAGCGGATGGGGCTGCAGGCGCTGGAGCGCGAGATCGCGGCGAACCCGGAGGCCGAGCGCACCGGCCGCCTGCGCCAGGGCCGGGACCGGCTGCGCGACCAGGTGCGGGACTTCGTGGAGCAGAACCTGGCGCTCTTCGCCAGGGGCGAAACCGAGGCCTTCCGCGAGCGCATGCTGCAGCAGACGCGGCTCTCGGCCATCGACCGCCGGGACCATGAGCGGATGCGGGTGCTGGTCCGCGCCATGGCCCGCCGCCTGGCGACGCAATACGGCAGGAACCGCAAGCGCGACCGCCGCGGCGTGCTGGATGTGCGCCGCACCCTGCGCCGGAACATGGGCTGGGAGGGCATCCCCTTCCACACCGTCTGGAAGCAGGAGAGGATCGAGAAGCCGAAGCTGGTCGTGCTCTGCGATGTCAGCGGCTCGGTCGCCGCCATGGCGCAGTTCCTGCTGCTGTTCCTCTATTCCTTGAACGAGGCGTTGTCCGGCCTGCGGTCCTTCGCCTTCTCGGGCAACCTGGTGGAGGTCTCCGACATCCTGGAACGCCACCCGATCGAGGCGGCGATCCCGGAGGTGATGGCGCGGGCCGGCTTCGGCTCCTCCAACTACGGCATGGCGCTGGCGGATTTCGAGCGGGAGCATATGCGCCTCCTCGACAGCCACACCACGGTGATCATCCTGGGCGATGGCCGGGGCAACCGCACCGACCCGCGGGTGGACATCCTGACCCGCATGGCCGACCGGTCGAAGCAGCTGGTCTGGCTGAACCCGGAAGTCCGCACGCTCTGGGGCACCGGGGATTCGGACATGCTGCGCTACGCCCCGCATTGCCGCGTGACCGCCGTGTGCAACACCTTGCAGCATCTGGAGCGGGTGATCGGCGCCCTGCTGCGCGACGGCGGCTGAGCCCGGTCGCTCCAGGGCCGGTTCCGGCCGGGCAGGCGAACACGGCCACCCGCCCGGGGCCGTGCCACCGATGGGGCCCGCTGAGGGAGGGGGCGGCGTCCCCTCCTCAGGCGGTCCGCCGCCGCGGCATCTCGACGCCCGCGGCGTTGCCCTCCGGCTCGAACCTCACCGCATTCGGATGCAGCACGGTCGCCTGCGCCGCCTCCTCCACGCTGCGGATGCCGGCCTGGCCGAAGGTGGCGCGGATCTCCTCCATGAAGCCGGCGGTGGCATGCGCCCCGCCCGCCGCCCCGATGGCGGCGACCGAGAGCAGGAAGGCACGCCCCGCGAAGCAGAAATCCGCCCCCACGGCCAGCGTCCGCAGCACGTCCAGCCCCGAGCGGATCGAGCCGTCATAGAGGATCTTCGCCCGTCCCCCGACCGCGGCGGCAATCGCCGGCACCGTGTCGATCGAGGCGGGCGCAGCATCGAATTGCCGCCCGCCATGGTTGGAGACCCAGATGCCGTCCACGCCGAGCGCCACCGCGCGCTCCGCATCCGCCGGGTGCTGGATGCCCTTCAGCACCAGGGCGCGCGGCCAGGCCTCCCGGAATTTAGCGATGTCGTCCCAGGTGACGCCGGTGGTCATGTTCTGCGTGACGAAGCTGGCCAGTTCGGCGATCGAGGCGTTCTCGCCGACATATTTCCGCATGTTCTCGAAGCGCGGCTGGCCCTTCTGCAGCATCTCCAGCGCCCAGAAGGGCGCACGGGCGATGTCGAACAGGGTGCGCGGCCGGTAGCGGAAGGGCACCACCAGCCCATTGCGGACATCGTGCACCCGCTTCTGGCGCATCGGCACGTCCAGGGTCACGACCAGCGCATGCGCGCCCACCGCCTCCGCCCGCCGGATCAGGTCCAGGGACATCCGGTGGTTGTCCGCCGGCAGGCCATAGAGCTGGAACCAGAGGCTGTCCGGCGCGATGCGCGCCAGCTCCTCCATGCCCACATTGGCGACGGTGGAGGAAACATAGGGGATGCGCGCAGCCTGGGCCGCGGCGGCCAGGATGGCATCGGCCCTCGGCCAGACCATGCCGACATTGCCCATGGGCGCGACGCCGACCGGCGCCGCATAGTCCCGGCCGAAGAGCTTCGTGGCGGTGGTCACGCCGGCGAGATCGACGGCATAGCGGGGCACGATCCGCACCGCGTCCATGGCGGCGCGGTTATGCGCCACATTGGGCGCCCCGTCCCCGACGCCGCCCGCCACGAAGTCATAGGCGAAGCGGGCGACGCGCCACTTCGCCCGGCGCTGCAAGTCGTTATAGGTTGGGAATTTCCGGCGCAGCCGCCCCGCCGGCGTTTCCGACGCGCCGGCCGCGCCCCAGCCCGTCGGCTTGCCGGCACTGCCCGTGCTGCTGCCACTCATCGGTCGTTTCCCCCAATGCTTTGCGCCGATTATGCACCACCGCGGCCCGGCGGAAAGCGGGGGCGGCATTGACGCCTCGCCTTGAGATGACACATCCGGCTGTTGCCGCGGGCGACATTCCCGCCCGGGCGCCGTTGAGGCCAGGCCGATCGCCGGGCGCCGCACCGAGGAGGACACCAGACCGATGGTTGCCGACCACTTCCGACCAAGACTCGCCCGGCGCGCCGCCCTGCTGTGCCTGCCCCTGCTGGCAGGCTGCGCCGGCGCGGTGCAGCAGCCGCCGAATGGCTGGGCCAGGCTGCCGCGGGATGCGGTGGAGGGCGCCGGCGACCCGGTGCGCGCCGCGGTCCTCAACACCGCCTATGTCTTCGGCCAACCGGCCAGCGTTGCCGGCCAGCCCGGGGAGGCGGCGCGGGCGGTGGCGAATTACGAATTCCTGACCGTCGAGATCCCCTACGGCGCACGCTGGCGCGGCCTCAACCCCATGGTCTCGACCGAACTGGCCGCCGGCCGGCAGGAGGTGCACTCGGCCTTCGGCATCGCGCCGACCGCACCGACCCAGCAGGTGGTGGATGCGCTCTACGGCGCCTGGCGCGCGCAACTGGCGGGCGACCGGGGGGCGGCCGAGCGCGCCCTCTCGACCCCCGCCTTCACGTTGGGCGGCGCGGGGACGCTGCAGCGCCTGGCCGCCATGCCCGTGCTGCCGCGGGCCGCGGCGGCATCGTCCTTCGCCGCGGCGGAACTGGACCGGCAGGACCGGCTCGGCTCGCCGCGCGGCAATGACGGGGGCGGCGGCGGCCGTCAGTAACCGGCGGCGCCCCGGCTCCCGGCCGGGGCGGCCCTGCGGCCTATTCCGCCGCCCGCTTCGCGTAGATGCCCATGCCGTTATAGGGCGCATAGGGCGGGAAGGCGCCGATCGCGGTCATGTCCACCTCGACCAGGCTGGGGCCCGGGGTGGCGACCGCCTTTGCCACCGTCTCCGCCAGCTCCTCCGTCCGGCTGACCTTGAAGCCGGGCAGGCCGGCGACGGCGGCGAGCTTCTGGAAATCCGGCCCCTGCAGGTCGCCGAAGAACATGCGGCCATCCTGCAGCGCGCCCTGGATATGCTTGATGACGCCGTAGCCGCGGTCGTTCATCACCATCACCACCAGCTCCGCGCGTTCCTGCACCGCGGTCCAGAGCTCGGTCTGGTTCAGGGCGAAGCCGCCATCCCCGACCATGGCGATGGCCTTCCGCCCCCCTCCCGCCAGGGCGGCGCCGATGCCCATGGGCAGGCCCGGCCCGATGGCGGCGCTGACGGGGTGCACCGCGTCGCGCGGGCCATAGACCGGGAAGATGCGGTTGCCCCAGGAGGAATTGCTGATGGTGACGTCGCGCACCCAGAGCGCGTCGCGCGGCAGGGCGCGGCGCAGCTCCGCCGGGAAATCGGCATAGGGGCCGAGGGTCTCCCGGTACTCCGCCACGGCGCGGCGCTTCATCTCGGCAAAGTCGGCGGCGAAGCCGGGATCGACCCGGAGGCGCCCCTGCAGCCGCCGCGCCAGCCCGGCCATCACCAGCCCGGCATCGCCGCAGACGAAGGCGGCATTGGCATAGGTCCGGCCATTGGCGCGCGGATCGACATCTACATGCACCAGCGTTTCCGGCAGCTTCAGGGAGAAGTCCATGGTCTCATGGCCGCGCAGCCGGCTGCCGACCACCAGCATGGCATCGACGGAGCGGTAGAATTCCTGCACTCGCGGCGAGCCGTTGCCGTGCAGCCCCCCGAGCGTCATCGGGTGGTCCTCCGGCACGATCCCGCGGCCGTTCCAGGAGGAGACGGCGCCGAAGCCGAGGCCCATCAGCGCCATCGCCTCGGCCCGCGCCGATTTGGCGCCGTTGCCGAGCCAGAGCATAGGCCGCCTGGCCCGCGCCAGGATCTCCGCCGCCTCGTCCAGCGCGGCCTCGGAGGGCGGCAGGGGCGGCGGCACGGGCAGGACCAGCGTGTCGAGCTGGGCCGGGCGGGGGATGGGCGTGCGCTGGATGTCGATCGGGATCTCGAGGCTGACCGGGCCCATCGGCGGGGTCAGGGCAAGCGTGGCGGCCTGGGTCAGCACCCCCAGCGCCTCCTGCGCCGAGCGGATGCGGAAGGCCGCCTTGCAGACGGCCGCCAGCATCGCCGTCTGGCCCGGTACGTCATGCACCGTGCCCATGTCGCGGTCGATGAACCTGGTCGCGGTCTGGCCGGTGATGTGCAGCATCGGGGAGCCGGCGAATTGCGCCTCCACCAGGCCGGGCACGGTATTGGCGGCGCCGGGGCCGGTCGAGGAGAACATCACGCCGAGATGGCCGGAGACCCGGGCATAGGCATCCGCCATATGCGCCCCGCCCATCTCGTTCCGCACCATGACATAGCGGATGGCGTTCCGCCGCCCGATGCCGTCCAGCATCGGGATGTTGTGCACGGAGACGATGCCGAAGCAGGTGGTGACGCCGATGCGGGAGAGGAATTCCGCCACCAGGTCGCCGACATTGTAGGCGCTGTCCGCCATTCTTGGGTCCTCCCGTGATGTCACGTGGCGCCATGGGCGCTGGGGTGGTGTCCGGTCCGGCGGCTGCGCTGCCCCGGGGCGCGGGCGGCCGTGGACCGGTTGCGCAAACCATCGGCGCCCCGCTGGCGCCTGCGGAGTGGTGCGGCTGGTGGGAGCGGCGCCGTGGCTCCGGGCCTTGGCACGGTCCCCGTGTTTCCTGGAGCAAACTCCGACCGGACCGGACCGACCCGGCCAGGCGGAGGAACCGGCTCGCCTGAACCGGCAGCCGGAACGGCCGGAGTGAGGCCCCGCGAAAGCAAGCCGCTCCAGCGGCGGGCACCGGCGCGTGGTGCCCGCGCACCGCCTTCAGATGCCGTTCTTCAGCACCCGCCTGGCGATCGCCATGCGGTGCACCTCGCTCGGCCCTTCATAGATCCGCTGCACGCGCACCTGGCTGGCCATGAGCTGCAAGGGCAGCTCCTTCGTCATGCCCATGGCGCCGAATGTCTGCATGGCGTTGTCCAGCACCTCCTGCGCCATTTCGGTGGCGAAGACCTTGATCATGGAGGCCTCGTTGCGGACATCCTCGCCGGCGCCGAGCTTCGCCGCGGCGTCGCGCACCATCAGGCGGCAGGCATGGATCTTCGTCGCCGCCTCGGCGATCCACCACTGGATCGCCTGGCGGTCGGAGAGCTTGACGCCGAATGTCACGCGGTTCTTCGCCTGCTCGCAGAGCATCTCCAGCGCCCGGCGGGCCATGCCGGTGCAGCGCGCGCCCATCTGCAGCCGGCGGACATTCAGCCGGAGCTGCATCGGCGCATAGCCCCGGCCCAGCTCGCCCAGCACCTGGCTCTTCGGCACCCGGCAATCCTCGAAGACCAGCTCGTAGGTCCGGCGGCCGCCGATCATCGGGATCTCGCGCTCGATGATGAAGCCGGGCGTGCCGCGCTCGATGATGAAGGCGGTCACCCCCTCCTGCCGCTTGCCCTCGCCGGTGCGGGCCATGAGGATGATGAAATCGGCGCGGGGGACCCCGCTGACCCAGATCTTGCGGCCGTTGATGACCCAGTCGTCGCCATCCTGCACCGCGCGGGTGGTCATGCCGGCCGGGTCTCCGCCCGCCCCGGGCTCGGAGATGGCGATGCAGGACCGCGCCTCCCCCCGCGCATAGGGGTCGAGGTATTTCCGCCGCTGCTCCTCGTTGGCCACCGCCTTCAGCATGTGCAGGTTCGGGCTGTCCGGCGGGAAGAGGAAGGGGGTGACGGTGCGGCCCATCTCCTCCTCCACCGCCATCAGGGCGGCGAGCGGCAGGTCGGCGCCGCCGAACTCCTCCGGCACGTCGAGGCCCCAGAGGCCGAGCTCCTTGCATTTGGCGAGCAGCGGCGCCTCTTCCTCCGGCGTCAGGCCGTAGCGCTGGCCCTCGGCCTCCCGCTTCAGCACCGCCGGCTCCAGCGGCATCAGGTCCTTCTCGACGAATTTGACCACGAGGTCGCGCACCATCCGGTGCTCCTCGGCCAGTCCCGGAATGCCGCCGATATCGAAGCCGTCCATGGCCCGTTTCCCCAACCCTTCGGAATTGGCGGGAAGATTAGACCCGGGCGGCGGCGGGCGCGAAGCCCCCCTCCGGTGGCCATGATGGTTGACAGGGCCGGTCCCCTGTCCATGCTGCCGGCAAAGACGAGGGAGACGTTCCATGGCCGATCTGGACCTGGTGATCCGCGGCGGGACCGTGGTGGATGGCAGCGGGGCCAAGCCCTTCGAGGCCGATGTGGCGATCGCCGGCGGCAGGATCGTGCAGGTCGGGCAGGTCGCCGGACGCGGGGCGGAGGAGATCGACGCCAGGGGGAAGATCGTCACCCCCGGCTTCGTCGATATCCACACCCATTACGACGCCCAGGCCACCTGGAGCAGCCGGATCGACAGTTCCTCCTACAACGGCGTCACCACGGCGCTGATCGGCAATTGCGGTGTCGGCTTCGCCCCCTGCCGGCCGGAGCGGCGCGACGCGCTGGTCAAGTTGATGGAGGGCGTCGAGGACCTGCCCGAAGTGGTGCTGACGGAAGGGCTGCCCTGGAATTGGCAGAGCTTCCCGGAATTCATGGACGTCCTCGGCGCCCGGCGCTGGGACATGGACATCGCGGCGCAGGTGACGCACGCCCCCTTACGCATCCATGTGATGGGCGAGCGCGCCGAGGCGCATGCCGAGGCGACCGAGGCCGAGGTCGCCGAGATGGCCCGCCTGGCCGCCGAGGGCATCCGGGCCGGCGCGCTCGGCTTCTCCACCTCCCGCGCCATCGCGCACCGGACGCTCGACGGCAAGCACACGCCGACGCTCGGCACGCCCGAGGCGGAGCTGGAGGCGATCGGCCGCGCGGTCGGGGAGGCCGGCGCCTCCTGGCTGCAGGTCATCTCCGACTTCGATGAGCCGGAGGATGAGTTCGACCGGCTGCAGCGCATCTGCGCCGCCTCCGGCCGGCCGATGACCTTCTCCCTGCTGCAGCGGGAGAGCCGGCCCTGGCTGTGGAAATTCCTGCTGGAGAAGATCGAGGCGGCGAACCGCGCGGGCGCCCGGATGACCGGCCAGGTGATGGCGCGGCCGGTCGGGCTGATGTTCGGCTTCGAGCTGTCGCAGCATCCCTTCGTGGCGAAGCCGTCCTGGCAGAAGATCGCGCATCTGCCCTTCGCGCAGAGGATGCAGGCGCTGCGCGACCCGGCGCTGAAATCGGCGCTGCTGGCGGAGGAGACGCCCGACCCGATGCTGCGGGCCCGCCTGAACACCTGGGACATGATCTTCAAGCTGGGCGACCCGCCGGATTACGAGCCGCGGCCGGAGACCAGCCTCGGCGCCATCGCGGCGCAGCGCGGCATGGACCCGGCGGAACTGGCCTGGGAGTGGATGATGGAGCAGGAGGGCAAGGCCATCCTCAACCGTCCCATCATCAACTATGCCGACCGCGACCTGGAGGCGGTGCGCACCATGGTGGAGCATCCGCAGACCCTGATGGGCCTCGGCGATGGCGGCGCGCATGTCGGCATCATCTGCGATGCCTCCTCCACCACCCATATGCTGTCCTACTGGACCCGCGACCGCACGCGCGGCCCGAAGCTGCCGCTGGAATTCGCGGTGAAGCGGCTGACGTGGGACAATGCCCTGGCGCTCGGCCTGGCGGATCGCGGCCTGGTGGCGGCGGGGAAGAAGGCGGACCTGAATGTCATCGACTACGACCGGCTGCAGGTGAAGGTGCCGGTCATGCGCTACGACCTGCCGGCCGGCGGCAAGCGGCTGGTGCAGAAGGCGGATGGCTATGTGGCCACCGTGGTCAATGGCGCAGTGACCTACCGGGAGGGCGAGGCCACCGGCGCGCTGCCCGGGCGGCTGGTGCGCGGGGCACAGGGCTGACCACGGGGAAGGCCCTGCCTTCCCCGGACCTCATCCGCCAGGCCGGAATCCGGCCCGGACCGGGGTGATTTCCGCCGACGCAAATCCTGACCTGCAGCCGCCACAGGCGGCTGAGCGCCCGGACGGCCGGCCCCCATGGAAGACGCCGGAGGCGTCTTCCATGCGCATCGGGGGCGCCGCGCCAGGTGGCGCGTAGCCAAGCCGCAGAGCGGCGCCGGCGACCGAGGCTGCATGAATGCGCCAGCCTTCATGCGGGTTGGTTTCAGTCAGCGCCCGCGGATCGCGCGCCAGACCCGCTCTGGCGTCAGCGGCATCTCCAGATGCGTGATGCCGAGCGGCCGGAGCGCATCCACCACCGCATTCACCAGCGCCGGCAGGGCGCCGACCGTGCCGGCCTCGCCCGCCCCCTTCACGCCGAGCGGGTTGGTCTTCGTCGGCACCGGATTGCTCTGCACCAGCATGGCGCAGAGATCGGCCGCCCGTGGCATCGGGTAGTCCTGGAAGCTCGCGGTCAGCAGCTGACCATCGCGGTACAGGATGGCCTCGCCGAAGACCTGGCCGAAGCCCTGCGCCACGCCGCCATGGATCTGGCCCTTCACCAGCAGCGGGTTGATCACCGTGCCGACATCGTCCACCACCGTATAGGCCAGCAGCCGCGTCTCGCCCGTTTCCGGATCGACCTCCACCTCCGCGATGTGGCAGCCATTCGGGAAGGTCGCATCGCCCGGCCGTGTCACCAGCGCGGCGCCGAGGCCGAGTTCGGCCCCATCCGGCAAGGCTCCGGGAACATAGCTCTGCCGCGCCACCTCCTCGATGGATAGGCCGCGATCCGTGCCGGCAACGCGGAACAGGCCGCCATCGAATTCGACATCCGCCTCGGCGGCCTCCAGCAGATGCGCGGCGATCTGCCGGCCGCGGGCGATCACCTTCTCCGCCGCGCCCACCAGCGCGCCGCCGGCCGCCATCATGGAGCGCGAGCCGATGGTGCCACGGCCATGCGCCACCACATCCGTATCGCCGAACTGGATCCGCACCCGCTCCGGCGGCAGGCCGAGGCGGGAGGCGATGATCTGGCGGAACGCCGTCTCATGCCCCTGGCCATGGTTGTGGCTGCCGAGCAGCAGCGTGGCGCTGCCGCCAAGCGGATCTCGGCGCCTTCCTCCAGCGGCTTGCGATGCGGCCCGCCCGCGCTCTCGATCGCATTGGCGATGCCGATGCCGCGCAGCATCCCGCGCGCCCCGGATTCCGCGCGGCGCGCGGGGAAGCCGGCCCAGCCCGCCGCCTCCAGCGCCAAATCGAGGTTCCGCGGGAAGTCGCCACTGTCATAGGTGTAGTCGAGCCCGGTGCGGAAGGGCATCTCCTCCGGCCGGATCATGTTGCGCCGGCGGATCTCGACGCGATCCAGGCCGAGCCGGTCGGCGGCCAGGTCCGCCAGCCGCTCCATGGCATGGATCGCCTCCGGCCGTCCGGCGCCGCGATAGGGAGCGGTCGGCTGGGTATGGGTGAAGAGGCCGATCACTTCCGTGCAGATATGCGGCGTGCGATAGACGCCGGCGAGCCCGCCGACATTGTTGGTGGAGGAGACCGGGCCCTGCCAGGCGAGATAGGCGCCCATATTCGCCAGCGTGCGTACGCGCAGCGCGAGGAACTCGCCCTCGGCCGAGAGCGCCAGCTCCGCCGTCGAGAGGTTGTCGCGCGCATGGCTGTCACTCAGGAAGCTCTCGGTCCGCGTCGCGGTCCAGCGGACAGGCCGGCCCAGGCGCTTCGCGGCCAGCAGGCACAGGATATGCTCGGGGAAGGGGCTCTCCTTCATCCCGAAGCCGCCGCCGACATCGGGGGAGATGATGCGGAGACGGTTGGACGGGACGCCGAGGGCGTGCTCCGCGATCTCGTTGCGCATCACATGCGGCAATTGCGTGCCGGTCCAGAGGGTGTAGCGATCCTCGATCGGGTCATGCGCCGCCAGCGCATTGCGCGGCTCCAGCGGATTGGCCGAGACGCGGCTGATCCGGTAGTCCAGCGAGACGGTCTGCGCGGCGCGGGCGAAGGCCGCCTCGACCGCGGCGACATCGCCCAGGCGGAAGAGGAAGCATTCATTGTCCGGCGCCTGCTCCGGCCAGACCGCCGGCGCGCCGGGACGCGCGGCCTCGGCCAGGTCGGTGACGCAGGGCAGCGGCCCGTAGGCCACCTGGATGCGTTCGGCGGCATCCTGCGCCGCGGCCGGCGTCTCCGCCACCACCGCCGCCACGGGGTCGCCGACATGGCGCACCGCATCGGCGGGCAGCACGCGCCAGGGTGGCTGCACCAGCGGCCCGCCGCCGCGCCGGTGCCGCGGCGTGACGCAGCGCAGGCGGGCGGGGATGTCGAGATCGGCGGCCGTCAGCACCAGCCTTACGCCCGGCATGGCGCGCGCCGCCGAAATGTCGATGGACAGGATGCGCGCCGCGGCATGGGGTGAGCGCACCAGATGCAGGTGCCAGGCGCCCGGCGCCGCGATGTCGTCCACGAAGCGTCCGGCGCCGCGCAGGAAGCGCAGATCCTCCACCCGCCGCACCGGCGCGCCGATGCCCTGGGCCGCAAGCCCGGTCCCCGTCATGCCGCATTCCCTCCCGCCTGGCTTGCCGGGGATGCTAGCGGAGGAGGTGGCGGCTGCCGAAGCCCCTTGCCCCGCTGCGCCGCAGGGTTTTCCCTTGGCGCATGTCCAGCGTCACCGACATCGCCATTGCCGAGGCCGGGCGGCGCGCGCGGACCAAGGCGCGCAACCAGGAGGCGATCCTTGCCGCGGCGCGCCAGGTCTTCGCCGAGCTGGGCTATGAGGCGGCGAGCGTGCGCGACATCATCCGGCGGACCGACCTCGCTTCCGGCACCTTCTACAATTACTTCCGCTCGAAGGAGGCGATCGCCCGGGCGCTCGCCGCCGATGCGGCGGAGCGGCTGCGGCCGATCCTGCGGGCGGAGCGCGACCGGGCGGCGGATCTGGAGGGCTGGCTGGATGGCGTGATCCGCGCCTATTTCCGTTTCCTCGTGGAGGAATATGGCCGGGCCGCCGGCCTGCCGCAGGTACGGGTCGATGCCACGCCGGCGCAGCGCGCGGTGTTCGAGGAGGTGCGCGAGTCGCTCACCCGCATCCTGGGCGACCAGCTGGCCCCGCAGGCCGACACGGCCTATCTGACGGCCGGCGCCATCGGCATCGCCCGCCATGTGGGGGAGCAGATGCTGCGGCGTGCGCCGCCCGATCCGGACGGCGCCGCGCGCTTTGCCGTGCGGCTCATCCTGCATGGCCTGCCGGCGGTGGCGCGCGGCGCCTAGGCCGCCATTCCGGACCCTCCGGCGTCCGGGAAGGGGCGGCTTGACCGGCCTCGTCTATCCGGAGGGAGGGCGCTGGAGCGCCAATCCTTGCCGGAACTCCGGTCCCTCCGCGCCCGCCAGGTTGAGCCGGCGCAAGGCCAGGGTGCGCGCAGGGGGTTAAGGATATTGGATGCTTGCCGATTGCCTGCATGATCTCGCTGCTCTCGGCCCCGGCGGCCTGGCGGCCCTGATGGGGGCGCTGTTCCTGGCCGGGCTGGCGGGCGGCGTCACCCATTGCTCCACCATGTGCGCGCCCTTCGTGCTGGCCCAGGCGGCAACCGGCATCGGCGCCGGCGGCGGGCGGCTGCAGCGGCTCGCCGGGGCGGCGCTGCTGCCCTATCAGGCCGGGCGTATGCTGGGCTATGGCGCGCTTGGCGCCCTCGCCGGCGGCGCGGCCGGTCTGGTCACGCTTGCCAGCGGCATGCGCTGGCTGCTGGCCGCATTGCTGGCGGTGGCAGCGGTCTTCATGCTGGCCCAGGCCTCCCAGCGCTTCGGGGCGGTGTTGCCGCGGCTCGGCCGGGTGACGCCGAAGCTGCCGGCCGTGGTCGAGCGGCGGATCGGCGCGCTGCTGGCGGCGCCCACCGGCTGGCGGGGCGTGCTGCTCGGCCTGCTGCTCTCGGCCCTGCCCTGCGGGCTGCTCTACGGCGCGCTGGCGGCGGCGGCGGCTTCCGGCAGCGCCCTGGCCGGGGCGCTGGCGATGATGGCTTTCGTCGCGGGGACGGTACCGGCGCTGACCGGCGTCGCGCTGCTCGGCCGGCTGTTCGGGCGGCGGCAGGGGCCGGCGCTTCGCCTGGCGGGCGGGGCGCTCTTCGCGCTGAACGGCGTGGTGCTGCTGGCCATGGCGGCGCGGCTGGTGGCCTGACTCCCGCGGCCCGGCGCGGGGTGACCGCCCGCCGGGCCGGACTGCCCATCCGGCAGCAAATGGCCGCCGGACTGCCCAGACCCGACATTGCGGCCCGCCCAGGCCGGTCCCTCCGCATCCTTCGGCCATCCGCCCCCCGGCCCTGATCGCCGGCCGGGACGTATCGCACGCGTGGCGACGCCGTCTCCGGATTTGCCGTATTTTCACCGAATGTCTCGTTTCATGGGATCGTCCCATGAGATGAGGTGGCGCGGTGCGGGTCCTGCAGGTATCAGGCGTGCTGCCGGGGAGCATGGCGGAGAACAGCGGACCCGGCGACTGGGAGGCGACGCTCTCCCTGGCCGGCGACCTCTCCGGGCTCACGGGCGTCGAGCTGCTGGGGCGCGATGCGCTGGCCTTCAGCGCCAGCCTGCTGCCGGGCCTGCCCGCCCTGGTCCTGCGGCCGGGCGCCCCGGCCGATTTCGAGGCCCTGGCCGCTGCCGGGCGCAGCCCGGTGCTGGAATTCTCCCTGCGCTTCACCTTCGCGGACGGCAGCACGGTGGAGGACCTGACGCCGCGCAGCGTGACGGTGCTGGACCGGGACGACACGCCGCCCTCCTCCCTGGCTTTCGCCAGCGGTGGCACGGTCGTGGCCGGGGTCATCGGCGCCGTGATCGGCAGGCTGACCGTCACCGACCCGGACAGCGCCGGGCCCTTCACCTTCTCCTTCCCCGAGGAGGATGCCTGGCGGTTCGAGGTGGTGGGATCGGTCTTGAAGCTGCGGGAGGGCATCAGCCTCGGCCTCGACGACATGCCGCGCCGGCCCTTGATCATCGAGGTCTCGGACGGCCGGCAATCCGCCGCCTTCCTGCTCGAGCTGCGGGTCGCCGACCCGGCCACCTGGCTGGGTCATGTGCCGCCCGGCGAGACGCGCGGGGGGCTCCAGATCGTCGCGCCCGACACCGTCCTGGCGCTGCGCGAGAGCCGCGCCGTCACGCAGGTCGAGGCGCTGCCGGGTGGGGAGCGCGTGCTGACCCTGCAGGAGGGCCTGCAGGTGACCCTCCCGGCCGCCGAACGGCTCGTCTTCGCCGATGGCTTCCAGGATGCGGGCCCGCAGAGCCCGGGCGTGCAGGCCGCCGCCCTGGCCCGCGCCCTCACGGGCCGCGAAGCGGATGGGGGGACGCTGGCCGGCATGGTCGCGCGCGCCGAGGCCGGCACGGGCTGGACGGAGATCGCCGCCACGCTGGCCGGCACGCTGCCGGCCGACCCGGGGGCGGCGGTGACGGCGCTCTACCGCAACGCGCTCGGCCGTGATCCCGGGGGAGAGGAGCTGGCGCTGCAGACGGGCCGCCTCGCCGCCGGCGTCACGCCCGCCCAGCTTGCGGTGGATATCGCCCTCGGCGCCGAATCCCTCGGGCGGCAGCCGGGGGAGGGTGTCTGGGTCGCGGATCCGCTGGGCGAGGGCGGGGCCTGGCGCGGCGGGACAGGGGGGCTGCCCGGCGCCGTGGTCCCGGTGGCCACGGCGCCAGACATGGTGTGGCTGCTCTGACGGGGCCCCGGGCCGCGCGGCCCGGCGGGTCGCGTCAGCGCACCACCATATCCTTGTAGGCATGCCAGGTGGCATGCCCGATCAGCGGGAAGACCAGCACCAGGCCGAGATAGAAGGGCACCAGCGCCAGCCCGGTGAAGACCACGATCAGCGCGGCCCAGAGCAGCATGGCCTTCCAGTTCTCCAGCACCGCCTGGATGCTGACCGTGATCGCCTCCAGCGCCGAAACCTCCCGCTCCACCAGCATCGGGATGGAGACGGCGGAGATCGCGAAGCTCGCGGCGGCGAGGACGAAGCCGAAGCCCGTGCCGATCACGAGGAAGGGCAGCAACTGGTCGGATTGCAGCATCGCGTAGGGCAGCCGCTCCAGGCTCGGGATGCCGTTCAGGCCGAAGAAGAGCATGAAGATCAGCCCGGCGATGCGCACCCAGAACAGGTGGATCACCAGCAGGGCGACGCCGATGAAGGCGATCTGCCCGCCATTGCGCCGGAAGGGCCCGACCATGTCGGCCAGCGTCGGCTGCTTCCCCTCCGCCCGCAGCCGGCTCGCCTCATAGAGGCCGGCGGCGACCAGCGGGCCGATCAGGAAGAAGCCGGAGGTCGCGGGCAGGATGGCCCAGAGCGTGCCGACCTCGAACAGCAGCAGGGACAGCACCCAGCCGGCCAGGCAGACGGCACCGCCATAGGCGAGGGCGATCGGCTTGCTCGCGAGCATGTCCCGCCAGCCGGCGGTCAGCCAGACCCAGGGCCGGTCGGTGGCGATATTGCGCACGCGACTCGGTGGCCGGTCGGACAGGGGCAGGGTCTCAGTGGTCATCGGGCGTCCTCCCCGGGGCGCGATGTCGATATATCACCGTCAGGGTTTCCTGCCCACGCTGCCTTGATCCCGATCAAGGACTCCTTAGCGAGTTCGTCGTGTTCTCCGGCTGCGCGCGGCGCGATGGGACGAGTCCGTCTGCCTGCCGCCCGCGTCATAGTTGGGAGATCCGCTTCATGGCCGTCGCGGGCTATGCAGGACCTGCCACCGGTCACGGGCCGGGGCGGGATTTCGATATGGTGGAAGGGCCGATCCGGGCCTTTGCCATCGCCACCATCTTCTGGGGCGTGGTCGGCTTCCTGATGGGGGTGCTGATCGCCTCCCAGCTCGCCTGGCCGCTGCTCAACCTCGACCTGGAATGGACGACCTTCGGGCGCCTGCGCCCGGTCCACACCTCGGCCGTGATCTTTGCCTTCGGCGGCAATGCGCTGATCTGCACCTCGCTCTACGTCGTGCAGCGGACCTGCCGCGCCCGCCTGTTCGGCGGCGAGGACATGGGCTGGTTCCTGTTCTGGGGCTACCAGTTCTTCATCGTCACCGCCGCGCTGGGCTATGTGCTGGGCGTCACCCAGGGCAAGGAATATGCCGAGCCCGAGTGGTATGTGGACCTGTTCCTGACCGTCGTCTGGGTGGCCTACCTGATCGCCTTCGGCGGGACGATCCTGCGGCGGCAGGAGCCCCACATCTACGTGGCCAACTGGTTCTACCTGGCTTTCATCATCACCATCGCGATGCTGCACTTGGTGAACAACTTCGCCCTGCCGGTCGGCGGTGGCGTGGGCAAGTCCTACATCGTCTGGTCCGGCGTGCAGGATGCGATGATCCAGTGGTGGTACGGCCACAACGCGGTGGGCTTCTTCCTGACCGCCGGCTTCCTCGGCATGATGTACTACTTCATCCCGAAGCAGGCGGAGCGGCCGGTCTATTCCTACCGGCTGTCCATCGTGCATTTCTGGACGCTGATCTTCCTCTATATTTGGGCCGGCCCGCACCACCTGCACTACACCGCGCTGCCAGACTGGGCGCAGACGCTCGGCATGGTGTTCTCGGTGATGCTGTGGATGCCGTCCTGGGGCGGCATGATCAACGGCCTGATGACCCTATCGGGCGCCTGGGACAAGCTGCGCACCAACCCGGCGCTGCGCTTCTCCGTGACCTCGGTCGGCTTCTACGGCATGTCGACCTTCGAGGGGCCGGTGATGTCGATCAAGGCGGTGAACGCCCTGTCGCACTACACGGACTGGACCATCGGCCATGTGCATTCCGGCGCCATGGGCTGGGTCGGCTTCGTCTCCTTCGGCGCGATGTACTACCTGTTCCCCAAGCTCTGGAGGAAGACCGGGCTGTACTCGGACAAGCTGGTCTCCTGGCACTTCTGGCTCGCGACCCTTGGCATCGTCTTCTACATCACCGCCATGTGGGTCAGCGGCATCATGCAGGGCCTGATGTGGCGCGCCTACGATGAGCTGGGCTTCCTGCAGTACAGCTTCGTCGAGACTGTCGAGGCGATGCACCCCTACTACGTGATCCGCATGCTGGGTGGCCTGCTCTACCTCAGCGGCGCGCTGATCATGGTCTACAACCTGTGGATGACCGTGCGTTCCAGCACCCTGGCCGAGGCGGCGCCCGCTGCCCAGCCCGGCCTGGTGCCCGCGGCGGCCGAGTGAAGGAGGGCCGATCCATGTTCCGCTTCCTCCGCGACCACGGCATCATCGAGCGCAACCTGATCCTGATGGGCGTGCTCACGCTCATCACGGTCTCGATCGGCGGCCTGGTGCAGATCGTGCCGCTCTTCACCATCGAGACGACGATCGAGCGGGTGGAGGGCATGCGCCCCTACACGCCGCTCGAGCTCGCCGGCCGCGACATCTATGTCCGCGAGGGCTGCTACACCTGCCACAGCCAGATGGTCCGTCCCTTCCGGGACGAGGCCGAGCGCTATGGCCATTACTCCCTCGCGGCCGAGAGCATGTACGACCGCCCGTTCCAGTGGGGCTCCAAGCGTTCGGGCCCCGACCTGGCGCGGCTGGGCGGCCGCTACTCGGATGACTGGCATGCGGCGCATCTCCGCAGCCCGCGCGCGGTGGTGCCGGAGAGCATCATGCCGCCCTATGCCTTCCTCGACCGTCCGCTGGACTATTCGGACATCGGCGCGAAGCTGAAGGCGCAGCAGGCGCTCGGCGTCCCCTACACGGACGCGATGGTCGCCAATGCGCGGGCGGATCTGGAGGCGCAGGCCCGTCCGGATGCGGACGCCGCCGGCTTCTCCGGCCGCTACGCCAAGGCCCGCCAGGCCGCCTTCGATGGCAATGCCGGGACGATCACGGAAATGGACGCGCTGGTGGCCTATCTGCAGATGCTGGGCACCCTGGTGCAGTTCCGCGACGTGACGCCCGAGCAGGTCCGGCAGCAGTAGGGAGAGGCACCGATGGACCTCGTCAAGCTGCAGTCGATCCTCTCCACCGTCTGGGTGGTCTGGTTCTTCGCACTCTTCCTCGGGATGTTGATCTACGTCATGCGCCCGTCGAAGCGCCGGCACTACGAAAGCCAGGCCGACATCCCGCTGAGGGATGACGCGGCTGGCCACAGGAGCATCTGACGATGCCGACCAAGGTCGAAAAGGACAGCATCACCGGCCAGGAGACGACCGGGCATGAGTGGGACGGGCTGAAGGAGCTGAACACGCCGCTGCCGAAGTGGTGGCTGTACGTCTTCTATGCCACCATCCTGTTCAGCCTGGTCTGGGTGGCGCTCTATCCCGCGCTGCCCTTCAGCGGCGCCACGGGCGTCACCGGCTGGACCGCGCGCGGCGCGCTCGGGCCGGAGCTGGAGGCGGAGCGCGCGGCGCGCGAGCCGATGCTGGCGAAGCTGCGCGAGGCGACGCCGGAGCAGATCGCGGCCGACCCGCAGCTCCGCGCCTTCGCCCTCGCCGGCGGCCGCATCGCCTTCGCCAACAACTGCGCCGGCTGCCACGGCGCAGGCGGGCAGGGCGCGCCGGGCGGCTTCCCGTCACTGGCGGATGATGACTGGATCTTCGGCGGCAGCTTCGACGCCATCCAGCACAGCATCAGGCACGGCGTGCGGAACGGCGAGTCGGAGGAGGCGCGCGGCATCGCCATGCCCCGCTTCCAGGTGGATGGCCTGCTGACGGCCGCGCAGGTGGGCGACGTCGCCGAGCATGTGCTCTCGCTGACCGGCCGGGCGACCGACCAGGCGGCGGCGGGCCGCGGCGCCCCGCTCTTCGCCGAGCAATGCGCGAGCTGCCATGGCGAGAAGGGCGAGGGCAACCGCGACATGGGCGCCCCCCGCCTGAACGACCAGGTCTGGCTCTATGGCGGCGACAAGGCCAGCGTCGTGCGCAGCATCGGCTGGTCCCGCGCCGGCGTGATGCCGAGCTGGGGCGGCCGTCTCGACCCGGCCGTGGTCAACATGCTGACCGTCTACGTCCACACGCTGGGCGGCGGCGAGTAGGACGAGGCGTGTCATGGGCGAGGTGAAGTCACCCGAACGCACGAAGCCGGCGGCGGCGCAGGCCAGCACCGGCTCGCTCTACGCGACCCGCCAGAAGGTCTATCCGAAGGCGGTGCAGGGGACGGTGCGGAAGGCGAAGTGGCTGATCCTCGCCCTCTGCCTCGGCCTGTACTACACCGTGCCGCTGATCCGCTGGGATCGCGGCCCGGAGATGCCGGACCAGGCGGTGCTGGTCGACATGACCCATGGCCGCCTGTTCTTCTTCTTCATCGAGATCTGGCCGCAGGAGGTCTATTACCTCACCGGCCTGCTGGTGCTGGGCGCCATCGGCCTGTTCGCCGCGACCAGCCTGTTCGGCCGCGTCTGGTGCGGCTTCACCTGCCCGCAGACGGTCTGGACCGATCTGTTCATGCTGGTGGAGCGCAGGATCCAGGGTGACCGCAACGCCCGCATGAAGCTCGACCTGCAGCCCTGGACCAGCGAGTGGCTGCGCAAGAAGGCGCTGACCCATGCGGTCTGGCTGGGCATCGCGGCAGCGACCGGCGGCGCCTGGATCATGTATTTCAACGACGCGCTGGAGATGACCCCGCGCTTCTTCACCGGCCAGGCGAGCCTTGAGGTCTATTTCTTCTTCAGCCTCTTCACCGCCACCACCTACCTGCTGGCCGGCTGGGCGCGGGAGCAGGTCTGCACCTATATGTGCCCCTGGCCGCGCTTCCAGGCGGCGATGCTCGATGAGAACTCGCTGGTCGTCACCTACCGCGCCTGGCGCGGGGAGCCGCGCGGCAAGGCGAAGCAGGACGGGCTGGGCGACTGCGTGGATTGCCGCGCCTGCGTGCATGTCTGCCCGACGGGCATCGACATCCGCGACGGCCAGCAGATGGAATGCATCGGCTGCGGCCTCTGCATCGATGCCTGCGACGACGTCATGGGCAGGCTCGGCCGGCCGAAGGGGCTGATCGCCTTCGAGACCCTGACCAGCCTGGCGGCCAGCGAGGCCGCGGCGAAGCCGCTGCCGCCCGGCCCGCAGCGCCTGGCCTGCGGCATGCAGGCGCGCCGGCCGCAGAAGATCATCCGCCCGCGCACCCTGGTCTATGCCGGGGTCCTGGGCCTTGTCGTCGCCATCATGGGCGGCGCCTGGCTGCTGCGGGAGACCACCTCGCTGGCCGTGCTGCGCGACCGCGCCCCGATCTTCGTCAAGCTCTCGGATGGCGGCATCCGCAACGCCTATACGCTGAAGCTCGGCGACAAGACCCGCGGGATCGAGACCTACAGCCTGGTGCTGGACGGGCCGAAGGGGCTGAGCCTGATCGTGCTGGATGCGGAGAGCGATCCCGCCGGCGCGCCGGTGCTCACCACCCGGCCGGACGGCATCACCCAGTGGCGCGCCCTGGTCACCGCCCCCGCCGGGCTGAGGCTGCCCGAGAGCGTGCCCGTCACCTTCCGGCTGGTGGATGCCAGCGGCCGCACCGAGGTCCGCACCGCCAGCGTCTTCCTGGGACCGAAGCCATGAGCGCCACCATGACCACCCGCCGCAGCGCCTGGATCCCCTGGGTCTTTGTCGGCGGCATGCTGCTGGTCTTCGCGGTCAATGCCGGCATGGTCTATGCCGCCCTCTCCACCTTCACCGGCGTGACCGTGGGCAAGTCCTACGACAAGGGCCGCGCCTACAACCATGTGCTGGCGGAGGCCGCGCGGCAGGATGCGCTCGGCTGGCGGCCGGAGGTGGCGCTGGAAGGCGGCGTGCTGCGCGTGACGGTGCGCGACCGGGAGGGGCTGCCCGTCCCGGGCCGGCTGGACGGCGTGCTGCGCCGCCCCGTCGAGGGCGCCGAGACGGCGGTCGCCGCGGGCGCCGTGGCCCCGGGCGTCTGGGTAGCCGAGGCCCCGCCGCATGCCGGGCTGTGGGAGGCGCGGCTGCGCCTGACCGCGGAGGATGGCCGGCATCTCGACATCCGCCAGCGGGTTATCGCCCCGTGACCACCGCCGCCCGCCTCGCCCCCGAAGCCACGGCCGGCTGCGCCCATTGCGGCGCGCCGGTCCCCGCCGGCGCGCGCTTCTGCTGCGCGGGCTGCGAGGGGGCGCACGACCTGGTGGCGGGCCTTGGCCTCGATGCCTTCTACCGCCGGCGGGAGGGGGCGGATGGCAGCCTGCGCCCCGCGGTGGACGCCCCTGCCATCGACTTCACCCCGCATGTGCGGGAGGAGAAGGACGAGCGGACCATCGAGCTGATGGTCGCCGGTCTCACCTGCGGCGCCTGCGTCTGGCTGATGGAGCAGGCGCTGGCGGCGGAGCCGGAGGTGACGCGCGCCCGCGTCGCGCTCTCGACCCGCCGGCTGACCCTCTCCTGGCGGGGGGAGGCGGGGCGCGCCAATGATTTCGTCGCGCTGCTCGCCCGGCTCGGCTTCCGGGTCGCGCCCTGGTCGCCGGCCTGCCTGCGGGCGACCGAGGATGCCGAGGGGCGGCGGCTGATCCGCGCGCTCGGCATCGCCGCCTTCGGCGCGATGAACGTGATGATGCTCTCGGTCGCCGTCTGGGTCGGCTGGGACATGGGCGAGGCGACCCGCGCCGCCATGCATTGGGTGGCGGCGATGATCGCCCTGCCGGTGATCCTGGTCGCCGGCCTGCCGATCTACCGCAGCGCGCTGGACGGGATTCGCGCCGGGCGGCTGAACATGGACATGGCCGTCTCGCTCGGCGTGCTGGCGACCACCTTCATGTCGCTCAGCGAGACCCTGCGGAACGGCCCCTATACCTGGTTCGACGGCGCGACCGCGCTGCTCGCCCTGCTGCTGGCCGGCCGGGTGCTGGACCGCGCGGCGCGGCGCCGCGCCCGCCAGGCGGTCGCGGAATTGCTGGCGCTGCAGGAGGGCACCGTCACCCGGCTCGACCCCGATGGCACCGCCCATGCCGCGCCGGCCGCCAATATCCGCGCCGGCGACCGGCTGCTGGTCGCGGCCGGGGAGCGGCTGCGGCTGGATGCGGTGCTGGAGACTGGGGAGGCGCTGCTGGATGCCAGCGCCACCAATGGCGAGAGCCTGCCGCGCAGCTTCGCCGCCGGCCAGGCGCTGCCGGCCGGCGCGGTGAACATGGGCGCGCCCTTCGTCGCCCGCGTGACGGCCGCCGCGGCGGATGGCTCGCTGGCCGGCATGGCCCGGCTGCTGGAGCGGGCGGAGCAGGCCAAGGGCCGCTTCGTCGATATCGCCGACCGGGCGGTGCACTTCTACGTGCCCATCGTGCACACGGTGGCGGCGCTGACCTTCCTCGGCTGGTGGCTCGGCGTCGGCGTCTCCTGGCAGGAGGCGCTGGTGCCTGCCGTCGCCGCGCTGATCGTCACCTGCCCCTGCGGCTTCGCCATCGCGGTACCGGCGGTGCAGGCGGTCGCGGTCGGCGCGCTGTTCCGCCGCGGCGTGCTGGTGGCGAACGGCACCGCGCTGGAACGGCTGGCCGCCGCCGATCATGCGGTGCTGGACAAGACCGGGACGCTCACCGAGGGGCAGCCGACCCTGCTGCCCGGCGACTGGACCGAGGCCGAGCTGCGCGAGGCCGCCGGCCTCGCCCGCGCCAGCCGCCACCCCCTGGCCAAGGCGCTCGCCGCAGCCTGCCCGGAGGCGCCGATGCTCCCGGGTGTCGAGGAAGTGCCGGGCCGCGGCCTGATCGCCGGCGACCGGCGCCTCGGCAGCGCCGCCTTCATTGGCGTGGCCGGGCCGGATGCCGGGTTGACGCTGTGGTACGCCGCGCCGGGCCGCGCGCCCGTCGGGACACCACCGGCCTCGCAGAGCGATGGCGATGGGAAAGCTGTGGCCTTCCGCTTCGCCGACCGGCTGCGCGGGGATGCGCCGGCGGTGGTGCGGGGCCTGCGCGAGCTTGGCCTCTCGGCCGAACTGCTCTCGGGCGATGCGGCGCCGGCGGTTGCGGCGGTGGCCAGCCAGGCGGGCATCGAGCACTGGACCGCGCAGGCGACGCCTGAGGCGAAGGCAGCGCGGATCGAGGCGCTGCGGGCCGGGGGGCGCCACCCGCTGATGGTGGGCGACGGCATCAACGACGCCGCGGCGCTGGCGCTGGCGCATGTCTCCGCCTGCCCGGGCGATGGGACGGACCTGGCGCAGACCGCGGCCGACCTGGTGCTGCGGGCCGATGGGCTCGCCGCGCTGCCCGGCGCCATCCGCACCGCGCGGCAGGCGCAGCGCCTGGCGCGGCAGAACATCACCTTCTCGCTGGTCTACAACGTCATCGCCGTGCCGCTGGCGATCACCGGCGTGGTCACGCCGCTGATCGCAGCACTGGTCATGGCCTCCTCCTCCCTCATCGTGATCGGCAATTCGCTGCGCGCCGGAAAGGACGCCGCATGGACACCCTGATCCTCCTCGTGCCGGTGGCCCTCTTCATGGGTTTCCTCGGCCTCGTTGCCTTCCTCTGGAACCTGCGCGCCGGCCAGTACGAGGACCTGGACGGCGCCGCCTCCCGCATCCTCTTCGACGACCTTCCCCGCAAGGAGCCCCGCCCATGAGCGGCACCACCATCTTCTTCATCGCCTTCTCCGCCGTCATCGCCCTGGTCGGCCTCTTTGCCGGCGCCATGGCGCATGACTACCTGCAGTTCTTCGGCTTCGCGCTCTTCGCCTTCGGGGTGCTGTTCGGCTATTCCTGCGTCAAGCGGCACTACGACGCGCAGGACGCGGCGCGGCACTGAGCCTGGCCCCCCGCGGCGCCGGACAACGGTGCCGCGGGGGGGGGCGATCAGGGGGCGGGCGTCCAGCTCTGCTTCAGGCTGCGCAGGGTGAAGCTGGTCCGCGTGTGGCGCACGCCGGGCAGGCGGTACAGCTTCTCCCGCAGCAGCCGCTCATAGCCCGCGGTGCCGCCGACCGCGGCCTTGATGACATAGTCGTACTCGCCCGTGACCAGCCAGGCCTCGATGATCTCGGGCATGTCGGTCACCGCCTGCTCGAAGCGCCGCAGGCTCTCCTCGTCATGGCGCTCCATCATCACCTCGATGATGACGGTGTCCGGCAGGCCGAGCTGCGCCTGGTCGAGGATCGCCACATAGCCCTTGATGACGCCGGCCTGCTCCAGCCGCTTCACCCGCGTCCAGCAGGGGGAGGGGGAGAGGCCCACCTGCTCGGCCAGTTCCGCATTGGTCAGCCGGGCATTGCGGTGCAGGGCACGGAGGATCCGGCGGTCGATGGCGTCGAGCTTGGGGGCGTCCATGGCGGAAGCTTCCGCCGCCCCGGGGCTGACAGGCAAGGCGCCCGTGCTAGCCTGCCGCCATGCCCCGCGAGATTCGCCTGAACGCCTTCGACATGGCCTGCATCGGCCATATCCAGCACGGGATGTGGACCCATCCGCGCGACCGGTCCACCGACTACCACCGCCTGGACTATTGGACCGGCCTCGCCCGCACGCTGGAGCGCGGGCTGTTCGACGGGCTGTTCCTGGCCGATGTCGTCGGGATCTACGACGTGCTGGGCGCCAGCCCGGAGGCCGCCCTCCGCAACGCCGTGCAGGTGCCGCTGCTGGACCCGATGCTGCTGGTGCCGGCCATGGCGGCCGCCACGCGGCATCTCGGCTTCGGCGTCACGGTGAACCTGACCTATGAGGCGCCGGCGCTGTTCGCCCGGCGCTTCTCCACGCTCGATCACCTCACCGATGGGCGGATCGGCTGGAACATCGTCACCGGCTATCTCGACAGCGCCGCCCGCGCCATGGGCCTGCCCGCGCAGAAGGCGCATGACGCCCGCTATGACGCCGCCGAGGAATTCATGGCGACCGCCTATGGCCTCTGGGAGGGAAGCTGGGCCGCCGATGCGGTGAGGGCGGACCGCGCCGCCGGCCTCTATGCCGACCCGGCCCGAATCCGCCCGATCCGCTCCGGCGGGATCGAGGCCATCCATCTCTGCGAGCCCTCGCCGCAGCGCACCCCGGTCCTCTACCAGGCCGGCGCCTCCGACCGCGGCCGGGAATTCGCCGCGCGGCATGCCGAGTGCATCTTCCTCAACCCCTCCAGCCCCGCCAATGTCGCCCGGCTGGTGGCCGATCTGCGGGCCAGGGCGGCCCCGCGCCCAATCCGCGTCTTCGTCGGCGCCACGCTGATCCTGGGGCGGACCGAGGCGGAGGCGCACGACCTGCTGGAGGACTACCGCCGCCATGCCTCCGTGGAAGGGGCGCTGGCGCATGCCGCGGCCTCCCTCGGGATCGATTTCGACCGCTTCGGCATGGACGAACCGATCGCCGCCTCCGGCAGCAATGCCATCTCCTCCAATGTTGAAGCCATGGCGCGGGTCTTCGGCCCCGGCTGGACCAAGCGGCACCTGATCGACCAGTTCATCCTGGGCAGCCGGCAGAAGCCCCTGGTGGGCACGCCGGACGCCATCGCCGACCAGCTCATCGTCTTCTGCGAGGAGACGGGGGCGGATGGCTTCAACCTCTCCCGCACCGTCATGCCGGAATGCATCGAGGCGGTGGCGGACCTGCTCGTCCCCGCCCTGCAGGAGCGGGGCGCCTACAAGACCGCCTACGCCCCCGGAACCTACCGGGAGAAGCTGTTCGGCGCCGGCCCCCTGCTGGCGGAGCCCCATCCGGCGGCAGCTTTGCGCGGCTGAGCCCTAAGAGCCGGAAGATCCTTCCGTCTCTTCGGCGGCGCACAACGAAATCCGGCATGATCTGCGGCGGAACCCGGTCCATCCTTCCGGGTGAGACGGTCCGCGCGGGGGCTTGCCGCTGCCCCCGGCCGGCCCGACATTCACAGGCAACAAGGGTGGCCCCTGGCCGCCCCGTCCGGGAGAGATCGGAATGGGCAGCATCCAACGCCCCGAGGCGACGCTCGAGGACCGCTGGGAGAAGGCCGGCGAGACGCTGCTGCTGACCGGCATCCAGGCGCTGGTGCGCCTGCCCCTGGTCCGCCACCAGCTCGACCGGGCGATGGGCTGGAACACCGCGGGCTATGTCAGCGGTTATCGCGGCTCCCCCCTCGGCACCTACGACCAGCAATTGCTGAAGCAGCAGAAGCGGCTGGCGGAGGCGAATATCGTCGTCCGGCCCGCGCTGAACGAGGATCTGGCGGCGACCGCCATCTGGGGCACGCAGCAGGTCGCGCTCTACGGCGCGCAGAACTTCGATGGCGTCTTCGGCATCTGGTACGGCAAGGGCCCGGGCGTCGATCGCAGCGGCGACGCGCTGCGCCATGCGAACAGCGCCGGCACCGCGCCGAAGGGCGGCGTGCTGGCCCTGGCCGGTGACGATCCCTCCTGCAAGTCCTCCACCATCACCTCGGGCTGCGAATACTCCTTCATGGATGTCGAGATCCCGGTGCTCGACCCCGCGGGTGTCACGGAGATCCTCGATTTCGGGTTGAAGGCGCTCGACATGTCGCGCTTCTCCGGCCTCTGGATCGGGATGAAATGCGTCGCCGAGACCATGGACGGCGCCGGCACGGTGCTGGTGGACCCGGCCGCCTATGCGAGCGTGACGCCCGATTTCGCCTTCCCGGCCGATGGCGTGCATATCCGGCTCCGCGACCACGCCATCCCGCAGGAACAGCGCCTGCGGCACGTCAAGCTGCCGGCGGCGCTCGCCTTCGCTCGCGCCAACGGGCTGAACCGGATCGTCTGGGACAGCCCCAATGCCCGCTTCGGCATCGCCGCGCGTGGCCGCGGCTATGCCACGCTGCGCCAGGCGCTGCACGATGCCGGCATCACGGAGGAGCTGGCGCGCATGGCCGGCCTCCGTATCTGGAAGGTCGGCCTTGCCTGGCCGCTGGATGCCGAGGGCGCGCGGGAATTCGCCCGCGGGCTCGAGGAGGTGATGGTGGTCGAGGACCGTCGCCCGGTGATCGAGCCGCAGCTCCGCGATGCGCTGTACCATGAGGCGCAGCGCCCGCGGATCACCGGCAAGTTCGACGAGCAGGGCCGGCGGCTGCTGTCGGACCTGACCGAGCTCGACACCGGCGCGGTGCTGCGCGCGCTTGCCGCCCGCCTGCCGGAGGCGTTGCAGACCGAGCAGCTCAAGGCGCGCATCCGCCAGCTCGACCAGGTCGCGCAGCTGCAGATGCCGCCGATCCATGATCGGACGCCGCATTTCTGCCCGGGCTGCCCGCACAACACCAGCACGCGGGTGCCGGAGGGCAGCCATGCCATGGCCGGCATCGGCTGCCATACGCTCGCGATCTACATGGATCGCAACACCGACCTCTACACGCATATGGGCGCGGAGGGCATGCCCTGGCTCGGCATGGCGCCCTTCGTGTCCGAGAAGCATATGTTCGTGAATATCGGCGACGGCACCTATGCCCATTCGGGCAGCCTCGCCGTGCGCCAGGCGGTCGCCGCCGGCGCCACCATGACCTACAAGATCCTGGTCAACAGCGCCGTCGCCATGACCGGCGGCCAGACGCCGGAAGGCGAGCTGGGCGTGCCGGAGATCGCGGCGCAGATGGCGGCCGAGGGCGTGCAGAAGATCGTCGTCGTCTCCGACGATCCGGAGCGGCACCAGGGCGATGCGCGGATGCCGAAGGGCACGGAATACCGCCACCGCCGCGACCTCGACCTGGTGCAGCGGGAGCTGCGCGAGAGCCCAGGCGTCACCATCCTGATCTACGACCAGCAATGCGCGACGGAGCGGCGCCGCAAGCGCAAGCGCGGCTTGCAGGCCGTCGCCACCAGGCGCGTCGCGATCAACCCCCGCGTCTGCGAGGATTGCGGCGACTGCTCCCGCACCTCGAACTGCCTGGCCGTCGAGCCAATCGAGACCCCCTTCGGACGCCGGCGGCAGATCGACCAGAGCGCCTGCAACCAGGACCTGAGCTGCGTGGAGGGCTTCTGCCCGAGCTTCGTCACACTGGTCGGCGCCGAGCCGGTGAAGAAGGCGCCGCCCGCGGTCAGCGAGGCACTGCCGGAGCCGCAGCGTCCGGACGCGCGGGCGGGCGAGCCGGCCTTCAACATCCTCCTTGCCGGCGTCGGCGGCCAGGGCGTCACGGCGCTCTCGGCCATCCTCGGCATGGCGGCGCATCTGGAGGGACGGCCGAGCCGGTCGGTGGACATGCTCGGCCTTGCCCAGAAGGGCGGCGGCGTCTTCGCCCAGCTCCGCATCGGCCGGGTCGGGGCGGCGCCGGAGAGCATCGAGGCGCCGCGCATCGGCATGGGGCAGGCGGATCTGCTGCTCTCGGCCGACATGGTGGTGGCGCATGGCCGCACCGCGCGGCCGCTGCTGGGCAGTGACCGTACCGTCGCCGTGCTGAACGCGGACCTGCAGCCCACCGCGCAATTCGTGCTGGACACCAGCACCCGGTATGACCGGGAGGGCATGCTGGCCAGCATCCAGGGCGCCTGCCGGGAGGTGGTGACGGTCCCCGGCGTGCAGGCGGTGGAGGAGGCGCTGGGCGACCTCATCTACCTCAATGTCTGGCTGCTCGGCATCGCCTACCAGAAGGGGCTGGTGCCGCTGAGCGCGGAGGCGATCAACCGGGCGCTGGAGCTGAACGGCGCGCAGGTGGAGCGGAACAAGGCCGCCTTCGCCCTCGGCCGGCAGGCGGCGCTCCAGCCGCCCGCGCCGGTGACGCCCGAGAGCGAGACGCTGGACGCGCTGGTCGCCCGCCGCGTGGCCGACCTGACCGACTACCAGAACGCCCGCTACGCCCGCGACTACGCCGATTTCGTGGCGAAGGTCCGCGCCGCGGAACAGGCGGCGGTGCCGGGCGAGGAGCGGCTGGCGCGCGCCGTGGCGCAGCAGCTCTACCGCCTGATGGCCTACAAGGACGAGTACGAGGTCGCGCGCCTGCACAGCCTGCCGGAATGGCAGGCGCAGCTCGCCGGCCAGTTCACCGGCACGCAGCGGGTGGAGCTGAACCTGGCGCCGCCGATCCTGGCGAAGCCCGACCCTGTGACGGGCGTGCCGCGCAAGATCGCCTTCGGCCCCTGGATGCTGAAGGCGATGGGGATGCTGCGGCACGGCAAGGCGCTGCGCGGCACCGCGCTCGACCCCTTCGGCCGGACCGAGGAGCGGCGGATGGAGCGCGCCCTGATCGGCGAGTACCGCGCCGGCATCGAGCGGCTGCTGCGCCTGCTCTCGCCCGCGACGCATGCCAAGGTCTGCGACTGGGCGGAGGCCGCGGCCGGCATCAAGGGCTACGGCCACATCAAGGCGCGCAACACCGCGGCGGCGCGGGAGCGGATGGCGGCGATCGAGCAGGAGATCATGGCGCCGGCGCCCGTGCCGATGGCGGCGGAGTAGCGGGACGCCGGGCCACGGGCGGCGGTGCGTCCCGCGCCGCCGCGCGGGAGGCCGGGGCCTTCCCTCTGGACGCCGCCACCCCGCCGGTCCGATATCGGGGGACGGAGGAGACAAGATGCCGCTCGATCACCAGGCCGCCCCGGCCGCCGGTTTCGACCTGCCCGAGGCTACGCGCGAGCTGCGCGAGACAGCGCTCGCCTTCGCCCAGGAACGCCTGGCGCCCCACGCCCTGGACTGGGACCAGAACCGCCACTTCCCGGTGGAGGAGATGCGGGAGGCCGCGGCGCTCGGCATGGCCGCCCTCTATGTGCGGGAGGAATCGGGCGGCGCCGGCCTGACGCGCCTCGACGCCGCGGTGGTGTTCGAGGCGCTGGCGACCGGCTGTCCTACCGTCTCGGCCTATCTCTCCATCCACAACATGGTCGCCTGGATGATCGACCGGTTCGGCGATGACGCGCAGCGCGCGCAATGGCTGCCGGACCTGATCCCGATGCGGAAGGTCGCCAGCTATGCCCTGACCGAGCCGGGCAGCGGCTCCGACGCCGCGGCGCTGCGGACGCGCGCGGTGCGGGACGGCGAGGACTACATCCTGGATGGCACCAAGCAGTTCATCAGCGGCGCCGGCGCCTCCGACCTCTACCTGACCATGGTGCGGACGGGCGGGGAGGGGCCGGGCGGCGTCTCCGCCCTGCTCATCCCGAAGGAGACGCCCGGCCTCTCCTTCGGCGCCAATGAAAAGAAGATGGGCTGGAACGCCCAGCCGACCCGGCAGGTGATCTTCGACGGCGCCCGCGTCCCTGCCTCCGCCCTGCTCGGCGAGGAAGGGCAGGGCTTCCGCTTCGCCATGGCCGGGCTCGATGGCGGCCGGCTGAACATCGCGGCCTGCTCCCTCGGCGGCGCGCAGGCGGCGCTCGACAAGGCGCTCGCCTATGTCCAGGAGCGCCGCGCCTTCGGCAAGGCCGTGGCCGATTTCCAGAACACCCAGTTCCGCCTCGCCGACATGCAGACGGAGTTGGAGGCGGCGCGCACCTTCCTCTGGCGGGCCTGCGCCAAGCTGGACGCGAAGGCGCCGGACGCCACTACCTTCTGCGCCATGGCCAAGCGCTTCGTCACCGACACCTGCTCGAAGGTGGCGGATGACGCGCTGCAGCTCCTCGGCGGCTACGGCTATCTGGCGGAATACGGCATCGAGAAGATCGTCCGGGACCTGCGCGTGCACCGGATCCTCGAAGGGACCAACGAGGTGATGCGGCTGATCGTGGCGCGCAACATGCTCGGGCGGCGTGCGTGATGCGAGGGGCCGGACGCATCGCGTCCGGCGAGCCCCTCAAGGACGGGAGGGAGTCGATGATCCTCTGGGGCTACTGGCGCTCCTCGGCCGCCTACCGGGTCCGCATCGCGCTGAACCTGAAGGGCCTCTCGGCCGAGCACCGCTTTCGCCACCTGCGCCAGGGCGAGCACCGCTCGGAGGAGGCGCTGGCACTGAACCCGCAGGGCCTGGTGCCGGCCCTGGTGCTGGAAGATGGCGTGGTGCTGACGCAGTCGCTCGCCATCTGCGAATACCTCGATGAAATCCGGCCGGAGCCGCCGCTGCTGCCGCGCGAGCCGGTGGCGCGCGCCCGGGTCCGCGCCTTCGCCCAGGCGATCGCGGCCGAGATCCATGCGGTGCAGAACCTCAAGGTTCTCAACCGCCTCAAGGCGCTCGGCCACAGCCAGGAGGAGGCGAATGCCTGGGCGCATGACGTGATCGAGGAGGGGCTGCTGGCCTGCGAGGCGCTGCTGCGCGACCAGCCCGGCCCCTTCTGCTTCGGCGCGATGCCCAGCCTGGCCGATCTCGCGCTGGTCCCGCAACTCTACAACGCCCGGCGCTTCGGCGTCGCGCTCGGCCCCATGCCGCGCCTGCTGGCCGCCGAGGCCGCCTGCATGGCCCTGCCGGCCTTCGCCGAGGCGGCGCCGGAGCGGCAGGCGGATGCGGAATAGGCTTGCAACCACGGCGGGAATTTCCCACCTTGCCGTCATGGTCATACGGTATGGCTTCGGTGTCCTGGCCGTCCTGGCGATGCTGTCGGGCCCCGCCGGCGCGCAGACCTCCCCACTGGTGGTGCCGGAGGGCGTGGCGGTCGCGGTGCCGGCCCGGGGGGCGCCCGCCTTGCCCCGGACCGCCGCCGCCGCGCCGCAGCCGCGGCCCCGGCCGGCCCGCCTGGCGCCATCACCGGCGGAGCCCGCCTCCGCCATGCCCCCGGCTGTCGCCCTGCTGCCGCTGGTGGCGGCGGTGGCGCTGGCGGCGACGCTCTCGGGCGGCGGCGGGGGAGGCGGGATCTCGGCGCCGATCCGAACCCGCTGACGCCGGCGCCCTATCGCGCCGCGCGGTGCAGCTCCCGCCCGATATTCTCCCGCGCGCGCCCTTCGAAGGCGGCATGCAGGCGCGGGTGCCGCAGCAGCCGCGGCGCAGCCCGCAGGCGGCCGAGGAAGGCCCGCTGCGCCTCGGTCCAGGCCGCGTCATCCAGATGCCGCGCCTCGGCCCGCAGGTTCCGCCCGTTCCGGGCGAAGGTCGGTGCCTCCTCGCCGATCGGGGTCAGGTCCAGGTCCAGCATCCATAGCCGTGCCGCGCCGGGCTCGCCATGCGGCAGCGCGGCATTCAGGTGGTCGGCGGTTGCCAGGATCGTATCAGCGACCCAGTCCACCTCCGCCCGGGTGAAGCCCGGCAGGCGCTGCGCCACCTGTCGCCAATAGGCGGCCGAGCGTGCCTCATTGTCCCTCGCGCCCGGGACGAGCACGGCGTCGTGGAAGAGGATGGCCGCCGCGATCAGCCGGGCGATGCGCGGGCGGCGCATCGGCCCCGTCCGGGCATAGCGCCGGTGTCGGCGCCAGAGCACGGCCAGATGGCGGAGGTCGTGATAGCCGCGCCAGGGCGCGCTCATCCGGCGCAGAAGATCGGCCCGCACCGGCGCCGGCAGGTCCAGCACCGAGAGCAGGTCGTCGATGCCGCGGGGACGGTTCATGTCCGGGCCACGGCATGGACCATGGGCTGGCCGGCAGGGCACTCCTCCGGTCGCGGCACCTCCGGCCGTCCCCTGGCCGGGGCGAGGTGGCCGATGGGTCGGGCGTCGCTGGCGGGAATCCGGCAGTACTCCTGCGCAAGGGTGGGCTCCGGGAATCAAGGGCCGGGCATCCCGCTTCGGGCCGGCTCGTCGTCCGTAATCCGCGATCGGAAAATGGGTTCTGCCCCCGGGTCCCGGCCGCCCGGCCCGGCGCCTGCCATGCCGGCGCGCCGGGTGCCGCGGGCGGGGTTCCGGCCAGGCCGGTCCGGTGCGGCGAAGCCATCCGGCCGGATGGTTCGGGCATCCTGCGGCGGAGGGCGGGGACTCGGGCGGGACGCGACGAGAACGACGTCGGCCCGCACCGCCGGCCAGCGGCGGCCAGGGGCTGGTGGGTCGGTCAGGGTTGTCACGATCGTGTGGGCCGCCAGCGCGCCCCGCGGTGCCAGCCGCGTCGGGACCGCACCGGTGACGCCCTCCTCCATTCGGGCCTTGCCCCTGCCGGACGGCGCCGTATCCGCGCCAATGGCAGCAGGAGGGGGCAGGGCAGCGCGGACCATGGTCCGAAGTCCATCATTGCGCTGCTTACGATGCTCCCGGCCGTCCCGCGCCGGCTGTGCGCCAGCGCACAGTTCAGCTTGCGTAGGGTGTCATGCTGGGCTGTGATCCGGCGGCGGCAGCAGTGGCGGCGGAGCATGGCCCAGGCCCCGGAGGACGATCGGCTCTCCCGCTTCCCGCTTTTGCGGGAGGTGGAACCTGCCCTGCTGGCGGAGGCCGCGCGCCAGGCGCGCTGGCGCAAGGTGCAGCCCGGCGAGGTCGTCATCGACTTCGACGACAGCACGGATGAGGTCTTCCTCATCATCTCCGGCACGGTGCGCGTCGCCGTCCATTCCGCCAGCGGCCAGGAGGTGATCCTGGGCGAGCTGGGCAGCGGCGAGATCTTCGGCGAGATGGCGGCGATCGACGGGCTCAGCCGCTCGGCCAATGTCACCGCCGTGCACAGCTCCGTCCTCTGCTGCCTGCCGCGGACGGCCTTCCTCGACCTCGTGCTCAAGGCGCCCTCGGCCGGGCTGGGGCTGCTGCGGCTGCTGACCGCCCGGCTGCGCCTGCTGGATGCCCGCAATGTCGAACTCGCGGTGCTGCCGGTGCGGCACCGGCTGGTGGCGGAGCTGCTGCGGCTCGGCCGGCCGCGGGAGGATGGCCAGCTCCGCATCAGCCCGCCGCCGCCCCAGCATGTGCTCGCGGCGCGGATCGGGGCGCGAAGGGAGGCGGTTTCGCGCGAGCTCTCGGCCATGAGCCGGGAGGGGCTGGCGGCGGTCAGCCGCCAGAGCATCCTGCTGCCGAAGCCGGACGAGCTGCGCCAGGCGCTGCGCCGGGCCATGGCCGGGGATGTGGGAAAGGGCGCGAAGGCAGCGAAATAGGGCGGATCGCGGCCGGGCGTGATGGCCGGGCGCGCGAATCCCTCTGTGGAAACTGACCTCCGGCGGACCGGTGTTCTTCGCCGGATGCAGTCCGCTGCATTCCCTTGGTTGCGGCGCGGGGGTCGCGCCGGGGCGGTCACGCGCCTTCGCGTTCTGCTCCGGCCTGCCGCAGGCAGGCCGGCGCCTCGACGCCGGGCCTCACTCCGCCGCCGCCACCGGCCGCCTGGCCCGCCGCCCCCCGACCAAGGCCATGGCCATGGTGGCCAGGATGAAGAAGACCGAGGCGGCGAAGACCAGCAGCGGCTGGCCGTGGTCCATCAGGAAGCCATAAAGCATCGGCCCGACGGTGCCGCCGATGTTGAAGCCGGTGGTGACGATGCCGAAGACCCGCCCGACCGCATCGGGCGGCGCCGCGGCCCGCACCAGCATGTCGCGGGATGGCATGATCATGCCGGAGAGGAAGCCGGCCCCGCCCAGCGCCGCGACCAGTGCGACGGGGCCCAGCGGCACCAGCCCGACCAGCGCCACCAGCGCCCCGGTCAGGCCGAAGCCGAGCGCGGCGACATCGCCATGCCGCGTCGTGCGGTCCGCCACCACCCCGCCGGCCAGCACGCCGAAGGCGGAGAGCAGCATGAAGGCACTGAGCGCCACATTGGCCACGGCGAAATCCACCCCGTGCCCGTTCACCAGCGCCGCCACCGAGAAATTCTGCACGCCGCCGGTGGACAGGCTGAGAAGGGCGAAGAAGGCGGTCAGCATGATGACCGCCGGGGTGAGCACCGAGCCGCCCTTGGCCGCCTCCTTGCCCTTCGCCGCGGCGCGCGGGGCAGGGGCGGGGTCGCCTGCCAGCGCCAGCGGCAGGGCGACGGCGAAGGCGATGGCGCCGGCTGCCAGCAGCGCGGCCGGCAGCCCGCCGAAGGCGGAGATGCCGAGCATCAGCGCCGGCGCCAGCGCCCCGCCGAGATAGCCGGCGAAGGTGTGGATGGAGAAGGCGCGGCCGATCCGCGCCTCCCCGATGCCGCGCGACAGCATCTCGTAATCGGCGGGGTGGTAGACGGCGTTCGCCAGGCCGAGCAGCGCCGACGCCGCCAGCAGCATGGGGTAGGAGGGAAAGAGGCCGAGCGCCACGAAGCAGGCGCCGCCCAGGCCGAGCCCGGCCACCAGCACCCGGCGGGACCCGTAGCGGTCCACCGCGAAACCCATCGGCGCCTGGGTGACGCCCGAGACGATGTTGAAGACCGTCAGCGCCAGGCCGAGTTCGATGAAGCCGACCCCGAGGCTGTCCCGCAGCAGCGGGAAGAGCGGCGGCAGCACCAGGATATGGAGATGGCTGACCAGATGCGCGGCGGAGACGAGCGCGAGCGTCCGCAACTCGGCTGGCGTCCAGGCGCGGGTACCCGTCTGCTCCCCCTGCTGGTGCATGGACCGGTCTTTCCTCCTTGCCTGCCGGGCAGATGGGGCGCCCGGCCGAGGCTGCCAGGATCGGACAGGCGGGCCGGGCTTGGGAAGCCGGCACGGCCCGGGGCTGCGCCGCGCCTGCCGCATGGGTCCGGGGGGATGGGCCGGCCGGGCAGGGTGCCGGGATCCGCTGATCCGCCGCCGATTCGCGGCCGCGGCACCCGCATTGCGGGCCGGCGTTTGATCGCTCAGCGCCCCGCGCCACGCCCATCATGCCGGGCGCCGGCCCCGGATGGCCATGCCGGAGGGCAGGCCGGGCGGGGAGCGATCCGGCCAAGGGAGAGGCATCATGGACCGGCGAGTCAGCGGCCATGTCCGGGGGCACGGCATTCCGGAGTGCGGCGGCCGCCATGGCGCCTCGCTTCCGGATCATGATCGGTCGGCCGATCCCAACGACCCTCCCGCCGCCATCGATGCGGTGGTGCTGAATACCCGGGCCAGCTGGGCCTATTTCGCCGATGGCGGCGGGCAATTCGCCGCGGTGGCGAATCTCGGGGCCGGGCCGGCCGCGACCACCGGCAAGGTCGTGCTGGCCGATACCGACGGTGACGGCGACCTGGACGTGACGCTGGCACACCGGCCGCACGCCACAGAGGTCTGGCTGAACCAAGGGGGCCGGAATTTCACCTTGGCCAGCGAGCTTGGGATGGGCGTCGCGGCCGCCCTCGCCGATCTGGATGGCGATCGCCGGGTCGATCTGCTCATCGCCGACCGCGACGCCTCCATCATCCGGCTCGGCGATGGCCGGGGACAGTTCCGCGACAGCGGACAGAGGCTGGCCGGTATCGGTGAGGAGGGCGACGCCGCCCTGGCCGATCTGGACCAGGATGGCGCCCCCGATGCGATCCTCGTTCATGGAAGCGGCCCCGGCGCGGTCTACCTGAACGACGGCCAGGGGCAGCTTACGGACACTGGCCAGCGCCTGCCGGCGGCGCTCAGCCTCGCCATCGGCGATCTCGACGGGGATGGCCTGCCGGACCTCTTCCTTGGCCGCGCCAGCGAGGATCAGGTCTGGTTCAACGACGGCACGGGGCGTTTCGCCGATAGCGGCCAGCGCCTGTCGGGTGCCGCCGGAAGCCGTGATGTGGCGCTCGGCGACGTGGATGGCGATGGTTCGCTCGACGCCGTGACGGCAAGCTCGGACCCGGGCCCGGTGGTGTATCTGAACGATGGCGCAGGGCGTCTGCGGCCGGGCCAGGACATCGCCGTCGGCCCTGCGGAGATGGTGGGAGTGGCGCTGGCCGATCTGAACGGCGACGGCGCGCTCGACCTGTTCTTCGCCAATTACGCCGGCTTCAACCAGGTCTGGTACAATGACGGAACCGGACGCTTCACGGATAGCGGATTGCGCATTGCCAGCGACCGGAACCTCGACGTCGCGCTGGGCGAGCTGGATGGCCCTGCCGTGACGCCATCCGTCCCGGGGCCGGGGCCCGAGCTGTTCTGACCGGTCCGGGTCGCGTCGCCCTGAGGGGGAAGCGTCCTCCCCGTCCGGGGCTGGCGTGACCGGCGCGCCGGGCGATAGCCTGCGCCGGCCGAACGGAGACATTGCGATGCGCCCGAACAGCCTGCACGCCGCCGACCTTGCCCATATGGTCCATCAGCAGACGGACCTGGATGCGCATGGCCGCGAGGGCGCGGTGCTCATCGCCCGCGGGGAGGGTGTGCATGTCTTCGACACCGAGGGGAAGGAATACATCGAGGCGATGGCCGGCCTCTGGTGCGCCTCACTCGGCTTCTCCGAGAAGCGCCTGGCGGAGGTCGCCTATCGGCAATTGCTGACGCTGCCCTACTACCACACCTTCTTCCAGAAGGGGCATGAGCCGAGCGTCAGGCTGGCCGAGCGGCTTGCCGCGATCGCGCCGGCCGGGCTCAACCACGCGCTCTTCCAGTGCAGCGGGTCGGAGGCGAACGACGCCGCCATCAAGCTGGCGTGGTATTACCACAACGTCACCGGCCGGCCGGCGAAGAAGAAGATCATCGGCCGCATCCGCGGCTATCACGGCAACACGGTGGCGACCGCCTCGCTCTCGGGCCAGCCGCACATGCAGGCGGATTTCGACCTGCCGCTGACCGACCGCTTCCTGCACGTCTCGAACCCCAACTACTACCGCTTCGGCCAGTCCGGGGAGACGGAGGAGCAGTTCAGCGCCCGCATGGCCGCGGAGCTGGAGGCGCTGATCGAGCGGGAAGGGGGCGACACGATCGCCGCCTTCTTCGCCGAACCCGTCCAGGGCGGCGGCGGCGCCATCACCCCGCCGCGCGGCTATTTCGACCTGATCCAGCCCATCCTGAAGAAGCATGACATCCTCTTCGTGGCGGATGAGGTGATCTGCGGCTTCGGCCGCACCGGCCACTACTGGGGCTGCGAGACCTACGGCATCAGGCCCGACATGCTCTCCTGCGCCAAGCAGCTCACGGCCAGCTACCAGCCGCTCTCGGCGCTGCTGATCTCGGACCCCATCCATGCCGCGCTGATCGAGGGCAGCCGGCGCAACGGCAGCTTCGGCCATGGCTATACCTATGGCGGCCATCCCGTCGCCTGCGCCGTCGCGCTGGAGACGCTGAAGATCTACGAGGAGCGCGACATCGTCGGCCATGTCCGGCGCGTCTCCCCCGCCTTCCTGGACGGGCTCGGCGCGCTCGGGGAGCATCCGCTGGTCGGGGATGTGCGCGGTGTCGGGCTGATCGCGGGTGTCGAGCTGGTGGCGGACAAGGCGACGAAGGAGCCTTTCCCGCCCGCGGCCAAGGCCGGGCTGCTGGTGCAGGAGAAATGCCACGAGGCCGGGCTGATCGTCCGCGCCATCGGCGACCGCATCGCCTTCACCCCGCCCTTGATCATCACCGCGGAGGAGATCGCGGAGATGTGCGCCCGCTTCCGCGCCGGGCTGGATGCGGCCTGGGCCGTACTGCGGGAACGGCGGACGCTGGCCGCCGAATAGCACCCGCTCACGCTTCGCTTTCCTTCTTGTTTCCTCCCGGCCTAGCCTCTCCGCGCCGGGAAGCGAAGGAACGGAGGGAACGCGATGCGGGTATCGACCGTGGCGGCGGCGGCCGTCCTGGTGCTGTCGCCTGTGCCCGGGCAGGCCCATGGGCCGGGCGAGCACCACCAGGTGCGCGACCATCAGGCGGAGCATCACCCCGCCGCGCAGCAGATGGCGCAGGCCCGGCCGGCGCAGCAACAGCAGCAGCAGCAGGGCGCCAACTGGCACCCCTCCCGCTACGGCGCCAACGACACCATCGGCGCGATGAACCTGCTGACGCCACAGAAGGTGCTGGAGGCGGCGCGGCTGGTGCAGCGCGGCCAAGTCTATCGCCTCGGCGTGCCGGTGGGGCGGGAGACGCCGGCCTACCCGCCGCGCAACGCTGCGGTGACCATCCTCATGCCGGACCAGCATGGCGGCGCCATCGTGCCTTCCGAGAACAAGGTCTCCTATGTGGATGACATGTTCACGGGATGGCTCGGCGTCGGCAGCCAGCTCGACGGCTTCGGCCATCTCGGCATCGACAACGTCTTCTACAACGGCAACCGGGCCGAGGATTTCGTCCGCACCACCGGCGTCACCAAGCTCGGCATCGAGAACGTGCCGCCGATGGTGACGCGCGGCGTGCTGGTGGACATGGCGCGCGCCCGCAACAAGCCGATGCTGGAGGAAGGCGAGGTCATCACCGCCGAGGACCTGCAGGCCGCCATGCGCGACCAGGGCGTGCAGCTCCGCCAGGGCGACGTGATCCTGATCCATACCGGCTGGGTGGAGATGCTGGAACGCGACCCCGCCCGCTTCGGCAAGGGCGAGCCCGGCATCGATGCCGGCGCGGCGGAGTGGCTGGCCGGGCAGGGCGTGGTCGCGGTGGGCGCCGATACCTGGGGCGTGGAGGCCGTGCCCTTCAAGAACCCCAACCGCGTCTGGGAGGGCCACCAGATCCTGCTGGCGAAGAACGGCGTCCATATCCTGGAGGTCATGGACACCCGGGGGCTCGCGCGCGACCGGGCGACGGAGTTCCTCTTCGTGCTCGGCCAGCCGCTGCTGAAGGGCGCGGTGCAGGCGATGATCAACCCGATCGCCATCCGCTAGGCGGGTGCGCCGGCGTGCCGCGGCACGCCGGCGCACCCGGCAACGGCGCGCATGGCCCGCACCCGAAAGCCCGAGCCCCTCGCGGGCCTCACCAGTCCCGAACGGGAGCTCTGGCCCGGCATCACCAAGCAGGACCTGGCGGCCTACTGGCAGCAGGTCGCGCCGCGCGCCCTGCCGGAGATCGCGCATCGTCCGCTTGCGCTGCTGCGCTGCCCGGAGGGGATCGGCGGCGGGCGCTTCTTCCAGAAGCATGGCGGCCGCGGCCTGCCGGCACCCATCCGGGCGGCGGAGGCCGAGGGCCAGCCCTATCTCGCCATCGACGATGCGGCGGGCCTGCTCGCCTGCGTCCAGGTCGCGGCCATCGAACTGCATGGCTGGGGCGCAACCGAGGCCGACCCGGCGCATCCCGACCGGGTGGTCTTCGACCTCGACCCCGGGGAGGGCACGCCCTTCGCGGCGGTGGTGCAGGCCGCGCTCGACCTGCGCGCGCGGCTGGAGGGGCTCGGCCTCGTTCCCTTCTGCCGCACGACCGGCGGCAAGGGGCTGCATGTGCTGGCGCCGCTTGATGGCGGCGCGGACTGGCCGGCGCTGCGCGGCTTCGCGCGTGGCCTCGCCCAGAGGCTGGAGGCGGAGGCGCCAGAGCGCTTCGTCTCCAGCCTGCCCAAGGCCAGGCGCAAGGGCCGCATCCTGGTGGACTGGCTGCGCAACGGCCCGGGCGCGACCGCCATCTGCTCCTACGCACCGCGGGCACGGCCCGGGGCGATGGTGGCGACGCCACTGGCCTGGCAGGAGGTGACGCGGGCGCTCGACCCCGCCGGCTTCACCCTCCGCACCGTGCCGCGGCGCCTGGCCCGGCAGCGGCAGGACCCTTGGGCGGCTTTCGCCGCCGCGGCGCGGCCGCTGCCGGAGGCGCCGGGCTGAGCCGACCGCATGCTGGCCGCGCCGCCACGCCCCGGTGGGCGGCATCGCCGGCCTGGCGGTCCCGCCCGGCGCCTCCTTGCGCTAAGCTGGCCCGGACACGGCCGGCGGGGCAGCCGCCGGGCCAGCGCAGGGGCGGGATGCCGATGGATACCAGGATTGATATGCAGGCCGGCCGGTCGCAGGCGGCCCGGCTGGATCGCCTTGCCGAGCTGGCGGTGCGGGTCGGGCTCAACCTCGCCCCGGGGCAGGAGCTGGTGATGACCGCGCCGCTCGAGGCGCTCGACCTCTCCCGCCGCATCACCGAGCATGCCTATCGCGCCGGCGCCTCGCTGGTGACGACCTTCCTCTCGGACGACCAGGCGGTGCTGGCGCGCTACCGCCACGCGCCGGATGAGAGCTTCGACAAGGCGCCGGGCTGGCTGTTCGACGGCATGGCGCAGGCCTTCCGGGATGGCGCGGCGCGCCTTGCCATCGTGGGCGAGGATCCGGCGCTGCTCGCCGGCCAGGAGCCGGGAAAGGTGGCGCGCGCCAATCGCGCCCGCTCCAGGGCCTATCGGCCGGCGCTGGAGCTGATCTCCGGCACCGTCATCAACTGGAGCCTGGTCGCCGCCGCGACGCCGGCCTGGGCCAAGGTGATGTTCCCAGACCTGCCGGAGGAGCAGGCCATGGCGCGGCTGTGGGACGCGATCTTCGCCGCCTCCCGCGTCGATGCGCCGGACCCGGTGGCGGCCTGGGCGGCGCACAATGCGGGGCTGATGGCGCGGCGGACCATGCTGAACGGCAAGCGCTACGCCGCGCTGCATTTCCGCGGGCCCGGCACCGACCTGCGGGTCGGGCTGGCGGAGGGTCATGCCTGGATGGGCGGCCTCTCCACCGCGAAGAACGGCATCACCGGCAATCCCAACATCCCGACGGAGGAGGTCTTCACCACCCCCGATGCCCGGATGACCGAGGGCGTGGTCGCCGCCACCAAGCCGCTCTCCTACCAGGGCACCCTGATCCGCGACATCCGCGTCCGCTTCGAGGCCGGGCGGATCACGGAGGCGCAGGCGAGCACCGGCCAGGCGGTGCTGGAGCAGATGATCGGCACCGATGAGGGCGCGCGGATGCTGGGGGAGGTGGCGCTGGTCCCTGCCTCCAACCCCATCGCGCAGAGCGGGCTGCTCTTCCTCAACACGCTGTTCGACGAGAATGCCGCGAGCCATATCGCGCTCGGCCAAGCCTATTCGAAATGCTTCCTCGACCAGGATCTGTCGAAGGAGGAACTCGCGCGGCGCGGCGCCAATACCAGCCTGATCCATGTGGACTGGATGATCGGCTCGGCCGGGACCGATGTGGACGGCGTGGATGCCGAGGGCCGGGCGGAGCCGCTGATGCGCGGCGGCGAGTGGGTGGGGTAGGGCCCCCCTGCACAGGCGGCAGCCGGGGCGGGCCCAGGCTCTGCGGATCTGATCCGGGCCGGGCCACCCCGGCGCGCCTTTCACGGCCGGCGCCGGCCTATGGGACCTTGGCGCCCGCCGTGCGGATCACCTCCGCGAAGAGTTTCTCCTGTGCCGTCCGGAACTGGGCAAGCTCCTTCGGCTTCGTCCACCAGGTCGTCGCGCCATTCTCCTCGAAGAACCGGCGCAATTCGGCATTCTCCAGGGCCTGCCTGGTCAGTGAGGACAGGCGCTCCACGACCGGCGCCGGAATCCCCGCCGGGCCGACCAGGCTGCCCCAGGAGGTGATCTCGAAGCCGGGCAGGAACTCCGTCATCGTCGGTATCTCGGGGGCTGCCTTGCTGCGTTCCGCGCTGGTCACCGCCAACGCCCGCACCTTGCCTTCGCGGGCCGCCGAGATGACCGTCGGCATGTTGTCGAACATGAGCTGCACCCGCCCGGCCAGCAGGTCGAGCATCGCCGGGGCGCCGCCGCGATAGGGAACGTGCAGGATCTCCAGCCCGGCCTTCTGCTTGAACATCTCCATCGAGAGATGCGGCGAGGTGCCGAAGCCGCTGGAGCCGTAGGTGTATTTGCCTGGACTCTTCTTGAGCAGGTCGATCAGCTCCGGCACCGTTCGCGCCGGCAGGTCGTTGTTGACGAAGAGGAGGTTCGGCACCTTCCAGATGCCGGAGATGAAAGTGAAGTCGCGCGCCGGATCGTAGGGCAGGTCGGGAAGGATGCTGGGCGCGATCGCCAGCGAGGCGATGCTGCCAAGGCCGAGGGTGTAGCCGTCCGCAGGAGCCTGGGCGATGGCGGCCTGGCCGACTGTGCCCCCGGCGCCGCTCCGGTTCTCGACCACGAACTGTTGCCCCGCCAGCTGGCTCATCCTGTCGCAGTAGATGCGTGACAGGATATCCGTGGCAGCGCCGGGCGGAAAAACATTGATGTAGACCACCGGCCGGCTTGGCCAGTCGGATGCCGTGCCACTCTGGCCGCGTGCCACCCCGGACGCCGACAGGCTTGCCGCCATGCCGAGCAGCAGCGGACGCCGCGTAATGCGCGGATTTCCTCGTGCCTGGTCCATGTCCCTTCTCCCGGTGCCCGGCTCCTTCGCGGCCGGGCTCGGGGGGATATAGGCAGCCACTGCCGCGGCCGAAGCCTCGGGACGGCCCGGCCCGCCATGCGCTGTCTCGGCGACCGGAGGCCGGCCTCCCGGGCACCATGACAGGCGGCGGTTCCCCGGCCGGGATCAGCCGGCGCGCCTGGCCTTCCAGACCTGCCAGCCGATCATCGTGAAGACGCCGAGCATGATGGTCAGGCCGATCGGCCCGGCCCAGCGCTCCACCAGGTCGAACCTGTCCTCCAGCATATAGCCGGCCACCGCCAGCCCGCCGGTCCAGATCATCGTCCCGACCCCGGTCCAGAGATAGAAGACCCGCCGCGGCAGGGCGACCAGCCCGGCCGGGATGGAGATGCCGGTGCGGATGCCCGGCATCATGCGGGCGATGCACACCGCCGCCGGCCCGTTGCGCCGCAGCGCCAGCTCCGCCTTGCCCACCTCCTCACGGCCCAGCCGGGTGAAGCGGTGCAGCTTGTCGAGGATGCGGTACATCCGGTCGGTCCCGAAGGCGCGGGCCAGTTCGAACCACACCGCATTGCCGGTGAGGGAGCCGGCAATGCCGGCGATGATCACCCCCTCCAGCGACATCTGCCCGCGCGCCGCGGCGAAGCCGGCCAGCGGCATCACCACCTCGGACGGGATGGGCGGGAAGAGGTTCTCCGCCACCATCAGCAGGAAGACGCCGAACAGGCCGCCCGAGGCGACGAGATTGGTGGCCCAGTCGATCATGTCCCCTGCCTGAAGAGCATCAGCGTGACCCAGCGACCACGCGTGTAGTTGAAGCCCGTGACATTACCGATATCCTGGAGCGGAAGCGACAACGCCTTCGCTTCCGCCTGGAAATCCTTCTCCGCCCGGTCGCCCACCGCGACCACCCGGCCGGGCCCGGCCGCGAGGAAGCGGGCGGCATCCGCCCCTGTGCGCAGCAGGCTGGTCTCGCCCCCTACCGCGAACAGCACCGAGGGCTCGGCATGGCTGGTGATGCCGAAATCGCGGGAGGTGAGGCCGGGCACGCGTGCTTCCAGCGTCGCGGCCAGGCGCGGCGCGATCCAGAGCGGCTGCAGCCGCGGCACCAGCCCTTCCAGGATGGCGGCATAGAGCGGGATGGCGAGCAGCGCGCCGAGCAGCCCGGCCCGGCCCCATTCACCCCGCCAAGCGGTGCGGAGCAGGACGAGGACCAGCAGGGCGGCGAGCGGGCCGATCAGCAGCCCGGTCACGAACATGTCCCGCAAGGTGAACAGGGCGGCCGCCTGCGCCGCCAGCACCAGGCCGAGCGCCGTGAGGATCAGCGCCGCCGCCGCGACCCCGCGCCACCAGCGCCGCGGCAGGTGCCGAAGCGGGTCCATGGCCCAGGCGGCGCCGAGCAGCATCAGCGGCGGGTAGAGCGGCAGGGTGTAGTGCGGCAGCTTGGTCTGCACGGCCTCGAAGACCAGCCAGGATGGCACCACCCAGGCCAGCAGGAGGCGCGTCGGCGGGTGCAGCCGCTCCCGCCAGGCGGTGGGCAGGGCGCAGAGCACGATCCAGGCGCCCGGGAAGGCGGCGATGCCGAAGGTCAGCAGGTAGAAGCCGGGTGGGCCCCAGTGCTTCTCCTCCCCCGAGCCGATCTTGGAGAGCATGTCGCCGCCCACCGCCTGCTCGAAGAAGCGGCCTTCGGTCGCGAGGCCGATGGCGATGAACCAGGGGGCGGCGGCGGCGGCCATCAGCGGCAGGCCCCAGCCCGGGCGCAGCGCCCGCAGCCAGGGTGCCCCCTTGTCGGCGATGGCCAGCGTGACGCCGGCCAGCAGCGGCACCATGGGCCCGACCGGGCCCTTCAGCAGCACGCTGGCGCCGAGGATGAGCCAGAAGCCGGCGGCCTGCCGCGCCGTGAACTGCTCCGGCCGCAGATAGGCCTGGGCGAAGAGGCCCATGATGGCCGCGACCGTCGCCAGCAGCGCCGCATCCGTCTTGGCGATATGCGCCTCGGCCACCAGCACCAGGGAGGAGGCGAGCATGGCCGCGCCCAGGAAGGCCGCCCGCCGCCCGACCAGCGAGCGACCCCAGTGGAAGGTCGCCAGCACCGCCAGGATGCCGCCGAGCAGGCTCGGCACCCGATAGGCCCAGATGTCGCCCCGTTCGCCGAGCCCGGTCGCTTCCAGCAGATGGACCGAGCCGGCCTGCAGCCAGTGGATGCCGGCCGGCTTCTTGTTCCGCTCCTCCTCGCCGACGCGGATGCGGACATAGTCGCCGGTATCGACCATCTGCCTGGTCGCCTGGGCGAAGCGGGATTCGTCGCGGTCCGTGGCGGGCAGGCTGAAGAAGCCCGGCAGCCAGAGAGCCAGGCAGAGCAGCACCAGCGCGAGCCGCGGCCGGCGCTGGAGCGCATCAGGCAGGGCCCCGAGGGAGCGGTCGGGGCTGGACGGCGCCGGGATATGCATGGGGGCGCGCGATAGCGCGTTTCGTCGCCGGGTGATAGAAGCAAAACACGCTATCTGCTTGTTTTCTGAGCAGATTCAGGCCCTTGGTCACTGGGTGCCGGGCCCTGGACGCCGCCGGCGATCGGCTCTGGCCTGCGCGGGGCCCGCGGGCCATAAACGGCGGCCTCATGGCCAATCCCCCGCAGAACCCTGCCCGGCGCGCCGCCGCCGCCCTGCTCGACGCCGTCCTGGTCCGCCACCGCCCGCTCGAGGAGGCGCTGGACGCCCTGCCGACCGACGGCAAGCCCCACAAGGTGCGGGGCAAGGGGGAGGCCCGGCCGGGCGCCGCCCTCTCCCCGCGCGACAAGGCGGCGGGGCACCGGATCGCCGCCGCGGTGCTGCGCCGGGCGGGCTCGCTGGACGCGGTGCTGGAGCCCTTCCTGCGGCGCGAGCCGCCGCCCGCGGTCCGCCATGCGCTGCGCATCGGCGCCGCCGAACTCCTGCTGCTCGGCACGCCGCCCCACGCCGCGGTGGGCAGCGCCGTGGACCTGGTGCCGGCGCCCTTCGCGGGCCTGGTGAATGCCGTGCTGCGCCGGGTGGCGGAGGCAGGGCCGGCAGCGCTGGAGGGGCTGGATGCCGAGCGGCTGGACACGCCGGGCTGGCTCTGGACCGCCTGGCATGCCGCCTATGGCCCCGCGGTGCGCGCCATCGCCGCGGCGCACCGGGTCGAGGCGCCGCTCGATCTCAGCCTGAAGCCCGGTGCCGCGGCGCCGGAGGGTGGGGAAGAACTGCCGGCAGGTGGTTGGCGCTACCCGGCCGGCACGCGCGTGACCGAACTGCCGGGCTTTGCCGAGGGCGCCTTCTGGGTGCAGGACGCCGCCGCCGCCCTGCCGGCGCGGCTGCTGGCGGCACGGCCCGGGGAGCGCGTAGCCGATCTCTGCGCCGCGCCCGGCGGCAAGACCGCGCAATTGGCGGCGACCGGCGCGCAGGTCTGGGCGGTGGAGCGCGACCCGAAGCGCGCCGCGCGGCTGCGCGAGAACCTGGACCGCCTGAAGCTGCCGGCCGAGCTGGTGGTGGCGGATGCGGCGCAATGGGATGCCGGCGGCGCGCAGTTCGACGCCATCCTGCTGGACGCGCCCTGCACCGCGACCGGCACCATCCGCCGCCATCCGGACGTGCCCTACCTCAAGCGCCCGAAGGATGTGCCGAGCGCGGCCGGGCTGCAGCGCAGCCTGCTGGAGGCCGCCGCGAAGCGCCTCGCGCCCGGTGGCCGGCTGGTCTTTGCCACCTGCTCCCTGCAGCCGGAGGAAGGGGAGGGGCATCTGGCCGCGGCGCAGGCGCTCGGCCTGATCCCGGACCCGGTGCGGGCCGAGGAGGTGCCGGGCCTCGCCGCGGCGGTGACGCCGGCCGGCACGCTGCGCACGCGGCCGGACCTCTGGGCGGAGCGCGGCGGCATGGACGGCTTCTTCGTCGCCCGCTTCCGCAAGGCCTGATCTCCGGCGCGCCGGATTTCCGTGCGCAGGACGGCCGCGCGCCGCTGCCGCTTGACGGCCCGGCGCGGGCATCGTCTGCTCTCCACCAAGGGCTGCGCGGCTGCAAGGGCGCGGCGAGGGAGACGTCGCAGGAAAGACCGGCACCGCGCGTGCCGCCCGCCATGCATCCGTCGCTTCGCCGTCCTGCCGATCCCGATGGGGAAAACCCCGCGCGCGGCCATGGGAGAGAGGGACGACAAGGATGCAGAGCAACGGGACTTCGCGCCGCACGCTCCTCCAGGCCGGGGCCGGGCTCGGCCTCGCCGCCACGGTGCCCGCCACGGCGCGGGCCCAGACCGGCCCGGCGCGCGGCGGCGACCCGCTGCGGATCGGCGTCATGACCGACCTCTCCGGCCCCTTCGCCGGCGCCGGCTCCGTCCCGCTCTTCCAGGGCGCCGAGGTGGCGATCGAGCTCTTCAACGAGCGCGGCGGGGTGGATGGCCGCCCGATCGTCGCCGTCACGGCCGACAGCCAGAGCAAGGCCGATGTCGCGATCAACGAGGCCGAGCGCCTGCTGGGGCAGGAGCGGCTGGAGGTGGTGACGGGCATCTATTCCTCCGCCCATGCCGTGCCGCTCTCCGGCCGGTTCGAGGCGCAGCGGAAGATGATGTGGATCACCTCGGCGATCGCCACCGCGGTGCTGAAGGACAAGAACTACCGCTACGTCTTCCGCCCGACCGTGCATTCCGACCAGTACGGGGAGGGCTCGGTCTCCATGATCCATGAGCATGCGCAGTCGAAGCTCGGGATCGCGCCGGACAAGGTAAAGCTCGCCGTCATCTACGAGGACGGGCCCTACGGCACCGGCGTCGCCGCGGCGATCGAGGCCAATGCGAAGCAGCGCAGCATGCCGATCGTGCTGAAGGAGGCGTATTCCGCCAGCGCGCCGGATCTCTCGACCCTGGTGACCAAGCTGCGGCGGGAGCGGCCGGATGTCATCTTCCAGGTGGGCTACAATCCGGACATCACGCTCTTCCTGCGCCAGGCGAAGTCGGGCGGCCTGCGCTTCCGCATGCTGATCGGCCATGGCGCGGGCTGGTCGCAGATCGACCGGCTCTGGGACACCTTCGGGGCCGATGTGAACCACATGTGCAATGTGGACCCGGCGGCGACCCAGATGCTGGACTGGTCCAAGCTGCAGCCGGGCATCGGCGACCTCGCCAAGACCTTCGTGGACAAGTTCGCCGCCAAGCACCAGGTGCGCGACCTGCCGCCGCATGCCTCCATGGGCTTCAACAACACCTGGATCTTCCTCGAGCACGTCCTGAAGCCGGCGGTGCGCAAGACCGGCGGGTTGAGCGCGGATGCGCTGCGGGAGGCGGCGCTGGAGGTGGATATCCCGGTCGGCGGCACCATCCAGGGCTATGGCGTGAAATTCGAGCCGCCCGGCGCCGCCATGGCGGGCCAGAATGCCCGCAGCATCGCCGTGGTGATGCAGTTCGAGAACGCCAAGTCGCGGGTGATCTGGCCGACCGCGATCGGCGTGCCGCCGGTGCTGCCGCTGCCGCCCGGCCACGCCTACGCGCTGCGGTCCTGACATGGCGGGCGGCGGCGCGCCGCTGCTGCAGGTGGAGGAGCTGACGAAACGCTTCGGCGGCTTCACGGCCGTCGCCGCCGTCTCCTTCACCGTGGCGCAGGGCGAGATCCTGGGGCTGCTCGGGCCGAACGGCTCGGGCAAGTCCACCACCTTCAACTGCATCGCCGGCATGCTGAAGCCGAGCGCGGGCTCGGTGAAGCTGGCCGGCGAGGAGATCGGCGGCCTCACCGCCGACGAGACCTGCCGGCGCGGCATCGGCCGCACCTTCCAGATCCCGCGCCCCTTCCGCAAGCTGTCGCTGCTGGAGAACGCGACCCTCGCGGCGCATTACGGCGCGGCCGGGCATATCGACCGGGCGGAGGCGGAGCGGCGCGCGCGAGACGCGCTGCGCCTTGCGCAATTGCCGGACGACCCGGAGGCGACGACCCACGGGCTGGGCGCCGCCGGCCTCAAGAAGCTGGAACTGGCGCGCGCGCTGGCGACCCAGCCGAAGCTGCTGCTGGCCGATGAATCGCTCGGCGGGCTGGATGCCGGGGAGATGCGCCAGGCCGCCGACATGCTGAAGCGCATCCGCGACGAGCGCGGCATCACCATCGTCTGGGTGGAGCACATCATGGGCGTGCTGCTCTCCGTCGTGGACCGGGTGGTGGTCCTCGACCATGGCGCGGTCATCTTCCGCGGCACGCCGCAGGAAGCGCAGGAGGATGCCAGGGTCGCCGAGGTCTATCTCGGCCCACCGGAATCGAGGGCGGCATGAGCGCGGCACTGAAACCCGATGCGGGCCCGAGGCTGGAACTCTCCGGCATCCAGGCCGGCTATGGCGATTTCCAGGCGCTGTTCGGCGTTGGCCTGAGGGTCGAGCCGGGCGAGGCGGTGGGCGTGGTGGGACCCAATGGCGCCGGCAAGACCACGCTGCTGCGCGTCATCTCCGGCCTGATCCGGCCGCGCGCCGGCACGCTGCGCTATGGCGACCGGGACCTGACCAGGGTGCCGCCGCATGAGCTGCCGGGTCTGGGCATCGCGCACGTACCGGAGAACCGCCGGCTCTTCCCGCACCTGACGGTGGAGGAGAACCTGAAGGTCGGCGCCTTCACCAAATCGGCCCGGGCGCATTTCGAGAAGCGGCGCGACCATGTCTATGAGCTCTTCCCCCGCATGAAGCAGCGCCGGCACCAGCTGGCGGGCACCCTGTCGGGCGGCGAGCAGCAGATGTGCGCCATCGGCCGTGCCCTGATGTCGGGGCCGAAGATCCTGCTGCTGGACGAGCCCTCGGCCGGCCTGGCGCCGCTCGTCGTGCAGCAGGTCTTCGAACTGGTGAAGCGCATCCGGCAGGAGGGGCTGACGGTGCTGATCGTCGAGCAGAACGTGGCGCAGGTGCTGCGCGTGGTGGACCGCGCCTATGTGCTGGAGACCGGGCGCGTGGCGGCAGAGGGCCGCAGCGCCGAACTCGCCGCGGATCCCGCCATCCGCCGCAGCTATCTCGGGGGGCATTGACCGTCCGATCGGCGCAGGGCGCAGCCCGAAGCCGTGAATCGGCCGGTCCGATCATGACCCGTCCGATCGGCGCAGGGCGCAGTCCGAGGCCGTGAATCGGCCGGTCCAACCACTCATCATCCGGCCGGCGGAAGGCGCGGCCCGGAGCCCTGAAGCGGCCGATCCAACACAAGGATTTCCGATGGATCCGTTCTTCCTCGAAGCCCTCGTCAACGGCATTTTGCTCGGCGGAGTCTTCGCCCTGCCGGCGCTCGGCCTGAACCTGGTCTTCGGCGTCGTGGACGTGGTCTGGCTCTGCTATGCGGAGCTGGTCATGGTCGGCATGTACACGGTGTGGTTCCTCTACACCCAGGCCGGCTGGCCGCTCGGCCTCGCCTTCGCCGCCTGCCTGCCGGCCATCGCCGTGCTCGGCCTGCTGCTGCACCTGATCGTGGTGCGGCCGCTGCTGAGCTCCCCGCCGATCAACCAGGTGCTGGCGACGGGCGGCGTGCTCTTTTTCCTGCAGGGCGCGGCGACGCTGGTCTTCTCCACCGATTTCCGCTCGCTCGGCGTGGACATGCCGCCGATGGAGGTGGGCGAGGTCTTCGTCAGCGGCACCAAGCTCGCGGCCTTCATCGCGGCCCTGGTGGGCGCCGGCATCCTGTGGGCCTTCCTCAAATTCACCTATGTCGGCACCGCCATCCGCGCCATCGCCCGCGACCGCGAAGTGATGCCGCTGATGGGCGTCGATCCGCAGAAGATCTACCTCATCGCCTCGGCGGTCGGCGGTGCGCTGGCCGGGCTCGCCGCCTGCCTGCTGGTGGTGCAGCTCGATGTGCATCCCTTCGTCGGCCTCTCCTTCGGGCCGATCACCTTCATGATCTGCGTCATGGGCGGGCTCGGCAACATGCTGGGCGGGTTCCTCGCGGCCTTCCTGATGGGGCTGATCATCTCAGTCGGCGGCTTCTGGGGCACGACGGAGTTCTCCTATGTCGTCGCCTTCGCCTTCTTCATCATCGTCATGTTCCTCCGGCCGAAAGGGCTCTTCGCGCGATGAACGGTCTTGCCCTGCCGGCGGCCCTGTTCGCGGCGCTCGCCGCCGTGCCGCTGCTCTCGCTGCCCGACTATGTCATGCACCTCCTCATCACCATGCTGCTGACGGCGCTGGCCGGCACGGGATGGGCGATGATGGGGCGGTTCGGCCTGGTCTCCTTCGGCCATGGCGCCTTCCTCGGCGCCGGCGCCTATACCATGGCGATCCTCTGGAACGAGCTGGGGCTGACCCCCTGGCTCGGCATTCCCATCGGCGTCGCGGTCGCGATCCTCGCCGGCGTGCTGCTCGCCTACCCCGCCTTCAAGCTGCGGGTGGTCGGACACTATTTCGCCCTGGTCACGCTGGCGGCGGGCGAGATCGTGCGCATCCTGATCGTCGCGCTCCGCGAGCATACCGGCGGCTCGCTCGGCATGACGCCGGCCAAGGCGCCGGAAGGCGGCGCCTTCCTCGCCATGCAGTTCGACAAGGCCGGCTTCTGGTGGGTCGCCCTCATCGCCTGGGCGGGGGGACTCCTCGCCTGGCGGATGCTCGACCGCTCCATGGCCTCCAAGGCGCTGGCCGCGATCTCGGAGGATGAGGACGCCGCCGCCTCCATCGGCATCAAGGTGACGGCGGAGAAGCTGAAGGTCACCGTCATCTCCGTGACGCTGGCCGCGCTGGCGGGGGCGCTGACGGCGCAGTACCGGCAGTACCTGAACCCGGAATCGCTCGCCGGCCTCGGCATCTCGCTGCAGATCGTCTTCGGTGCCATCGCCGGCGGGATGTATGTGCCGCTCGGTCCCACCATCGGCGCCGCCATCACCATCGGGCTGGAGGAAGGCCTGCGGATCGGCTTCGGCACCGAACTGACCGGCGCCGCGCCACTGGTCTATGGCCTGCTGCTGGTGCTGTTCATGCTCTACCTGCCGCGCGGCATCGCCGGCCTGTTCGAGCGCAGGGCGAAGACGCCTGCCACGGCGAAGCGGGCGCCGGGCGAGGCGACGGCCTGACGCGGGCGGAGGGTTGCGGGGAGGCTCCGCCCCCCGGCAACCCTCCGCCCGGGGGCGATGCCCCCGGTGGGCCCGGGCATCGCCATGTCCGCGGCCGCCCGTCTACCACCGCAGCCCGAAGACCCGCCCATGCGCCCGCAGCGGCGCCGCCTCCGCCCCCGCCGCGCCGATCGCGCCCCAGAGGGAGACCGCGACGCTGTCGAGCACGGGGATGCCGAGCTCCGCCTCCAGCGCCGGGGCGATGCGGCCGCCGCGGAAATTGGTGCAGTGGATGGCGATCGCCTCCGGCCCCGCCGCCGCCACCTCCCGCACCAGCCGCGCGACCACCGCCTCGTCATGCCCGGCGAAGCTGTAGTTGCCGGGATCCTCCAGGTGCCGCTCGGCGACGCATTGCAGGCCCTGCTCCGCGAAGCGCGCGGCGATCGCCTGCTGCACCTCCGCGAGATAGGGGGTGACGAGGCCGATCCGCCGCGCGCCCAGGGCGGCGAAGGCGCGCAGCAGAGCCAGCGTCGCGGTGGTCGCCGGGATGCCGGTGCGTGCCGTGATCGCCTCGCACAATGTGCGGTCCTGGTCGAGGCCGAGCCAGGAGCCGCTGGTGCCGTTCCAGCAAATGGCATGCACCTTCGCATCCGCCAGCAGCTCCGCCGCCGCCAGCACCGGCGAGAGGTCGAACTGCGCGCGCGAGCCCTCGCCGAGATCGATCGCCACCACCCGGAAGCGGGCGAAATGCGCCGATGCGCCGGGCAGGTCGGCGAGCATGGCGGCCGTCAGCGGCTCCAGCACGGTGTTGGAGGAGGGGGTGAGCATGCCGAGGCGAAGCGCGCGGGTCATGGGTCCTTCTCCGGCCGCGCGCGGCGCCGCGTCAACCGGGCACGGTAGGGGTGGGCATGTGGACCACCGCGCGGCTCCGGCCCCTGCATGCGGCCCGAGCACGATCCCGCGATGTGATCCGCGGCACAGTCGCTACCGCTTCGGTTCCCCAGTCTTGCGGCGCACGATGACGCTCGGAGGCGGTCCGATGCAATGCCAGCCCCGATCCTGGCGCCGGACATGGCTGGCCCTCATGGCCCCTGTCCTTGTCCTGTGCGGCCCGCCGGCATGGGCGGGGGCGGCGCCCGATGGCGGCGATGCGACCGAGGTCGTCGGGCTGACCGGGGCGGACAGCGCCCTGCTGACCCTGCCGCCGCGGCGCAGCCCGGACCGCCCCATGCCCGTCGTCCTGCTGCTGCCGGATGCCGACGGCCCGGGACCGCGCACCGAACTCTATGGCCGGCGCCTGCTGGAAAACGGCATCGCGCTGCTGGAACTTCCGGGCGGCGAGGACCCGGAGAATGGCGGCCTGCCGCCCTCCGGCCCGCCTTTGGCGCCGCTACTGGCCGCGATCGCCGCCGATCCGCGGCTGGATGCCCGGCAGGTCGCGCTCATGGCGCTGGGGGAGGGGGCGCGCCGCATCCTGCCGGGCCTCGCCGCCGGCGGGCCCGTCGCGGCGCTCGTGCTGCTCTATCCGGGCTGCGACGCCGTGCTGGCCGGGGCGGCGCGGCGGGTCGGCGGCGCGCCGCGCATCCTGCTGCTGCATGGCGACGAGGACGCGGCCAACGACCCGGGCGCCTGCGCCGCAGTGGCCGGCGCCTTCCCGGCACAGCGGGAGGTGCGCCACCGCGTGCTGGCCGGCGCCGGCTATGGCTGGGACGCCTATGCCATGGTGCGGCCGGGCGGTGCGGTGCTGCTGCCGCACCCCGCCGGCAACGGCCGCCGTGCCTGGTCCCAGCCGGATGCGCGGACCACGGAAGTCGCGGCGGACCGCGTGCTGGGCTTCATCCTGGCGGCGCTTGCCGGGCGGTGAGGGCGGGTCAGCCCCCGACCGCCAGCCCCGTCCCGTCCTGCCCGCGCATCGCCCAGCCGGTGGTGCGCCGCTCGATCGCCGCCGCGACCGCATACATCAGCACGCCCATCACGCCTGTCACCACCAGCCCGGCGAAGACCAGCGGCACGTCGAAGCGGGAGGAGGCGACGATCATCAGGTGGCCGATGCCGGCATTCGCCGCGACCGTCTCCGCGATGATGGAGCCGACGAAAGCGGTGGTGATCGCGACCTTCAGCGAGGCGAAGAAATAGGGCATCGCCCGCGGCAGCCCGACCTTGCGGATGATGTCCGTCTGCTTCGCGCCGAGCGCCCGCAGCACGTCCTTCAACTCCGGCTCCACGGTGGCGATGCCGGTCGCGACATTCACCACGATGGGGAAGAAGCTGATCAGGAAGGCGGTGATGACGGCCGGCCAGGTGCCGATGCCGAACCAGATCACCAGCACCGGCACCACCGCCACCTTGGGGACGGAGTTGAAGGCGATCAGCAGCGGGTAGAGGCCGCGATAGAGCAGCGTGGAGGAGCCGATGGCGACGCCGAGCGCCAGGCCGAAGGCGACGGCCAGCAGGAAGCCGAGCACGGTGGTGAACAGCGTCTGCCCGGCATTCTCCAGGATCGGCCACCACCATTTCTGGATGCTCAGCGCCACCGCGCTGGGGGCGGGCAGGATGAACTCCGCCACGCCGAGGATCCGCACCCCTCCCTCCCAGAGCAGGAAGGCGGCGAGGGTGACGAGCCAGGGCAGCGCCGCCTCCACCCGCCGGCGCCGGCGGGCCCGGGCGAGGGCAGGGTCAGCGGACATCGGCCGCCTCCCGCCGCGCCGCATCCGGCCCTTCCTCGCGGGCGGCCGCGATATGGTCCCGCAACTCATGCACCAGCGCCTGGAATTCCGGCGCGTAGGTGTCCTCCAGCCGGCGGGGTCGCTGGAAGCCCACCTCCCGCTCCGCGATGATCCGGCCGGGGCGGGCGGACATGACCAGCACGCGGTCGGCCAGATAGGCCGCCTCGCGCAGATCATGGGTGACCAGGATGACGGTGGGCCGGCGCGCCATCCATACCTCCTGCAGCACCGCCCAGAGATCCTCCCGCGTGAAGATGTCGAGCGCGCCGAAGGGTTCGTCCAGCATCAGCAACGCCGGTCGGTGGATCAGCGCGCGGCAGAGGCTGGCGCGCTGCTGCATGCCGCCCGAGAGCTGCCAGGGGTATTTCTGCTCGAACCCCGCGAGGCCGACCTGCGCCAGCAGCTCCCGCGCCTCCGCCTCGTAGCGCGCTCGCTCCCGCCGCAGCTGGCGGCGATGCGGCTCCACCACCTCGAGCGGCAGCATGACGTTGTCGAGGATGCTCCGCCAGGGCAGCAGGGTGGGGTTCTGGAAGGCCATGCCGGCAATGGCGACCGGGCCGCTGACCGGCCGGCCATCCACCGTGACGCGCCCGGCCGTCGCGGGCCACAGCCCGGTGACCAGGCGCATGAGGGTGGACTTGCCGCAGCCGGAGGGGCCGACCACCGCCACGAATTCCCCGCGCGCCACGGCAAGGTCGGCGGCCTGGAGGGCGAGCGTCCCCTCCAGGCCGCCATAGCGCATGGAAACCTGCTCGACCTGGACGAAGGGGGGTGGGGGCATGCGTGGCTGGGCTCCGGACGGCATGGACAGGGTAGCAAGGCGCGCGCCAGGGCAGGGGGGGTGCGCGATGCCGGACCCGGCGGCGCTGCTGCCGCCATCGCCGGAGACCACGCCCGGCCCGGCCGGGGCGGCCACCAGCCGAGGCGGCTGGGCCGCAGGCGTGCCAAGGTCGGCGTGCCAAGGTCGGCGTGCCAAGGTCGGCGTGCCAAGGTCGGCGTGGCAGGGCAGGCGGGCCGGGCCTCGACGCCCCGGCCCCCGCATAGCAGCGGATTGCGCCCGCAGCCGGCCGAAGCTCCGCCACCGGGCTGCGGGCATGAGGCGGCCTCACGCGCCCGGACGGCGACGCCCGGGCGCGAACCGCCTCAGCGGACGACGGTGACCGCCCGGCGGTTCTGCGCCCAGGCCTGCTCGTCCGAGCCGAGCTCGGCCGGGCGGTCCTTGCCGTAGCTGATGGTCTGGATGCGCGAGCCGGCCACGCCGTTGGTCACGAGCTGGTCCCGCGCCGCATTGGCGCGGCGCTGGCCGAGCGCCAGGTTGTACTCGCGGGTGCCGCGCTCATCGGCATGGCCCTCGACGGTCACCTGCACCTGCCGGTACTGGGCCAGCCACTGGGCCTGGCGCTGCAGGGTTGGGCGCTGGTCGGCGCCGATGGTCGCACTGTCGGTCCCGAAGAAGACGCGGTCCCCCACGGTCGCGGCCAGGTCCTCCTGCGAGCCGGGGCGGGCCGCGCCGCGCTGGCCGCCGCCGGGCAGCGCCGAGCCGGCGAGGCCGGCCTGGCCGGCGGCGGCGCCGCTGGTCGCGGCATTCTCCGCGGAATCCGAACAGGCGGCCACGAGGACGGCAAGGGCCAGGACGGCAGCCGGCGCGATCTTCATAGGACATTCTCTCTGCTACAGGGCCGGGACGGCAGGCGCGGCCGCCCCACGGGCCACGGCATCGCCCGGCGGCGGCAGGAGCGCAAGCAGAGCTTGCGCGCAACACGCGAAAACCGGCCCGCTGCGGCACGCCTGCCGCGCCGGCCGGTTGCGCCGGGCGTGATTCCGGCCGATGCAGGGCGGCGGCGCGGCGCGGCCCGCCCGCCGGGAGGGGAAAGGCCATGCTCACCGTGCATCACCTGGGCAAGTCCCAGTCGGAGCGGATCGTCTGGCTCTGCGAGGAACTGGGCATCCCCTATGCGCTGCGACACTACACGCGCGACCCGGTGACCATCCTGTCGCCGCCGGAGCTGAAGGCGCTGCACCCGATCGGCGCCGCCCCGGTGATCACCGAGGACGGGCTGGTGCTGGCCGAATCCGCCGCGATCATGGAATACATCCTGGCGAGGCATGGCGGCGGGCGGCTGGCGCCCGGCCCGCAGCACCCGGCCTTCGCCGACTACCTCTACTGGTTCCATTTCACCAACGGCACGCTGCAGCCTGCCATGGGCCGGATGATGATCCTCGGCCGGCTGAACCTGCCGGCGGACAATCCGGTGCGGCAGGCGATGCAGGGGCGGCTGGACCGCGCGCTCGGGCTGGTCGAGTCCCGGCTGGCAGCCGTGCCCTGGCTGGCGGGGCAGGAATTCACCGCAGCCGACATCATGATCGGCTTCACCCTGACCACCATGCGCTATTTCCACCCGGTGGATGTCACGCCCTACCCCGCCATCCGCGCCTATCTGCAACGGATCGGCGGGCGGGAGGCCTATCGGCGGGCCATGGCGAAGGGCGATCCGGGCATGCGGCTGCTGCTGGACTGAGGCCTGGGGCCGTGGATGGCAGCCCATCGACGGTCCCCCCGATCGCCGGGCGGTCTGCCCCGCAAACCCCGGCGATGCCGCAGTTGCGGCGGCGCCCGTTCCGGCGTCCGGCATGAATGGAACAGCCATGCCGCTGGCAGGAGACGGCCGGGCCGGCGATTGCGGCGCGCGCCCCGCATGCCATCCGGTTCTGCAATGGCCGGCGCTTCGGCCCGGGCGCCGGTCAGGCCGGCCCGCCGCCCCGCTTGGGCGCCGCGCCCCGGGCGGTTTACTTTCCGCCCCGCCCGCCGCATCTGGGGCCCCATGAAGATCGACGGCACCCCCTATCGCAGCGTCTGGGTGGATGCGGATGGCTGGTCCGTCCGCATCCTCGACCAGACGAAGCTGCCCTGGCAGCTCGACATCCTCCGCCTGACCGATGCGCAGCAGGTGGCGCATGCCATCCGCTCCATGCAGGTGCGCGGCGCGCCGCTGATCGGCGCGGTCGCGGCCTATGGCGTCGCCCTGGCCCTGCGCGCCGATGCCTCCACCGAGAGCCTCAACCGGGTGGTGGCGATGCTGGGCGAGACCCGCCCCACCGCCATCAACCTGCGCTGGGCGCTGGACCGCATGCGCGCCCGGCTGCACAACCTGCCGGCGGGCGAGCGCGTGGCGGCCGCCTATGCCGAGGCCCAGGCGATCGCCGACGATGATGCCGAGACCTGCCGCCGCATCGGCGAGCACGGCCTGCCCCTGCTGCGGGAAATCGCGGCGAGGAAGCCGGGCGAGAGGGTGAACGTCCTGACGCATTGCAATGCCGGCTGGCTGGCGACGGTGGATTACGGCACCGCCCTCTCCCCCATCTACCAGGCGCATGACGAGGGCATCCCGGTGCATGTCTGGGTGGATGAGACCCGGCCGCGCAACCAGGGCGCCGCGCTGACCGCCTTCGAACTCGGCAAGCACGGCGTGGCGCATACCGTCATCGCCGACAATGCCGGCGGCCACCTGATGCAGCATGGCGAGGTCGATCTCTGCATCGTCGGCACCGACCGGGTGACCCGGACGGGGGACGTCGCCAACAAGATCGGCACCTATCTGAAGGCGCTGGCGGCGCGGGACAACGGCGTGCCCTTCTGGGTGGCGCTGCCGCATTCCACCATCGACTGGCGCGTCGGGGACGGCGTCGCCGAGATCCCGATCGAGGAGCGGGCCGAGGCGGAGGTGACGGACCTGACCGGCCGCACCGCAGATGGCCGGCTGGAGACCATCCGCGTCGCGGCGGAGGGCAGCCCGGCCGCCAACCCGGCCTTCGACGTGACGCCGGCCCGCCTCGTCACCGGCCTGATCACTGAGCGAGGGCGCTGCGACGCCTCCGAGGCCGGGCTGCGCGGACTCTACCCCGAGGCCGGGTAGCGCGGGTCTCCGAGGGGGCGCGCACGCCCCGCAGCGTGACGCCGCCCCCAGGAAGGATGCCCGGCCGCGGCTCAGCCGAAGAGGAAGTCCGCGGCCGTCAGGGTGGAGAGGTCGAGCACGGTGAGGGTGTTCTCAACCACCGGGCTCGGCGGCCCACTCTCCGTGCGGCTGAAGAGGATGAAGCTGCCGGACTCGGTCACCTGGATCTTCGGCTGCAGGTCCGCGAAGCCGCGGATGCCCTGGCTGGCATAGCCGGTCAGGTCGATCCGGTCCTGGCCCTGCTCGAAGTCATGGATGCGGTTCGCCTGGCTGAAGGGGCTGATGACGAAGACGTCGCGGCCCGTCGTCACGCCCTCCCCGGCGATGATTGCGGCATCGCCCCACATGTCGTTGTCGGCATTGGTGCCGCTGACCAGCGTGTCGTTGCCGCCCCGCGCCTCGCCCGCCAGGATCCCGGCGTCGCCATACAGGCTGTTCGTGCTGCCGGGATAGGAGCCGCCGCCGGTGACCAGGTCGTTCCCGCCCGTGGCGCGGCCGGTCATGAGCCAGGCATCCCCGTACAATTCGTTGACCGCGGCCCCGCGCGCGCTGAGGCCGGCGCCGCCGAGCAGGTCGTCATTCCCGCCCCTGGTGTCGTCCGCCATGATCTCGGCATCGCCGAAGGCCGTGATGAAATTGCCGCTCGCCCGCAGCACGTCCCGGCCGCCCGTGGCGAAGTCCAGCATCAGTTGCGCATCGCCGATGAGGACGGAGGTGCCGCCGGGGCCCGAGAGGCTGTCATGGCCCCCCGCCGCCCGGTCCCAGAGCACATCGGCATCGCCCAGGAGGGTGAGGAAGATGTCGCCGGGGCTGATGCCCCTGTCCCGGATGACGTCGCTGAGCCCCCGGGGCAGGGACTGGTTGCCGGCGGTCTGCTGGCCGCCGAGCACGCCCGGCCCGTCGCCATGTTCGGTGTAGGGGATGCTGTCCGGCGGGGCTTCCACGAGGGTGGAGGCTTCATGCTGCATGGCTGAAATTTCCCTTCCCGCCCGGCCGCGCGCCATGGGCCTGCGGCCGGCCGGGACAGCATCGCGCGGATCGCGGCCCGGCGCCGACACAGCGGCGGGAGGCGACACCCTGGCCCGCGAGGCGCGCCGGCTGTGACATTCGTGCCATGGCATGGATAATGGCTGTCGCCCGCTGGTTGCGGAATGCCCAGGCGGTTCCGCCCCGATGTGCAGGGGAGGCTCTCCTCGCGCTGAGGTGAACCCGTCGCGCCTCGCCACCCATGCCGCGCATGCAAAGTCACGGAAACGACTGCGTTCGCCGCCTGCGGAAGCGCCAGCGGGCGGGCAGAACCGGCTTCCGCCACGCGCAGGAAGGGGGAGTGTTCCATGGCCAGCATCGCGCACCGGATCCCGGCGGGGATCGCCCTCGGCGGCCTCGGCCTGGTCCTTGCCCTCGGCGCCCCCCCGGCCCGGGCGCAGGATGCCGCCCGGATGGAGGCGATCGAGCGGCAGATCCGCGCCCTGCAGGGCGAGCTGACCCGCATGCGCCGCGACATGCAGGCGCGCGAGACGGAAGCCCGCGCCGCGCGGCAGGAGGCGGCGCAGGCCCGCAGCGAGGCGCAGGCGGCGCAGCGCCGGCTCGACACCACCCCGCCGCCGCCGCGCCTGACCGAGGCGCCGCCGCCCGATCAGGTCCGCCTGGCTTTCCGCGATGGCAGGCCGACCATCAGCTCGGCCGATGGCCGCTTCCAGGCCTTCATGGGCGGGCAGGTCCAGTGGGATGTCGGCGGCGCCATCCAGGGCCAGCCGGGCGCGGCGGACAGCCCGGGCGAGCGGCTGGACACCTTCGGCCAGAATCTCCGCCGCGGCAGGCTGCTCTTCGGCTTCCGCTATGACGACTTCCAGCTCAACCTCACGCCGGATTTCGGCGGCTCCCCGGACGGCACGCCGACGCTTTACGAGGCGAATTTCAACTGGTCGCCGGTCCGGCCGCTCACGCTGACCCTCGGCTACTACAAGCCGCATTTCGGGCTCGGCGATGCGATGAGCTCGAACGATTTCCTGATGCTGGAGCGGCCGAGCATCATCGAGATCGCCCGCAACATCGCCGCCGGCGATGCGCGCGCCGTCATCGGCGGGCGCTGGGCGGCGGAGCGCTGGTTCGCCTCCGCCTATCTGACCGGCGATTCCTACGGCTCGAACGAGGACAGCCAGGCGACCACGGGGCAGACCGGCGCCATGCTGCGCGTCGCCGGCCGGCCCTGGACGGATGACGATGCCGACCTGCATCTCGGCGTCACCGGCTCCTACGCCTTCGACATCCGGCGCGATTCCGAGGGGCAGTCGCTGCGGCTGCGGGACCGGCCGGAATGGCGCATCGACCAGACCCGGCTGATCGACACCGGCGGGCTGCCGGCCGACGGCGCCTGGACCGTCGGCCCCGAATTCGGCCTGCGCTGGCGGAATTTCCTGCTGCAGGGCGAGTATGTGCGGATCGGCGTGGACCAGTCCGAGTCCGGGACCTCGCCGCGCCCGGACCTGGCGTTCGAGGGCGGCTATGTCGAGGCGAGCTGGGTGATCACCGGCGAGCCGCGCCGCTACAGCACCAGCAGCGCCGCCTTCCGCCGGCCGGATCCGGCCAATCCCTTCAGCCTGCAGGGCGGGGGGGCCGGCGCCTGGGAGCTGGCGCTGCGCTGGAGCCTCGCCGACCTGAACGACCGGGTGACGCGCGGCCGGCCACAGGCGGCGACCGGCGGCGTCTTCGGCGGGCGGCAGGAGATCATCGGCACCTCGCTCTCCTGGTACCCCAACAACTACCTGCGCTTCGTGCTGAACTGGAACATCGTGAATGTGGACCGGCTGAACGCGGCGGGGACGACCCAGATCGGCGAGCGCTTCCACACTATCGGGCTGCGCAGCCAGCTCGCCTTCTGAGGCCGGGCGGCGGAATGCCCGGCTCCTGCCGGGCGTGACGCAGGCGGCCCGGCGCCGCGCCGCGGTGCCGGCCGGCCGCGTGCCGGATCAAGGGCAGGCCCGCCCGCCTGAGGCGGGCCTGGAGGTGGGCGGGCGCCGCGGCCTTAGCCAACCGTGCGGCGCACGGCCTCGCGCGGGCCGAATTCCAGCAGGGCAAGGCCCGCGATCAGCAGCGCGCCGGACCCGCAGGCGCCCCAGAAGGCCAGCATGGGCGGCACCCGTCCCGGGGCGAGCGCATCGCTCAGCAGCAGCCCGACGAGGGCGGTGATCAGCGTCAGTGCGCTCCCGATCAGCGTGCAGGCGATGCGTTGCATGGCGGCGAGGTTCCCTTGGCTTCCCGGCCCGGGCGAAGCGCCCGTGCCCCCCTTGAACACCCGGGACTTGGCGCGAAGGGGGAAAGGCTGAGGCGATTTCATGGCAGGGAGGGGGATGCGGGCCTGCCGAGGCCCTGGGCAGGCCGGCGCGAACCCGCCCAAGGCGCGGGCAGTGGCAGGTGCCGGACTGCCCATGCGCCCATCCCCGCCCGGTTGCGCCCCCGGGACGGATGCGGGAACCTGCCGCCGCATCACCCGCCCTGCCGGAGCCCAAACGACATGCGCCTGCTGCTTGCCGCCCTCTCGCTCTCCGCCGGCCTGGCAACGGCCGCCGCCGCGCAGACCATCACGGTGGGTGCCACCGGCTCCGGCCAGCCGCCGCTGCGCTGCGGGGTGGACGGCACCTTCGCGCCGCATGCCTTCCCCAGCCTGCAGGGCGGGGTGCAGGGCTTCCAGATCGACCTGTTCGACGCCATCGGGAAGAGGATGGGCCGGCCGGTCGAGATCACCTCGGCCAGCTTCTCCGGCCTGATCCCGGCGATGAATGCCGGGCGCTACGACTTCCTCTGCGCCCCCACCACGGTGACGCCGGAACGGGCGGCGAACCTGCTCTTCACCGAGGGCTATCTCTGGACCGAGCTGCAATTCGGCATCCGCCGCGGCACGCCGCCCATCAAGTCCGAGGAGGATCTGCGCGGCAAGGCGATCAGCGTCAACAAGGGCACGCCCTATGAGCAATGGGTGACCCGCAATGCCGAGCGGCTGAACCTGACGCTGCTGGCCTTCGACAGCCAGGCGGATGCGGCGCAGGCGGTGATCCAGGGGCGGGCCTATGCCAACCTCTCCGGCAACACCGTGGTGAAGTACAGCGCGACCCGCAGCCCGCAATACGTGGCGGATTTCGTGCTGCCGGGGACGCGGCTGCACTGGGGTACCCCCTTCCGGCAGGACAGCGCCGCGGCGCGCAACCAGATGGAGCAGGTGATCGAATGCCTGAAGAAGGACGGCACCATCGCCGCCCTGTCGAAGAAGTGGTTCGGCGCCGAGCCGAAGGAGGATGATGCCGAGCGCGTCGTCTTCCCCGGCTTCGGCCCGCCCGGCCTGCCCGGCTACGATGCGACGCCGAACACCGCGGCCTGTTCGTGAGCCTGGCGCAGGCTGACGCGCGCCCCGTGACCGGGCCAACGGCGCGCCCCATCGTCGAGGCGCGCGGCATCCACAAGCATTTCGGCCAGCTCCATGTCCTGAAGGGCGTGGACCTGGTGGTGGCCGAGCGGGAGCTGGTCTTCGTCATCGGCCCCAGCGGCTCCGGCAAATCGACACTGCTGCGCTGCCTGAACCGGCTGGAGGAGCCCTCCTCCGGTTCCATCATGGTGGACGGCATCGACCTGCTGGACCGCAAGACCGACATCAACAAGGCGCGCCAGCGCATCGGGATGGTCTTCCAGTCCTTCAACCTCTACCCGCACATGACCGCGCTCGGGAATGTCGCGCTGGCGCTGCGCAAGGTGCAGGGCAAGGGAAAGGCGGAGGCCGAGGCGCGCGCCCTCGCGGCGCTGGAGCGCGTGCACCTCGCGGACCGGGCGGACCATTATCCCGGCCAGCTCTCCGGCGGGCAGCAGCAGCGCGTGGCGATCGCCCGCGCCATCGCGCTGGAGCCCCGGGTGATGCTGTTCGACGAGCCGACCTCGGCGCTGGACCCCGAACTGGTGGGCGGCGTGCTGGCGGTGATGCGGGAATTGCGGGAGGACGGGATGACCATGGTGGTGGTCAGCCACGAGATGGCCTTCGCCAAGGCCGCCGCCGACCGCGTGGTGTTCATGGCCGATGGCCGGATCGTGGAGGAAGGGCCGCCCGCGCAGATCTTCGGCGCGCCGCGGCATGAGCGGACGCGCGCCTTCATCGGCCAGATCGAGCGGCACTGAGCATGCCGTCAGGTCGCCTGGTCGGCGCAGCTCTTCGGCGGGCGGGTGAAGGCGATCCAGGCGCCGCCCGTATCGAGGCAGCCCAGCTCCCACCGCCCCTCGAAGGTCCGGCCGTTCACTATCAGCCGGCCCTGGCCGTGCGGGCCGTCCCGGAACCAGCCACCCTCATAGACCAGGCCTGCCGCGGGAATGGTGAAGCGGCCGCCGGTGAAATAGTCGTCCCGGTACTCCCCTTCCTCCTGCACCCGGAGCTGGCCGCTCTCGTAATGCGAGAGCCGGCCGCGCCCCTCCGCCTTGCCGCGGCGGAGCGGGCCCTCATAGACCATCTGCTTCTCCTGCCCCTCCTCGCGCCAGGTCGTCACGGCGCGGCCCTCGCCCTCGGCCGGGCCTTCCGGACAGGCGCCGGTCCAGTGGCCGGTCACGGCTTCGGCCGAGGCGGGCAGGCCGCCGACCCAGATCCAGCAGCCGCTGGCGCCATCGCTGATGAAGCCCGGCCTGCCGCCGGGGATGGCGCGCTCCGCCTCCGGTGGCGGGCCGAAGGCGGCCAGCATCAGCAGGGCCAGCAGCGGCAGGGTGGCGCGTCCGGACAAGGTCATCGCATGGGCTTCCATGGCAAGGTCCCGCAGGTCTGCACCCGCGGGCGGTTTCGTTGCAAGGGCATCGCGGCATGAGCGGCTGGGACCGCTTCCTCGACTCCTTCTTCAACGCGAAGGTGGCCTGGGAATACCTGCCGAGGATCATCGACGGCTTCTGGCTGACCATCCTGCTCGCGCTCTGCATCATCGCGACCGGGCTCGCGGCCGGGCTGGCGCTGGCGGTGCTGCGGAGCCTGGGCATCCGGCCGCTGACCTGGCTGATCGTCTTCACGGTCGATCTGTTCCGCGCCCTGCCGCCGCTCGTGATCATCGCCCTGCTTTATTTCGGCCTGCCGGCGGCGGGCCTGCAGCTCTCGGGCTTCGCCGCCACCTGGCTCTCGCTCTCCCTCGTGCTGATGGCCTTCGCCGAGGAGATCTTCTGGGCCGGCATCACCGCGACGCCGCGCGGTCAGTGGGAAGCGGCGCGCTCGACCGGCCTCTCCTTCCTCCAGACCCTCGGCCACGTCATCCTGCCGCAGGCGGTGCGCATGGTGATCCCGCCGCTGACCAACCGCACCATCGCCATCACCAAGGGCACCGCGCTCGGCTCCGTCGTCGCGGTCTCGGAGATCCTGGGCGCGGCGCAGGCGGGTGTCTCCTTCTCCTTCAACCCGACGCCGCTGACCCTCGGCGCCGTCGCCTATATCGTGTTGTTCTTCCCGGTGGTGATCGCGGGCCGCTGGATCGAGACGCGCTTCGCGTGGAAGAGGTAAGGCGATGGAGATCACGCTGGACGATTTCCTGACCGCCTTCTTCTCGCTCGAGATCCTGGAGCAGGCCTGGCCGATCCTCTGGCAGGGCTTCCAGATGACCCTGCTGCTCTCCGCCGTGGTGGTGCCGCTCGGCCTGCTCGGCGGCGTCATCCTCGCGCTGCTCTCCACCGTGCGCCACCCGCTGGTGCGCTGGCCGCTGATGGCCTGGGTCGACCTGTTCCGCGCCCTGCCGCCGCTGGTGCTGCTGGTCTTCGTCTATGCCGGCCTGCCTTTCGCGGGGCTGGAGGTCTCGGCGCTCGGCGCGGTGGCGATCGGCTTCTTCCTCAATACCGGCGCCTATTACGGGGAAATCCTGCGGGCGGGCATCGAGAGCGTGCCGCGGGGCCAGATGGAGGCGGCGCGCAGCACGGGCCTGACCCGCGGCCAGGCCATGGCCCATGTGATCCTGCCCCAGGCCGTGCGGAACGTGCTGCCGGACCTGATCAGCAACACGCTGGAGGTGGTGAAGCTCACCTCCATCGCCAGCGTGGTGGCGATGCCCGAACTGCTCTTCCAGGCGCGGCAGGCGCAGAGCGTCACCTATAACGCGACGCCGATCATGGCCGCGGCGGTGATCTACTTCCTGCTGCTCTGGCCGGTGGTGCGGCTGCTGAGCCGGCTGGAGAACCGCCAGCTCGCGGCGGGGCGTTAGACCCGAGTAGCCCTGGCTGGAATCGGCTTGTGATTGGCTGCGGCGCGAGGTGGTGTGATTCGTAGGTGTCCAGCTTGGGCTGGAGGCTTCGATGGCGTGGCGTCGCGGGCAGGCCT